>CAWGNK010000001.1:0-14539 GCA_963823945.1 uncultured Acidimicrobiaceae bacterium
TCATTAGCAGTGAGTCCGATTCGGCCGCTCTCGCACCTCTCCCGAAGTGTCCCGCTCGGGTCGGCACGGCGACCACCGCGGACGGGACCAAGGGTAGTGGGGGGAGCCTGACGGGTCGACAGCTTGCGCGAGCGGTAAACCGTCCGAGCGGGTATCGTCGGCAGCCTCAGGCTGTGAACGGCGTCCGATCAGGACGCGAGGAGATCCGTTGTCGAAGTCGGCTGCGATACCTGACAGATTCGTCCGTCCGACACGCGGCTTGGTGGCGCGCCGGTGCGGAGCGCTACACGTCGGTCGGTCCGAGTGGTCAGCGGCCTGGCAGTGTTCGCGGTGGCGGCGCTGTTCGGTTCGGCGTCGGGCGCGTCGCCGGTCGTGGGCCACGCGTTCTCGCCGTCCGGGTCACTCGTGGCGGTCGGCGGTGTCCCGCGCCGGCCGTTCGGGGCCCGTCGTGTCGGGTCACTCGCCGCCACACGGATGGTTTCACTCGGCGTCGCGCTGCGGCCGCGAGATCCGGGGGCACTTCGCGCGTTCGCCCAGGCGGTCTCGATGCCCAGTTCTCCCCTCTACCACCGCTATCTGACCCCCGGGGAGTTCGCGGCCGAGTTCGGCCCTTCGAGACCAAGCACGGCGGCGGTCGAGAAGGCGCTGCGCGGTGCGCGACTGCGCGTCGGGACCGTTTCGGCGAACGGTCTCATCGTTCCGGTTTCAGGGACCGTCGCCGAGGTCGACGCCGCGTTCCACACTCACCTCGTCGCCTACCGGCTCGCCGGCGGCAGGGAGGGCTGGGCGCCGTCGAAGGCGCCTCGGCTTCCGTGGAGTGTGGCGCACTCGGTGTCAGCCGTGCTCGGTCTCGACGATCTCGTGCTTGCCCATTCATCCGTCGTACGCCCTCATGAGGAGCGGTCGGGAGCAGGAGCGACCGCGGCGTCCTCGGTCGCGATCCCCGGCACGCGCACGACTCCCCAGGCGTGTGCCGCGGCGACCTCCAACGCGAGCGCGAACAAGGGCTGGACCGAGGACCAGCTCGCGAAGGCCTACGGCTTGGACAGGTTGTACGCCGAGGGCGGACTCGGCGGTGGGCAGACGGTCGGCGTGCTCGAACTCGAACCCTTCGAGCGCGCCGACATCGTGGCTTTCGACCGGTGTTTCTTCGGTACCGGTCACACGACCGTGATCCACACGACCGCGATCGACGGCTTCGATCTGCGCGGACCGGGGACCGGCGAGGCGGTTCTCGACCTCGAGATGCTCGCCGCGCTCGCGCCCGACGCCCGTCTCGACGTCTACGCGGCGCCGAACACGTCGTTCGGCCCCGTCGACGCCTACAACGCGATGGTGAGCGCCGACCAGGCGAACATCCTGTCGACGAGCTGGGGCGCGTGCGAGACGTCGCTCCAGATCTCGGCCCCGGGGACTCAACAGATCGAGAACTACATCTTCGAAGAGGCGGCGGCACAGGGACAGACCGTGTTCGCCTCCTCGGGTGACACCGGGTCGGACGACTGCGCGGGGACGCAGTTCTCCTCCTCGACGCCCGAGCCGCCCTACCTGTCGGTCGACGACCCGGCGTCGCAGCCGTACGTCGTCGGTGTCGGCGGGACCTCGCTTCACTCCGACGTGCCACCACTCGGCCGCACTGACGAGGTCGTATGGAACGACGGTGCGTCGGGCGGCGGGACTGGTGGCGGGGAGTCGAACTCGTGGGCGAGTCCGGTCTGGCAGGCCCAGTCGGGCGTTCCGGGCACCGCGGACGCGCCGAGACGACTCGTGCCGGACGTGAGCTCGGCCGCCGACGAGGACCGGGGGGTGACCTTCTACAGCGCGAGCTTCTCGTCCGGATCCTCGTTTCCCTCGGGAAGCGCCGGGTGGACGACCCTCGGCGGGACGTCGATCTCCACACCGACGTGGGCCGCGATCGTCGCTGACATCGCCTCGTCGGGGGGCGCGTGCGCGACACTCCCGGTGACGCCTGGCGGGCGGGATCTCGGCTTCGTCGCCTCTGAGCTCTACGCGGTCGCGGCGTCGAGCTATGCGACCTCCTTCAACGACATCACGGCCGGCGACAACGACGTTTTCGGCCTGGGTCACGGCTACTCGGCCGGGCCGGGATTCGACCTCGCCTCGGGTCTCGGCTCGCCGATTGTCACCGACCCGACGGGAAACGGCGGCCTGGCGGGCGCGCTCTGCGCCGTCGCGACGACGGCCGGGGGCGTCATCGCGGCACCGGTCGTGTCCGGGGTCGCGCCCGTGGACGGCCCGACGACGGGGGGCAACGTCGTCACCCTGACCGGCACTGGCTTCACGACGCCCGGCACAAAGCTGCACGTCGAGTTCGGCTCGGCAGAGGCGAGCATCGATTCTGTCTCGGACACCTCGCTGACCGTCACCGCACCCCCGTCGGCCGTCCCCCCGGCCGAGGCGGCGACGGGTGCCGCCGGCGCGGTCGAGATCTTGGTGACCGTCACGAACCGATCGGGAGAGGCGACGAGCCGGGGGACCGTTGCGTCGCTCTACGACTACGTCGCCGAGGACGTATCCCACCTGGCTGAGCCAAGCGTGGCGGCGATCGGTCCCCCCGCCGGGAACATGCGGGGTGGCCGCTCCGTCACGATCTGGGGAAGCGGCTTTGCCGCCGGAGCGGTGCCCTCGGTCAAGTTCGGCGGGGTGGCGTCGTCACGGGTCACGGTTCTGCACGACTATGAGATCAGGGCTCGCGTGCCCGCCGAAACACCGGCGACCAGGTGCGCGACTGGCGTCCGTTTCGAGCCCGCGACCGTCTGCCAGGTCGAGGTCGTCGTTCGTACCCCACGGGGTTCGAGCGCGACCGTACCGATCTTGCCGCCACCCTCCGGGCATGTCGTGTTCGGTCCCCAAGGGGTGATCCGGACTGCCGCGGGCACCGAGGAGGCCCCGGCGGCGACGGAGTATGACTATGTCCCGACCCCGAAAGTGACACTGGTCGCGGTCGGCGCTTCAGCCGCCCTGCCGGTGCGCATCTTCGGATCTGGCTTCTCGGTGCTCTCGTTCGACTGGGTGAACCTCGGGACGGCATCGTCGGTCGATAGCGAGCAGACGATGGTCGACTACGTCTCCCCGACGTCGATCGTCGTCACGCCGACGTCCGAGTACTCGACGGGCGTTTCGGCCGTGTCGTTCGCCGGCGGTGTGAGCGTCCAGACTGCCGGGGGGCTGAGCAACGCCACCGCCGTGCCGGTCGGCAAGGTGCTCACCGTGCATCACCTCTCCGTACTCGGTGGTTCGGCAGCGGGTGGGACCGAGCTCCTCGTCACCGGGGAGGGTCTCGCCGGAGTCCGGTCGGTCGCTTTCGTGGGCGAGTTCTCTCCGGAGCTCGGGGTCTCCACCGGCTCGGCGGTGGTGCACGTCTCGGCCGGCGAGCTGATGGTCAGGACCCCGGCGCACGCCGCGGGGCCTGTCGACGTCCTGCCGTGTTCGGCGACGGCGTGCGGCCGCGCGCGACGGGCCGTCGACACGTTCGTCTTCGTCCCCCGTTCCGCGCACTCGCTCGTGGCGGTGTACCCCGCGGTGGGTCCGGCCTCCGGCGGGATCCGGGTGGCGCTGTTCGGGAACGGCGTCGACGAAGCCTCGGCGGTGCTGTTCGGTCCGGCCGTTTCGAGTGCGGCGGTACCGGCACCGGGGTTCCCGCGGGATGACCCGTATGTGGCGGAGGTGTACTCGCCCCCCGGGCGCGCGAACACCCGTGTTGCCGTCGCATTGCTCGGGTCGGGGCGAGGAGCCGCGCCGCCCCCGCGGGCGTGGTTCCGGTACGTGCCGAGCGCGCCGAGCGCGCCGCGAATGCTCGGTCTCGTGCGGGCGGGAACGACGGTCGTTCTCCACTGGCAGACCCCGGCGAGCGACGGGGGTTCGCGGATCACCTCCTACACGGTCGCCGTCTCGATTTCGGGCACCGCCGAGCGCAGCTGGCGGTTCGGTTCCCGAATCCGCACGGTGCGGCTCACGGGATTCGTCCCCGCACGGTCCTACCGGTTTGAGGTGGCGGCGTGGAATGTCAAACACGGGAAGGGCCCACCCGGGGTCGTCCGCGCCGCCGGCGTCGCCTGAGTCCGACCCGGACCACTTCGGGACCGGTCGGCGCCGGGACGGGTCGCATCCCGCCACGTTGAACGGCGACCGGACGACAGCGAACCGCCGATGGAGCGGGGAGACCTGGCGCGCCGGGACGGGCGAAGAGGCCGCGATCGCCCGGTGGCGCGGCGGTACACTGCCGTCGCTTGACCCCGCGCCGACGTGACCGCCGGTGCGGCCCCAGACGGACGGTTTGGCCGGGAGGGGGATGAATCGATGTCGGACGAGATCTGCTCTGAAGTCGTGACGGTGATCGGTCACAACGGAGACCCGATCGAGGCGTACTTCACCCGCCCCGTCGGAAGCGGGTCGGTTCCCGGGGTCGTCGTCGTCCACCACATGCCTGGCTGGGACGAATGGACCCGGCAGGTCACGTTCCGCCTTGCCGCCCACGGTTTCGCCGCGGTCGCGCCGCATCTCTACTCCCGTCTCGGCCCGGGTCGTTGGGACGACCTCGCCGCGGCGGCGATGGCCCAGGGGGGCGTCCCCGATACACAGGTCGTCGGCGACATCGAGGGGGCGGCCGCCTTCCTGCGCTCCCAACCCGATGCGAACGGCAGGGTAGGTGTGATCGGGTTCTGCTCCGGTGGACGTCACGCCTACCTCGCGGCCTGTTCGAGCACCGTGCTCGACGCCGCCGTCGACTGCTGGGGTGGGCACGTCGTGATGGGCCCGGAGGACCTGAGCCCCGCGCAACCGGTGGCACCGTTCGACCTGACCCGCGACATGCACTGCCCGATCCTCGGCATCTTCGGCAACGAAGACCAGTTCCCGACCCCGGAGGAGGTCGACCGGATCGAAGCCGAGCTCCACAAGTACGGCAAAGACCACGAATTCCATCGTTACGACGGGGCCGGGCACGGCTTCTTCGCGACCGAACGTGCGTCGTACCGGCCGGAACAGGCGGTCGACGGATGGGAGAAGGTCTACGCCTTCTACGGGACGCACCTCCGCAACCCCGCGGACACCTGACCCGGGGTCAATTCCCCTCTGGAGCGCGATTCCCGCCCGACGGCGGTCGGATCAGTGACGGACGACGACGACAGGGCAGCCGGCGTGGCACACGACGTGCTCGCTCACGGACCCGACGAGGATTCCCGTGACCGCGCCGTGGCCCCGGCAGCCGACGACGAGCAGGCTCGCTTCATGTGACATCTCGATGAGGGTCGCGGAGGCGTGGCCTTCGACGACGACGAGCTCCAGCGGGATCTTCGGGTCGGTCCCCAGCGCCTCGGCGACGGCCTCGCCCTGCACGCCGCGGGCATCCGCCTCGGGGTCGAAATCGTCCGGGTAGGGCGGCGTCCACCCGACGGTGGCCGGGAAAGCCCAGGTCGTCACCACCCGGAGCGTCGCTCCTGTCAGCTCTGCCTGACGGGCAGCCCAGCGCAGGGCGGCGACCGACGAGGGAGTGCCGTCCACCCCGACGATCACGACGTCGTGCGCCGCCATCTCCGGCTCCACACCCCTAGCTATACACCCGCTGGCGTCGCGACCCAAGGGGCCGAAGGTCCGCGCGGCCCGGGTGGCCCGCGCACGGGCAGGCGAGGCCGGAGAGGCGATCGCACGGAAGCCGAGAACCCGTCCAAGCGGTTCGGCGGCAGGCGAGCGTGCGCCACACCGGGTCCCGCGGGACCGGGTGTGGACGCGAATTGCCTGACTGACAAGCTGGAATCCCCGATTTCTGGGGCCTCCGCGCCGGGGCCGACACTACGATGACCGCGTCGGGTGACGGCGGGCGATCATTCGCCCGGCGCTTGGACCGACGGCCACCGGGCGGTGGCGTGGAAGCACCAGTCAGCGTGCGGGCGAGGAGGAACATGTCAAGCGTGGATGCGGGCATCGGCATCGGGATCCCTGCCGAGAAGCGCGAAGAGATCGTGCGGGGCCTGTCAGCGGTTCTCGGTGACACGTACACCCTGTACCTGAAGACGCACAACTACCACTGGAACGTGACCGGCCCGATGTTCGGGACCCTCCATCTCATGTTCGAGACCGAGTACAACGAGCTCGCGCTCGCCGTCGACGAGATCGCCGAGCGCATCAGGGCCCTCGGTGCACCGGCGCCCGCGACGTTCCGGGAGTTCGCACAGCTGGCGTCGATCCCCGAGGACACCGACGCGCCGGACGCGACGGAGATGATTCGTCGGCTCGTCGCCGGCCAGGAGGCGGTGGTCCGGACCGCCCGCGCCACCTTCGTCGTCGCCAACGAGGCGAGCGACCAGCCGACGGCCGATCTGCTCACGCGGCGGATGCAGATCCACGAGAAGACGGCCTGGATGCTGAGGAGCCTGCTGAAGTAGGCAACCCGACCCCCGGGGGCGGCGGTGCGGGCGAGGACCGCCGGTTCCGTCGGGTCGCGGGACCCGTCGTCGACGGAACTCGTGGCGCCTCGACCCGGGAGGGCGGCGGGTCAGTGCTTCGGCTTGATCGACAGTGGGGGCAGGGTCGTCGCCGGCAGCGTTACCGCGCCGGGGCGGCCCGGGCTGGGGGTGGTCGTCGTTGTCGTGGCGGGGACGGCGCCCTTCACGACGTGCAGCAGGACCTCGAGCGTGCCCTGGTTGGCCGTCGTCACGAAGCCGCCGATGCTCGGGTTCTGGATGCGCCAGTCGGCGAAGACGACCGTCGCGTCGGCGAGGACGTAGATCGAGGTTCCCTTGACCTCGGCGCTGACCGTGACGGTCACGGCGTGCGTCACTCCGTGCATCGTGAGCTCGCCTTGCGCCCTGGCTCTTGTGACCTTCCCCGCCGCGGGGACGCGCCCGAAGGGGACCGGCGACGTGAGGGCGAACGTGGCGGTCGGCCACCGGGCGACGTCCATGATGCGCCCGTCGAACTGGGCGTTGCGTTCGCCTTGGTCGCTGATCACCGTGGCGAGCGGGACGCTGAAGCGCGCCGAGCGCAGGACGGTTCCGTCGATGACGAGCGAACCCGAGACGTCGGACGAGCGGCCGACTGCCGTATCGCTCTGGCCGAGCAGCACCTCCTGCACCCGGTATCCTGCCCTGGAGCCCGTGGTGACGTTCCAGGTCCCCGTGAGCGAGGTTGCCTGGGCCGTCGACGGGTTCGTCCCCGTCGACTTGGGCAGCGTGAGCTTGGGCTTCGGGGGCCCTTCGATGAAGTGGATGTAGACGAAGGGACCGGCAACCGCGAGCCCGACGAACAGGATCACGCCGGCCGCCACCCAGCGGACCCAGCGGTGTCGCGCCATCACGATCGCAAACCTTTGCGAACCCGGGCGCACCGGAACGAGAGGTTCATCGCGGGACCGGACCCGAGCTCGTCGTTGTTGGCATGGCACCATGGATCTACGGCGGGCGCGCCGGTTCGGATTGGCGCCGGCCGGATTCGACGGCCGTAGCGGGGACGATGGCCGAGCGTGATCGCAGCGTGAACCGCCGGCGCCGGTGCCTGATGCGGCGTGTTTGCAACGAGCCGCCCTCCGGGTGACACTTCTCGGCAAGGCTGGCGGTCCGCAGGGTTTCTTGGCGGCGATGAGGGAGGCGGCGTGCAGGCGATCGTCCAGGACGTGTACGGCTCACCGGACGTCCTCCATCTCAGCGAGATCGACAGGCCCGTCGTCGGCGACGGCGACGTGCTCGTCGGTGTCCGGGCGGCCGGGGTCGACCCCAGTGTCTGGCACCTCACGACCGGCCGGCCGTACGTGGCGCGCCTCATGGGTCTCGGCCTGCGCCGTCCGCGGTCACGGGTTCGCGGTTGGGACCTCGCGGGAGTCGTCGAGGCGGTCGGCCCGGACGTGACCCGGTTCAAGCCGGGTGACGAGGTGTTGGGCAGCGGCGAGGGCGCCTTCGCCGAGTATGCGAACGCCCCGGAAGCAAGGCTCGTGGCCAAGCCGGCCGATCTCACGTTCGAGCAGGCGGCGGTGATCCCCGTCTCGGGCTGCACCGCCCTCCAGGCCGTGCGCGACCGGGGGAAGGTGCAGCCGGGACAGCAGGTGGCCGTCATCGGTGCTGCCGGAGGGGTCGGGACCTACGCCGTGCAGATCGCCAAGGCCCTCGGCGCCGAGGTCACCGGCGTGTGCAGCACGACGAAGCTGGATCTGGTGCGCTCGATCGGCGCCGACCACGTCGTCGACTACACGGCGGAGGACTTCGCCGACGGGACGCGCCGGTACGACCTCATCGTCGAGACGGCGGGGAGGCTCCCGTTCCACCGCCTGCGGCGTTGCCTCAATCCCGGCGGGACCCTCGTCATGGTCGGGGGCGACGAGGGGGGACCGCTGATCGACGGCATCGGCCGCCTGGCCTTGGCGCGCCTCGTGGGGCCGTTCGTGGGCCGGAAGCTCGTCGGCTTCCTCGCGCAGATCAAGACGGAGGACCTGAAGTACCTGCTCGAGCTCGTCGCGTCCGGCAAGCTCACGCCCGTCATGGGCACCAGGTTCCCGCTCGCCGAGGCCCCGGATGCGGTCCGCCGCCTGAAGACCGAGCACTCGCGCGGCAAGGCCGTCATCGTGGTCTAGACACCCGCCCGTCGGGCCGCCGGGGCGCCTCAGCCCGCGACGCCGTCGGCCTCGGTGAACTGGCTGTGGTAGAGGGAGTGGTAGAAGCCGCCGCGGGCGAGCAGCTGGGCGTGGCTGCCCTGTTCCACGATGTGCCCGGCGTCCATGACGATGATCGTGTCCGCGTCGCGGATCGTCGACAGGCGGTGGGCGATGACGAAGCTCGTCCGGCCGCGGCGCAGCCGGATCATCGCCTGCTGGATGAGCACTTCGGTGCGGGTGTCGACGTTGCTCGTCGCTTCGTCGAGGATGAGGATCTCCGGGCTGGCGAGGAACGCCCGCGCGATCGTCAGCAGCTGCTTCTGACCCTGTGAGATGTTCGAGGCTTCGTCGTCGAGCACGGTGTCGTAGCCGTCGGGCAGGGTGCGGACGAAGTGGTCGACGTAGGCGGCCCTGGCCGCCTCGAGGATCTCCTCGTGAGTCGCGCCCTCCCTGCCGTAGCCGATGTTGTCCCAGATCGTGCCGGCGAACAGCCAGGTGTCCTGCAGGACCATGCCGTAGGCGCTGCGCACCTCGTCGCGGGTGAGGTCGCGGTAGTCGTTGCCGTCGAGCAGGATCCGCCCGGCGTCGATCTCGTAGAAGCGGACGAGCAGGTTGACGATCGTGGTCTTGCCCGCCCCGGTCGGGCCGACGATCGCCACGGTCTGGCCGGGCGAGGCGTCCAGGGTGAAGTCCTCGATGAGCGGCTTGTCGGGCTCGTAGCGGAACGAGACGTGCTCGAGCTGCACGCGGCCGTCTGTCGCCGGGCTCAGCACCGCCACCGAGGACAGCTCCCGGTCGGCCGTCTCCTCGGAGGCGTCGAGGAACTCGAAGACCCGCTCGGCTGAGGCGAGGCCCGACTGCAGAAGGTTCATCTGGCTGGCGATCTGGGTGATCGGCATCGTGAACTGACGCGAGTACTGGATGAAGGCCTGCACGTCGCCGAGCGACATCGCGCCGGAGGCCACCCGGTAGCCGCCGAACACGGCGATCACGACGTAGTTGATGTTGGCGAGGAACTGCATCGCCGGTTGGATGATCCCCGACAGGAACTGCGCCCGGAAGCTCGCGTCGAACAGGCGCCGGTTCTGGCCGCCGAACTCGTCGATCGTGGCCGCGCGCCGGCCGAAGATCTGCACCAGCACGTGCCCGGTGTGGGTCTCCTCCACCAGGCCGTTCAGCGATCCCGTCCGCTTCCACTGCGCCGCGAACTGGACCTGGCTGCGGCGCGCGATGAAGAAGGTGACCCCGATGGCGCAGGGGATGACGACCACGGACACCACCGCGAGGATCGGTGAGATCCAGAACATCATCCCCATCACGCCGACGACCGTCAGCACCGACGTGAGCAGCTGGCTGAGCCCCTGTTGCAAGGTCGTCGTGAGGTTGTCGATGTCGTTCGTGACCCGGCTGAGCGTGTCACCGTGCGGGTGGCTGTCGAAGTACCGCAGCGGCAGGCGCGCCAGCTTCTCCTCGACCTCGCGCCGCAGCCCGGACATCGTGCGCTGGGTGATCCCCGCCATGAGGAACCCCTGGCCGTAGCTGAAGAGCGCGCCGAGCAGATAGACGCCGGCCGCCAGCCCGAGAATGAGGCCGAGGCGCGACAGATCGACGCCGTGTCCCGGGGTGAAGCTCATCCCGGAGAGCATGTCGGCGAGCTGGCGCTCGCCGTGGGCCCGCAGCTCGGCGATGGCCTGCGCCTTGGTGATCCCGGGTGCCAGCCTCCTGCCCACCACGCCGTCGAAAAGGACGTTCGTGGCGTTGCCGAGGATCTTGGGCCCGGAGACCGTGAGAGCCACCGAGATCACGCCGAGCCCGAGTGCGACGACGAGGCGGAGCCGCTCGGGCCGCAGCCGCGCCAGCAGGCGCCGCAGGGTGCCGCGCAGGTCCTTGGTGCGCTCCCCGGGCGCTGTGGTTCCTATCCCGCGTCGGCCCCCGGGCCGTCCCCCCATCATGTGGCGGCGTCCTCACCCAGCTGGGACAGGACGATCTCCCGGTAGGCGTCGCAGCTCGACAGCAGTTCGGCGTGCGAGCCCATCCCGACGATCCGTCCGTCGTCGAGGACGATGATGTGGTCGGCGTGCATGATCGTGCTCACCCGCTGCGCCACGATGACGACGGCGGCGTCACGCGTCGCCGTCTTGAGTGCAGCGCGCAGTCGGGCGTCGGTGGCGGCGTCGAGCGCCGAGAAGCAGTCGTCGAACAGGTAGAGCTTCGGCTGTTTGACCAGCGCCCGGGCGATCGACAGGCGCTGGCGCTGGCCCCCGGAGACGTTCGTTCCGCCCTGGTCGATCGGTGCCGCGAGGTCCCCGGGCATCGAGGCGACGAAGTCGCGCGCTTGGGCTATCTCGAGGGCATGCCACAGCTCGGCGTCGCTCGCCTCGGGCCGCCCGTACCGCAGGTTGTCGGCGACCGTCCCGCTGAAGAGGAACGCCGTCTGCGGGACGAGCCCGATCGAGCTCCAGAGCTCCTCGAGATCCTGCTCCCGGACGTCGACGCCGTCGACGAGCACGATGCCGCTCGTCGGGTCGAAAAAGCGCGGGATGAGGTTGAGCAGCGTCGTCTTGCCGCTGCCCGTCCCGCCGATGACGGCGCTCGTCTCGCCCGGCCGCAGCGTGAACGAGAGGTCCGTCAGCACGGGCTCGCCCCCGGGGTAGCCGAAGGTGACACTGCGGAACTCCACGGTGCCGGTCGGCCGCGCCGGGTGGACGGGACTTGCCGGGTCCATCACCGAAGGCTCGGTGTCCAGCACCTGCGTGATGCGCTCGGCGCTGGCGACGGCCCGGGGGGCGAGAATCGCCATCATCACCGCCATCATCACGGCCAGCAGGATCTGCAGGATGTAGGCGAGGAAGGCGGTGAGATTGCCGATCGGGATCGATCCCTCGCCCACCAGTCGACCGCCGAACCACAGCACGGCGACGCTGGAGAGGTTCAGGATGACCATCAGCGCCGGCAGGGTGAGGGCGAAGATCCGGTTCACCCGCAGGGCGGTCGAGGTGAGGTTGGCGTTCGCCTCCCCGAAGCGTTCTCGCTCGGTTGCGTTGCGGACGAAGGCGCGGATGACCCGGACCCCGGTGATCTGCTCCCGCAGGACCTGGTTGATCCGGTCGATCCGGACCTGCATGACGCGGAACTGCGGCACGACGAGTGTCATCACGGTGCCGATGAAAAGCGCCATCACGGGCACGGCGACCACCAGCAGGAGCGACAGGCTTCCGCCCTCGCGGACGGCGAGCACGACGCCCCCGACGCTCATGATGGGGGCGATCACCATGAGCGTCAGCGCCACCTGCAGGAAGATCTGGACCTGCTGGACGTCGTTGGTGTTGCGGGTGATGAGCGACGGCGTGCCGAAATGGTTCATCTCGCGGGCAGAGAAGCCCTGGACACGGGTGAAGACGGCGCCCCGGATATCGGCGCCGACCCCCATCGACACGCGTGACGCCCAGTACACGGCCACGATCGAAACGACGCCGAGGACCAGGGTGATGGCGAGCATGACGCCGCCGGTCGTCACGATGTAGTGGAGGTCTCCCTTGATGATCCCGTTGTTGATGATGTCGGCGTTGAGGTTCGGCAGGTACAGAGCCCCGGCGGTCTGGACGACCAGCAGCGCGACGATGAGGCCGACCTGGGCGAGATAGGGATGCAGGTACTTGCGCAGCAGGCCGATCAGCACGGCCGGCCGTCCCGGATCTCACCGAGCGCCGTCATGACGCTGTGGGTCCCGTCCCTCGTGGAGGCCGTCATCGTGGGTTGTTCGGTTCGATCGCGACGACCTCGGGCGCGGTTCTGACAGGCTGTGCGCAGATACCGTATCCGGATCTCGGGATCCCGCTGGGCCGGGTGGCCGGGCCGGGACCCGAGCGTCGTAGAGTTCCAGGCGGTGCGCCCATGAACCAGGAGAGCTACACACTCGCGGGATCCACCGTCACGATCCCCGCCCTCGGCGTCGGGACCTGGGCGTGGGGCGATCTGATGACCTGGGGCATGGGCGGGTACGACGCCGATCTCACGCGCGCCTCGATCGAGGAGGCGTGGGGGGCCTCGATCGACGCCGGTGTCACGCTGTTCGACACCGCAGAGATCTACGGCCGCGGCGAGAGCGAGCGCATCCTCGGTGCGATGCTGGCCGGCGACCCGCGAAGGGCCGCGACCGCCATCATCGCCACCAAGTTCCTGCCGTATCCGTGGAAGCTGCGGGTCGTCCGGGCGTTGTCGAAGTCCCTGCGGGAATCGCTGCGCCGCCTGGGTCTTCCGGCGGTCGACCTCTACCAGATCCACGGCCCGATCAGTCTTCGTTCCCATGCCGAACTGGCCGATGCGCTGGCCGCGGCGCACGAGGCTGGACTCGTTAGAGCGGTCGGCGTGTCGAACTATTCGGCCGCCGAGACCCGGTCGATGGATGCCGAGCTGCGCCAACGGGGCATGCGGCTTGCCACCAACCAGATCGAGTTCTCCCTCCTGCGCCGTACTCCTGAGACGAATGGTCTGCTTGACGTGTGCAAGGAGCTGGGTGTCGTGCCGATCGCCTACTCGCCGCTCGGGCAGGGCCGGCTCACGGGCAAGTACTCGGTCTCGGTCCCTCCGCCCAAGGGAAGGAACTTCGGCCGCTACCCGATGGCAGTTGTCGGGGATGTTGTCGCCGAGCTGAGGCGCATCGGCGAGAAGCACGGAGGCAGGACGCCGGGTCAGGTGGCTCTGAACTGGGTGATCGCCAAGGGCGCCGTGCCGATTCCGGGCGCCAAGAACCGGCGTCAGGCGGAGGACAACGCCGGGGCCCTCGGCTGGAGCATGGACGACGAGGATCTCGTGCGGCTCGACCAGGCAGCCCTCCCCGGCGTGAAGGGCGCCCGGAGCCGTATCTGGCAACACGGCTGAGCCGCGAGGTCCCAGCGAGCCGGACCGGCGGCGCGCCGCGAGGGACCTCGGAGCATTCAGAGTCCTTGCCGTCGCTGGTGATGCCTCCGCGGCGCGCGCCACCCTCCCCGGACATGTCCGAGTCCGTCACGCCGCCCGACAAGCTGAGCTGCCCGCCGCCCCGGGGAAATGGGAGGAGGCGGTGCACGGCGAAGCGAGCAATGGAGAAGCAGATTGGGGTCACAAGCGTCAGTATGCACGCGACCGGCTCACCTCCATAATTCGCGGCGCCCACTTTCGCCTGTGATACGTTCGATTCGATGCGCGAAAAGGCGCCATATTCCCGGTATCTCCATCCGCGCGCGGACCCCTCTCCGGATGCCGATGTGCACAGTCACGGCCTCGAGGTGGCCGCGGATGTGTCCTCGGCGTACCACGCCTGGATCGCGGGGATCTGCAAGGGACATCTGGGTCGCACCGTGCTGGAGGTTGGCGCCGGCCAAGGTGCGATATCCCGCTACCTGTTCGATTCGGCGGACCGCTACGTCGCCAGCGACATGTCGGCGGACTGTGTCGAGGCGCTGCGCCGGCGGTTCGCCGGAGCGGCGAATATCTCGGTCATCTCCTTCGACCTGCGCACGGACGAACTGGACGAGACATTCGACTCGGTCGTGCTCTTCAACGTTCTCGAGCATATTTTTGACGATGAACTGGCCTTGCGGAAGCTCGCCCGCTATCTGAACCCGGGTGGCAATATCATCATTTACGTTCCCGCATACAACTGGCTATACGGGGATTGGGATCGTCGCATAGGGCATTGCCGGCGCTACAACCCCAAATCGCTGTCCGGTGTCATCGCGGAAGCGGACCTGGCGGTGAGCGAGATCCGCTATGTCAACGCGATCGGCATTCCCGCTTGGTTCGCCTTCTCCCGGCTCGGAATACGATCCCGGGCGCGGCAGGCGGATGGCGCCCCGCCGAGAGGCGAGTTGCGGCTCTGGGACAGGTTCGTCGTGCCCCCGGCGAAGTTGGTCGAGTCCCGCGTGCGGCTGCCGATCGGGCTGAACATCCTCGCGA
>CAWGNK010000002.1:0-121698 GCA_963823945.1 uncultured Acidimicrobiaceae bacterium
GCCCTGTCCAACGACGCAAGCAGATCGCCACACCGCGACTCAGCTGGCTCCGTCGTTCTGTGCGCCGGCTCCTGGCGATTAGGGGGGACCCAGCAGGGTTAGCGCTTCTTCGCAGGGGCGGTCTTGGCCGCCAGCAGAAGCCACTCGATCATGAACTCGTCGTCGGCGGTGTCCGCCTCCGAGAACGTGATGTAGCTCTTGCTCTCGGGATCTTCGGGAGAATGACGCATCCTCGCCGCTCCGGGACGAGCGAGGGCCCGCTCCTGGTCGGCAGGGAGCAGCTTCACGCCGAGTCCACCGGGCGAGATCGAAACGAACGTTCGCCCGTCGGCGTAGCCAATGAAACCGCCCATCATGGGACGGCTGACCACCTCGAAGGGGAGCTCTTCGGCGAACTGTTCCAAGCGGCCTCTGAGGACCTTGGGGTCGTGGACCGTCACAATGACTCCCCTTCGGTTCGGGTCAGGATGAGAATGTAGCCATCTCGTGCGAAACTCGGTGCATGTCGATCCCGCTCGAAGGACTCCGTACCGTCATCTATCCGGCCCCCGATCTCGATGCGGCCAAGCAATGGTGGACCGAGATGCTCGGCTTCGGCCCGTACTTCGACCAACCGTTCTACGTGGGGTTCAGTGTTGGCGGCTATGAGCTGGGCCTGCTGCCTGACGCCGACCCAGCGGACGGTGCCCTCTCCTACTGGGGAGTTCCCGATGTGGTCCAGGCAGTAGCCACGGCCAAGGCGTCGGGTGCCACCGAGCACACCCCCGTGGCTGACGTGGGCGATGGCATCGTCACAGCGACAGTTCGGACTCCGGACGGCAGCATCCTTGGCCTGATCCACAACCCGAATTTCAGCCTCGGCTGAGCAGCTCGGGAGGCTGTGACCCCTCCCCAACCGTGCCGCACTGCCCCACTCACCCGGCGGTCGGAGACCGTGGCTGCCAACATGGAACCGTGCCATGGGCGATCCGGGACGTTCAGGATCGAGACCGGGATGCAATCCTCGCACTCGTTCGCGCGGCGTTCACCGATGCCGTTCGAGACGGGAGCGAAGAGGTCCAGGTCGTCTTGGAGACGTGGCAGCGGAACGCGGTCGCTGACGGGCTCGACCTCGTCGCGCTCGACGGTGAGCTGATCATCGGACACGTGCTGGGAGGCGTGGGCGATCTCGGCGGTCACCCCAACGTGGCGGTCGCTCCCCTGGCAGTGGAGCCGGGACATCAAGGCTCCGGGGTCGGAACGGCGCTTATGCAGGAGCTGCTCAAGCGGGCCGAGCAGGTGGGTTGGCCAGTCGTCTTGGTTCTCGGAGACCCCCTCTACTACGGGCGCTTCGGCTTTGAGCCGTCCGCGCCCCTCGGCTTCACGTATCCGCCGGTCGGACCCGGGGATCCACACTTCATGGCGCGCCGGTTCGCGGGCTATGACGATTCACTTCGCGGCATCTTCTCGTACTGCTGGGAACGCTGATCCGTCATCCGGCGAGTTGGGGCACGTAGGCCCCAACGGGCGATCTAGAGAACCGAATGACGTGCTCGTTCTGTGCAGCAGGAGTTGTGCGCGCGGGCGCGCCGTCGCCGGCCGCGTCCACGAGAGCGGACAAGTAGTCGGACCAGGCTGAGACCCGCCAACACGATGACCGTCACATTCACGACCGGCACGAAACGGACGCTGTCGTCTTTCACGACGTAGGTCCCGATCGGGAGAACCAGTCCTCCGAAGCCCCCGCCGGACCCGCTCGGCGCGGTGCCGGCGGATCCACCGGTGCCGTCGCCCAGCAGAACCGTCCCTTCGCCTCCCCCGCCCCCTCCCGCCACGAGCGCCACAGGGATGACGAGGAGTCCGTCCCTTTCGTAGGCGGTACCGAAGGCGCGGCGAACTGAAAGGTGCTCTGCTAATTGTCCCAGGAGATCCTTGCTGTTCACGGCTGCCTTCTTTCTCGCGACTCTCCGAACAGCGTGCACACGACCACGCATGAACGATAGAGGACGACGACCTCGTCGCAACCGACGCGGAGAGCGGCCCCGTGTTCGGCGACATTGGACCGCGCGGTTCGGCGACGCGCGACATGAGACCTTGTCCGGCCCTACCGGTGCAATTCGGGCGCTAGGCACCGTCTGGAGGCCGCTGCGCTGGAGGAATGTCGCACCTGGCGCGATTCGACGCCTGCGTCACCGAGCGCGGGCGGGCGCGCCACGTGCCCGCCCGAGCCGGCCGGTGCTACTGGAAGCGCTTGGCGGTGACAGGTGTGAGGCGGACGATCCCACAGTGCAGGTGCTCGGTCGTGCCACCGTAGGGCGCGATCTGCGCGTGCGATCCGTGCAGCGCGATCGACACGGTGCTCTGCGGTGGGGTGAACTGCAAGGCGCCTGAAGTCGGGCAGGTCAAGTTCGCGAAGCCGGTCGCGCTGGCGTACACGAAACCGAAGTACGCCGTCTTACCCGGCGCGAGAACGACCGTCTTCTCTTGGACGCCCATGGCCCCGGGAGCCTGCTCGTCGGTGGTCGACAGGTTCTTCCCGGACTTGGTGAGCATCTGGACGCGCGGGTACCCGTAGAGCGAACAGGTCTTGGACGAGTTGTTGGTGAATCCGAACTCGGCAGTTCTGGATCCTGCGGCCCCGGTGGTCGTCCCAACCCAGACCCCGAATGAAGCGGTCGCGCACCGCGGCACACTCGCCGTGGCGGCTGCTCGTGCTGCTGACGCCGGTGAGACGGCGACGGCGATCCCCATCGCCGGCACGAGCGCCACGGCGCTGGCGATCGTGACCATGGCGGCTAGACGCCCGATAGAAGACTTGCGTACGTCCACGATGAACTCCCTTAGAACCATAGAAACCCTTCCTGGGCAAGATATCTGTCGAGCCGGTCAAATACTCCGCGGCCCGGGCGCACACCGGAGCACGACCTACCGTGCACGACGCGAGGAGCGGAACGGACTCCGTCTCTTACGCGTCGGCCATCGGACCTTCTTCGTCGAAACTAGAGCCGCCATACGCGTGCTTTCCGCGCGGCGGTACCCTCCCGCTTGGCAGGTGTGACGAATCTGGTCACTCGGAGGTGCTCATGCGGAGAATCCGTGAAGTCGCCTGCACGGTCCTCGTGCTCGTTGCCCTTTCTGTGACAGCGGCGGGCGCCGCGTCCTCGCCCTATCCCGCGACGCTGACGATGCAGCGTGGACTCAGCCAATCGAACGGTGTCCCCGCCTTGCCTTGGGGTACCACGCTCACCGCCGCGCAGGCTCGCTGGGTGACGGTCAAGTCATCGGGACGCACCAACAGGTGGGGTGTATGGGAGGAGGGTGGCGGCCCCGCGGAGTTCCCGGTGCGTAGCACCGACAGTGGCGCCCGCTGGACGGCAGCAGGACCGCTACTCGCCACGGACTGGGTGGGCGGCTCGATGCTCATGGTCCACAAGGTGATCCCGGAAGGTTCGTCTGGCGTCGTGATGGCTGGCTACTCCGTGATCGACGTCTCGACCGACAGCGGACGCCAGTGGTATCAGTACCTGTACGACGGCTTCGACTGGGTGGTGGCTTCGCACGCGGTCCCTGGAGGAGGCATTGGCCTCCGGATCAGTGCCGAGAGCTACCCGAGGCTGCCGAGGCCGAGCTACGCCATCTACGTCCTCGATGTCGCTCACCATCAGTGGCACCGGACGATGCAGTCACTTTCGTAGAACTCTTGGAAGTGCCGCCGCAGTTCGTGTTGCGCGCCAAGTGATCACACGGCCGAGTACGTAGCAGAGGAGGTGTCACAATGCTGGAAGGTTCGGGTAGGTGGAGGGAAGCCGTGCGAGCGAACCGAGTTCGTCGGTTCAGGGAGAAGGGATCTTGGACTGCCTCCGCTATCGGTCTCCGTCTGTGCATGGGCCTGGTGTGCGCCGCTCTTCTCTACCCGGCGATTGACGCGTCGGCTCTGATCTCGTCGGCAAGCGAGCGGACTCCGAGGCAATGCGCGACGACTCAGCTCGCGATCACAGTACCGAGCCGTGTTGGAACAGGTGCCGCCGTGGCGGACGGAACCATCTTCTCCATTTGGTTCCGGAACACAGGTGGCCTGTGCGAGCTGCATGGCTTCCCCGTCCTCTCGCTTCGGTCACCATCCCGTGCTATCGCGCTGCGACAGGTCGACGCGATCAACTCCACACTCGGTGATTACAGGAATGCGTGGGTCACACTGAGAGCCGGATCCGTGGCGACTGTGCTCGTGTATTTCGGACTAAGTATGCGTTTCTATTCACCATGTGCCACATCAATCGACGTGAGGATCACGCGTGCGGCGGCTCCCGTCACCGTGCACCTGGATGAGTTCCGCATATGCCAAGGCACGCATGCCCAGCTCATTCTGTCCACGTATCACCCCGCCACCGTGCCGATCTTCGGAACGTGGCCGTAGCGCTCGGCTGGCTCGTAATCATCGCGGTCGGGCATCGCTCGAGATCCGGTGGCCGCGTGCCCGCACGGCCTGCAGCACTCCCTCTGTCCTTCTCACCCCAGACCCAGAAGGAGAACCCTCTGGGGGCCCGGCTACGGCCGGCCGAATGCCGCGTATCAGGGTAAGACCGGTCATCGTCGCGGGGACCCTGGTGGAAGAGCCCGCAAAGCGGGCTCCTCGGGGTTGTCTCCCGTTCCGTGCATCGTCGACGAACATGTCGCCTTCGGCTGAACTCTGACCGCATCTCGCGCCACCGAACGCCGGGGGTGGGACGCCTCGAGCCGTCCGACGACGATCACGTCACCGCCTACGATCCAGAATCGACCACCGACGCACGTGCACTGGAGCGGTTCATGAAGTTTCGAGCTGACGTGGAGCCGGCAGAACCGATGAGAGGGCTGGAGGTACCGGAAGAAGTGGTCCAAGCGCTTGGTGGGGGCAAGCGTCCGGCAGTGACCATCACGATCAACGGGCATTCCTGGAAGAGCAGAATCGCGATCATGCGGGGCCGCTACCTGATCGGGCTCAGCAGCGCCAACCGCAGGGCTGCCGGTATCGCAACCGGTGACGAGGCCGAGGTCGAAGTCGAGCTGGATGTCGAGCCCCGCGTGGTGGTCGAGCCAACTGACTTCGTCGCTGCCCTGGACGCGGATCCAACCGCCCGCGCCGCGTACGAGCGACTGTCCTACAGCCGCAGGCGGGAGCACGTGCGTGCCATCGAGACCGCGAAGAGACCCGAGACACGATCACGACGGATCGATGCCGCCCTGGCGAGCCTGCGAGCTCCCGAGTCAACGACAAACTGAACGCCCAGTTCCACGGGGGCTACGCCGAGATCGCATGCCGGCCGCGATCACGGGATAGGGACCGTAGCGAGGCTCTCTCCCCTCACGGGGCCCCGGGGGCTTGAAGGCTCCTCTCGGCATCGATTGCCAGCTTCCAATGTGGCATGTGAAAAGCGACCCAGCCTTGGAGTGCGGCTGCCGCGAACAGCAGTGCTCCCCACCAGTAGCCGTAGGCGCAAAGAACGGACCCGAGGAATAGCAACCACACGGCGGCCACGGCTCGCATGCCCGCTACCACCTTGACGTGTCGCCACTCGTAGCTGATGACGATCCGCCGAACGATCCACGGAACCAACTTCGGCGATGACTGCACGGGCCCTCCTTTTCGATTCGGGGCCCCTGTCCGAGCCGTAACTGTACGACCAGGACATCGTGTCAACGCCGGTCCAATACGGCGCGGCATTCGCCGGTCGAGAAGTGCGCGGTCAGTGTGGATGCGGACCCGGCCCCGCGTTCGCCGAACCGTCACCTCCGGTGGATCCCCGGCGACGGTTTCCGGGACATTGCAGTCGTGGGGCGATCGGACTCCACCGGCCGGTCAATCTCGCGTCGCCGTTAGGGTCATCCGTCGTGCAGATATCTCGCATGTCTCATGACCAAGGGGGGCTCTAATGGCCGACGTCGTCGTTCTCGAATTCGCCGCACCCGATGCGGTGAACATCTACAACAAGGTGAACCATCTCCTCGGCTGGGACGGCACACCCGATTGGGAGCACTGGCCGAAGGGGATGCTTAGTCACATCGCCGGAGAAAAAGGCGACAAGCTGATCGTCGTCGAGGTTTGGGACTCGAAGGCCGACCAGGAGGAGTTCATGCATTCCCAGCTCGGCCCGGCGTTTGCCAAGGCCGAGGTGGTCCCGCCAGCCCGCGTCGAATGGTTCAACGGCGCCGGAGACGTCCACAAGCACTGAGCCACAGGTGGTTCCCGGCGCAGCAGCACACCGCTTCTGCGCCGGGTAAGCCGCCGACCACGAAGGCATGGCCCGCCGGTACTTCTGGCCGCCTTCGGGGCCGCGAGTGCGGTCCGTCGACCCAGTGACGTGCTCTGCGATCCGCCGACGCTGAACCCACCCGGGGGCGTGTCCGGACCCGAGGACCCTCGCGACAACGGACCGATGTACGGTTCATCCGCGCGGCGGCGCACGCCGAGGCTCCCGCCGCCGTCGTCGCTCCCGTGCCCCGCGAGGGCCTGGGGCGTCGCTTGACAGGTGCGGGCGTCCGCTGAGCGCGCGATCGGCCAGCGGAGAACCCGACACGATCCAAGGCGGTGGCGATGGCGATCGAACCGACGGTCAGGTATCCCGGGATCAGCGCCCAGGGCTTCGCCCACCCGGCGGAACGGGCCGCGACGGCGGCGATCCGCACGGTGCCTGGGCTCGACAGGGTCGTGAAGCTCCTCACCGAGCACAGCTACGAACGGCGACTGCGCCAGCTCCTCACCGGGAACGCACTGCGGCTCGGCGACGACCAGCTGCCCGGGGTCTGGGCCCTGCACCAGCGCTGCGCCGACGTGCTCGACGTCGGCCGCTGCCCGAAGCTCTACGTGACCCAGGAACCCGTCGGTAGCGGCCTCACCGTCGGCACGAACGAGCCCGTGACGCTTGTGAGCTCGGGACTTGTCGGCTCGTATTCCGACGACGAGCTGCTGGCGGTCCTCGGGCACGAGATGGGGCACGTGCTCGCCGACCACGTGGGCCTCACGACGACGTTGCAGCTCGTCCAGATGATCCTGCGCGGCGCGGTCCGCGCCGTGCCGCTCGCCGGGGTGCCCCTCGCGGCGCTCTACCTCGCCCTCCTCGAGTGGTCGCGGGCGGCGGAGCTGACCGCGGACCGGGCGAGCGCGATCGTCACGGGCGAGCCCCTCGTCGTCTGCCAGACGCTGATGCGCATGGCGGGTGGCCCGGTGAAGGACCTCAACCTCGACGCCTTCATCCGCCAGGCGACCGAGTACGAAAAGGAGAAGGACCCCTTCGCCCGCTACTCGCGGTTCTTCGCCGAGGTCACGACGACCCACCCGTTCCCCGTGCGGCGGGTGCGGGAACTGATCGCGTGGGTGAGCGCCGGCGAGCTCGACCGGATCCGTTCCGGGAGCTACCTGCGCCGCGGCCAGGAGCCGCCGCCCTCGGAGGAGTTCGACGCCGCGCTGGAGCACTACCGGCAACGCTTCGCGGCAATGCTGGAGCATGCGGGCGAGGGGATCGCGACGGTGCTCGACCGGATCAGTGCCTGGCTCGGCGGCGGCGAGGGCGGCCCACCGCCGGACGCCGCAACCTGAGCCGTCCCGAGCGTCCCGTTGGCGCCGACGCGATCGCGCCTACACTCGTCGGCACGATATGACTGACACCGAGGAACCGGCCGCAACCGACGGGGCGGAGGAGCCGACCCCTCAGCCGGTGCCGGCCGAACCCGCAGCTGAGCCCGGAACGTCCGAGCGCTCGCCGCTCGCCCGGACGCGCACGAGCGGCTACTGGGCCTCCGTCGTCGTCGGACTGCTCGTCCTGCTCGTCCTGCTCGTCTTCATCCTGGAGAACGGTCAGACCGCCCGCGTCACCTTCTTCGGCGTGCACGGCCATCTGCCCCAGGGGGTTGCGCTGCTGCTCGCCGCCGTGATCGGCGGGCTGTTCGTCGTGCTCGCCGGCGCGGCGCGGATCCTGCAGCTCCGCATCCGGATGCAGGGACACCTCCTCGCACACCACCGCGGGCACAAGCGCCCGAAGGACGAGCGAAAGCACAAGTCTCACGCACCGGCGGACCCGGCGAGCGACTCGCCGCCGTCCGGCTGATCCGCGCCGCGCCGGACACCTCGGTTCGGCGCGCGCCTCTGGCCGCCTTCCCTACCCATCTCGGAAACCGCGCGCGGCCGCCCCCGGTGGTGCGCCGGGAGGTCGGCTAGCTGTCCGGCGGCGTGGCCGGCACCGGGAGGTGCGCGACGGCCCGCACGGCGGCCGCCGCGGCACGCTCCGCGGCCCGCTTGGCATCCCGAGAGAAGCGGACCATCGGGGCGACGCGCCCCGGGTGCTTCAGGAAGTAGTTGGTGATCGCTCCCGGGCGGAAGGAACCGTCCGGGTTGATCAGCCCGAACACCTCGTCGTCGAGACTGGCGTCCGTCGCGCGGTCGCTGATCGCCCGGAAGACCGACCACGGGAGGTGGCGCGCGACGCAGGCCTCGGCGACCGCGGCCGTCTCCATCTCCATACAGACAACGCCGGCCTGCCGCAGGGCGGCGATCGCGTCGGGCGCCGTGATGAGCTCCTGGGTCGTCCACATCGTGCCGCCGGGCTCGTCCTCGCCGAGTCGGTCCGGGCGGTACTGCGCGCCGGTCGCGGCGTCGACGACCACCTCGGGCACGATCAGCGCGCCAATGACCGCCCCGGCCTCCAGAGCGCCGGCGATGCCGACGACGACGACCCGTTCGACCTCCACCTCGGCACAAAGACGGGCCACCCCTCGCCTGGCGAGCTCGCCGCCCATGCCCGTGACGATTCCCACGACGCGGTGACCACCGAGCGAGCCCCGCTGCAGGTCGAGCGAACCGACGCGGGCGGCTTTCAGCGAGAGCCTGCGCTTCAGCGGCGCGAGCTCCATCGGCATCGCACAGACGAAGGCAACGGATCCCGGCATCGGAGCGTCGATGCTAATGGGACCGGGCGATCCCGGAGAACCGGCCGCGGCGTCAGGTCCGGCGCGACCCGAGGCAGCAGTGCTTGTACTTGGCCCCACTGCCGCACGGGCAGGGGTCGTTACGCGCGGTCTCCCGCCAGCGTCGACGCTCCTCGGCTTCGGCGCGGGCGAGCTCGGCCATGACCGCCGCCGGAGGACGCCCGAGGCGCGCGAGCGCCGCCATCCGCTCGAGCTGCGGCCGCGCGTGCCCGAAGAAGCGTCGGTAACCCGCGCACAGGTAGTTGGCGCCCGCCTCGCCGTCGGGGGCGAGGACGAAGCGGTCCTTCGGACATCCGCCGTTGCAGTAGGCGAGGACCGGGCAGGTCCGGCAGTACGCCGGCAGGGAATCGCGCTTGGCCGCGCCAAAGGCGCGTTGGGCCGGCCCGTCGACGAGAGTGCCGATCCCGTCCGCCGTCACGTCGCCGAGCCGGTGGGCCGGGTCGACGAAATGGTCGCACGAGTAGACGCCCCCGTCGTGCTCGACGGCGAGGACCCGGCCGCAGGTCTCCGACACGATGCACAGATTGGGGGGCCTGCCGCTGGCGACGAGCAGGGATTCGAGGAAGTTCTGCACGCCGATCCGGCCGACGTCGTGGCGGACCCACTCGTCAAAGACGGCGCAGAGGAACTCCCCCATCGCCTCGGGGGTCACCGACCAGGGCGAGACACCTCCGTCCGGCCCGTGGGCCACGACCGGGAGGAACTGCAGCCAGCGGACATCGTGGGCGAGGAAGAACCGGTAGACCTCGGTCGGGTGGGGGGCGTTGCGGGCGTTGAGCGCGCACAGCACGTCCGGCTCGATGCCGTGGGCGCGCAGGTTGTCTAGGCCCCGCATCACCCGGGCGTGCGTCGGGCGTCCCCGGCGGTCCGGCCGGCCGAGGTCGTGGAGATGCGCCGGGCCGTCGATGCTGAGGCCCACCGAGAAGTGGTGCGCGGCGAGAAAGGCACACCAGGCGTCGTCGAGCAGGCTGCCGTTCGTCTGCAGGTTGTTCTCGCAGGTCCAGCCCTCCGGGGTGTGGCGCGCCTGGAGCTCGATCGCCGCGGCGTAAAAGGCGGTCCCGGCCAGGGTCGGCTCCCCGCCGTGCCACACGAAGTTGACGACCGGACCGGGGCTCGCCGCGATGAGCGCCCGCACGTAGGTCTCGAGGACCTCGTGGTTCATCCGGTAGCGCTCGTCCGGACCGAAGAGGCTCGTCTTGCCCAGGTAGTAGCAGTAGCCGCAGTTGAAGTTGCAAACCGGCCCGACGGGCTTGGCCATCACGACGACCGGCTCGCCGACGCTCACCACCGATCCGCCCCGGGAATGCCGCGCCTCGCCCGCGAGCAGCCCACCAGCGACGGGCGCCTCCGACGCGGCAGGCCGCCGGTCACGTCTCGCAGGCGAGGCTCCCGAGGTCGGCACGGGAGCGGTCCGCCGCCTTCCAAGCGGCGATCTGGCGCCGGGCTTGGAAGCGCAGGGCGGGCAGTCACGTTGCCGCGCTCACCCGGGCACGCACCTTCTCGGACGAAGCCGCCCCAGCGAGCATGGCAGCTGTCCGAGACCGGCGTGCAGTGCGGGCCGCGGCACCACACCCTGAGACGCGGTCGTCGCACCGGCCGGGTTCTGGCGCGCGAGCCAGGAACTTCGGATCAACGCATCAGAACAACGATGTTGATGACGCCGTGCCGGCAAGAAGGTTCACGAGCGAGCGCTCGAACGACTGCACCGCCGCCCGGTTCTTCAGGAACGAGGCGATCGCGACGAGATCCTGTGGCCGCAGAAGCGACAGTGACTGGTTCATGGCCTCGAACATCGTCGCCGTAGGGCTCACGTACCAGCGGCCGTTCTCCTGCACGGTCATGAGCCCGAGAGCGACCTTGCTCGTTTCAAGACGCGTGAGGAGGGCGCGCAACGACCGCGGGAGAAGCGCGAGCAGCCTCGTCCTGATCGACTTCATCTCCGCCTTGGTGGCCGGTGTCGACAGGCACTGACGGAACGTCTGGCCAGCGCGCGTGTACGACAAACAGCCGTCCTTGTAGCCAAAGGTCATGCCGTCGTAGCGGGCCGTCAGACCGACACCACTCACCCGGACGAGCGTGCCGCCGGCCACCGCCGACGACGACAGGTCCATGCTCGTGATCTTCAGGCGGAATTCGGATCGGGCCTTGGCGATAGCCGCGTCGGCCTTGCCGAGGAACAGCGGCGCGTAGCTCTGCAGCGCCCCCATCTCCCCGGGGGGGAGGTCACCGATCACCCCGGCCAGATTGAGTGACGCGGTGTCGTCCACGAGCGCGCGCACGGCACCTGCGGGGGTAGAACTCCCCGGCGCGGGCACGGCTTTGCTGGCTGGCGGCGGCATTCCCGACAGACCTTTTGCCCTCGCCGCGTCGTAGGCGATCGTGTACCCGAGGCTGACATACCAGGTCCCGCCGACGTCCTCGGTCACGATCGCGCTACGACCGGTCGAGACCTGCCCCGTCGAATGCTGAGGCCGGGTGGGCAGTAGACCCCGCACGAGTCCGGTGACGAACGACCCGAGCGGCAACTTCCTCGCCTCGACGGATGCGGTCCCGGTTCCGCCGGTGATCGCGACCGCGGCGAGGCTGGACGTGAGCATCTTCGTTCTCGTCGTGATCCCCGTAAAGCGAAGCGACACCCCGCCGATGTGGCTGAGGTTCACCCCGGGCGACAGCACCTTCAGCCGAACGAGCTGCGCGACCAGACCCATGGCGCCGGACTTGAACGCCGCTTGTTCTCCGGGGACCAGCGCGTCGACCGCGCCGAGAAGGTCACTGTGATCGGCGGCGTTGAGCAACCTGTTCACCGCCGAGGCCGGGGTCGAACCGCCGCTCGAAGCCGGACCGGAACCACCGGACATCGCGACCGCCGCGCCGGCACCACCTCCGATCAGGCAGACGGCGACGACGACCGTGACGATCGTGCGGCCCCGCCGGGACCGACTCCGCCCCACCACGGCCGGCTGGTCGACTGGACTCCCCACGACTTGCGAAGGTTCGGTCTCGTCTGACATGAGCGGAAAACTAGCCCAAAGTGCTCCTCGCCGACGTGACGCCCGCCTCGTCGGTGAGTGATCCGAGCCGGAGGGGCGATGACCGTCCCCGTGGGGCGACGGAACCGAATCCGGACCCGCGCCAGAATCGGGTCGGCCGATCATCTGCCGCCCGGACCTCGTCTCCCCTTCCGCGCCGCGCGGTCCCGAGGGGACCCCGGCTCGGGAAGAAGACCTCGCCCGGGAAGAAGACCGCACGGATTCCCGGGCGTCAGGTTCGAAAGACCTGGGCCGGGCCGATCGGCACTAGGTTGCGGTCATGGGTTTCATCTTCCGACGGATCTTCGCCATCCTCAGGGAACGAAGGGAACGCCGCAACAGATCACGTATCCGCTGAACTGATCTCGGTTGCGACCGGGCCCGGTGCCCGCACCCGGTGGATGTGGCGACGAATCTGCATCCGTGGCGGGCGGTCCCGATCTCAGCTGAGCACCGGTCTGCCGCGTCGCTGCTGACAGCCTGGATTCCCCCGGTGGGGTGGATTCACGGTCGGGCCCGCCCCGGGTGCGGTCCGAAGTAGACGATCTCCTCGAGCTCGGTCCCGTCACGCAGCCGCGACGTCACGGCACCGGCCCGGATCCAACCGCACGTCTCGTAGAGCTGGATCGCCATCCGATGCGTGATGACGACGTCGAGCACCGGATGGAGCCCGCGGGCAAGCGCCCCTTGCTCCGCCGTGGAAAGCAGCAACCGCCCCAATCCCTGCCGACGGCTGTCGGGGGCGACGAGCAGCCGGGCGACGACCCCGAGACGGTTCGCGGGTCGTCCCAGTCGCCCGCTCGCGAACGCGACGACGGCGTCCGAACTGCGCCGGTGCAGCGCGACGTGGCCGACGATCGCCTCGCCGCGCACGGCGACCCAGGCGCAGATGGCGTCTGGCGACACGAGGAAGTCGCGCAGGCTCCCCGTCACGTGGGCGGGATAGCCGTCCGCCGATCGCACTGTCTCGAGCAGCCGCAGGCATTCATCCTCGTCCGCCTCGGTGCGGAGCCGAACCGACACCGGGACACGATCGCGCCGATCCGGACGCGCCGCCCGGACCGGGGTGGCCTGCTGGCGGTCCACCCCGTCAGACTTGATCCACAGATCCGCAGACGTCAACGTGGATCGGCCGCTACGCCGCCGAGGAAACCGAGGCCGCCGCAACCGCGCAACGCTCCCACTCGGGCGACGAACTCGGGTCGGACTGGGCTCTCGCCGGTGGCTTCCCGCGCGCGTCGCTCGGTATGTTTGCGGTCGTGATCTCCAAAGCGGTCATCCTGGACCTCGACGACACGCTGATCGTCGAGGAGGAAGTGGCACACTCGTCCCTGCGGCGCGCCGCCGAACTGGTAGCCGGCAGGGACCCCGGACAGGTGGTCGAGGTGGTGCTGACGACCGCCCGCCGGATCTGGCGCGCCGGGCCGGACCACGCACTCTGCCACCAGCTTGGCATCGCCTCGTGGGAGGGCCTGTGGGCCACGTTCGAGGGGAGCCCGTCAATCCTGGACGAAGTCCGGGAGTGGGCGCCCGTCTACCGCCAGGAGGCCTGGCGCGCCTCCCTGCAGGAACTCGGCATCGACGATCCGGCACTCGCGGCGGCGCTCTCGGACCGCTACGTCGAGTCACAACGCGCCGGGCACCCACTCATCGACGGCGCGGCCGAGCTCGTCCACTTCCTCGAGGGCCGCTGTCAGCTCGGACTACTCACCAACGGCCCCGCCGACATCCAGCACCACAAGCTCGCCGGCACCGGTCTCGCCGACTGCTTCGGGGCCGTCGTCATCTCCGGTGAGGTGGGGCTCGGCAAGCCGGACCCGGACGTGTTCGCCCTCACGCTCTCACGGCTCGACGCCAAGGCGGCCTCGGCGGTCATGGTCGGCGACAGCTGGGAGCGCGACATCATCGGCGCCCTCGACGCCGGTCTCTCGGCGGTGTGGATCTCGGCGGGTCGCCCGCAACCCGAGAAGCGCCCCAACGTCACGGCCGTGAAGGCGGTCGGCGAGCTGGTCGGCCGGAACTTCTGATCCACGCCCGCCGCCAGGACAGGCACCTCCGCCCGGCCTGATCCCGTCCGCCCCGCCCGCACGGGTGGCGCCGGCCGCCGTCGATCCGGGACGGTTCTCACTAGCATGACGGCGATGGCCGAGGTCACCGTGGCCGAGCAGGCGGACGGGACGTTCCGGGTGGACCTGCGAGCCGGGCAGTACGCCACAACCCACGTCGTCACGATCCCCGCCGGCTACCGGGGCGCCCTCGGCTGTGACGACGTGCCGGCCACGGAGCTCGTCCGGGCCTCGTTCGCCTTTCTGCTCGAGCACGAGCCGCCAACCTCGATCCTGCGGCGCTTCCGGCTCGACCAGATCACCGACTACTTCCCCGAGTTCCCGACGGAGATCGCCACCCGGCTGCACGCGAGCAGCTGAGCGCGACGAGTACGCCCCACCCTCCCGGGCGCCCCGTGCCCCCGGTGGGGGCGGTCAGCCGCGGGGGCTCAGGAGCCGCCCAGCTTGTAGCCGATCGTCCGCAACAGCGCGATGCGGTCTGCCATGTCCGGGCCGGTCTCGACGCCGAGCGGTGGGCTGCCGTCGACGACACCGAGGATCCCCCGCCCGAGGGCGGTCTCGGCGACGATCACCTCGACGGGGTTCGCCGTCGCGCAGTAGACCGAGCAGACCTCGGCGACCTGCTTGATCTGGTTGAGCACGTTCACCGGGTAGCCGTCGCGCAGGAACACGACGAAACAGTGCCCGGCACCGATCGAGGCGGCGTTGCGCGCCGCGAGCTCGGTGAGCTCGTCGTCGTTGCCCGACTTCCGGACGAGCCGCTTCCCGGAGGCTTCGCAGAACGCGACGCCGAACCGCAGGTGCGGGCTCGACCCGACGAGGACCTCGTGGAGATCCTCGACGGTCTTGACAAAGTGCGATTGCCCGACGATCACGTTGAGCTCGTCCGGGATCTCGAGCTCGACCGTCGAAAATTCGAGTGCCGCCATCGTCTCTCCTCGGTCCGCTGCCTGGCGCTGAGCGTACAAGTCCGGTCGCCGCCGGCGCCCGGAGGTTCCGGGCGGTGGCGCATCGGGCCCTCAGCCCACGCGCCCCTCGACGTAGGCCTTGGTGCGTGGGTCGAACGGCGAGGTGAAGACCTCGGCGGTCGGGCCGGTCTCGGCGAGCTCACCGACGCGATCGTCGCCGAGCAGGAAGATCGCCGCCCGGTCCGCGACGCGGGCGGCCTGGAACATGTTGTGCGTCACGAGGACGATCGTGATCTCCGGTGACATCGCCGTGATGAAGTCCTCGATCTTGGCGGTGGCGATCGGGTCGAGCGCCGAGCACGGCTCGTCCATGAGGAGGACCTCCGGTTCGACGGCGAGGGCCCGGGCGATGCAGAGCCGCTGCTGCTGGCCACCGGACAGGCGGATGGCCGGCTCGCGCAGCTGGTCCTTCACGGTGTCCCACAGCGCGGCGTGGTGCAGCGCGACCTCGGCGGCCTCCCGCAGGAGGGACTTCCGCCGGACGCCGTTGAGCCGCAGCCCCGCCACGACGTTGTCGAAGATGCTCATCGTCGGGAACGGATTTGGCCGCTGGAAGACCATGCCGATGCGGCTGCGCACGAGCTCCGGCCGGATCCCCGGGCCGTAGACGTCGAGCCCACCGACGTGGATCGACCCTTCGACCCGCCCGGCGGTGTGGTCGTGGAGCCGGTTGATGGCGCGTAGCAACGTGGTCTTGCCGCACCCGGAAGGGCCGACGAGGGCGGTCACCTGCCGGGTGGGGAGCTCGAGGGTGACGTTGCGCACCGCGCACTGCCGCCCGAACGAGACCGTCACGTGCTCGAGCGTGACCGCCGGGGGTGCCAGCGGATCGGGCGCGGGTCGCATCGCGGCCGAGCGTGCCGCGACCGATCCGAGGGTCGACGCGCCCGCCGGGGGCGGCGCGAACTCCCCTCCTATCGCCTCGGTCGTCATCGTCGGCGCCTCGTCGGTCATGTCGTCCCTTCCGTCCATCTCATCTCGCCTTGCGGGTGAGGCCCCAGGCCACGGCCCGCGACGCGACGCTGAGCACGAGCACGAATGCCAGCAGCACGAAGGCGGTCGCCCACGCCGTCTGCTGGGCCGCAGGCAGCGCCTGGGTCCCCTCGGAGAAGATGAGCAGCGTCATCGCCGCGGTCGGCGCCGCGACGGTGAAGAGCAGCGGCGCAGTCTCCCCGACGCCGCGGGCGACCGCCAGGAGGTTCCCGGCGACGAGCCCCGGCAGCGCACCGCGCAGCACGACCGAGCGGGCGACACGGCTGCGCGGGGCGCCCAACGCGACGCCTGCCTCCCACAGGTCGACGGGCACGGTCCGCATCGCCTCCTCGTCGGCGCGGATCATGATCGGCACCATCAATACGGCGATGGCGAAGCTCGCGGCGAGGTCGGAGAAGTGGTGCAGGCCGCGCACGACGAGCTCGTAGGCGAAGATGCCGATGACGATCGAGGGGACGCCGGTCAGGACGTCGGCACTGAACCGGAGCACCCCGGCGAGGCGGCCGCGGCGCTCGTAGAGAAACAGCGCCGTGAACAGCCCAATGGGCACCGAGATGGCGAGCGCCAACCCGACGATCTGCGCCGTGCCGGCGATCGCGGTCGAGATCCCCCCGCCGGGAATGCCCGGTGGCGTCGGGGCGTGGAGAAAGAACCCGAGCGACAGTCCCCCGACTCCGCGGGCCACCGTGTAGCCGAGTTCGGCGACGAGCGGCGCCAGCCCGACGAGCAGCGCCACCAGGCACGCGAGCATCCCCGTCCGGCCGGCGAGACGACGGCGCCACAGTGACCGACGCGCGGCCCGCTGCACAAGCTCTCGGCGCCGACGGGCCGCCTGCCCGTCGTCGGCGGCGAGCGGCACGGCCCCCGGGGCCCAGGCAGGCGAGACCGCGGGGCTCACGACGCGATCCACTCCCGCGTCCTCCGGCGCGCCGCGCTGGCACGCAGGAGCGCCTGGCCGCCGAAGTTGACGGCGACGGTCAGAGCGAGGAGCACGACCGCCAGCGCCACGATCGAGCTCGCCCCGATCCCGGGATTGGCCTCGGCGAACTGGTTGATGATCGCCGAGCCGAGCGTGGCCCCGGGGGCGATCAGCGAGTGAGGAATCGACGGCTCGTTGCCGATCACCATCGCCACCGCGATGCTCTCACCGAGGGCGCGGCCCACCGCCAGCGTGATCGCGGCTGCGATCCCCGAACGCGCCCCGGGGATGACCGCCCTGCGGACGACCTGCCAACGGGTCGCGCCGAGCGCGAGGGCGGCCTCGCGGTCCGCCACCGCCACCCCGCCGAGTGCCGTTCGGCTCAGGGCGACGACGGTCGGCAGGGTCATCACCGCCAGCACGACCGACGCGAGCAGGATGCTCGGGCCGTACGGGTGCCCGTGGAAGAACCAGCCGGCAACCGGCAGCGAGCCGAGCGCCGGCTCGACGTCGCGGGCGAACAGCGGCGAGAGCACGATGAGCCCCCACAAACCTACGACGATGCTCGGGATCGCGGCCAACAGATCGATCGCGGCGGACAGCGGGCCCGCGAGCCAGCGCGGCGCGAGCTCGGACAGGAACGCCGCGGCACCGAGGCCGACCGGCACGACGAGCAGCATCGCGACGGCGGTCGTGACCACCGTGCCGACGACGAGGATGCCGGCGCCGTACTCGCCGGCCGCGGGGTTCCACGTCCCCGACCAGACGAAGCCGATTCCCGAGTGCGCGAACGCCTGGTCCGCGCCCGTCGCGAGGCTGACGACGAGGCTCACGAGCAGCAGGGCGAAGAGCCCCGCGGCCATCCAACGACACGCCGAATAGGCGCGGCCACGAGGCCCGCGCCGCCGGCGGGCGCGCGTCGCGCGCACGCCGACGGCGGGATCCGGGCTCCGCATCGTGCCCGACGAGATCGAGCTCACCGGGGAGTCTCGGTCAGCCGGCCCGTCAGGACGCGAACAATCGTGCGCCCGTCGAGGTCACGAGCTGCTCGATGCCGCTCACCGCGAGCTGGACGTCGACCGCCGGCATCGGCGCGTAGCCGAGGGCGGCGCTCACCTTTTGGCCCTGGGTCACGACGTAGTAGAGCAACTTCCCCAGCGCGATGCCGGTGTCGAGATTGGGCTGCTTGCGGTAGACGATCGTCCAGGAGAAGTTGGTGAGCGGGTAGGTGCCGGCTCCGGGCCGGTCGATGATGTCGAAGTGGAACGCACCGATCTTGGGCGAGTTCGTCCCCGCGGCGGCGATCGACCGCACGGACGGCAGGACGAACTTGCCGGCCGCGTTCTTCAGCGCCACATTCGAGAAGCCGGACTGGAAGGCGTAGGCGTACTCCACGTAGCCGATCGCCCCCGGGGTCTGGCCGATGTAGGTCGCGACTCCCGAGTTGAGCTGCTCACCGACGCCGACATTCGGCAGCGGCCAGGTCTTGGAGGGCTTCGACGTGCCGATCGCGCTCACCCACGCCCGGGCGGTGTGGATGAGGTACGCGTCGAGGTCCCAACCCGGTCCCGACGAGTCGGCGCGGTGCACGGGGACGATGGTCAGGTTCGGCAGGTCCTTGAGGCCCGACACCTCGGCGATCCTCGGGTCGTCCCAGTTCGTGATGGTCCCGTCGAAGATCTCCGCCAGGGTCGGCCCGTCCAGCTTCAGCGTCCCCTTCTTGACCCCGGAGAGGTTGTAGCTGACGGCCACGCCTCCGAGGTCGACCGGGATCTGGATGACCTTGCCGGCGGTCGCCTTGGCGAGGTCCGTCGACGCCATCGGGATCTCCGAGTCCCCGAAGTTGACGGTGTTCTGCTCGATGTCGGCGACCCCGACGCTGCTCCCGGCGGGCGAGTAGTTGACCGTCGTCTGGCTGTTCGCCTTGTTGTAGTTGTAGAAGACCTGCTGGAAGAACGGCTCGATGGAGTTGGCGCCGGCCCCGTTCAGGGTCACCGCCGCCGGCGTCTTCGTGTCCGTCCGCTCGTTCAGCACGCCACCGGGAGCCGGTGTCGTCTTCGCCGGCGCCACCCGCGCCGAGTCCGCCCGACCTGCCAGGGCCGCCCCCGCGGTGACCCAGGCGCCGCCGCCGAGGGCCAGAAGCGGAATGAGCAGCGGGATCGTGATACGGCGCAGCATTCATCCTCCATCTCTGTCGGGGACGTCGGGACCGATCGTCCTTGAACTCCCGCGACTCTATCGTCTTAGTTGATTCACTTGTCGCGAACGGCCGCACCAAATTCCCCCTGTCGCGGCCTCCTCGCAGCTGCCGCCGGCGCAGGGATCCGGGCGGCGGGCGACCCGACCCGGGAAGGAACCCCCCGACCTCCCATCCCCACCTGGTCCGGCTCTCCTCTCCCGGGTCCCCGCCGCCGGGCCAGCCGCGGCGGCGCCCGCCGATCGGCGAGAATCGGCCCGCGATGCGCTTTCCCACCGGTCGGCCACGCGGGCGGTTCACCGACCGCGCCGACGCGGGCAGGCAGCTCGCCGCCGCCCTCGAGCAGTACCGGGGAACGGACACCGTCGTCGCGGGACTGCCCCGCGGGGGCGTGCCCGTCGCCTTCGAGATCGCCGAGGCTCTCGGGCTGGCGCTCGACGTGATCGTCGTGCGCAAACTCGGCGCGCCCTGGCAGCCCGAGCTCGCGCTCGGCGCCGTCGGCGAGAACGGCGTCCGGGTCCTCAACGCCAGCCTGGCGGCTGCCGCGGGGATCGGTGACGACGAACTCGCGGCGATCGAGAGGCGGGAGACGGCCGAGGTGGCCCGGCGCGCCGAACTGTTCCGCGGCGGACGCAAGGGCGTCGCCCTGGCCGGGCACGGCGTCGTCGTCGTCGACGACGGCGTCGCGACCGGCGCGACGACCCGTGCCGCCTGTCAGGTCGCCCGGGCCCAGGGCGCCACCGGGGTCGTCCTCGCCGTCCCCGTCGCCCCCGCCGAATCGCTGGCCGAGCTGGCGAGCGCGGTCGACGAGCTCGTCTGCCTGCTGGCCCCGTCGGGGTTCAGCTCCGTCGGCGAGTGGTACGCGGACTTCGCGCAGACCTCGGACGCCGAGGTCGTCGAGCTACTCGGCCGCTCGGCGCGCCGTCCCGGCCCCTGACCCAGGAGGCCCGCCGGGGCGGAAGAACCGGAACCGTGACCGGACGGGGGCGACCCGGCCAGAAGACCGCTACGTGATCCCGTGCAGATCCCGGATGCAATCGATGAGGACGTGCACGGCCGTGGCGAGCGTGTTGAGGTCGCCCCCCTCCGGCCGGTCGGAGGCGATCCTCTCAACGAGCCGGTCGACCTCGGCGAGCTGGACGGCGAGATCCGGGCGGACCGCCCGGGCGTGGTCCGGCTCCGCCTGCCACGCCGGGGTTGCGGGAACGGGCTCGGGTTCGTGTCGCCGCCGCATCGTGACCTCCTCGGGTGGTCTGCGGGAAATGCTAGGTCACCGGGTGACCGTCCGGCCGCAGAGCTGTTCCGGCCCCGTGCCGCCCGAGCGGTGTGCCCCGCGCTGTGCGAGCATGAAGCCTCCGTTGCAACGGGACTGGAGCCGGCCCCGAGGGGGTGACCGCGGCCTCGCGCCGGTGGCCGCGATACCGTCGGGACCACGGGGTGCCATTCGCTTCGAGGAGGTCGGTCGTGACGATCAAGATGAAGATCGCCGGGGAACTCGCACAGTCGGTCACCTGCCAGCTCGAGCAGGGGCAGACGATCTACACGAACTCGAACAAGTTCCGCTGGAAGACGACGAACGTGACGATGGAGACGCGCCTCAGCACGCCGGCGGGCACCGACGCTTCGGGCGCCCCGGCCAAGAAGGGCGGCCTGCTCCAGCAGGCGCTGTCGACGGCGACCGACGTCGGCAAGCGCGTGCTTTCCGGCCAGAGCCTCGCCTTCCAGTGGTTCCGCCCCGAGGGGGGCTCCGGACTCGTCGCCTTCGCGGGGAACCTTCCCGGCCAGATGCGCGTGATCGAGCTCGACGGGACGACGGGCTGGTTCACTGAGAAAGAGGCGTTCATCTGCGCCGAGGACAGCGTGAAATTCGGCATCGCGCTCTCCAAGTTCCGCTCCGGCCGGCGCAGCGGCGAGGGCTACATCCTCGAGCACTTCACCGGCTCCGGGACCTTGCTCGTCAGCGGCGGCGGGACGCTCATCGACCTCGACCCCTCCAACTACGGCGGCAAGATCCAGGTGCACGCGGGGGCGCTCGTCGCCTTCGCCGAGACCATCGAGTACGGGGTCGACTACGTCGGCGGGCTCAACATGCAGACCGTGATGACCGCCGCGTTCGGTGGGCAGGGACTGAGCCTCATCTCGCTGTCGGGCAGCGGACCGGTGATCCTGCAGTCAACCCTGCACTACAACCTCGAGACCGAGGAGCGCAACGAGGACGAGAAGCGCGGTATGCGCCAGGGCGGCGGCCTCCTCGACAGGCTCTAGGCGACCGAAGATTCCCGATTAGGAGGAAGTCATGCCGTTCATGGACAAGATGAAGGCTGGTGCCGCCCAGGCGGCCCAGAAGGCTCAGCAGGCCGCGAAGGCCGGGCAGGCCAAGATGGACGAGGCGAAGGCCAAGCGCGAGCAGGACGCGATGTTCCGCGACCTCGGTGCCGCCGTATACGCGCAGCGCACCGGATCCGGCGACGCCAACGCGGCCGGCGAGATCGACCGTCTCGTCGCCGCCCTGAAAGAGCACGCGGAGGCCGCCGCGGCGGCGGCGGAAGCGGCGGCGGCGCCGGCGTCTGGTGAACCGGACAAGGGCTCGGCCCCGGCGGCGGGGGGGACTTCAAGCTCGACGACTGAGCTTTTCGATCTCGCAGACGAAAAGAGCCCGGCGATTAGCCGGGCTCTTCTCGTTCTCAGGTTGCGATCAGCGCTCGACGACGACCACCGTTCCGGTCGTCGAGGTCAGGCCGAGCCGCTCGAGGCGGCCGATGATCCCGTATGTGCCGGGGACCAAGCTCTCCGGGGCGATCGTCGCCAACCTGACGGAAACCTCGATCGCCGCACCAGGCGGGACGAGGATGGTCTTTCCGGGGCGGTTCGGGCGGGGGGGAAGTTCGTCGTCGCGCGAGGCGAGCAGGCGGCGGTTCGACGGCAGCTCGAGCAGCCAGGCGACGACCTCGAGGGGCTTCTCGCCGTCGGCCGACCACAGCTCGGCGCTCGTGTTCTTCACCTTGGCGTAGAGCTGCGGGGCCTGGCCGCGCACGATGACCTGCTCGGCCGGCCACATGAGCTCGAGGTCCTTGGTCGGCGACATGCTCGTGACGATCGGGCGCAGGTTGCGCGCCGCGCTGCCGGCACGCCAGATGCCGGACTCGAGCTTCAGGGGCGCGACGGCCCATTCGCCCTCGGTCCCGGGCTCGGGCGCGCAGTAGACCCGGTTCATCTGGTCCTCGTAGGCGAGGCGCCATCCCGTCGCCGGGAGGAAACGCCAGGCGTTCAGGACCTCACGTCCGTAGAAGGTCCCGCCCCTGGCGAGGACCTCGTCGATCGGTGTGCCTACCCCGCCCAGCGTCTTCGCCTCGATGACCCACTCGCCCAGCTGGACCATTTGGCCCAGGGCTTGGGTCTGCTGGAGAAGCTCCGCCTCTGTCGTGTTCTGCATACCACGCAGTGTGGCACTCATGACCACTCTACGTCAAGATGAAATCAATATTCGCCACTACTTGTGGTCATCAAGCACCTGACTAGCACTTTCTGGTGTGCGCCGTGGTCCAACGGTGCCAGCACTAGGAGTGGTTGGGTCAGCTTTTCGGCCTCCCGGAGAGTGAGGCCAGGTCGCCGTCCCACACTGTGCGTGGTCGAGCACGGCGTCAGCGGAAGTCACGGGAACGGCTGACCGCCAGGGCGAGCTCGAGCGGCTCGAGGCGCTCGGCGACGACCGAGCGGGCCGCGCCGGCGCCCTCGAGACGGCCCCGGACGATGAGCGCCGGCGCCTGGGCGGCAGACCCGCGGTGGTGGGTCCACAGCCCCGGGGAGCAGATGACGTTGACGACCCCCGTCTCGTCCTCGAGGTTGATGAACACCGTGCCGCCCGCGGTCGACGGCCGCTGGCGGTGGGTGACGATCCCCGCCACGAGCACCCGGGCGGGGCCATCCATCACGACGAGCGAGGCCGCCGGGACGGCACCGCGGGCCGCGAGCCACTCCCGCAACGGTGCGATGGGGTGGTTCTCGGTCGAGACGCCCGTCGCCCAGAGGTCGGCGCCAAGGACGTCGACCTCGCTCATCGCCGGCAGCTCGGGCGCGACCGCCCCGGGGACCATGCCCGGCAGGCGCGCCGGGCTCCCGCCGGCGAGCACCCCCGCGGCCCACAGCGCCGCCCGCCGCGAGGTGTTCGACCCGGCCCGGGCGGCCCCCTCGACCGCCCCGAGCCCGGCGAGGGCGTCCGCCGTCGCCAACGACTCGAGCTGCGCCCGGCTCAGCCCGACCCGGCGCGCGAGGTCGTCGATGCTCGCGTACGGCGCGCCGGCGGCGATCCTGCCGGCGAGCTCGGCCCCGATCCCCCGGACCGAGGCGAGGCCGAGGCGCACCGCCGTCCCGCCGGGGTGGGCCGGATCGTCGACGAGGGCCGCCTCGGCACCGCTCCGGTTCACGTCGGGACGGAGCGTCGAGACCCCGTGGTGCCGGCCGTCGGCGACGAGGCTCTCGGGCGACCAGAACCCCATCGGCTGGGAGTTCAGGAGCGCCGCGAGGAAGGCCGCCGGGTAGTGGTACTTGAACCACGCCGAGGCGTAGACGAGGTAGGCGAACGAGACCGAGTGGGACTCGGGGAAGCCAAAGTTGGCGAAGGCGGCGAGCTGTTCGTAGATCGTGTCGGCGACTTCGCCGACGATCCCGCGCTCCGCCATCCCGGCGTAGAGGCGCCCCCGCAGCCGTTCCATGCGCGCCGCCGAGCGCTTGGCGCTCATCGCCTGGCGGAGCTGGTCCGCCTCGACGGCGCTGAACCCGGCGACGTCGATCGCGATCTGCATCAGCTGCTCCTGGAAAAGCGGCACGCCGAGCGTCTTTCTGAGCGCCTTCTCCAGGAGGGGGTGGAGGTAGCGCACCTCCTCCTCGCCGTTGCGGCGCCGCAGGTAGGGATGGACCGAACCGCCCTGGATCGGCCCGGGCCGGATCAGCGCGACCTCGACGACGAGGTCGTAGAAGACCCGGGGACGCAGCCGCGGCAGCGTCGCCATCTGGGCGCGGCTCTCGACCTGGAACACCCCGATCGAGTCCGCCCGGGCGAGCATGTCGTAGACGGCGTCCTCCTGGGGGATCGTCGCGAGCTCGACCGGCACCCCGTGGCGGGCCCCGACGAGGTCGACCATGCGGTGGAGCGCCTCGAGCATGCCGAGGCCCAACAGGTCGAACTTCACGAGCCCGACGGCCGCGCAGTCCTCCTTGTCCCACTGCAGGACGGAGCGCCCCTCCCGGCGGGCCCACTCGACCGGGCAGACGGCGATCACCGGCCGGTCGCAGATCACCATCCCCCCCGAGTGGATGCCGAGGTGCCGCGGGAAGCCCTCGATCCTGGCCGCGAGACGCACCACCTCCGGCGGGATGCCCAACCCGCCGGGATCGGCTTCGGCCCGGGTGCCGGGCGGCGCGGGACGTCCGATGCTCGCGACGAACGCCGTCCTGACCGCCGACGCCCAGGTGTCGATGGCGCCGGGGGGGTAGCCGAGCGCCCGCCCGGCGTCGCGGACTGCCGAGCGCGGGCGGTACGTGATGACGTTCGCCACCTGGGCGGCGTGCTCCCGCCCGTAGCGGTCGTAGACGTAGGCGATGACCTCGTCGCGGCGTCCGGACTCGATGTCGAGGTCGATGTCGGGGGGGCCGTCGCGGGCGGGCGACAGGAACCGTTCGAACAACAACCCGAGCGCCACGGCGTCGGCGTTCGTGATCCCGAGGGCGTAGCAGACCGCCGAGTTCGCCGCCGACCCCCGACCCTGGCAGAAGATGTTCGCCCGCCGGCAGAACTCGACGATGTCCCAGACGACGAGGAAGTAGCCGGGGAAACCGAGCATCTCGATGATGCCCAGCTCCCGGTCGATCGCCTCCCAGGCGCCGGCGACCCGCGCGGCGCCGCGCGGGCCGTAGCGGCGGGTGCCACCCGCCTCGACGAGCGTGCGCAGGAACCCCGCCTCGTCGGCTCCGTCCGGCACCGGGAACGGAGGAAGGCCCGGGGCGATGAGCCGGAGGTCGAAGGCGCACGACCGACCGAGTTCGGCGGCGGCCTCGACCGCCCCGGGGTAGCGGCGGAACCGCCGCGCCTGCTCGGCCCCCGAGCGCAGCGAGGCCCCGGCCCACGGCGGGAGCCAGCCGTCGACCTCCTCAAGACTGCGCCGGGCGCGCACCGCGGCGAGCGCCGTCGCCAGCGCGTGGCCCGTCGGCGTCGCATAGTGCGCGTTCGTCGTCGCGACGAGGCCGACGCCGGCGCCGATCGCGAGCTCCGCGAGGGCGTCGTTGCGCGCCTCGTCGAGCGGCGTGTTGTGGTCGAACAGCTCGACGACGACGTTGTCACGGCCGAACGCCTCGATAAGGCGGGCAAGCTCGCGCCCCGCCGCGGCCGGCCCCTGGGCGAGGAGCGCGGCGGGCACGGCGCCGTGCCGGCAGCCGGTGAGGACGCACCAGTGGCCGGCGTGGGCCCCGGCGAGGACCCCGAGGTCGAAAGCCGGCCGCCCCTTCTCTCCCCCCGCGAGATGGGCCCGGGCGATCGCCGTCGACAACCGGGCGTACCCCTCGGGGTCCCGCGCCAGCACGACGAGGTGGGCGGCCGCGGGATCGATCGCGCCGGCCCGCGCCCCGGGCCGCCGGGCGCCCCCCGTCGGCAGTGAGAGCTCGGCGCCGAACGCGGTCGGCAGCGAGACCTCCCGGGCGCCGGCGGCGAAGCGGACCACGCCGTAGCACCCGTCGTGGTCGGTGAGCGCGAGTGCCTCCAGGCCGAGACGCGCCGCCTCCTCGGCGAGCTCCTCGGGACTCGAGGCGCCGTCGAGGAAGCTGAAGTTCGAGTGGCAGTGCAGCTCCGCGTAGGGCACGCCGCCCCGGAACGGCTCGCGACCCTCCGACGGCGCCTCGCGGACTGGCACGCGGCCCGCGGTGGCGGGCGTGTGGCCGTCACGCCGTCCCGAGAGACGGCGTTCGAGCTCGGACCAGGGGATGATCGGGTTGAACGAACTGATCGGACGACGATATCGAACATATGTTCGATTCGCCAGAGGCCCCCACCTGGCCCGCCGCGCCCGCCGGGCGATCCCCTCAGGCGAGCGTGCTCGTCGGCGAATAGCCCGGACGCAGCACCAGCCCGAGCGCGGCCTCGAGGCCGGCGGCGAGCGAGAACAGCACACCCTCGCTCCACGCCCGGCCGAGGAACGCCAGTCCGACCGGCAGTCCGTGCACCGCGCCGATCGGGACCGTGATCGACGGGTAGCCCGCCACCGCGGCGATGCTGTAGCCCGCCCCGAGGAAGCCGTCGCCGTTCACGTGGTCGATCATCCAGGCCGGGGACGTCGTCAGCACGGCGAGCGCGTCGGTGCCGCTCCCGTCGAGCGCATGGTCGATCCCCCGCACCGTCGAGCGCGCGAGCTCGCGCGCCCGGGCACCGCGATAGGCCTCGTCGTCCAGACCCCCGGTCGCGACGGCACGCGCGAGGAGCTCCTGGCCGAAAAACGCCAGCTCGGCGTCGGCGTGGGCCGAGTTGAACTCGATCACCTCGGCAAGCGACCGGGGTCCTCCGCGGCTCGCCGCGGCGCGGTCCGCGAGGTACGAGTCGAGCCCGGCGTGGAACTCGTGACAGAGCACGACGAGCTCGTCCTCGGACTCCACCACCTCCTCGGCACCCGGGACCTCGACCGCTTCGACGACCGTCGCGCCGGCGGCGCGCAGCGCCGCGACCGCACCGTCGAACAGGGCGTCGGCGGCCGCGTGGTAGCCGGAGAAGCGGAACCGCGCCCGCTCGTGACCGGCCGCGCGCGGGACGCCGATCCGGCGGCCGGCGAGGCCGTCGGGCCGGCAGAACGGCCGGTAGTCGGCGGGAAGGCCCGCCGGCCGTCGGGCGCACGCCGGATCGGCGGGGTCGGCTCCGGTGAGCGCGCCAAGCAGCGTCGCGGTGTCCAGGACCGAGCGGGCCATCGGGCCCGCCGTGTCCTGACTGGCGGCGATCGGCACGACGCCCTCGCGGCTCACGAGTCCGACCGTCGGCTTCATGCCGACGAGCCCGGCCATGGCCGCGGGGCAAAGGATCGAGCCGTCGGTCTCGGTGCCGACGGCGAGCGGCGCCAGACCCGCGGCGACTGCGGCGCCCGACCCCGCCGACGAGCCGCCCGGGCTCCGGTCGAGCGCGAACGGGTTGCGCGTCTGGCCCCCGACGGCGCTCCAACCGGACGAGGAGTGCGCCCCTCGGAAGTTCGCCCACTCCGAAAGGTTCGTCTTGCCCAGCACAACGGCACCGGCCGCGCGCAGCTGACGCACCGCGGAGGAGTCGGTCGTGGGCGGGTGGGAGACGAGGGCGAGCGAGCCCGCGGTCGAGGCGAGCCCGGCCGTGTCGAGGTTGTCCTTCACGAGGACCGGGATGCCGTGCAGTGGCCCGCGCACCGCTTCCGCGGCGCGTTCGGCGTCGCGGCGCCGCGCGACCTCGACCGCCGCCTCGTCGACGGCGAGGACGGCGTGCAACCGCGGCCCGGCGGTGTCAAGCGCGGCAATGCGTGCGAGGAGCGCCTCGGTCAGCTCGACGCTCGTCGTCTCGCCGGCCTTGAGCGCCTCGCCGAGCGCGGCCACGCCGGCGTAGGCGAGTTCGGCGGAAGGCGGATGCGGATCTGCGGTCGGTGCTGGGTCCATCGAGCCTTCCTTTCTCGCTGAGTGGATTCTCGCGGCTCGCCGTCGGGCGCGCGTCAGTCGTAGCTCCCCTCGACGACCCAGCGACCCCGGTCGAGGGCGAGCAGGTACGCCTCACCGCCCACCGTCACGACCTGGAGCCGGGCGCGCCGGCGGCGCACGGCCGTGTCCCACCACTGCTCGTCGACCGGCCACGGACCGGCCCAGGCGGCGACGTCCGACGCCGGCTGTCCGCCGACGGCGACGCGGGCCGGCACCCCGCTCGGCGTGCCACGCCCGTCCACGCCGACATGGCGGCCGTCGCCGTCGAGCACCTCGGCCGGATACGGCTCCTGGGGCACCACGGTCGGGTTCGGGCAGGGCAGCTGCCCCGGCCACGGCTGCGCGGCGTCGGCGGGGCCGGCCGGCAGAGGATCCCCGAACGGGAAGAGGCGGACCCGTTCGGCCGGTCCCCGGCCACCGACGAGGAGGGGCCGGACGACCGCCTCGGGCCCGAGCAGTCCCTGGACCCGGGCGAACACCCGGGCGATCCGGTCGTCGTCGGTACGCGGACGCCCCCACAACTCGAGCTGGCGACCGGTGTCGGGGACGACCTCGGCCGGCACGAGCCGGACGCGCGCGATCCCGATCCCCTCGGTCGTCCCGTCCGGGGCGTCGCGCGGGCCCGCACCCGTGAGCCACGCTTCGAGCTGCCAACGGAGCCGCTCGGCGACGAGGGCCGGAGTCCAGGCCCCGTCGTACGCCCAACGGCGCGCGAGCCGGTCCCCCGTCGACATCTCGACCTCGATCCCCAGAAGACTGCAGGCGAGCGCCTCGCCGGCGAGCCGGGCGCAGAGCTTCTCGGCGAGACCCTTGGCGAGGAACGCCGCCGTGTCGACGTCGCTGGCGGGTGGCTCGAGGAGCGTCTCGACGGCGAGATCGCGCGGACGCGGGCGTACCGCGAGGGAACGCCCGTCGAGTCCCCGGACGAGCCGGTGGAGTCGCGCGCCGTCCGGGCCGAAACGGGCGAGGACGTCGGCCTCGTCGAGTGCGGCGAAGCCGCCGAGGGTCGTGACCCCGAGACGCCGCAGCAGATCGGCGAGCTCCCCGCTCCCGATGCGCTCGATGCCGAACGGCGCGAGGAACGCCCGGGCCCCATCCCGGGGGACGATGCAGCCTCGTTGCGCGGCCATCGTCGCCGTGAACGGTCCGTCGGCGATCCCGATCCGCCACCAATCACCGGTGAGGGCCGCCCGTTCGACGGCGGGTGGCGACACCCCGGCGAGCCCGAGGCGTCCGCCGAGCGCCGCGACCGCCCCCGCCACCTCGGCGGCGAAGGACTCCTCGCCTCCGAAGTACCGGGCCGGCCCGCGGGTCGCGAGCGCGGCCCAGCCCGGACGCCGGACGGCGACGAGCGCCCCAAAGCCCTCCAGCGCGACGACGACCGGCTCGAAGGCCCGGGCCTCGGCCCCGGGGTCGCGGGAGACGATCGTGAGCTCCGCACAGCACGACTCCGCCTGGCGCCGGCGCTGGGGAGGGTGGACACCCGCCCGTCGGGCAGCCGCCGAGGCAGCGACCACCTTGCCGTTGGCGACAACGGCGACCGCCTCTTCGGGGCGGTGCCCGGCGGCGCTCACCGGCCAGTCGGGGCACCACAGGACGAGCGTCCGCGCGGGGATGGGGTCTCTCAACGCGCACCTGCCGCACCCGCCGCCCGCGTGGCGACCGGGAGCACCGACGGGGCGTCCCCGGGCTGCGGCGGGAGCCAGAGACTGGCCTGCACCTCACGCGGAGTGGCGGCATGCCGGGTCGCGATGAGATCGACCCGGTGGGAGCGGATCCGGCCGCTGCCGGATCCCAGCCCGGCGAACTCGCCCCCCACCACCGAGAGCAGGACGTCGGCCCCGCCCGACCAGGGCCGACCGACCAGGGCCGCCGCCTGCGAGCCGGCCAGCGTGATGAGCACCGCCCGGCGCTCCCGCGCCCGGCCGCTCAGCCGTCGTAGGTCGGCCGGGGCGAGCTCGGACCCGCCGGCGAGCACGATGTCGCACCCGTCGAGCAGCGCCGCGACCACGGTCGAGAAGCGCCTCGCCGGTCGGGGCACGAGGACGAGACGGTCGAGGGCGACGCCAAGTTCGTCCGCGGCGACGAGCCCGAGGTCCTCCAGCCCGACTACCCCGCACCACGCCCCCACCGAGCTCGCCGCGGCGAGGAGGGCGAGCGCGACGGCCGTCGTCCCGCGAGCACCCTGCGCCGCGACGGCGAGGGTGCTCCCCCGCCGCAGGCCGGGCGTGCCGAGCAGCTCGGCGAATCCCGGGGCGACCGGCAAGAGCTCGTCACGCGCCAGGACGAGCGGCCGGACCCGCTGCGCGAGCAGACCGGGGACCACCGGACGGGCCCGCTGACCAGGACCCGGGCTCCCGGAACCGGATTCGCCCGCCAGGACGGCGGGAAGTGCCACGGTCATCCCCGAACGATAGCGAACATATGTTCGTCATCCAAGTGCCGGGTGACGTGGGCGTTGACAAAACGGCCGCCCTGGGGACCAGCTAGACCCCCAGGTAGATGCCCTGATCACCCTGCGGAGGAGCTGATGAACTGCGACGACGGATGCGCCCCGGTCGGGTGGGTCCCGGTGTCTGAGGTGCTCGCCCGCGGACGGGGAACGGCCGCAGTGGGCAATCGCGGCGCATCACGGCGCTCGGTGCACGAGTGGCCCGTCGGGACGCGGTCAGGGTCGTCATCCACCGAAGCCCTGGCCTCAACCTCCCGCGATCGCGCCGAGCACGATGAGCGGCTCGGCTCCCGTTACCACCCGATCGGGTAGTGGCTGGTCGACCGGTCTGTGGGACAGGTCCTCCTCACAGGCGAAGAAGCGGACGAAGGCACGCCGCTTCTTGGTCTCGCTGTCGCGGATCGTGCCGCGGAGAACCGGGTAGCGAGCCTCGACGACGTCGAGCACCGATTCGATCGTGACCGGGGCCGCGACATCAACTTCGATCTCCGTTCGGGTGGCCGCAAGCGTGCGAAGCGGCTGCGGCAACACGACGCGGATCACGGCAAGGTCTGGACTTCGACAGAGAGCACGCGCGGCAGATCGTGCACGATCGCCGACCAGTGATCTCCCTCGTCGGAGGAGGCATAGACCTGACCGCCGGTCGTGCCGAAGTAGATGCCGCACGGATCGAGGTCGTCGATGGCCATGGCATCGCGCAGCACATTGACGTAGCAGTCGCGCTCCGGCAGACCCGCACCGAGTTCCTCCCATTCGTTACCACCGACACGGCTGCGGTAGACGGCCAGCCGGCCGTTCGGCGGGTAGTGGAGCGCGTCGCTTGTGATCGGCACGACGTAGAGGGTCTCCGGCGCGTGCGCATGGGTGTCGACGACGAACCCGAAGTCGGTCGGCAGGTTGCCGCTGATCTCATGCCAGGTCTCCGCGCCGTCGTCGCTCCGCATCACGTCCCAGTGTTTCTGCATGAACAGCACGTTGGGGCGCTCGGCATGGAGCGCGATCCGGTGCACGCAGTGTCCGACGAACGCGTCCGGATCGGGGATGTAGTCGGACTGCAGGCCGGCGTTGGCCGGACTCCACGTCGCGCCGGCGTCGTCAGTCTTGAACACGCCGGCCGCGGAAATCGCGACCCACATGCGCTCGTCGCTCGTCGGATCGAGCACGATCGTGTGCAGGCACATCCCCCCGGCGCCCGGCTGCCACTGTCGCCCGGTTTCGTTCTCCCGGAGCCCGGCGATCTCGCTCCAGGTCGAACCCCCGTCGGTCGTCTTGAACAGTCCGGCGTCCTCGACGCCTGCGAAGACGGTGTCGGGGTCGGACAGCGAGGGCTCGAAGTGCCAGACCCGGGCGAACTCCCAGGGATGAGGCGTCCCGTCGTACCACTGGTGGGTGCCCGGCGTGGACGCGTAACCGAATTCGTTGCCGACTGCCTCCCAGGTCTTGCCACCGTCTTCGCTGCGTTGGACGACCTGGCCGAACCACCCCGAACTCTGGGAGGCGAAGATCCGATCGGGCGCGACCGGCGAGCCGACCATGTGGTAGATCTCCCAGCCCGCGAAGTGTGGCCCCTCGACCGTCCAGGCCTTCCGCAGGCCGTCGCTCGTCAGGATGAACCCACCCTTGGCGGTCCCTACAAGCACGCGGATTCGACTCATTGGATTCCCCCCGTCACGACCGGGCCTTCCCGAGGCTGGCACTGCCTTGCCGGGCGCTTCGCGCCGTGCCGGAGTAGTCCGCCCATGACGAGGGCACGACGACGGGATGCCTGGCGATTTGGGACATACGAGGCTTGCGCTGTTGTTCCGGTGGCGTTTGCGAGCGTCTCCTCGGGCGACCCGGGTTGGTCTGAGAGGAGGTTAGAGGCAAGGACCACAGAATCGTGTCGTCAGGGCGCACGTCGGCGAGTGCGGGCGGGGTGTGGCTGGCGAGGAGTCAGCTCGAAGAGCGGACGGCCATGAGGCGGCCTCGCCGTCGGCGAAGGGCCCCGTACGCGAAGTGGCGCCGGGGGGAGCTCCCAGACCCCATCGGGAACCTGGCCATCGACCGGAAGATGACCGGCGGGAGCTCGAAGGGGCGACCGCGGGCCCGGGCGGATAGCGTGCCGCCATGGTGCCGACCGGCCATCTGCTCGCCTTCGTCGCGACGGCCTGCGTGCTCATCGTCGTGCCGGGTCCGAGCGTCGCCTTTGTCATCGGCCGGGCCCTGACGCTCGGGCGGCGCGCCGGCCTCGCCACCGTCGCCGGCAATGCGGCCGGCGTGTACCTGCAGGTGGTCGCGCTCGCCTTTGGCATCGGGACGATCGTCGAGGATTCGGTCCTCGTCTTCACGGTCATCAAGCTCGTCGGCGCGGCCTACCTCGTCTTCCTCGGCGTCCAGACCGTCCGCCACCGGCGGCGGCTCGCGCAGGTCCTCACGACGACCTGCGAGCCGAAGACCACCCGTCGACTCTGGCGGGACGCCCTCGTCGTCGGCGTCGCCAACCCGAAGACCATCGTCTTTTTCGCCGCCGTCCTGCCGGAATTCGTGAACCGCTCCGCCGGCCAAGTCCCGTTCCAGCTGCTCGTGCTGGGGGCGATATTCGTCGCGATGGCGCTTGTCTCGGACTCGGTCTGGGCGGTCGCCGCCGGAGGGGTGCGGGCGTGGCTCACACGCCGGCCGCGGCGCCTCGAGCTCGTCGGCGGGTTGAGCGGACTCGCGATCATCGGTATCGGCGTCCGGCTGGCGCTCGCCGGCCGCAAGGACTGAACGGGCGCGGAGCCGCACCGCCGGGGGCGACGTGGCTCCGTCGCCGCGGCGGCCGGGAGGAAGGGCACGATGACGGGGGTCGAGGCTCGGGTGCGGCCGATGGAGGCGTCGGATCTCGCCGCGGTCGCGCGGCTCACCGATGCCGCGTTCGCCCGCATCATCGGCGAGCTGACGGGCCGCGAGCCCGCCGCCCCGCTGATGCCGCCGCTGCTGCACTCGACCCGGCTCGCCACCGACCCGGCCGGTTGTCTCGTCGCCTGCGACACCGAGGGCGAGATCACCGGGGCCATCTACTCCATCGCCCGCGGCACGCTGGGTTGGTTCGGCCCGCTCGCGGTGTCACCGGCCGTCCAGGGCCGGGGGGTGGGCCAGACGCTGATCGCGGCCTGCCTCGAGGGACTGCGGGTCCGCGGTGTGCGCCTCATCGGCCTCGAGACGTTCGCCGAGAGCCCCTTCCATGTCCACCTGTACGCCAAGTTCGGGTTCCGCCCGTCCTGGACCGGCGTCGGGTTCCGGAAGACCGTCGCGCCGGTGCCCCCACCCAGCGGGGTCCGGGAGGACACGACGGTTCCGGACCTCGGCTTCGTCTACGAGGGCCTCGACGTGGGCGCCGAGGTCGCCGTGGCCGCGGGCCACGCGGTCGGCACCACCTTCACGACTGACGGTGGAGTGGCCATCTGTCACTTCGCGCCGACGTTCGAGGGCGCAGGAACGGGGTTCCTCCCCTTCGTCGCCGCCGCCTCGCAGCCCGCCTTCCGGCGCCTGCTCGACGCCGCCGAGGGCGCCTGCGCCGACCGCGGGCTCACCGCCCTCTCCGTCCACGTGCCCGGTTCGAGCTGGCAGACGATCGACGAGCTTGTCTCCCGCGGCTACCGGTCGGGTCGGGTCGGCGTCCGCATGAAGCTCGGCGAGAACCCGAACTACGACGGCGGCGACTTCTTCTACGCCGACAACTGGCTCTGAGGTTCCGGCCCGGCCGGCCACCGGGCGGCGCGCGACGGCCCCCGGGCGGCGACGGCCTAGTCCCGGACCGGCGCCACCTCGTCGATGAGGTGAGGTCCGTTGTTGCGCACGCTGCCGACGGCCGGGCTGACGGGACGCACGGCGAGCGTGCCGGCGGGCGCCGGCTGCAACAGCGCCTCAAGCTCGTCCCGTTCCGCGGCGACGGGGTCGAGCCAGGCCTCGAGCCCGTCGCGCTCGAGCACGACCGGCATGCGGTCGTGGATCGGCGCGACCTCCGGATTCGCCTCCGTCGTGATGATCGTGCAGGAACGGACCGCGGCCTCGTCCCCACCGGTGGCCGGGTCGCGCCAGGACTCCCACAGGCCGGCGAAGGCCATCGGGGATCCGTCGGCGCGACTTAGGAAGTACGGCTGACGGCGAGTGCCCGCGCCCCGGCGCCACTCGAAGAACCCGTCCGAGACCACGGCGAGCCGGCGAGCCTTGAAAGCCGCACGGAACGAAGGCTTCACGGCGACCGTCTCGCCACGGGCGTTGAAAAGGCGGCTCCCGACCGACGGCTCCTTGGCCCAGGGCGGGATCAGGCCCCAGCGGTAGGTGGCAAGGACGCGGCCGCCCTCGGCACCGGCAGCAAGACACAGCACGGTCCTGGTCGGCGCGATGTTGTAGTCCGCGGGCCACTCCCGATCGAACCCGGGGGCCCGTGCCGCCCCAAAGAAGTCGGCGAGCTCGTCGATCGGCGTCGCGAGGACGTAGCGGCCGCACAACTCGAGTCGACTCCGGGCGAGGCGCCGCTAGCGACGGGCGTGGCGCAGGACCATCTTCGCGACGGCGAACACGATCGCGAAGACGACGACGAGCTTCACGACGAACCACAGCAGCCCGACGACGAAGTGCAGCGCGGCGAAAGCGACAACGGCCGCCACGACGAGCGTTCCGACTACAACGAAGGCGTGCACCGGGCGGATGCCCGTCGACCCGCTTTGAGGCTGGATCATCGGCGGTTCCCTTTCGTCGGCGGGCACCGTCACGAGGACCGCGCGACACCCGCTCAGCACGGATTCTAGCGGGGAGTCCCCCAGTCGCCGCCTCGGTCGAGCCGGAATGGACCCGCCCTGAAATGCACCTGGCCGCGGCTGGGCGAGTGCCAACCGGCGTCGCGACCTTGTGACGGCGGGGCTCTCCCGGCGGCCGCCGGGGCGCCGGAAACTAACATCGGGTGCGGGCGTGACGACAGGCAATCCCGCCTTTCGACGCCGCCCCGGAGGTGAGTTTGATGATCAACTCCAATTCGCACCCTGGTCACCACCGCACACGCCTCGCGCTCGGGTCGCTCGTCATCCTCGGCACCCTCGCGATGGGCCTCGCGGCGCCAAGCGCTTTTGGCGCGCAGGCGCGCTCCACCAGCGCGACGACGGCGATCAAGACGAACTGGACCTTGTTCTTCAAGGGCACGACGCCGGCGGCGCAGAAGGAGAAGCTGCTCCAGGACGGGTCGAAGTTCGCTGTCTTCCTGAAGCATCAGGCGACGAGCGCCGCCGCCCGCGCGACGACCGTCAAGGTCACCAAGGTGAAGCTGTTGTCGCCGACGAAGGCCAAGGTCACCTACACGATCTACATCAACGGCTCGCCCGCCGAACCAAACGCGACCGGCACGGCGGTGCTCCACGACGGGACCTGGCTCGTGAGCAAGGCGAGCTTCTGTGCCCTCGTGAGCCTCGAGGGCGCCTCGCCGGGGGCCTGCAAGTAGGCGACCCGACGACGTCGACGGCGGGTTCCGCCAGTCGCGGACCGGCTGTTCTCAGGCGCCGGTCGGGCTGGCGTCCGCCGCGGTGACCTCGATCCCCCAGGAGGCGTGGAAGCTTCCGCCGGGAGGAAGGGCGATGACGTCGACCCCGGAGCGCAGCGCGTTCGGCGGGCACGTCATCGGCTCGACCGCCACCGCGGCGCGGCGATCGTCCGGCGCGAGCGTCTCGCCCGTGTAGCACATGGCGTGGGCAAAGACGGCCTCGGCCCACACCACGACGGCACCGCCTTCCGGGGCGGGGGTGAACCGCGCCCGCCAGCGCCCGTCGGGGTCGGCCACGAGATCGGTGAAGGAGTCGTCAAGGCGCACTCCCGCGAGCGGAATCCCCGCCGCGAGCGACGGCACGGCGGATTCCTCGACCGGCTCGGCGCCGACCGGCAGCATCCGCTCGTCGAGCACGAGGTGCCGCCGGGCCGGCAGGGACAGGCGTGACCCGTCCAGGCCGGCCGGACCGGGTGCGAAGTACGGATGGAACCCGAGCCCGAACGGTGCCGTCTCGTCCCCGGGGTTGTGCGCCGTCGTCGCGACGGTGAGCGTCCCCGGGCCGACCGAGTACTCGACCTCGATCTCGAGCCACCAGGGATAGGCGGGCTGCGGGGCGAGGCGGCACGATCCCCGCACCGTCGCGTCGTCGAGACGGGTGATCGACCAGAGCCGCCAGCAGACGAGACCGTGGATCGCGTTGTGCCAGGCGGGCTCGTCGATCGGCGCCTGGCCAAGGCGCCCGCCGAACTCGTAGGACCCGTCGTCGAGGCGGTTCGGCCAGGGGGCGAGGACCTGGCCCCGGCCACCTGAGCACATCTGATCGGCGGCGAAGCCCCAGACGACCGGTACGCCGTCGACGTCGAACGAGCGCAGGGTCGCGCCGACCTCCGTGACCGTGGCGGTCGTCGTCCCCGAGCTGACCACATACTGCTCACCGGAGGGGTATCGCATGACGGGTAGTGTACCGGTGGACCCGGTAAGGCTTAGGTGACGGGCCTTTCGGGGCATCGAGGAGCTCGCGTGCGCATTCTGGTGACGAACGACGACGGTGTTTTCGCGCCCGGCATCGCGGCGGTGGCGCGCGCGCTGTGCGCGGCGGGACACGACATTACGATCGTCGCACCGGCCAAGGACCACAGCGGGTCGAGCGCCGCCACCGGCCTGCAGCTGCAACACACCGTCGGCACCCTCACCTTCCAGGCCGTCGAGCTCACGGCCGTGCCGGGCGTCCCGGCCTTCGGCGTCGACGCGCTCCCCTCGGTCTGCGTCTCGCTCGCCCTCGCCGGATCGTTCGGCAAGCCCCCCGAGCTCGTCGTCTCGGGGATCAACCGGGGGCGCAACACCGGGCGGTTCGTGCTGCACTCCGGCACCGTCGGTGCCGCCCTCACCGCCGCGCAGCTCGGCCGGTCGGCGATCGCCGTCGGGCTGCAGGCGAGGGTGGCCGCCCCCGTGCACTACGACACGGCCGCCGCGCTCGCGGTTGCCCTCGTGGAACCGCTGACGTCGATGCGACCCGGCACCGTGCTCAACTGCAACGTCCCGGACCTCCCGCCGGAGAAGCTGCGGGGCGTGCGACGTGCCGAGCTGAGCAACGCCGACGTCTTCCACGTCGTGAGCACCGGCTCGTCCGAGGTGCGGATCACCTTCGGCTTCGCCGGACGGCCCGACGGTGGCGACGACGACTGGGCGCTCGGGGCCGAGGACTACGCGACGGTGACGGCGATCACGTTCCCGGCCGTCGACCCGGATCCGACGGTGCAGGCGCTCGTGGCGGACTGCGTCGCCCGGCTCAACTCCTCGCCCGCCCTCGGGCGCACCGGCCCGCCGGACCCCGCCCTGACAGCCCCCCAGGGAGCCTGACCGGCGATATCCGGCCGGCTGCACCACGTCTGAGCTGGGACAACGCGGCAAAGCTCCAAGGGCGGGTCACCGGACGGGTAAGCTCTGGCTAAATCAATTCCCGGTCGGTCTATTGGCGCGCGTGTCCCCGGATGACCGGCGACGGGTGAGGGTCCGCATGTGGCCCCGCCCAGTCGATGAGCCGCCCGCCGACCACCTGGAACCGTCCTGACAGGACAGTAAGGAGCAGCCAAGACAACCAACCAAGGGCGTACTCCGTCTGCACCTCGCCCGGGCGCCCTGCGCGTCCTGGCCCGTGACCTGCCCTTCCGGCACCGGGCCGCGAGACGGATGCACCAAGACGGTTCGCCCGCATCTCGACCCACCTGGAAGACGTGGAACATCCCCCAATCCAAGGAGGCCTTCGATGCGACGAAACTCCTCGCTCGCGGTTACTTCTGCCATCGTCATGATCGGTGGCCTAGGCGTATTCGGCGGCGGCGCGCTCAGCCTGCGTGCCGCAGCAATCTCGAACCACCCGCACTCGGTCCGCTCCATCCGCCACACTCACGTCGTCGCTCCGCGCGCTCGGCGGACGACGGGGCCGGCGAGCCTGTTGCGAAACGACTCCTTCGCCCGGACTATCCCGTACCTGGTGGTGAGCCCGCCCCGTTCTGCGGGGCAGGCGGCGGCCGCGGTGCGTCCCCGCGCGCACACCCGGGGGGTGGCGACCCCGGCGCAGTGGCGGGCCCTTCGCACCTGCGAGTCCGGCGATTCATACGGCATGGACTCCGGCAACGGCTACTACGGCGCCTACCAGTTCGCGCCGACGACGTGGTGGGCGCTCGGCTACCGGGGGCTGCCGGACGCGGCCCCGGCGAGGGTCCAGGACCGCGCCGCTCGTCGCCTGCAGCGCATCTCCGGCTGGTCGGCGTGGCCCGTCTGCTCGGTGGTCGTCGGGCTTTCGGCCTCCTAGAAACGGCACTCCGGGCGGGTTCTCGGTACTGTTCAGGGAACCCGCCCTATCGGCGCGGCCCGACCCGGAGGTGGTGCGCCGTGGTGCTCGTCGATCCGCAGTCCTCAGGCGGCATCGCCCTGACCTTCGACGACGTACTGCTGGTCCCGCAGGCCTCGGAGGTCCTGCCGAGCGAGGTGGACACGACGGCGCGCCTGTGCGACGGCCTCGAACTCAACATCCCACTCGTCTCGGCGGCGATGGACACCGTCACCGAGGCGCGGATGGCGATCGCGCTGGCCCGCCTCGGCGGCCTCGGGGTCGTCCACCGCAACATGCCCGCCGAGAGCCAGGCCGAAGAAGTCGACCGCGTCAAACGCTCGGAGGCCGGCATGGTGCTCAACCCGATCAAGATCGGGCCGGACCGCCCCGTCGCCGAGGCCCTCGAGCTGATGAGCCGCTTCCATATCTCCGGGATCCCGGTCGTCGACCCCGACGACCACCTTGTGGGCATCGTGACGAACCGCGACCTGCGGTTCCACGAGGACCCCGCGGTGCCCGTGTCCGACGTGATGACCTCGACCGGCCTCATCACGGCGCCGCTCGGCACCGACCTCGCCGGGGCGCGCCGGATCCTCGGCGCCTCCAAGGTCGAGAAGCTCCCGATCGTCGACGGCGACAACCACCTGCGCGGCCTCATCACGGTGAAGGACATCACGAAACAGGCGGCGTTCCCCCGGGCCAGCAAGGACCCCGAGGGCAGACTGCGGGTCGCGGCCGCGATCGGCGTCGGTGACGAGGGACTGACCCGGGCCAAGATGCTGATCGACGCCGAGGTCGACGCGGTCTGTGTCGACACGGCCCACGGTCACGCCCGGCGGGTGATCGACACAGTCGCCGAGCTGCGGCGCAACTGGCCGGGAGGCGTGATCATCGCCGGCAACGTCGGCACGGCCGCCGCCACCAGGGCGCTCGCCGAGGCTGGCGCCAACGTCGTGAAGGTCGGCATCGGACCCGGGGCGATCTGCACGACCCGTGTCGTGACGGGTGTCGGGGTCCCGCAGTGGACGGCGATCCACGAGTGCGCCGAAGAGGCGCACCACCACGGCGTCGGGATCCTCGCCGACGGGGGCGTGCGCTTCTCGGGCGACGTCGCCAAGGCCGTGGGCGCCGGGGCGCACGCCGTGATGATCGGGGGGCTGTTCGCCGGCGTCGAGGAGAGCCCTGGCGAGACGACGATGCTCGGCAACCGGCCTGTGAAGCGCTACCGGGGAATGGGGAGCCTCTCGGCGATGGCGAACCGCTCGTACTCCAAGGACCGCTACTCCCAGGAGCTCGTCGTCGACCCGGACAAGATCGTTCCCGAGGGCGTCGAGGGTTACGTGCCGTTCCGGGGACCGCTCGACGGGGTCGTGCACCAGCTCGTTGGGGGCCTACGCCAGGCGATGGGCTACTGCGGCGCGCGCACGATCACGCAGCTGCGCGAGGAGGCGCGTTTCATCCGCGTGAGTCCCGAGGCCCACCGCGAGAGCCACCCGCACGACCTGTTCGGTGTGCGCGACGCGCCGAACTACCTCGCGAACGAGGTCTAGGAATTCGCTGATCCGGTCCCTTCGTGCGTCCATTGCAGATGTAGGGACGCAGGGCAGCTTTCCGATGAGGACTGAATCGACGAAATCGACACCTTCCTAGTGCCGTCGGAGGCCCGCCACCGGGCCTGAGCCTCGGGGAACTTGCTGAGCGGCGACCGCCACGGCGTCGGCGACAAGCAGCTCGTGCAGACGGTGGTCCCCCACGAGCTCGGGGTGGAAGGCGGTCACGGTCACCCGCCCCTGGCGGCAGGCGACGGGGTGGGCGCCGTCACCGGACATCGAAACGGTGGCGATTACCTCGACGCCGCTCCCGACCTTCTCGACGATGGGCGCGCGGATGAATACCGCGTGCAGCGGTCCGCCGCCGATGCCAACGAGGTCTATGTCCTCCTCGAACGAGGCGACCTGGCGCCCGAAGGCGTTGCGGCGCACCGCAAGGTCGATGGCGCCGAAGCTCCACTGATCGGGCCGCCCGTCGAGCACGGTCGTCGCCAGGAGGATCATCCCCGCGCAGGTGCCGAGAACCGGCATCCCTGCCGCGATCCGGGCAGCGATCACGTCCCGCAGGCCCGCTGCCTCGAGGAGCAGCTGGAGCGTCGTCGACTCCCCACCAGGCAGCACCAGCGCGTCGACGTCGGCGAGGTCCCGGGGCAGGCGGACCTCGGCGACGCCGACCCCGAGCGCCCGCAACACCCCGACGTGTTCCGAAACATCACCCTGCAGGGCGAGGACCCCGATCACCGGGGCGGCGACGCCGACAGCGCGGCCCGGAGCCGCGCGCCTCGGTTCTGCCGCCATCTCACCAGCCGCGTTCGGCGAGCCTCGTCTCGAGAGCCGAGATCTCGGCACCCTTCATCGGCGTCCCGAGGCCACGCGACACTTTCACGAGGATCTCGGGGTCGCGGAAGTGCGCCGTCGCCTCGACGATCGCCCGGGCGCGGTCAGCCGGGTCCTCGCTCTTGAAGATCCCCGAGCCGACGAAGACCGCCTCGGCGCCGAGCTGCATCACGAGGGCGGCGTCGGCCGGGGTGGCGATACCGCCGGCGCAGAACAACGGGACCGGCAGCCGGCCCGTCTCGGCGATCTCCTGGACGAGACCGACCGGGGCCTGGAGTTGCTTCGCCCACCCGTAGCGCTCGGTGGCATCGCAGGTCGCGATGGACCGGATATCGCCGAGGATCGACCGCAGGTGGCGCACCGCCTCGACGATGTTGCCCGAACCGGCCTCGCCCTTCGAGCGGACCATTGCCGCACCCTCCGAGATCCGCCGCAACGCCTCGCCGAGGTTTGTCGCGCCGCAGACGAAGGGCACCTCGAAGGGCCACTTGTCGATGTGGTACGACTCGTCGGCCGGGGTGAGGACCTCGCTCTCGTCGATGTAGTCGACCTGGAGCGCCTGGAGGATCTGCGCCTCGGCGAAGTGCCCGATGCGCGCCTTGGCCATGACGGGGATCGTGACCGCCGCCTTGATCGCCTCGATGAGGGCCGGATCGCTCATGCGCGCGACACCGCCGTCCCGGCGGATGTCGGCCGGCACCCGCTCGAGCGCCATCACGGCGACGGCACCGGCGTCCTCGGCGATCTTGGCGTGTTCGGGCGTGACGACGTCCATGATCACGCCACCACGCAGCATCTCGGCGAGGCCGCGCTTCACCCGGTCGGTCCCCGTCACACGACCCGCTGGGTCCTTGGCTGTCACCTCGCGCTTGCTGGCCATGCCGCGAATCTAATCGGTCGGCCGGGCCAGTCCCCAGACGCGCGGCGCCCCAGCCCGCTCACGGCGCGGCGTCGGAGGGGGGCGCGCCGAAACGACGGTGGACCGCCATCATGTCGGGGTCCTGCCGCAGGTCGCCCCAGAGCTCGTCGAGGTCCATGAGGCCGAGGGCCGCGACGAGGTTGAAGAGCATCCCCGTCGCGAAGAACTCCCGCATCGCCGCCGGCCCGAGGCCCGTGCGTTGCGCGACGTAGTGGACGATGGCGGTGAACTGCTCCGAGGTGAACTTGCGGATCTCCGGCTCACCGGCCGCGGCGTAGGCCTGCAACTGGATGAGCAGCATGTTCTGGTCGGCGATCAGCGTCGGGTAGCTCCGGCCCATCGCCTCGAGCGCCTCGGCGCCCTCGAGGCCCTCGGACGCCTGGCTGAACGACGAGATGATCGCCGCGCAACCGATCGCCACCGTCTCGAGGAAGAGCTCGCGCTTCGTCCCGAAGAGCCGGAAAAGGTAGGGCTGCGAGATCCCCGCCGCCGCAGCGATCTCTTCGGTCGACGCCCCGTTGATCCCGTCCCGGGCGAAGACCCCCATCGCGGCCTGCAACACGTCGGCCCGCCGCTCGTCGGCGGTCATGCGTCGACCGCGGCGCTGGCGGTTCGGCGAATCGGCACCTGGCGTGGCTACCACCACCCGACGTTAGTGATCGCTCACAATCATACCACCGTCACCGGCCCCCCGCCGGCTGACGGGCGGGACCGGTGCTCAGAGGGCCGCGAGCACCGCCTCGGCGCTGCTCACCGAGAGTCCCGGGCCTGGTTCGATCCCCAGGTAGGTGACGACGCCGTCTTCCAGCACCGCGGCGTAGCGCTGTGAGCGCACGCCCAGGCCCTTGGCCGACAGGTCCTCCTCGAGGCCGAGGGCGCGGGTGAACTCGCCGTTGCCGTCGGCGAGCATCAGCACCTTGTCGCCGACCCGGCGGTACGAGGACCAGGCGTCCATCACCCAGGCGTCGTTCACCGAGACGCAGGCGATGAGCTCGACGCCCTTGGCCCGGATTTCCCCGGCCCGCGCGACGAAGCCCGGCAGGTGGAAGTCCGTGCACGTCGGCGTGAAGGCTCCCGGCAGCCCGAACAGGACAACCTTCCCGCGGCCCAACACCTCGGTGCTGCGCACGGGCTTGGGGCCGTCCTCGCCCATGATGCGGAGCTCGACATCCGGGATCCGCTCTCCCACCGCGATCGTCATGCCCGTCCTCCTCCAGGGCCAGCTGGGCCCGCCCGCGACTGCCCGCCGGCCCACGATACGTGGACGAGGGCGGGGCCCGCCCGAGCCGATGTCCAGTCAACCACGAATTTCAGGTTGACTGGACATTCATTATCAGGTGTACTTGATATTGAGACCAGGGGGGCCATTGCTCGCGGCGTTCGTCATCTTCCTGCGCGAGGGCACCGAGGCGAGCATCATCGTCGCGATCCTCTGCTCGTACCTCGACCGGACCGGGCAGCGCCGCCATTTCCGCGACGTCTTCGTCGGCGTCGGCCTCGCGGCCGGGCTCGCGACCGCCGGCGGCTTCGCCGCCTACTACACGATCCACTCCTACGACGGCTCGCGGGTCCAGACCGTCTTCGAGACGGCGACCTACGCGCTCGCCGTCGTCGTGCTCACCTACATGACCTTCTGGATGCGCCGGCACGCCCGCACGATGTCACGTGACCTCGCGCACCGCGCCGACCGTGCTCTCGGCAGGCGGGAGCGCTACGGCCTCGGTCTGCTCGCGTTCCAGGCGGTCGGGCGCGAGGGGCTCGAGACGGCCGTCTTCACCCTGGCGATCGTCTTCGCCGCCGGGACGCACGGCACGCTGCTCGGCGCCGCCGCCGGGCTCGCCTGCGCCCTCGCGTTCTCCTTTGCCGTCTTCCGGCTCGGCCGGCGGATCAACCTCGGCGTGTTCTTCACCGTCGTCGGAACGGTGCTTTTGGTCTTCGCCGCCGGCCTCGTCGCCGACGTCGTCGAGAACCTCCAGCAGCTCGGCTGGGTCCACGTCCTGTCGGGTCGGCTGTGGGACACGTCGAGCCAGCTGTCGGAGGGATCCTCGCTCGGTGACGTCTTCCACTCCCTCGTCGGCTACGCCGACCAGCCGACGGCGTTGCAACTTGCCGCCTACCTCGCCTACGCGGCGACCGCCACGACCGTCTTTGTCGCCCTTGGCCGCCGCGACGCCCGCCGCCGCGGGCTCGCCGCGGCGCCGGCGGCCGAGGCCGCGCCGAGCGAAGTCGCCGGCACCGGCCCGGGAAGCGGTTGCGGCCTCGGGGCGGGCCGTGCAGAATGACGCCGCTGCACGTTTTGCGTAGCACCCGAGGTGGCCGCCGGCGACGTTGAGCCGGGGGCTGAAAAGGGAAGCCGGTGGGAATCCGGCACGGTCGCGCCACTGTGACCGGGGAGCGAACCCGAGCGACGCCACTGGGACACGGGTCCTGGGAAGGCACGGGCGAGCGTTGATCCGGGAGTCAGGAGACCTGCCTCGGCAAGATGTCGGACCTCGCGTCAGGGTTGGCGGCTGCACGGTGCAGTGCCTCCGGGACCTCACCGGAGGTGACCCCGCTCCCGGCCGGTGAGGCCGACCGGCAGGCCGCGCGTTCGGCCAGGAGGAGCGGGAAGTGACCCAGCACGACCGACATTCCGAGGCACACCGCCGCGCCCGGCGGGACCCCTCGTGGGCCCAGGCGGCCCGGCGGGGCCTCGCGCTCGTCGCCCTGGGCGCGCTCGCCGCGTCGCTCACCACGGCGGGCGGCGCGGCCACGGCGGGCGAGGGAGCCACGCGGGCCAAGCCCCCGGATCGGATCATCTCGCTCTCGCCGACGGCGACCGAGATGCTCTTCGCGATCGGGGCCGGCCACCAGGTGGTCGCCGTCGACGACGACTCCGACTACCCGCCGTCGGCGCCGCGCACCTCGCTTTCGGGCCTGGAGCCGAACATCGAGGCCCTCGCTCGCTACGACCCCGACCTCGTCATCGTCTCCTACGACCCGCAGGGGTTCGTGCGCTCGCTCCGCGCGCTCGGCGTGCCCGTGCTGCTCGAGCCGGCGGCGACGGACCTCGCTGGCACCTACTCCCAGATCGAGTCACTCGGGCGGGTGACCGGCCACGAGACGGCCGCCGGGGCGCTCGTGCGCCGGATGCGGCGCCAGATCGCCGCCACCGTCGCCGCGGCACCGCGGTTCACAACCCCGCCCACGTACTACTTCGAGCTCGAGCCCGACTTCTACTCGGTGACCTCGTCCACCTACGTCGGCCAGCTGTTCGGGCTGTTCGGGCTGCGCAACATCGCCGACGCCGCCCAGGGGGCCACGAGCGGCTACCCCCAGCTGTCCGACGAGTACATCGTGAAGTCCGACCCGCAGGTCATCTTCCTCGCCGACACGGTCTGCTGCGGCCAGTCGGCGCGCACCGTCGCCGCCCGCCCGGGATGGCGCGCCGTCGCGGCGGTGCGCGACGGCGACGTCGTGGGTCTCAATGACGACATCGCCTCGCGTTGGGGACCCGCGCGTGGTCGTGCTCGCCCGGGACATCGAAGCCGCGCTGTGGAAGATCAAACGGCACCGCCGGGCCTGACCGACCGGCCCGGCGGGACGGCGCGACCGGGGCCCGTGTCGTCGCGGCTCGGCGGCTGGTTTCTCGCCGGCGCCTGTGTCGTGCTCGCCGGGGCGGCGCTCCTGTCGGTGCTCGTCGGGCCGGCCGACCTGTCACCGGGCACGGTCGTCGGCGTGCTCGCCGCGAAGCTGCTCGGTCTCCACAGCCACGCCTCGGCGCTCGACACCGGGATCGTCTGGCAGATCCGCGCCCCGAGGGTCGTGCTGGGCGCGATCGTCGGCGCGACCCTGGCGATGGCCGGCGCCTCCTACCAGGGGGTGTTCCAGAACCCGCTCGCCGACCCGTACCTGCTGGGCGTGGCGGCCGGGGCGGGGCTCGGTGCGACCATCGCCGTCGCCGAGGTCTCGAACCCGACGACGTGGGCGGTCGACCCCGTGCCGCTCGCCGCGTTCGTGGGCGCGCTCGTCGCCGTCGCCCTCACCTACGTCCTCGGCCGCTCGGGCCAGCGGCAGCGCACGACGACGAGCCTCATCCTCGCCGGTGTCGCCGTCGGGTCCTTTTTCACGGCGATCCAGACCTACACCCAGCAGCGCAACACGCCGACGCTCATGCAGGTCTACTCGTGGATCCTCGGCGGGCTCTCGACGGCGGACTGGCAGGAGGTCTGGCTCGTCGTCCCCTACGTCGCCGTCTGCGGCGCCGTGCTGCTCGCCTCGCGGCGCCTCCTCGACGTGATGGCCGTCGGCGACGAGGAGGCCGACAGCCTCGGCGTGCGGGCCAGCCGCGTGCGGCTCCTCGTCGTCGTCGCCTCGACGCTCGCCACGGCGGCCGTCGTGGCGGTGAGCGGGCTCGTCGGCTTCGTCGGCATCATCGTGCCGCACACGGTGCGCCTCGTCGTCGGCCCGAGCTACCGGCGGATCCTGCCGCTGTCGATCCTCGTCGGCGCCGCCTTCCTCATCCTCGCCGACCTCGTCGCCCGCACCGTGCTGTCGCCCGCCGAGGTGCCGCTCGGCGTCGTCACCGCGTTTGTCGGCGCGCCGTTCTTCCTCGTCGTCCTGCGCCAGTCGAGGCGGCAGCCGTGAGGCTCGACGTCGCCGGTGTGCGCGTCGCCTACGACGGCCACGAGGTCCTCGCCGGGATCTCGCTCGCCGTCGCGGAGGGCGGCTGGCTCTGCCTCATCGGGCCGAACGGGAGCGGCAAGACGACGCTCTTGCGCGCGATCGCCGGACTCGTCGACTTCGGCGGCGAGGTGCGGCTCGACGGCGAGCCCCTCGACTCCGCCCGGCGGCGGCGCCTGGCGCGGCTCATCGCCTACGTCCCCCAACGGCCGACCCTGCCGGCGGCGATGATCGTCGGCGACTACGTGGCGCTGGGGCGCACCCCGTACATTGCGCTGTTCGGCACGGAGGGCCGCCACGACCGCGCCGTCGTCGCCGGCGTCCTCGCCCGTCTCGGACTCGAGGCGCTCGCCGGCCGTGAGCTCGGCTCGCTCTCCGGCGGCGAAGCGCAGCGCGCCGTGCTCGGCCGGGCGCTCGCCCAGCAGGCGCCGCTGCTGCTGCTCGACGAGCCGACGGCGGCGCTCGACATCGGACACGGCCAGCGGGTCCTCGAACTCGTCGACGAGCTGCGCGACGAACGCCGGCTCACCGTCGTCTCGGCGATGCACGACCTCACACTCGCCGGCCAGTTCTCCGACCGCCTCGCGCTGCTCGCCGCCGGGCGTGTGATCGCCGAGGGCACGGCCCGGGCCGTCCTCACCGAGGACACGCTCGCCGGGCACTTCGGCGCCGAGCTGCGCGTCGTCGGCGACGGCTCCGGCGGGATCGTCGTCCTGCCCCGCCACCGCCCCGGCCGCCTGCCAGGGGCCCCCGAGAGGCTGTGACCCGCGCCGCCCGGGTGGCTCAGGTGACCCGGACGACCTCCAGCGTGTTCGAGACGACGACCTCGGAGTGCGGCGAGCCGGCGAGCACGACGACGACGTCGCCTGTCCGCGCGGCGCCTGCCGCGACGGTGGCGTCGACCGCCTGCCGGATGACATCGTCGGTCGACACCGAGTCCCCGACGATCACCGCCTCGACCCCCCAGGAAAGGGCCAGCTGGCGCTGCACGCGGCGGGAGGTCGTCGCCGCGACGATCCGCGTGCGCGGCCGGAAGCGCGAGATCGCGCGGGCGGTCGCGCCCGACCTCGTGCAGGCGACGATGGCGACGGCTCCCATCTCGAGGGCCGCCCGCCAGCCCGCGGCGGTGATCGCCGCCGTGACGTGCGCCGGCGCCAGGGCGTCCCCGGCGACCTCCTGCGGGTCGAGGCGCGACCCCCAGCCCAGGTAGTCGAAGTCCTCCTCGGTGCGCAGCACGATGCGCGCCATCGTCTCGCAGACCCGCACCGGGTCCCGGCCGATCGCCGTCTCGGCCGACAACATGACGGCGCTCGTGCCGTCGAGCACGGCGTTGGCGACGTCGGTCACCTCGGCACGGGTGGGGACCGGCAGGTTGATCATCGACTCGAGCATCTGGGTCGCCGTGATGACCGGCAGGCCGAGGCGGACGCCGGTGCGGATGATCACCTTCTGGAGGTGTGGCACGTCCTCGAGGGGCACGCGCACACCGAGGTCGCCACGGGCGACCATGACGGCGTCGCTCTGCCGGAGGATCTCGTCGAGGTGGGCGACGCCGTCGGCGGTCTCGATCTTGGCGATGAGCATCGTCTTGTCGCCCCCGAGCGCGGCGCGGGCGGCCACCATGTCGGCCGGAAAGCGCACGAACGAGACGGCGATGTGGTCGACTCCCTCGGCGACGAGCTCGTGGATGCGTTCGATGTCCTGGGGTGTCGGCGTGGTGAGCGAGATCCGGCTCGCCGGGATCGTCACCCCCGGCTGGCCCTGGAGGCGGCCCCCGCTCACGACGGCGCAGACGGCGTCGTCGCCGCGGCGCCCGACGACGACGAGCGACACACCCCCGTCGCCGATCGCCACCCGGTCCCCCTCGGCGAGGTCGGCGACCGCCTCGTCGAGCGCGACGCCGACGCGCACCGCCGAGCTCGAGGGGGCGGCCGACCCGGGAGCGAGCAGGATCTCGTCGCCCGCAGAGAGCGTGACCCCGCCGTCGGGGAAGTGCGTGCAGCGGATCTTCGGCCCCGGCAGGTCGGCGAGCACGGCGACCTGCGGGATGATGGCCCGGATCCGCCGGATGCGTTCCATCGCCTCGGCCATCGACGAGTGGGCGAGCGGCACGCGGGCGACGTCCATCCCCGCCTTGGCCATCTGGATGAGGGTCTCGGCGGCGTCCGAGGCCGGGCCGATCGTGGCGACGATCTTGGTGCGCCGGCGCGTCTGGGACGACGGGCGCGCTGGCGCGCGCCCGGACCCCTTCGCCCCCGGCTTGCGCCGGGCCGTTCCGGCAGGCGGCGTCGCTTCGTCGGGGCTCATGTCTCTAGCATGCCCGCTCGCGCCCACCATCAGCGCGGTGGCGGGCACTCCGGCCGCTCAGCTCGCGGGGCTGACCGAGCTCATGTTGAAGTCGGCGACCCGCAACCCGGGCATCGCGGTGCGGTTCGCCCACTCGTGCCACTCCCGTGAGAGCGCCCGCTCACTCCGGCTGGCCTCGATCGTCCGGCCCAGCGCGTCGAGGGGGCTCTCGTTGAACCGGAAGTTGTTGACGGCACCCACCACCTCGCCGCCCTCGACGAGATAGACCCCGTCGCGGGTGAGCCCGGTGAGCAGAAGCGTCGAGCGGTCGACCTCCCGGATGTACCACAGGCAGGTGAGCAACAGGCCCCTGCTGGTGTGCGCGATCAGGTCGTCGAGGGAGCCCTCCGACCCGGGGAGCGCGAGCAGCAGGTTGTCCGCCGGCGGGGCGAAGGAGGCACCAGCGCGCCGGGCCCCGGCGCGGTGGTAGCGGAGGCGGTTCAGCGCGCCTTTCGTGATCCAGTGGGCCGGCGGGATCGGCAGGCCGTTGTCGAAAACCGACGTGTCGGCTCCCGACGAGCCCGCGACGACGAACGGCGTGCACTCGAGGCCGGCGGCCGCCGGGTCGCTCCACATCTCGAAGGGCGCTGCCGTGAGCCGCTCGCCGAGCCGGGTGCGGCCCCCCGGCGCCGAGTACACCGTGCCCCCGTCCTCGGCCTCCCGGCCGCTCGCCGCGAAGTCCATCTCCAGCACGAGGTCGGCGACGGCGTCCGGCGGCAGGATCACCTCGTAGCGTCCGGGCCCGAGGTCCACCTTCCGCTGCGCCCAGCCCAGCCTCGAGCGGAGCCTGTCGTCGAGGTCGGCGAGCGAGACGTCGCTGAAGTCGGGCGTGCCGACCCCCGCCCAGGTCGACGCCGCGCCGTCGGCCGTGCGGGCGACGAGCTCGAAGGCGCCCGTCGGCTGGACGTGACGGCGTCTCCCCCCCGCCGAGGTCCCGAGGTAGGTCGTGCGCAGCTCGTGGATCGCGAAGCCGGCGAGCACCCGTTTCTCGGCGCGGGCGGCGCCGAACGCCGGGCGCAGGTCCTCGAGGATCCCGGCGAACACGCCGAGGTCGGTCGTCGCCGGCGGCTCGGCGAAGAGGTCGTCGCAACCCGTCGGCTCGAGCGGCGAGGCGTCCTCGGCCGGTTCCGAGGACCCCGCGTCCGATTCCGCCGCGGCGACGAGACCGGCGATCTCGACGGGGCCGCTCGCCGAGGCCACCCCGGCGCTGACTCCCGCCGGCTGGTCGACGAAGCTCACGACGGTCACCCGCCGGTCCCGCCGCACGCCGTTCGTCGTCGTCGTGTTGAGGGCGAACCGCACGTTGGCATCGCTGATGTCCTCGACGATGACGACGCACCCGGCGGCCCGCGACGCGGCGAGCGCCTCCTCGACGACGGAGTCCGCCGGGGGCAGCCCGGATCCGCCCCGGCCCGTCATCGCCCCGACTCCGCCCGGGTGTTCAGCACCCGGATCCCCTCGAAGAGCGCGCTCGGCGCGCCGTGGCTCACCGGCGCGACCTGGCCGGGTTGGCCCTTGCCGCAGTTGAAAGCCCCGCCGAGCAGGTAGGTCGACTCGCCGCCGAGGGCCGCGAGCGACCCCCAAAAGTCCGTCGTCGTCGCCTGGTAGGCGACGTCACGCAGCTGCCCGGCGAGGCGCCCGTGCTCGATCCGGAAGAAGCGCTGCCCGGTGAACTGGAAGTTGTAGCGCTGCATGTCGATCGACCAGCTCTTGTCGCCGACGACGTAGATGCCCCGGTCGACGCCGGCGATGAGCTCGTCGGTCGTCGGGCCCGCCGTCGCGGCGGGGCGGAGCGAGACGTTCGCCATGCGCTGCATCGGGATGCTGAGCGGCGAATCCGCGAAGGCGCACCCGTTCGAGCGGGCCAGGCCCCGCGCCGCCGCGATCCGCCGGTCGAGCTGGTAGCCGACGAGTCTGCCGCCCGCGACGAGGTCGAAGGACTGCGCGGCGACCCCCTCGTCGTCGTAGCCGATCGAGGCGAGCCCGTAGGGAGCAGTCCGGTCCCCCGTCACATCCATGAGCCCGGACCCGTAGCGGAGCCGGCCGAGCTGGTCGGGGGTCGCGAACGACGTCCCCGCGTAGGCGGCCTCGTAACCGAGCGCCCGGTCGAGCTCGGTGGCGTGGCCGACGGACTCGTGGATCGTGAGCCACAGGTTCGTCGGGTCGATGACGAGGTCGTAGGCGCCCGGCTCCACGGTCGGGGCCCGCAGCTTCTCGGCGAGCAGCCCGGGGATCTCGGCGAGCTCGGCTTCGAAGTCCCAGCCGTCGCCCTCGAGGTACTCGTAACCCCGGCCGGCCGGCGGGGCGACCGTCCGCATCGTCTCGAACGTCGAGGTCTCGTCGTCGAGGCCGAGCGCCTCGAGGCGCGGCTCGAGCCGCACCCGCCGCTGGCGCGCGACGGTGCCCGAGAGGTTGGCGAAGTACTTCTCCTCGGCGACGCAGAGCAGGGCCGCCGTGACGTGGTCGACGCCCGGGGCGGCGAGCAGGTCGGCGCTCCAGGCGCCGAGCAGCGCCACCTTCTCGGCGAGCGGCACCTCGGTCGGGTCGATCCGGTACGGCGCCGTCCACTCGACCGTGCCGTGGTCGGGCTCATCGGCGAGTTCGACCGCCTCACCGCCCGCCCGGGCGGTGATCGCCGCCGTCTCGCTGGCGCGTTCGACGAGATTCGCCGCCGCCTGCGGGTCGATCTCGACCGTGGCCGCGAAGCCGATCGCCCCGTCGCGCACGACGCGGACCCCCATGCCGAGCGTGAGGTCGTCGACGGCACCCTCGAGGCGCGCGTCCCGCAGCATCACCGACTGGGTGCGGATCCGCTCGATGCGCAGGTCGGCATGGCGACAGCCCAGCGATGACGCCCTGTCGAGCGCGGCGGACCGGCACGCGTCGAACGGCAGCGCCGCGAAGTCCTGTCTCGGAACTGCCATCAACCCTCCTCGGGAACTGACACCCTGTGACCGGTCGGACCGGACGGGGGGCCGGAGCCGACCCTGCCAGGCGACCGCGCGGACTGTGCGCGCCTAAGCGACGACCCCTGGCGAGCCGTCCTCACGCACGACCGGCAGACCCTCCTCGTGCCAGGCGTGCATCCCCCCGGCGAGGTTCAGCGAGACGTAGCCGCGGCTCGCCAGCGTCTTGGCCGCCCGGTAGGAGCGGCCGCCGGAGCGGCACACCACGATGACCGGTCGGTCGGCGGGAACCTCGCCGAGACGCTCGTCGAGCGCCGCGAACGGGATGTGGAAGGCGCCCTCGGCGCACCCCTGGGAGAACTCCTCGCTCTCGCGCACGTCGAGGATCACGGCGCCGGCGCCGATCAGCTGCGCGGCCTCGGACGGTTCGATCTCGGGTACGTCGGGGCTGGCGTGTTGTGGCTCCGGCATCGGCGCGCACCTCCCTGGCGGGGGATGACCTTAGTGCCCGGCAGCGGGGAATCGGATCACCGCCGCCCGCCCGGCTCCCCGGGATCCCGGCGAAGCCTCCGCTACGATCCCGCCGCGACATCTAGCGTCGGGGCGGCCGGGACCGTCCCGGTCGGATCAAAGGAGCCACGACGGACGCGTCTCGGGCGGGCAGGTTGCGGACCGCGCTGGCAACGCGGGCGCTGCGCACGACCGGCCGCGTCTCTCGCGCCCTGGGCCTCGGCACCGGCGCGACGATCGGCGGTCGGGTCGGACTCCTCGTCGACCCAGGCCTCCTCGGCGCGCTCGGCGCGGGCCGGCGCGTCGCCCTTGTCACAGGGACGAACGGCAAGACAACGACGACCCGGCTCCTCGTCGAGGCGCTCGGTGGACCACGGGCGGTCGCCTCGTCCGGCTCGGGGGCCAACATGCCGGCGGGCCTCGTCAGCGCGCTCGCCAATTCGCCCGCCCGGGCCGACGCCGTCCTCGAGGTCGACGAGCGGTACCTGGAGACCGCCGCGCCCGTGCTCCAGCCGGCGGTCATCGTTCTCACCAACCTCTCCCGTGACCAGCTCGACCGGATGAGTGAGGTCCGGATGGTCGCGGCCCGTTGGCGACGGGCGCTCGAAGGCCTCGAAACGACCGTCGTCGCCAACGCCGATGACCCGCTCGTCGCCTACGCCGCGGGAGCCGCGCGCCACGTCGTGTGGGTCGCCGCCGGGTCGCTCTGGCACGAGGACGCCTACCACTGCCCCGTGTGCGACTCACGGATCACCTTCGAAGGCGCCTGCCGCTCCCAGTCCGTCGCCGCCTGGCACTGCACCTGCGGATTCGCCCGCCCGACCCCCGACGCCTCGGTGGTCGGCGAGGACCTCGTGCTCGCCGACGGCACCGCGCACCGGATCGACCTCTCGGTGCCGGGGCGCTTCAACCGGGCGAACGCGGCGATGGCCGCCCTCGCCGCCGTCCCCCTCGGCATCCCCGTCGCCGAGGCGCTCGCCGCCGCCCGACGCGTCACCGAAGTCGCCGGGCGCTTCGCCGTCGTCGCGCACCGCGGCCGGACGGTCCGCCTGCTGCTCGCCAAGAACCCCGCCGGCTGGACGGAGCTCCTCGGGTTGGTCGGGCCCGACGAGGTGCCCCTCGTCATCGGCATCAACGCGCGCTCCGCCGACGGCCACGACCCGTCCTGGCTGTGGGACGTCCCGTTCGAGCGCCTCGGCGACCGGTTCGTCGTCGCGACCGGGGACCGCCGGCTCGACCTCGCCGTGCGCCTCCGCCACGCCGGGGCGCGCCACGTCGTCGAGGCGGATCCCCTGCGCGCCGTCGAGCTCGCCGGGGCCGGCCGCGTCGACTACATCGGCAACTACACCGCCTTCCAGGTGATGCGGCGGCGCCTCGCCCGCCGGGCCCGCGTCGAGCCGGGGGCCAACGGAGGCGGGGGGCGCCCTTCGCCGACCCACCTCCCGCCGGACCGCCGGGCACGGGCACCGCGGCAGGCCGAGTCACGCCTGCGGGTCGTCGTCGTCCATCCCGACCTGCTCGGCACCTACGGCGACTACGGGAACGGCCGCATCCTCGAGGACCGGGCCGCCTGGCGGGGGATCCCCGTCGAGCTGGTCGCGGCGCCGTCTGACCGGCCGCTGCCGGAGTCGGGGGACATCTACTGCCTCGGGGGGGGCGAGGACGGGCCGCAGATCCACTCCGCCGAGCGGTTGCGCGCCGGTTCACTCGCCGCGGCCGTCGCCAGGGGTGCGACGGTCCTCGCGGTCTGCGCGGGATTCCAGATCATCGGCACCGTCTTCCCGGGTGCCGACGGACGCGACTACGAGGGGGTCGGCCTCGTCGATGCCGAGACCGGTCGCTCGAACGAGCGGCGCGCCGTCGGCGAGGTCGTCGCGACCCCGCTCGGGGACGAGGCCTGGCCGGTCACGCTGGAAACGCTGAGCGGCTTCGAGAACCACCAGGCCCGCACGCGGCTCGGTCAAGGTGTCCGACCGTTCGCGCACGTCACGACGGGGATCGGGAACGGTTTCGGCTCGGCCGACGGCGCCGTCGCCGGGAAGGTCTTCGGCACCTACCTGCACGGTCCCGTCCTCGCCCGCAACCCGGCCCTCGCCGACCTGCTGCTCGGCCTGGCCACGGGCTCGCGACTCGACCCGCTCGACGACGAGGAAGAACAGGCGCTGCGTGCCGAGCGGCTGCGCGGCCGGCTGCCACGCCGCCCCGGCCACTAGGGAACCTGTCGGCGCGGGCCCCGACGCGACGACAGGACCGGCGCCTCGGGGGAGGCCGCGCGCCGGTCCTGTCATCTGGCTCTGTGCCCGGGCCACGAAGGCCCTTTCGTCAGCCGCTCCGGTCTGGCAAGAGGGCGCCCCGCACGGACCGAACGACTCGTCCGTGCGGGGCGCCGATACCGCTTCTCGGCCTAGCTACGGTCGGTGGACCGAACACCTAGGCCGGGTGATTGGCGATCCAGTTCTCGACGAGCTTGAGGTCGACCCGGGCCAAGACGAGGTCTCCCCGGGCACGCACGATCTGGACGCCCGCCTTGACGAAGACGTGCTCGTTGGCCGGCCATCCGGCGGGGGTCTGGGCGAGCACCGACGCCGAGACGCTGGTCATCGAGGACTGCACCACGGTCGCCTTCGCCGTCGAGAAGGCGAAGCGCGCCTCGGCGCGGGCGTAGCCGGGATCGGCGACGCGGGCCGCGAGCTCAGCCGAGATCGTGGAACCGTTGGACAGGATCGTTCCCGCCTTCGCCCACAGCGTGTCGGCCGCGATGGTGAGCTTCACCTGCGGGCTCATGACGACGAAGACCCGGTTGTCCTGGAACATCGCCTGCTGATCGATACGCAGCTCGGCGATCGTCGTGTCCGAGGGAACCTTGGCGATCAGGTTGTCGATGTTCGTCGTCTCCGTCGAGAGGCTCGCCGTGAGGGCGGCGGCGTCGGCGGTGGTGAGGGTCGTGGAGCTCGACACGTCGGTCGTCAGGGAGGCGAGCTGGGTCTGCCGGACGGCAAGCTGCGCCTCGAGTTTCGCCTGCAGGTGCGAGAACGACGCCGGGTTCGTTGTCGTGGGGTGAGCCGACGCGTCCGGGATGATGCCGAGCGAAGCAATCGCCATCGTCCCCGCGACGACGACTACTGAAGCAATCTGTCGAAACCTCATCGTGCACTCCTTTGTCGGAAGCCATGGAACCAGCGGAACGACCACATCCTGGGCCAGGGCTGTCAGGAGGGGGCGATGAATCCATGAGCGAAGTGTGAGCGCAGGAACGCCAGATGTTAGGCATCCGACGGTCTGCGACGACCCTCCGGGCACGGCCGCGTTGGGGCCCGCCTACGATCATCGCCAGTGTTCGATCCCTTTGTGACCGGCGAACCGCCGCACGACGCCCCTCTCTCGGCCGGGGCCAGCGCGCCCCTCGCGCCGACCGCCCCGGAACACATCGGGGACCTCGTCGCCGGGGCGATGCGCCGGGCCGCCGAGTCTTTCCTCGCGCACGACAGGGACGAGACCGACGCCGACCGCGACGCCGAGGACCTGCACGCCTCACGCGTCGCGCTGCGCCGGATCCGCTCGCTGCTGCGCACCTTCCGCTCGCTCGTCGAGCCGGAGTGGGTGAGCGCGGCGCGGGCCGACATGGGTTGGTTCTCACAGCTCCTCGGCGAGGTCCGTAATCTCGACGTCCTCGCGCTGCGCATCGCTCTCCACACCGAGTCCGACGCCGACCCGCTCGCCCTGGAGAGCCTGTACGGCGCGGTCGCGCTGCAGCGAAGTGACGTCACCTTCCGTGTCGCGAGCGCCCGGGCGATGCCCCGCTACGAGAGCGTGCTGCGCCAGATCGACCGGCTGGTCACCTCCGAGCCGCCACTCACGGCGCGTGCCGGCGAGGGGTCGCGAGAGGCCCTCCCCCGCCTTCTCCGGCGCCCCTGGCGCAACGTCCGCGAGGCGGCCCGCCGGGCCCACGAGTCCCCGACCGAGCCGAACCTGCACGCCCTGCGGATCCGCTCGAAGGAGCTCCGCTACGCCTCCGAACTCGCGACGGCGGTGTTCGGCCAGCGTGCTGCCGAGCTCGCGACGGCGGCGACCGCGATCCAGGACCGCCTCGGCGACCACCGGGACGCCCTCGCGGCGGCGGCTTTCCTGACCGCCACCGCGAGCGAGCGCTTCGAGTGCGCCTTCCTCGCGGGCCAGCTCGTCGTCATCGAGCGGCTCGACGCGGTGCGCCTGCTGGACGGGTTGGGCAAAGACCTCGCCACGCTGAAAAAGTGCCAGAAGGCCTTCGAGAGATCGGCCACGAGGGACCGTCCCCCGGAAAGCGGACCCGCCACCGGCCCCCCGATCACGTCGGAGAACTGAACCGGAGCGGGCAATATCGTTGCGGCCACCCCCGCCCACGAAGGAGAGAGCATGGCGAACCCGCCCGAACTACTCGCCAGCTGCTGGACCACTGCCGGTGATGTCGTCCCGTCCCGCAACGGCGACGTGAGTCCCCACGGCGCCGAGGAGCGGGTCACGGCGGCGGCACGAGCCGGCTACCGGGGCTTCGGCATCGCCGCTTCCGATCTGGCGGTCGTGCGCGCGACGACCGGCTTGCGGGCGCTCGCTGAGCTGCTCGCCGAGAACGGGCTCCGCCACGTCGAGGTCGAGTACCTCCAGGACTGGTGGACGCGCGGCGAGCGGCGCCGCGCCTCGGACAAGGTGCGGGAGCTGCTCCTGGAGGCGGCGGTCGAGCTCCGCGCCGACCACATCAAGATCGGTCTCGGCGAGCGCGAGGACGACTTCGACGCCGGCCGGTTCGCCGACGAGTTCGACCGCCTCGCCGACGAGGCGGCCGCCCACGGGACCCGGATCGGCCTCGAGCCCCCGGCCGATTCCATGATGTCGACGATCGCCCCCGCCGCCGAGCTCGTGCGCGACGTCGCCAATCCCGCCGGCGGGCTGCTCGTCGACATCTGGCACATCTTCCGCGCCGGGACCAGCTATGACGAGCTCGCCCGAGTCCTCCCGCCCGAGTACGTGTTCGCGGTGGAGCTGAGCGACGGGGCCGCCGCGCCGGTCGGCACCCTCTACGACGACACGTTCGACAACCGGCGGCCGCCGGGCGAGGGCGACTTCGACGTCGTCGGCTTCATCCGTGCGATCGACGGCCTCGGCTACACGGGCCCGTGGGGGCTCGAGGTGATGTCGACCGAGCTGCGCGCCCTGCCCGTCGAGGTGGCGGCAAGAAAGGTGTTCGAGGCGGCCGGGCGCGCATTCCAGATCGCGCGCGCCTAGCTCCAACTCCCCGCCCGCGGCGTCCCCGCACAACGAACCTTCTGCTGCGCCGACGGCGCGGGAAACGGGAACCGACCCCTTTAGAGTCGTTCCCATGCCTCCTGCCAGTGCCGCCGTCCTGGACGCCCGGGTCGACATCCTCGTCGACGCGGCCCAGTGGGCCGCCGAGCTGCGCCGGGAGACGCGCGACGGGCTGACCTCGACACCGAAACGGCTGTCTCCCACCTGGTTGTACGACGACGCCGGCTGCTCGCTGTTCGACCGGATCACCCGGCTGCCCGAGTACTACCTGACCCGCCGGGAGCGGGCGATCCTCGCCCGCCACGCCACCGACATCGCCGGGCTGAGCGGCGCCGACACGCTCGTCGAGATCGGCTCGGGGACCTCCGAGAAGACGCGGCTTTTGCTCGACGCCCTCCGTGCGACCGGGCGCCTCGCCCGCTTCGTGCCGTTCGACATCGCCGTGCCGACCCTCGTCCACGCGGCCCAGACGCTCGCCTCCACCTACGACGGGGTCGAGGTCCACGCCGTCGCCGGCGACTTCCGGCACCACCTCGGCGCCATCCCGGCCGGCGGGAGACGACTGATCGCCTTCCTCGGCGGCACGATCGGCAACCTCGTCCCGGCGGCAAGGTCCCGCTTCCTCGCCGACCTCGTGGCGTCGATGGCCGCGGGCGACACCTTCCTCGTCGGCACCGACCTCGTGAAGGACCACCGCCGCCTCGTCGCCGCCTACGACGACGCCGCGGGCGTGACGGCGGCTTTCAACAGAAACGTGCTCACGGTGCTCAACCACGAGTTCGGGGCCCAATTCGACCCCGAACTGTTCGACCACGTCGCCGCCTACGACGAGGGCCACGAGTGGATCGAGATGCGCCTGCGCTCCCGGGTCGCCCAGCGCGTCGCGGTGCGCGATCTCGCGCTGGCCGTGCCTTTCGAGGCAGGCGAGGACCTGCTCACCGAGGTGAGCGCCAAGTTCCGGATCGCCGGGCTGCGCACGGAGCTCGCGTCGGCGGGCCTGGAACCCGTGGCCACCTGGACGGACCCCGAGGGCGACTTCGCGCTGACCCTCGCGGCGCGCGAATGACGGGGGTGGCGGGCTACCGGGCGGTGCGCGACCGCACCGAGGCGCTCGCCGCGCCACTCGGCCCCGAGGACCAGACGGTCCAGTCGATGCCGGACGCCAGCCCCACCAAATGGCATCGTGCCCACACGACCTGGTTCTTCGAGGAGTTCGTCCTCGGGCCCCACGTCCCGGGCTACCGAGCCTTTCACGAGGGCTACCGGTACCTTTTCAACTCGTACTACGAGGCCGTCGGGCCCCGGCACCCGCGGCCCGAGCGCGGCGTGATCACCCGCCCCGGCGTCGCCGAGGTCGCCACCTACCGGCGCCACGTCGACGAGGCCATGGCCCGGCTGATCGACCGGGGGGCCGGCGCCGCGGCCGGGCTCGTCGAGCTCGGCTGCAACCACGAGCAGCAGCACCAGGAGCTGCTCGTCATGGACATTTGTCACGCCCTGTCGCACAACCCGCTCGCCCCTGCCTACGGGGAGCTCCCCTGGCAGGCGCCGGTGCTCGCGGGAAAAGACCGACCGGACTGGCTCCGCCACGACGGCGGGATCGTCGAGATCGGCCACGACGGGAGCGGCTTCGCCTTCGACAACGAGTCGCCGCGTCACGAGGTGCTGCTGCGCCCCTACGAGCTCGCCCCGTCGCTCGTGAGAAACGCCGACTGGCTGGCGTTCATCGCCGACGGCGGCTACGACCGCCCCGAACTGTGGATGTCCGAGGGGTGGGCGACCGTACGGGCGCAGTCCTGGCGCGCGCCCGAGTACTGGCGGAAACGTGACGGCGACTGGTGGGCCTTCGGCCTCGGCGGGCTCGAGCCCGTGCGGGCCGAGGAGGCCGTCGTCCACGTCAGCTGGTTCGAGGCCGACGCCTTCGCCCGCTGGGCGGGCTGCCGCCTGCCGCTGGAGGCCGAGTGGGAGGCCCTCGCGCCGGAGCCCGACGACGAGGGGGCCGGGGCAGCCGGCTTCTACGGCACCGTCTGGCAGTGGACCGCCAGCCCGTACGGGGCGTACCCGGGCTTCTCCCCCGCCGCCGGGGCGGTGGGCGAGTACAACGGCAAGTTCATGGTCAACCAGCAGGTGCTGCGCGGGAGCGGCCTGCCGACCCCCCCGGACCACGCCCGGCGCAGCTACCGCAACTTCTTCCCGCCGCACGCCCGCTGGGTCTTCGCCGGATTGCGGCTGGCCCGCGACGCCCCCTGAGACGGGGCCGCCAACCCGTCAGCGCAGCCGGTGCTCCTTGTCGGCGAGGCGCGCCGCGAAGACCGCCGCCTCGGTGCGCCGCTGCATACCGAGCTTGGACAGGATGTTCGAGACGTAGTTCTTCACGGTCTTTTCCGCGAGGTAGAGCTCGGCACCGATCTCCCGGTTCGTCTTGCCCTCGGCGACGAGGTCGAGCACCCGCCGCTCGCGCTCGGTCAGGCGGGAAAGGCGCTCGTCCTCCGGACCGCCGGTCCGCATCCGGTCGATCAGCTTCTGGGTGAGCGCCGGGTCGAGCAGCGACTCGCCGCGCGCCGCCCGCTTCACGCTGCCGACGATGTCCCGCCCGCGCACCTCCTTCAGCAGGTAACCGGCCGCACCCGCCATGATCGAGGCGAACAGCGCCTCGTCGTCGGCGAACGAGGTGAGCATCAGGCAGGCGATCTCCGGGTGTGCCGAGCGGATCTCCCGGCAGACGGCGATGCCATCGGTCTCGCCCTCGCCGAGCCGGACGTCGAGGATCGCGACGTCCGGGTGGATGGCGGCAATGCGGGCAAGGGCCTCCGCCGCGGTCGACGCCTCGCCGACGACGGCGATGTTCTCGTCGGCGTTCTCGAGCAGGTCCCGCAGGCCCGCCCGGACCACCTCGTGGTCGTCGAGGAGGAAGACGTTGATCATGCGAACTCCAGTCTGGCCCCCGCCCCGGCAACCGGCCGGCCGCCCACCACCCTATGGCAGTGCCGGCCCCGACTGGCCCGGCTCCCCCCGCGCCCCGACGAGCGCCTGGACCGCCGCGTCGACGGTCGGGAAGAAGCTGTCGGGGCCGAGCACGGCGCCGAGACCGATCCTTTCCAGCTCGGCCGCGACGACCGGCGTCGCCCGGGCGACGCCGACGCGCACGTGGGCCGCGGCGAGATCGCGGATCACCCCGGTGAGCTGGCGACCCGCCGTGTAGTCGACATCCGAGATCGCCGCGGAGTCGAGGACGAACGAGTCGACGCCCGTGCCCGGTCCGGCCAGCGCGCGGATGCGCGCCACGACGTGATCGGCGTTGGCGAACCACAGCGGCGCCTCGAGCATGTAGACGACGACACCCGCGGGCTGCTCGAGATCGAGTCCCGCGCTCGGCAGCACCCAGTTCGAGCTGCCCGGGAGGTGCCCCAGCACGGCGTCGCGGGGCGCGCCGTACGGCGGGTCCGGTCGAGGACCGCGAGCGTCACGGCGAGGCCCATGCCGATCTTCACGTCGACGAGACCGACGACCAGCATCGTCACGGCGGCGAGGCCGAACTCGATCCGGTCGAACCGGAGTATCTCTCGCAGCTCCGGCACCCGGACGAGCCGCACGCCGATCAGGGCGAGGATCGCGCCGAGCGTCGCGTGCGGGACGTCGTCGAGCCACGAGGCGGCGAAGGCGACGAACACGAGCACGATCGCGGCGGCGCTCAACCCGGCGAGCTGGGTCTTGCCACCGGCGTTGGCGACGATCTCGGTGCGCGGCGGGCTGGCGTCGAGGGCGAACGAGCCGGTGAATCCCGCCAGCAGCGACCCCGCACCGATCCCGACGAAGTCCCGGTTGAACCCCTTCTCGTCAGAGCTCGAGCCACCGAGTCCGCGCACGGTCGCGGCCGACTGGGCGAGCACGACGAGCGAGATGGCGAGCGCCGGCAGCAAAAGCGCCCGCAGCGCCGCGAAGCTCGACGCCGGGGCGGCGATGTGGGGCAGGCCGGCGGGCACGACGCCGAGCACGTCGACCCCGTGCGACTTGAGATGGAACGCCGCGACGGCCAGCACGCTCGCGACGAGGGCGATGATCGCCCCGGGGAACCGCTTGGAGAGCCTCTCGGCGCCACCGACACCGACGAGGACGACCCCGGCGATGGCGATGGTCCAGCCGTTCGTCTGGCCGATGGCGCGCAGCGTCAGCCAGGTCGTCTCGACCGGCCCGTGGCCGGTTGGCGGCGTCACGCCGAGCACGACTGGGATCTGGCGCAGGACGATGGCGATGCCAACCCCGGCGAGGAAGCCCGTCACGACCGGGGCGGAAAGGATGTCGGCGATCCACGCCATCCGCGCCAGCCCGATCAGCATCACGATGAGCCCGACGAGCAGTGCGAGCAGCGAGGCGTCGGCGCGGTAGGTCGGCGACGAGGTGAGCGCGATCGACGAGACGCTGGCGGCGATGACGGGCGCGATCGTCGAGTCGGCCCCCACCGAGAGCGGGCCCGTCGAGCCGAAGACGGCGATGGCGAGCGAGCCGACGATGAAAGCGGCAAGTCCCGCCGTCGCCGGCATCCCCGCGAGGCGGGCCGTGGCGATCTGCTCGGGGACCGCGATGGCGGCCAGCAACAGGCCGGCGAGCAGCTCTGGCCCGAGGGGACGGTGCCGCCACGGCAGGAACGTCGGGAAGAGCGGAAGCTCGAAACCCGCGCGCCGCCCGCCACGGGGCTGCTCGTCTGCCAACGCTCCCCCGTTCAGTTGTGATCCCGCCACGTCAGCCGGGCGCCGGGCACCTCGGCGCCCCCACGACCGGGCGGGGAACGCCGGTGGCGCACGCGACGAGGTGGCGATGCAGGGTCCAACCGTCCTCCTTGACAGCTCTCCGACTGTAGGACGATCGTGGCTCGCCGGTCATGATCCACCTCACCTCGAACGGGGCCCGGTCCGGACCCCATCGGGACGTGCCACACCCCTCCGGGCGGCGAACGCCACCTTCCGGGGAGGGCCTCACCGCATCGCTCAACCGGGCCCGGCCCCGAAGCTCGGCACGCTCGCCGTCATGTCGCAGACCTCGGCGTAGCGCGCCCGGACGGATTCGAGGGACTCTGCCTCGTAGGTCGTGGCCCTCCCGGAGCTCCAGCTCGGGGGATCGGCTTCCCCGCCGAGCGCCCACGCCGCCTGTCGCGCCGCGCCGACGGCGACGTGCTGGGCCGCCACCGGAACGACCACCGGGCGTCCGAGAATCCCCGGGGCGATCCGACGGACCGCTTCGGAGCGGCTCCCGCCGCCGATGAGGATGACGCGCCCGGCGCGCACGTCCTGGGTGAGGAGGGCGTCGAGCCCGGCCGCCAGGCCGCACAGCACGCCCTCCACCACGGCACGGGCGAAATAGGCCGGGGTGGCCGTGGAAAGGCGCAGACCGTGCACGGCACCGGTGGCGAACGGCCGGTTCGGCGTCCTCTCCCCTTCCAGGTAGGGGACGACGACGAGACCGCCGGCGCCGGCGGGCGCTTGCAGGGCGAGCGTGAAGAGCTCCTCGTGGGCGACACCGAGGAGCCGAGCCGCCGCGCTGAACACCCGCGCCGCGTTCAGCGTGCACACGAGCGGCAGGAAACGACCGGTCGCGTCGGAGAAGCCGGCGACGACCCCGGTGGGATCGGCGACCGGGTGGTCACAGACCGCGAAGACTGTGCCCGAGGTCCCGATCGACACCACGACGTCTCCCGGGGAGGCGAGCACACCGAGTGCCGCGCCGGCGTTGTCTCCGGTGCCGCACCCCAACAGAACGCCCTCCGCGGTGTGACCGGCCGGCTGCGAGGGGTCGAGGATCCCCGGCAGCTCCGCCACCCGCCCGAGGGCGCGCGCGAACAGGTCGAGACGGTATTCGCCTGCGGCTGGTGAGAAGTAGCCCGTCCCGCTGGCGTCGCCCCGGTCGGTAGCCAGGGCGTTCCCGCCGAGCACCTGGCCGGCACGCGCCCCTCCGAGCTGCCAGGTGAGCCAGTCGTGGGGAAGGCACACCGACGCGGTCCGGGCAGCATGCACCGGCTCGTGTTCGGCGAGCCAGCGCAGCTTCGTCACGGTGAATGACGCCGTCGGAACGCTGCCGACGGCCTCGGCCCACGCCTCGGCCCCTTCGCCGGGTCCGCCGAGCTCGTCAAGCAGCTCGGCGGCCGCCACTGCCGAGCGGGTGTCGTCCCAGAGCAGCGCCGGGCGGATGACCGCGCCGTCCTCGTCCAGGCACACCATCCCGTGCTGCTGCGCCGCGACGGCGATCGCGGCGACGTCGCCGAGTCCCCCCGCCTCGTCGAGCGCCTTGTGCAGCGCCTCGAGCCAGTGGGCCGGGGCGACCTCCGTCCCGTCCGGATGCGGCGCGCTCCCCGAACGCACGACGACACCGGTCGCCGCGTCGCACACCACCACCTTGCAGGACTGGGTCGACGAGTCGACCCCGGCGACAAGCGTCACCGCTCCCCCCGGTCCGCCCCTCGCCTTCGCCGACCGGTCACACCGGGGAGCTGGCGGGAGGGATCGCCGGCGTACGAGGTTTGCTGGCCTCTCCCCGGGGGGCTCGGCCTGCGAAACGCCCGGAGTTCCTCAGTGGTACGGACGCAGCAGCGTTTCATCGCCCGCACTGAGTCGATCCGAGGCGGTGTTGGCCTGATGCCAGTAGGGGTAGAGGAGCCGCGGCGCGCTGACCGCGTCGAGCCGGGACCGCTCGTCACCGGTAAGCGTCCACTCGACGGATCCGAGGTTGTCGAGGAGCTGCTCCTCGTTGCGGGCGCCGATGATCAGCGAGGTGATCGCCGGGCGCCCGAGCAGGTAGGCGAGCGCCACCTGCGCCGGGGAGACGCCGCGGCCCGAAGCGACCTCCACGAGCGTGTCGATGATGCGGTACATCCGGTCCTGGTCGTAGACCGGCGGCTCGCCCCAGGGGGTCGTCTGGCGCGAACCCGCCGGTGGTTCCACGCCCCGCCGGTACTTCCCCGAGAGCAGTCCGCCGGCGAGCGGGCTCCAAACGAGCACCCCGACCTGCTGGTCGATCGAGAGCGGGATGAGCTCGTACTCGGCGTCCCGGTCGAGCAGGGAGTAGTAGATCTGCTGGGTGACGTAGCGCTGCAGCCCCAGGCGCTCGGACACGCCGAGCGCCTTCATGAGATGCCACGCCGAGTGGTTCGAACAGCCGACGTAGCGCACCTTTCCCTCGTGCACGAGGGTGTCGAGCGCGTCGAGCGTCTCCTCCATGGGGGTCAGGCCGTCCCGCTGGTGCACCTGGTACAGGTCGATGTAGTCGGTCCCGAGGCGGCGCAGGCTCGCCTCACAGGCCGACAGCAGGTACCGGCGCGAAAGCCCGGCGTCGTTCTGGCCCGGTCCCATCCCAAAGCGCGCCTTCGTGGCGAGCACGATCTCGTCGCGGCGCCCCCTTAGCACCTCGCCGACGATCTCCTCGGACCGCCCGTCCGAGTAGACGTCCGCCGTGTCGATGAAGTTGACGCCGCCGTCGAGCGCCCGGTCGACGATGCGCCGAGCCTCATCGATCTCGGTCTCGCCGACCAATGCGAACTTGCCACGACCCCCGAATGTCATCGTGCCGAGGGCGAGGGCGGAAACCCGCAGACCGGTAAAGCCAAGCTGGCGGTACTCCATATCGGCGGCTCCTTAGCTGTCTGAGATGATCGATTCAGACGCGGATGGCGTCTCACGGCTGGTCGGGATGACTCGCGCCGCAGGTCCCGCCGAGAGACTATGCCGCCACGGTGTCCAGTACTTCGCCGAGAGGTGCGACGACGCTGTGGCACGACGAGCCGGGCCGTGAACCGTGCGAGGTCCTGGAGAACCGCTACCAGGTCGCGGTCGGCGCTGAACAGCGCGTCAACCTCTGCATGGATGCACGTGGCCGGAGGGACTCGTAATGGCACGGGTGCAGATCCCCTGCGTGCGTTCGTTGCCCTTGAAAGAACCCCCGCCCGCTGCGCTTGTGCACCAGGGAAAGACACCGTCCTTCGGGTCGGCCGATCCCATAGGCCAGCGTCGCTCGTCGCCTGCAAGGTGGCCGCGACGGCCGAGAACCTCCCCGCGGCTTCGCTGGAACAAGGCGCAATCCAGGCTCGCTTGGCAGCGTGTCGTCTGGCGTCGAATCGAGCGGCTTCCCCAATCGCGGGGCAGCCCGATCAGGAGTCGAGGGCCTGCCGCAGCTGCGACCGGTAGCTGCTGACCATCAATTCGGTCAGCTGTTCGAGCGAGGTCTCCTCTGTGAGCCGGTCGATGGTGATGCGACCCTCCTGCATGACGTTGACCCGGTCGCAGAGCTCGAAGAGGTGCGCGTAGTTGTGGTCGATGATGATCATCGAGACGTTTCTGCTCGAGGCGAGCCCTCTCACGAGGTCGATGATGAGACGCGACTCGCGTGCCCCCATGGCGGACAACGGCTCGTCGAGCAGCAGGATCTTGGCTTCTGCCCGCGTCGCGCGCGCGACCGCAACTGCCTGCCGTTGGCCGCCAGAAAGCTGGCCGCTCTCGGTGTCGATGTTGGGGACGTAGACATTGATGTCGTCGAGATAGCGGGCAGCGCTCTCGCGCATCTTGCGTTTGTCGAGCAACTGCAGCGGTCCGAAGCGGGTGATTTCGTGGTTCAGGAAGAGGTTCAAGAACACGGGCAGCTGCGGAACGAGGGCCAAGTCCTGGTACACGGTCTCGATGCCGTGCGCGGCCGCGTCCTGAACCGAGTGGAGCCGCACCTCATGGCCGTCGAGCAAGATATGACCCGCATCCGGTGGGTAAAACCCGCTCAAGATCTTGACAAGAGTGCTCTTGCCTGCCCCGTTGTCTCCGACCAGGCCGAGCACCTCGCCCGCGTGCAGGGAGAGGTTGATGTCGCGCAGTACCGACAGCGGACCGAAGCTCTTGGTCACGCCCCGCACCTCGAGCACTACCTCGGCCTGCTCGACGCTGGCCACTGAGGTCCCGGCTGGTTCGAAGGTGTCGCTCATCGTCCCGTTCCCCTCGTCAGCCCATGCGGGTGCGCGTGGCCACGCGGTCGAGCCACACGTTCAGGGCCATGGCCGCGATCAACACGAGGCCGACGTAAACGTAGAAGTCATTGCTGCTGATCCCGATGATCGTGAGACCGGCTTCGAGCACCCCGATCAGGAGGCCACCGATGAGGGCACCGATCACGGTGCCCCGGCCGCCAATGAGGGAGGTCCCGCCGATGACGCAGGCGGCGACGGCGTAGAGGATGTAGTTGATACCGAGGTTGCCCGGGTCCAGGCTGCCGTACTTGATGGAGTCGACGATCCCGACCATCCCGGCCAGGAACGAGCAGAGCACGAAGCACCAGACCTTCACTCGGCGGACCGGGACGCCGGCCTCGGCGGCTCCCATCAGGTTGCCGCCCGTCGAGATGACCCGCACGCCGAAACGAGTCCGCCGGAGCATGAACTGGACGACGAGCACGATCACGAGGACCCAGAGGATCTCTGACCACTCCCAGACACCGAACATCTGGCTGAAGAAGCCCACGTGTTGGACCGCGCTTGTTATCTCTGGGGGGACCGCCCCGGGAACGGGCGTGGCCTCGGTGTCGTTCGAGTAGATGAGCACCATACCGACCAGAATGAAGTTCGTTGCCAGGGTCGTGACGAACGACGGCACGTTGAACATCACTGTGATCAGGCCGTTGATCGCTCCTATCCCCGCGGCGACGCCGAGCGCGATGAGGATGGCCCACCCGACGGGAATCCCGGAGGTCCACATCCAGTACATGACCCAGGGCGCGAAGAGGAAAACCTGCCCCGCGGAAAGGTCGATCTCTCCCAGCACGAGCACCAGCACCTCGCCGGCGGCGATCGCTGCATACGGCCCCGCATAGCCGACGACGGCTTCCAGGCTGAAGGTGGTGAGGAACGCCGGCGAGTCGACCCAGAAGAAGACGAACAGACCGAGCGCGATTATGAACGGAGCGATCTCGCGCTGCGCGACGAAAAGACGCCACAAATAGCGGCGCAATCCTAGAGAAGATTGCCCGACCGAGCCCTGAGGCTCGGTCGGGCTAACCACGGCAGAGGCCACTATCGGGCGACCTCCGAGTGCTCTTCTTACCGCCGACTAGAAGGGAATGCGAGCAGGGGGCGTAAGCACGCCTTCCTTCGCACTCGTGCCTTCCCAGCGGGTGGCGGTCTCGTACGGCTTGGCAAGCGACTTGCTGACGATGGCAGTACCAGTGTCAGTGTCCTGTGGCTTCATCAGCCCACCCGAGATGTTGTAGAGGAACAACTGAATCAGGGTGACAAAGCCTTGCAGGTAGGCCTGCTGGTCGATGGTCAGGGTGCAGGCGCCGCTTGCGACGGCGTCGATCACCGGGACTCCGGTGTCCCAGCAGGTGGCAACAAACTTGCCCTTGAGGTGGTTGTTCAGGATGAACTGCGCCAGCGCGTCGCTGTCGCCGCCGTCGACGGACATCATGCAAGCAACGTCCTTGTTGGAGGCGTAGAACGCCTCGATCTTGGACAGCTCCGGTTGTCCCTCGGTGGCCGAGGTCCCGACTTCCACGAACTTCAGGCCCGCCTTCTTGAAGATCGGCTTCGCTCCATCGAGCCTCGGCTGGATGTTGCTCGAGCCGGGGGTGGCGATGATGCCTGCGACGAGGCCGCCCTTCTTCACGAGCGAGGCGATGTGGGTTCCCACCGCCGCGCCGGCCGTCAGGTTCGACTGGCCGATGTAGGCCATGCGGTTGTTCACGTAGCCCGTAGGAACGTCGGCGTTGTAAGCGATGACGGGAATGCCCGCACCAAGCGCCTTGTCGACCGGCGTGTCAAAAGCCACGGGGTCGATGAGAGCCACGCCGATGCCGTTGGCTTTCGCGGCGATCGCGGTGTCCATGGCCGAGACCATCTCGGAGACGACCGAGTCGGTGGAGCCTGTCCACTGGTACGTGGAACCCGTGATGGCGGCCGCGTCGGCCAGGCCGTACTGGGTCGCCGTGAAGAACGAGTTCGTGGTTACGTGGTTAACGACGACGAACTTGTACTTCGGGTGCTTCGCGAACAACGGGTGGTCGCTGTGGCGCGCGTAAGTCGCCGCACCGGCCCCCTCCGAACTCAAGATGTCAGCGAGACCTCCGAGCAACGGCAAAGACGCCACAGCTCCCGCGTTGCGCAGGAAGCGCCGTCTCGACATCTCTCTTTGCTCAACGCTGACTTCTTCGGGAATGTCCTTAGCCATGCTGCCCTCCAGTTTCTTGCGGAACCATCCGAGCCTTCGCACGGATTGGGCTTGCTACAACACTGCTGATCGAATTGTGACCCGGTTGAGTCGCTTACGCGCCTCAACCGAAAGCGCCGGACCAGAATGAACGCACAACGCTCACCCGGCAGGGCCGCCTATTCCGACCCCCTTTCTTGTAGCTGCAAACTGTACGTCAGAAAGGCGGGCAATTCCCGTGGTGGCGTCGGAGTGAACCTGGCGAGTCGTGCCGGTGGTGCACTTCCGTCGGAAATCGCGATCAGGTGACGGAACCTCCCCGATGCGAAACCAGATTCCCCACCTGCACCAGGGAGACGACGCGTCGTCTCGACACGAACTCGGCCGCTGCCCGCGCCGGAAGGGCCGACGACGTCACGTTCGACGATGCCCGGCGGCGGCACACACCCACCGCGCGTCCCGTTGGCGGGAGCTCCTGAGATCATTGACACCTGGTTTCACGGAATCTTCGGGATGTCACGTTACAGACATGTTGCATGACAAGCAAGGGCCACCGACTGAGGTCCGATATCGCCACTGAACTGGGTGTCTGGACAACTTCCCTGTCCGGAGCGGCACGCACAGGCGGGCTGGACGCGAGTTCGAATGACGTGTCCGCGTCATCCTCCCCGCACCGCAGCACGAGGATCGAAGCGGGCGGTTGACCGATCCGACCCGGTGCTCGCAGCCCGCCTCGCAGGTGGTCGCGTCGCCGAGAGCTGCCTGAGCGGGAGCCGCTCCGGGCAGCTCGAACGACGTGGCCGACGCCGGAGTGCTTCAGCGCGAGCGCGCGCTGGACCCAAGTACGCCGCCGAGTTGACGACGAGCCGGGCGTGCGGCGCGGCCGTTCCAGGAACCACGCCCGGGTCGGGCTCCGGGCACGACAACACTCGCCGGGCCAAAGGGATCCGCGTCACAGCACTATGAGTCACCGACTGTGAGTTGACTCGACCGGATGGTTTCCTTGCCTCCGCGCCCGACACCCCAGGAGCTCGAACGCCCGCGATCACCCCGAGGCAAAGACAAGGCGATCCGCGGGATCGTGGCCGAAATCGGACGCGCGGGTTGGCCCAGCCGGACGTTCAGGTGGGCAACTCGGCGGGCCGCCATTGCAACCGACGGGCCCTGGCCCGGAGGTGTTCCAGGCGTCCCTCGTGCGTCCCGGGGTCGGGCTTTCTACTGGTGGAGATGAACGCTCCACCCGAGGTACGTCTCGAGTGCCTCCTGGACGGCCAGCGCGGTCTGCGAGTGGCTCATCACCACATGGTGCTCGAAGCCGTTCCGGCAGATGTGCGCCAGCAGCTCCTGGAATCGCGGGACTTCGATCACGCCATAGCCACCAAAAGTGTGTGCCGGGTCATCGGTGAACCGCCCCTCACCGACATAGGCCTTGATCTGCCCCGCGGCGTCGTCGGTACTGAGGCGCAGATAGGTCGCCGGACCGGACTTGATCCGGCCGAACAGGGTGCCGTACGTCCTTTCCTTCCCCACCGCGCCGGCGAGGATCTCCTGGAAGCCCATCCTGGTCGAGTCGAGGAACCGGCTCGGCAGGTTGCTGCAGTGGAAGACGATGGCCTTGTCCGGCTCGTCGTCGAGATTGTTGTTCCAGTCGAGGATGGCGCTCGGAACCCCCGAAGCCGCCTGCAGTATCAGCATCGAGACGACGCCGGTGATGTCGAGTTCGCACGCGCTCGGCGTGAGGCTGTCGCTCATCATGCTCATGACCGTGCACGGGACGATGCCGAAGTACTCCTGCAGCGCGGTCCAGCACTGGATCGAGGAGCCATCCAGCTGTTCGGCGTCCATCCAGCCGTCGATGACCGTGGCGAGCTTGGCCATCTTCAACAGCGCCTCCGCGGGCACTCCTTCAGTGGTGGTGTAGGCAGAGATCGCCTCGCCCTTGGCTTCCACCGCCGGATCGTCGTCGGCCAGACGCCCGACACGTCCCAGCACCTCGGATAGATCCAGCGTGATGACCGAGATCCCCGTCTGCTCGAGCAGCTTCTCGCTGAAGCGCACGGTGTTGAAGTTGGACGGCCGGGCACCGATGGCCCCCACCCGCATCCCCTTCACAGACCTCACCACACGGCACACCCGAGCGAAGCGGTCGAGGTCAGCGGCGAACTCTGGCGACTGGGGCGCGCAGGTGTGGCGCGAGGTGAGCGAGAACGGGATCCCGTACTGCGTCAGGTTGTTGCAGACCGACAGCTTCCCGCAGAAGCTGTCCCGTCGATGCGTGATCGTGAGCTTCTCCGTCTCATCGGGGAAGGCATGCACGAGTACGGGGACCCCGAGTCGCGAATTTCGAATCGAGTTCGCGACTGCCCGCTCGTCTCCGAAGTTCGGGAGTGTGATGACGATCCCGTCGATCTCCTCGGCATGGTCGCGGAACAGGCGCGCGCACTCCGCCACGTCATCCAGCGACTCGACCGAGCCGTACTCGGTTTCCTCCGGTCCGAGCGCGACAACCGCGAACCCAGCGGCTTTCAGGACATCGAGCATCTCGACACGACCCTTGTCGCAGAGCTCGCTCGGGAAGAAGCCGCGGTTTCCGACGACGAGGCCGACCGTTACGGGACGATTCACCGATTCATTCGGCATGGCCGGGGATGCTAGCTACTCCACTTCCGGTCCGCGACCCCTGGTTCGATAGGGCCGCCGCGCTCGGCGGCTATCCCGGTTCCCCTCCCCCGACGACGCCGGCGGGACAGGACACGCCGGTGCCGCCCAGCCCGCAGTAGCCCCCCGGGTTCTTCGCCAGGTACTGCTGGTGGTACTCCTCGGCGTAGTAGAAGGGCCCCGCCTCGGTGATCTCCGTCGCCGGTGCGCCCAGCCCGGCCTGGGCGAGAAGCTTCGCGTAGCGGTCCCGTGTCGCGACCGCCTCGTCGCGCTGTGCCGCCGAGAACGTGTAGATCGCCGAGCGGTACTGCGTCCCCACGTCGTTTCCCTGCCGCATGTGCTGGGTGGGGTCGTGGCTCTCGAAGAAGCGCTGCAGCATCGTGGCGTAGCTCGTGCGTTCCGGGTCGAACACGACAAGGACGACCTCGGCGTGACCGGTCCTGCCCGAGCACACCTCCTCGTAGGTCGGGTTCGGCGTGAACCCGCCCGAGTAGCCGGCGGCCGTCGTGAAGACCCCCTCGGTCTGCCAGAAGATCCGTTCGGCCCCCCAGAAGCAGCCGAGCCCGAACACGGCGCGCTCCGACCCCTCGGGGAACGGACCGCCGATCGGTGTGTGCAGCACGAAGTGGGCACCCGGTTCGAGAATTGGCGCGGGCGCGCCCCGGAAGAGCGCGCGAGGGCGCGACCATCTCGTGCTTACGTGAGGACAAGAACGCCATGGCTTGAGGTTACGAGGATTGACGCGGTTTGCGCGCGCTCAGGTCGCAGTTTTCCCCGGCCGCCACCGCAGGATCGGCCATAGGCGCCCGGGTCGACCCGACGGAGGGCGACGCGCACCCGATAGTCGACGGCGACGGATTCGCGTGGCGTGGCGAGACCGGTTCTGGGTCGGCCTCGACGACCTCGGGCAGATCCTCGGCGATGCTCGCCTCGGATCTCCTCGCGAGGCTTCGCCCGCGGACCGTGGCCATGCGCCCGGGACAAGTGTGCCATTTTCCCGTCGCCGTCCCGGCAGCCGGGGCATTCCGAGCAGGCGACCGCGCGCCCGCCGTTAGCCGGGGTTGGAACGCCGCGAGACGGTAGGGTCTTTTGCGGACGGTCGGCCGGTGTGCCGGTGTGATCTGTTCTGAGACATCCCCGACCGACGCGCGAGGCGCGGTGGATCAATGGACTGGATCTGATCGGTGAGTTCCGGGAGCCGGCAGTGGAACTGGTTGTCCCGCGCCGTCGGCGCAGAGGCTGATCCGCCCCCCTTCGAGCCGGGGCGCTACGTCGGCGCCCTCTACGTCACCGCGGCACTCGCCACCCTCGTGCTCGCCGCACTGCCCGATCTCGCCTCCCGTGACCGCGTGGCGGTCCTCGTCACCGGGATCGCCGCCGCTGCCGTTGGTGGCGCGCTCGTCCGGTTTCGCCCGGACCTCGGGCAGCTGCCACTCGTCTGCCTCATCGCCGCCGGGACCTCGTGGATCGGCGCCGATGTCTACTGGCTCGGGTCGGGGTACGTCCTCGCTCTTTTGTGCTGGTTCACACCGGCGTCCCTCGCCGTGCTGGGCGTGCGTGCCGGCGTCGCCGAGAGCGTCTACGCCGCGGCGATCCCCGGCGCGATCCTGGGCGCGACCGGGCGGTTCGGGCACAGCGGTGCGGCCGTCGCCACCCGGGAGTGGATCGTCACCGCCGCCGTGATTGTCGTGCTGGGCACCGGCGTCCGCTTCCTGCGTCGGGGCATGGAACGACGCCACGACGTCCTCGCCAAGCTCGTCAACGATCTCCCGATCGGGGTCGAGGTCGTCGGGCCCGACGGTCGCTATGTCGCCGCGAACTCGGCGCTCTCGGGCATCCTCGCCACGCCGCGACACGAGATCATCGGCCGGCACCTCGACGACCTCACGCTCGCCGACGACGTCGAAAGGACGGACGCCGTCATCGACGGGCTGCTCTCGGGAAACACGCCGGCGGCCGAGTTCGATCAGCGTTACCAGCGCCCCGAGGGCGACACCGTGCACGCGGTCGTGACGGCGGCCGGTGTCGTGCCGGAACCGGACGGTCCCCGCTACGTCTTCGCGCTGGTCCGGGACGTCTCGGAACAGCGTCGGCTCAACGAGCAGCGCGGCGAGCTCGCGCAACTGCTCCTGCGCGCCCAGGAGAACGAGCGTCGGCGCATCGCCGACGAGGTCCACGACGATCCGTTGCAGACGCTGATCGCTCTCTCCATCCAGCTGCAGATCCTCGAGAGCCGACTCAAGGACGACAGCGCGCTCGGCGTCGTCGATGATCTGAAAAAGGCGATCGCCCTGTCGATCGAGCAGATGCGCACACTGCTGTTCGAGCTCCACCCACCGGCTTTGCACCTCGGCGGCCTCATCGAGTCACTGACGGAGTTCATCCGCCGCTACGAAGCCGCCGGTGGGCCGAAGGTGCGCTTCGACAGCGCGCTGGAGACGGAGACGACCCCGGACGAGGCGATCACGCTCTTCCGTATCACGGCGGAGGCGCTGACGAACTCCCGCAAACACGCCGACGCGCGCAACATCACCGTGAGCGTGCTCGAGAGCCAGGGCGGCATCGGGCTCACCGTGACCGACGACGGCATCGGAATGGACAACACGAGCCAGATCGTCCCCGGGCACCTCGGCGTCGCGTCGATGCGGGAACGGGCGGAACGGGCGGGCGGGAGCTTCGAGATCTCCTCGACACCGGGGGCCGGCACGACGGTCCGCGCCTGGATCCCCCGCGACGAGTCCTAACTCGCGACGCTCTCCCCCTGGGACAATCCCGCCGCCTCGCGGATCGCCGTCAGGAGTTCGCTCACGGGCCGATCCTTCAGCACGTACGAGACCGCGCCGGAGGCCATCATGTGATCGCGGGTCGCGTTGTCGTCGAAGGCCGACAGCGCGACGACGCGGGTCCGCAGGCCGCGGCTGCGGATCTCCATCGCGGCGACCGGGCCGCCGCCCTGCGGCATGCGGACGTCGAGGACCGCCACGTCGGGTTCGTGCTCGATGCAGAGCTTGAGGGCTTCCTCGGCGTTGCGACCCGCCCCGAGGACCTCGATGTCGGGTTGCTCGGCGAGCAGGCGGGTGAGGGCGTCCACGATGGCGTCCTGGTCATCGGCGAGCACGACCGTGATTCGCCGCTCGGAGGAGCGGGACACGCTACGTCCGATCTTCGAGGGAGATGATGCCGTCCCGAGCCGCCACGGCGACCGCCTCGAGCTTCGAGTGCGCGCCGAGCTTGGCCAGGATGTTGCGCACGTGGTTGCGCACCGTGTGCTCCGACAGGAACAGCAGCGAGCTGATGCCCTCGGTCGACATGCCCTTGGCGAGCAGGCGAAGCACCTCGAATTCGCGCTGGGTCAGGTCGCCCGCCTTGCCCTGGGGCGCCCGGCGCAACCGGTCGAGCAGGCCGACGAGCACGGAGGTCGGGATGAGCGACTCGCCACGGTAGGCGGCGCGCACGGCGCTCACGACCTCGCGCCCGCTGCGATCCTTGGGCAGGAATCCCGAGCAACCCGCCTCGATCGAACGCGCGAGCAGCTCGTCGCCGCCGGCGGCGGAAAGCATGACGACCTTCGTCGACGGCCAGCGCCGCAGGATCTCCGTCGCCGCCGTCGCACCGTCCCCGTCGGGAAGCCGGTAGTCAAGGAGGAGCACGTGCGGGTGCCGGCGCTCCACGAGCTCGATGGCTTCGGCCACGGTGGCGGCGATACCGACGATCTCCAGATCACGCTGTTCGCGGAGAAGGACACCAAGACCCTCGGCGACCATGGCGTGGTCATCGACGATGCCGACCCGGATGCGCTCACCCGCGACCCTCTGGGGGCTCGCCTCGCCGGCAGGATCCACGAAGTCGATGATCTCACGCTCCGGCCCCGCGTTCACGTATTCAACATCGTCAAGCAGCATTTCAGTTACCGGGCGCATGCTCTCTTCGGGTGCCTCGACCTCAGCAATGTTCTGCATGGTGGATCACTCACCTTGTGGACTAAGGAATCATCCTGACGTGAGTTTCCTCCCCTATGTGCTCGGGTGCATGACACAGCCGCGTCATTCGGAATGACACGCTTTGTCAAGAGGCAACAATTAGGTCAGTTGGGCTATGCGTGACCTTGTGGTTTGTCGTCCGGGAGTCGGAAGAAATTGTCCCGGTAGTACCGCAGCTCAGTGACGCTCTCCCGGATGTCGTCGAGGGCCCGGTGGGAGCCGGCCTTCTTGGGCGCGTGCTGGTAGAGAGTGGGATACCAGCGCTTGCAGAGCTCCTTTACCGTCGAGACGTCGATTGACCGGTAGTGCAGGTACTCCTCGATCTCAGGCAGGTGACGACTGAGGAATCGGCGGTCGACGCCGATTGAGTTCCCGCACAACGGCACACGCCGCGGCTGGGGCACATGAACACGGATGAATTCCAGCGTCGCCGCACCGGCATCTGCCAGGGTGAGCACCGACGATTCGATCGCCGATAGCAACCCCGATTCGGTGTGCATCTTGCGCACGACCTCATCCATCTTCGCGAGGTCTTCCGGCATCGCACCGACGACGAGGTCCGGGCCCTCGGCGACGATCTCGAGCTCGTCGTCGGTGACCAGCGTCGCGATCTCGACGATCACGTGGTGGGACGGGTCGAGCCCGGTCATCTCGAGATCCATCCAGACGAGCACGGCCTGGATGGTAGTTCGCGCGCCCTCCCCGCTTGTCGTGCCGGCCGCAGGGGGCGCTACCCTGCCGCGGTGCTCGACATCCCGTTCACACCCCTCCGGGGGGACGCGGCGGCACCTTCCTACGCGCATCCCGGGGACGCCGGCGCCGACCTCGTCGCGACGCAAGACGTCGTCCTCGGGCCCGCCGGTGGGAGGGCGCTCGTCCCGACGGGCCTGACGATCGCAATTCCCGCCGGCCACGCCGGGTTGGTGCTCGCCCGCAGCGGCCTGGCGATCCGCCACGGCGTGTCGTGCCTCAACGCCCCGGGGCTCATCGACTCGGGCTACCGCGGCGAGATCCAGGTCGTCCTCGTCAACACCGATCCCAGTGAGCCCTACACCGTCCGCCGGGGAGACCGGATCGCCCAGCTCGTCATCGTCCCCGTCGGGGTGGCCCGTTTCATCGCCGCCGAGGCGCTGCCCGGCAGCGACCGGGGGCCGGGCGGCTTCGGCCATTCTGGGCGCTGAGCCGCACCGCACGGGCCAGGTCCGGCTTCCGGCCGCACACCCCGAGCGGGGGCTGGGTATCATGACGCGCACGCGGACGTGGCTCAGTTGGTAGAGCATCACCTTGCCAAGGTGAGGGTCGCGGGTTCGAGTCCCGTCGTCCGCTCCAAGTAAGCGCCTTCGAAGGACCTGCGCGTCTGCCGCTCCGAACAGATGCCTAGGGGCGTCGTCGTTCGATCACCGTGGCGGCTCTGACGGCGAGCCGCCGTGCCAACTCGACGGCCCTTCGTGCGTCCGCCGCGGGGAGCGGAGCGGGGTCGTATTGGGCAGGCGTCTTGAACCGCAGCAGCTGGGACAACTGGCGAGCCGCATATCGCCCATCGTCACCCGCGGTTGCCAGCAGACTGAGAGCTTCGACGTGCTCGCCCCCTGCGCGTTGGCCGATGAGAGCGCCGGTGATGGCGTCGCACACGCTAATCCCCGCGGTCACGGCGCTTCCGGCAGCGACATCCCATCGGGAGGCGTCGAGGCTTTCGACTGCCGCTTCGAGCCAGGCCTCCGCTTTGGACAGGTACGCCCGGGCGTCACTTGGAGAGATGGAGTGACGCGTGCTGCGGCGTGGAGTCATCGCGCACCACCAACGAGGTCGTCGAACTGCGAGCCGACGAGCACGATGGCATCGTGGCGAACCGCGCTCCAGAAGTCGCGTCCTTCCTTGGTCTTCGGCCCCGCCTTGCGACGCAGCTCCTCCAGGTTGTAGTCGAGCAGCTGGACGTGATTCCCAGCGACGGCTTGCGCCTGTTCGGCGAAGCCGGACAGCGCGGCCGCCCACTTTTCAGGGTCGGCCGTCGGCGGGCGAACAGCCAGTACGTCCAGGTCGCTGTCCGCGTCGGCTTTGCCTCGCGCAAACGATCCGAAGATCAGCAGCGTCGCAGGGGCTGGCTCGATCTTGGCGGCATAGGAGCGAAGCCGAGCGATCACCTCCGAATCGAGGTGGGCAAGGCGATCAATGAGTTCCCCGGCGGCGCTATTTCGCGCCAGAGACACCAGGACTGTGCGGCCGATCTCTCGGCGTTCGACGACGCCGAGGGCCGAAAGCTCCGCGATGATCCCCGACGCACGAGTTCTGCCCACTCCTGCGATGCTGGCCAAAGTGGAGACCGGTAATTCCGCTTCCACGCGACCGAGAGCTGCTAGCAGTCGACCCGTAGCACCGGGGATGATGGCTTCGACTGGCCGCACGTAGTCCACATGTGCAGTATAGCGAACATCAATGTCTCATTTACTGACGTGTCATTGCTCGCTGCCGCGAGCTCGGCGATCGGCGTTCCCTCTTTCAGGTGGCGCCCGATGAGGCAAGGCCCCTTGTCCACCCGAGTCCCCCCTTCGTCACTGTCTCCGATGTCTTGACACATCTGCGGCATCGTTGACGCTGATGACCTGAAATCGCGCACCGTCGTCCGCTCCAGACAGAGTTCCAGTGAGGTGCCTTATTCAAAGGGCGCGTTTGCATGACGGCTCGGCAGGCCCCGTACTCTCCAATGCGCCCGACCCAGCGCGAAGTGTCGTGCAGGTCGCGGAGCCGAAGTGTCGCCCGGCGCCGGGGCATGACATCCCGGCCCGCCATTACGATCGAGTGCTGTTCCAGACAGGACCGGATGCCGAGGCAACCGAAGGGACGGTAGCGACAATGACGAGTCTCCGAAACAGATGGATCCCAGGAGTTGCGGCGCTCGGCTGTGCGGCCGCCCTCGCAGTTTCCACCCTCGCCGGCGGCGCGATGAGTCCGGCGAGCCGTCATCAGCCCGGCGCCGTGCACCGGGGACCGGCCAGCCAGCTGAGCGTCACCGCGAGGATCGATCTCGGCGCTTTCTCGGCAGTCGGCCTCGACGAGGCGGCGTTCGCCCAGGCCCCGAACGACACCGTCTACTTCTCGAGCGGCTCGGTGGTCAAGGCCGTCAAGGGCAACGCCGCGCCCGTCGTGGTCGAGCACGCGGCGGGCAAGGTATTGGCGCTCGCCGCGACGAACAGTGACCTCTACGTGGAGGTCGGAAGCACGATCACCGAGTACACCCTGCCGGGCATGGCGGTGCACAAGACCTGGTCCTGGCCGAACCCGGAAGCCATGCCGACGACGGCGGGGCTCTTCGCCGAACCAAAGGCACTCTGGGTATGGACGGACTGGGCGACCGACCAGAGTGGATTCGAGTACGCGTTGGCGATCGAGATCCCGGCTGGCGGCTACCTCAAGTTCCTCGACGCCCGGGCGTTCCCGGGAGACATGGCTGCCAACTCAACCGGGCTCTACTACGAGACGCTGGTCGGGTCGAAGGACTACCTCGCGCACCTCGCGAACAACGGTACGCGCACGCTCTCGGCGCCGACAAAGGATTCCGACGCGCCCCTCGCGCTCAGTGGCGGAGACCTCGCCGTCTTCGCGATCAAGGGCGCCGGTGTGCCCTACGTCGACGAATTCAGCACGAGCACGTTGTCGAAGCTGCACTCGAGCCATCTCAGCAAGATGACCACCGCCGTGGTCGGCACCACGGGCGGAGTCCTGGCGATCGAGTTCCCGTGCAGCGGCTGGGTGTGCCCGTCGTCGCGGGTCGTCCAGGTCAACCCGGCAACCGGGGCGGAGACCGGCGGCGTCGTGGTACCCGACGCCGAACACCTGCTCTTCGGGTCCCACCCCTCTGTCGTCGCCGACACCAGCGGGAAGGGCTACCTCGTTCGGCTGAGCTGACCGTCCCCCGCCCGAACTCGCCGGAGCCGCACGGCGGTTCCCGCGACTTCGGACTGCCGCCCCCGAGATGGCGACCCCGCGGCGCCGCGACCGGGCTCTCGTCGCGCGCCTGCGCCCCCTAGAGGCCCGCCAGCCGGCGCATCTCGTTCGCCGGGAGGTCCGCGACGTACAGCCGCTCGCCCGGCTGGTGCTTACGCCCCCCGACGGCCAAGGATCCCAGGTCGACGGCGTCGAAGCCGATCTCGTCGACGAGGCCCACGACCAGCCGCTTCGCCTCCTCGTCGTCACCCGAGATCGGGATGGCGATTCGGCCGGGTGAACCTGAAGGCAGGGCGCCGTCCCGCAGGTGCTCCCAGTGGATGGCGTTGAAGGCCTTGACGATGAGCGCTCCCGGCAGGTGGGCGGCGAGCATCTCGCTCGAGGTGGTGCGGTCCTCGTCCAGCTCGGCGAACCGCCCGTCACGGTTCGGGTAGTAGTTGTTCGTGTCGATGACGACTTTGCCGGCGAGCCCGTCGACTGGAACCGTCCGGTACTTGCCGAAAGGTACCGAGACGACGACGAGCTCGCCGAAGCGCGCCGCCTCGGCTGCGGTCACCGCCTGCGCCCCGCCGCCGAGCTCACCGACGAGCGCGGCGAGGGTCTCGGGACCGCGGGAGTTACTGAGCGCAACCTCGTGGCCGACCCGCACGAAATGCCGCGCCAGTGTTGAACCGATGTTCCCCGCGCCGATCATCCCGATCCGCATGGCGGTCCCTCCTCGCTCCGGTCCATCGCGTCGCTGTAATCACGGACCCGGTCAGGCTATTCCCGCATGCCCGGCTCGACAGCTGGCGGGGACCGGGCGGCTGGCCGTTGACGGCACGGCCGGACAAGCTGGCGCCGTGCAAGCCGCTGTGTTGACCGTCGAGCTCGTCATCGAAACCAGCCGCTCGCTGAAGGACAAGCGCGCCGTCGTGCGACACCTGCTCGACACGGCGCGCCGGCGCTTCGGCGTGTCGGCCGCCGAGGTCGGCCACCACGACAAATGGCAACGCGCCGAACTCGGCTTCGTCGCCGTCGACGCGACGCACGTCACCGAGGTGCTCGACGCCGTCGAACGGTTCGTCTGGGCCCATCCTGAGGTCGCCGTTGCCGCGACGACGCGCCACTGGGTCGAATCCGAGCGCTGAAGCTGCGCCCAGTCGGCTCGACATCCGTATTGACATGCTTGTGAGTAGTCACTAACCTCAGAGCGATGCATGCTGCTCCGCCCCTGGGGGGACTCCGCGCGGCCACCGGCACTGGGACCTCGATGCCGGGTACTCCCGCCATCGAGGTCAAGGACCTCACCAAGTCCTACGACGACGTCGCCGCAGTGGACGGTCTCGATCTCGAGATCCAGGTCGGCGAGATCTTCGCCATGCTCGGGCCGAACGGCGCCGGCAAGACCACGACCGTCGAGATCCTGGAGGGCTACCGCGACCGCGACGGCGGCGAGGTCAGGGTCCTCGGGTACGACCCCGGACCCGAACGCAGGCTCCTGAAGCCGCTGATCGGCATCGTGCTCCAGTCGACCGGCGTCGATCGCTACCTCACCGTGTCCGAGACGATCGAGATGTACGCCAGCTACTACCCGCACCCCCGGCCGACCGGCGAGATCGTCGAGCTCGTCGGGCTGGAGAACAAGCGCGACGCGCGCGTCCTCAAGCTCTCGGGCGGTCAGCAGCGCCGTCTCGACGTCGCCATCGCCCTCGCGGGGGACCCCGACCTGCTCTTCCTCGACGAGCCGACGACCGGCTTCGACCCCTCGGCCCGCCGGGAGGCGTGGGAGGTCGTGAAGAACCTCGCCGAGCTCGGCAAGACCGTGCTGCTCACGACCCACTACATGGACGAGGCCCAGTACCTCGCCGACCGCGTCGCCGTGATGGCCGCCGGGCGGATCGTGGCGACGGGCGCCCCCGAGGAGCTGGGCGACCGTCAGATCGACGGCGTCCGGATCCGTTTCCGCGTGCCCCCCGGAACCGTGCTCCCCGCCGACCTCGCGGGATCGGCGACGGCCGACGGGTTGGTCGAGCTCGTCCCCGACGACCTCAGCCGGACGATGTACCGCCTCACCGGCTGGTCGCTCGAGCACGGGATCGAACTCGAGCAGCTCGGGATCGTCCGCAAGTCGCTCGAGGACGTCTACCTCGAACTCACCGGGGGGGACCCGACGGATCCCGAGGAGGTGACCCCGGGCGGCGCGACGCCGTCACCGGGAAGGCGATGAGGTCACTTCGGCGCCTCGCCTCCCAGGTCGGCTACGTGAACAAGGCCTTCTGGCGCAACCCCGCGGCGGCCTTCTTCACGTTCGCCTTCCCGCTCATGTTCCTCGTGATCTTCACGGCGCTGCTCGGCCACGGGATCGTGCACGAGGGCCTGCGCACGGTCCACACCTCGGACTACTACGTCGCGGCGATGGCCGCCTACGCCGTCATCGGCGCCTGCTACTCCAACATCGCCATGTCGGTGTCGGCACAGCGCGACCTCGGCATCCTGAAGCGGACGAACGGCACACCGCTGCCCTCGGCGGTCTACCTCGGCGCGCGCGTCCTCCACGCCGTGTTCGTCGCGCTGCTCCTCGTCGTCATCACCGCGGCGTTCGGCCGGTTCGCCTACCAGGCGGACCTTCCGACCGGGATGACACTTTTCCGGTTCGTCGTGGCGCTGCTGGTCGGTTCGGCGGCATTCTCCGCCCTCGCCTTCGCGATCACGCCTGCCATCCCGAACGCCGACGCCGCACCCGCGATCGTCAACGCCTCGATCATGCCGCTCCTGTTCCTCTCGGGGATCTTCATCCCGATCAGCAACACCACGCCGAACTGGATCATCTGGGTCGCCAGGATCTTCCCCGTGCGGCACTTCGCCGCCGGCATCCAAGCCGGTTTCGTCGGCACGGCGTTCAGCTGGACAGACGTCGCCGTCGTCGCGGCGTGGGGAATCGGCGGGTTGCTGATCGCCACCCGGTACTTCAGCTGGGAACCGAGGCGCTGACCCTCCCCCGGCAGTCGGGGCAGATGGCGGCTAGGCGAGCCGGGACAGCACGACGGCCGCGGTGACGACCCCGAAGGCGATGACCACCGCGACGCAGGCGTAGGTCGCCATCCGGCGCGCGCCCTTCATCCGCAGCCCGGGCGGGATCGCCCGGCGTTCCAGCACGACGAGGAAACCGAGGATGACCGGCAGCAGGCAGGCGTTCAGCACCTCGACGTGGATCGTCAGGTTGACGAGGTTCGGCACGATGTCGACGAGCACGACGCCGACGACGATGCCGACGACCGCAAGGCTGTAGAAGCCGGCGGCCCGCGCCGGCGAATCGTTCAGGCTGTGCCGCCAGCCGAGCACCTCGGAGATCCCCCAGGCCCCCGCCAGCGTCACGACGAGCGCGGCGACCACCGCCGCGCCGACCATCCCGAGACCGAACAGCACGACCGCCCTGTCGTGCCCGAGGAAGGGGGTGAGGGCCGAGGCGATGGCACCGACGCTGTTGAGGGCGATGCCCCGGTGGGCGACGCCGAGGGTCGCGCCGGTCGCGACGACCACCGCCACCATCACGAGCTGCGTGATCACCGAACCGGCGGCGGTGTCGAAACGGGAGGAGCGCAACGCGGCCCGGAGGTCGAGCCCGCGCCGGTCCTTGGCGATGACGGCCTCCTGCTGGTAGAAGATCATCCACGGCATGATCACGGCACCGACGTTGGCGGCGAGCAGGGTCGCGAAGCCGCTCGTCGCGTGGACCGGGTTGCCGAGGTCGTGGAGGATCGCCCCCAGGTGCGGGTGCGCGAACAGCGCCGCCGGCAGGAACAGCAGCTCGAGGGCGCCCACGGCGATGCCGACGTGCTCGACGCGCCGGTACCGGCCGAGCAGGACGAGCGCGATGAGGGCGACCGCCGCCGCGCCCGTGGAGACGAGACGCGGGATGCCGACGAGCGAGCCGACGCCGGCGACGCCCGCGAACTCCGTGACGAGGGCGCCCACGCAGGCGACGAAGAGCGTCCCCGCCGAGAGCAGCGCCCAGCGAGACCCGAACGTCTTGCGGATGAGGGCCCCGTGCCCCTCCCCCGTCACCAGCCCGAGGCGGGCCGTCATCTCCTGCACGAGGTAGAGGGCCGGAATGAGGAGGACTAGCGGGAGGATCAACGCGTAGCGGAACCTCGCACCCGACTGGGCGGCCGTGATCACACTTCCGGCGTCGGTGTCGGCGAGCATCACCATCACGCCGGGGCCGAGCATGACGAGCAAGGCCGCGCCGGCGAACGAGCGCCTCCTCGTATCCGCCGCGCTCAGCGGGATCGGTGCAGCATCGGCGCCGCCCACGACAGCCACATTCTCCAGTCCGCCTGAGATGGATTATCAGGTCAACCTGAATGTAGTCATCAAGAGGCCCTGATCACAGGGACGAAGGTCACGCCGGCAGCCGGCAGAACCCGGCGGCGATGGCGCCGACGGTTCCGCCAGCCCGGGCGCTCAGCGCTTCCGCAGGTACAGGCGCCACTGATCGTGGAAGGCGGTCGTCTCGCAACCGGCGGTGTCCTCGACCACGAACCACTCCCCGACGATCCGACGGATGTCCGCCTCGGCGAACACGGTCCGCACCGCGCTGGCGGACACCGCGTTCGGGGGGCTTCTGAAAAATGTCATGAAGGCGCCGCCGCCTGGGCGCAGCACGCGGGCGGTCTCGGACGCGTAGCGCGCCGCGACGGCAAGACGCTCGAGATGGGTGTAGAGCGAAAGCGCCACGACGAAGTCGAAAGAACCGTCCGGATAGGGGAACGCGACCGCCTCGGGCTCCTGCGAGCCGTGCGGGTTGTACATCTCGTTGCGGACGTCGAACCAGTCGAAACGGACGTTACCCGTCGAGGCGAACGCCCTGTTCGCCCAGTCGACGCTCCGCCTCACGACCTCGAGGCCCGTGTACGAGGCGACGCCCAGCTCCACCATGCCGATCGCCTGCCGGCCGTTGCCGGCCCCGACGTCGAGCACGCGGTCCCCGGCCCGCACGAGACCGCGCGTCGCGAAGTCGTCCGCCTCGCGACGGCTCGATTCGAGCGCGACCGACGGGATGACGACGTGACCCGCCCGCGCCCCGACCAGCACGGCGCGCCACCGTCGGACGGACTCGTCGTGGCGGTGCGCAAGAAGGTCCCACCGCACGAGTGCCTGCTTGGCGAGCCGGCGCGCCCTCGGGAACAGACGTTTCCGTTGCACAGCCGCCCACAACGCCATCGGGCCAGGATAGGCACCTGGGCCAGGGCCGCACGGGTCCTCGCGCGCCCCAGCCGGCCGCGCGGCGACCGGAGGGCACCGCGGGCCGTCGGCCCCGGGCCGCGCCGTTTATTCCGGCGCCACAGCCGGTACCCTGAGTCTTCGTGCCAGACATTTCGGATCCGAACTTCTCCGCGTCCCGCGACGAGACCACCGAGGTCACACCCTTCGGTCCGGGGCTGACCAGACCGACGTGGCGCCAACGCCGGCGGGCGAAGAAGGCGCGCCGCAGCAAGTTTCGGCGCTGGACCACGCGTGGCGTGCTCGCGCTCGTCCTTTGTGTCGTGGTCCTCATCGGGGCCGGCATCGGTATCACGATCTACCGTCTCAACGAGATCGGCCGTGTCAAAGTGGCCCACCTGGTCACGAAGCACGGCGCGATCGAGAACATCCTCCTCGTCGGCTCGACCTCGCGCTGTGCGGTCAAGCCCGCGAAGAACTTCGAGATCTACGTGAAGGAGTGCGAATCCGGCATCAATGGCGTGAACAGCGACGTCATCATGATCCTCCGGCTGAACGCCAACGACCACCGCGTCTCGCTCCTCTCCATCCCCCGGGACACCTTCGTCCCCGACGCCCGCGCGGGGGGTCTTTACAACAAGGTCGACGCGGCGCTCGCCGACGGGCCCGGGCAGCTCGTCGCGGCGATCGAGCAGGACTTCGGGATCCCGATCAACCACTACGTGGTGCTCAATTTCGAGAGCTTCGCCGACATCGTCGACGCGCTCGGTGGCGTCGACATGTACTTCCCGACGCAGGTCAAGGACATGGACAGCCTTTACCAGACGAAGACCGGGTGCCAACACATCGGCGGGTTGGAGGCGTTGGCGCTCGTGCGCGCCCGGCACCTCTACTACGGCTTTGACCGCAAGACGAAGACCTGGCGCGGCTACGACGGCTCGGGTGACCTGGGCCGGATCGTGCGCGACCACCTCTTCTTGCAGGTCCTCGCCTCGACGGTGAAAAAGGAGGGCCTCAGCAATCCCCTGACGGACGAGAGCCTGCTGGGTGCCGTCGCGCCGTTCCTCACGGTCGACACCACGTTCGGCGATGGGGAGATGTTGAGTCTCATCCGCACGTTCCACTCGGTGGGCGTCGGCAGCGTCCCGGAGTACACGGCGCCGATCATCGAGGACACGCAGACCTACATGTACAAAGGGTACGACTACGGTGACGTCGTCTTCCCGACCGAGCCCCAGGACCTGCAGACGATCAGCGCCTTCATGGGGGAGACGCCGGCGGGGCTGAAGCTCCACCCGGATCGCATCACGGTCTCCGTCGTCGACGGCACAGGATCGGCCGCCGCGACCGCCGTCGTCGTCGGCAAGTTGCGCGCCCTCGGCTACCGCGTCGTCGCGACCGGCTCCCAGACCCCGGTCGGACCGATCTCCGAGACGACCGTCGAGTACCCCTCCGGCGCGCACCTGAACCAGGCGGAGAAGGTGCTCTCAGACCTGTCAGGCACGGTCGCGATGGCGCACGGCGCGACGCTCGGCCACGCCGACGTCACCATCGTGACCGGCTCGGACCTCGCCGTGGCGAACGCCCGCCCGGCGAGAACGTCGCCTCCGGCGAAGTCCTCCTCGACGACGTCGAGCACGATCGCCGCCACGACGACCACGATCGCGACGACGCCGAACTCGGACGGGGGTGCACTCGCCGCACCGACGGCGGCGTCGGGCGCGATCCCCAGCTACGACCCGAGGGCCTGCCCGACGACCACCAAGTAGCCCCGCCGCCCACGCCGGGTCGGGTCGCCCGCCCGGCTCGGGCCGGCGGCCAGCGATCGGGGGCGTGCCCGTCGCCCGTTTCCGGGGCCGACGGCCCCGGTCCCGCGAGCGGCACCTCGTGGCGCCCGCGACGTCCCGACCCGCCGGACGACAAAGGGGCCCCGCCCGCTCTTTCGCATCTCGCGCACCGGGCCGTCTACCCTCCGGGCCATGGGAGCCGAGGAGTGCGACGTCGCCGTAGTCGGGAGCGGCTTCGGCGGAGCCACGGCGGCGCTGCGTCTCACCGAGAAGGGCTACCGGGTCGTCGTCCTCGAAGCCGGCCGGCGCTTCGACGAGACGACGCTGCCGAAGACCTCCTGGCGGCTGCGCTCGTTCTTCTGGGCGCCGCGGCTCGGGCTGACCGGCATCCAGCGCCTCACGCTGCTGCGCGACGTGGTGATCCTCTCCGGGGCGGGGGTGGGGGGCGGATCACTCGTCTACGCCAACACCCTCTACGAGCCGCTGGCGCCTTTCTACGACGACGCCCAGTGGGGCCACATCACGGACTGGCGTGACGAGCTGGCGCCCTACTACGACCAGGCAAGGCGCATGCTCGGCGTCGTCGCGAACCCGACGACGACACCCGCGGACGAGGTGGTGCGGGCCGTCGCCGACGAGATGGGTGCCGGTGAGACCTTCGTTGCCGCACCGGTCGGCGTGTACTTCGGCGCGCCCGGTGTCGAGGCCGCCGATCCCTACTTCGGCGGGGCCGGACCGCGCCGCACCGGCTGCACCGAGTGCGGCGAGTGCATGACCGGTTGCCGCCACGGCGCGAAGAACACGCTCCTCAAGAACTACCTCCACCTCGCCGAGCGCGGCGGCGCCGAGGTGCGCGAGCTCGCGACGGTGACGGCGATCCGGCCGCGGTCCGACGGCCGCTACGACGTCACCTCCGAGCGCACCGGCACGTGGGCGCACCGGGGCCGCCGCACCCTCGTCGCCGGCCAGGTCGTCCTGGCGGCGGGCGCGATCGGCACCCAGAAGCTCCTACACCGCATGCGCGACGAGGGAACGCTGGCGAACTTGTCGCCGAGGCTCGGGGAGCTCACCCGCACGAACTCCGAGGCGATCCTCGGGGCGCGTACTTTCCGACGCGACGTCGACTTCACGCGCGGCGTCGCCATCACCTCGTCGTTCCACCCCAACGACCACACCCACATCGAGCCGGTGCGCTACGGCCGGGGAAGCAACGCGATGGGGCTGCTGACGACCGCCCTCGCCGACGGCGGCGGACGGTTTCGGCCGGCTGCCTGGGCCCGCGAGGTCGCGCGCCACCCCGTGATGATGCTGCGCAACCTGAGCATGCACCGCTGGTCCGAGCAGACGATCATCGCCCTCGTCATGCAGACCCGGGACAGCTCGATCACCTGCTATGCGAAAAGGGGCCTGTTCGGCAGGCGGCTGACCTCGAGGCCGGGACACGGTGAACCGAACCCGAGGTGGATCCCCGCCGGCCACGACGCCGTGCGGCGTATCGCCCGGCGCATCGGCGGCTTCGCCGCCGGCGGCTGGAACGATGTGTTCAACATCCCGATGACGGCGCACATCCTCGGCGGCGCGGTCATCGGCGACTCCGCCGAGACGGGGGTCGTCGACCCGTACCAGCGCGTCTACGGCCACCCGGGCCTGCACGTCGCCGACGGGGCCGCCCTGTCGGCCAACCTCGGCGTCAACCCGGCGCTCACGATCACCGCCCAGGCCGAACGGGCGATGGCGCTGTGGCCGAACCGGGATGAACCCGACCCGCGGCCGCCCCTCGGCACCGGGTACCGGCGGATCGAACCGGTCGCACCGCGCAACCCCGCGGTCCCCGCCGGGGCCCCGGCGGCGCTGCGAGTGAAGCCCTAGTCCCGATCCGCCCGGCGGGCGGCGCTGGCGAGTGCCCGGCCGGCTACGCCGTCGTCCCGGAGATCTCGTCCGCAAGGTCGGCGACCGAATCGACGACCCGGGACGGGCGGTAGGGGAAGCGCTCGATCGACTCGCGTCGGGTCACACCTGAAAGCACGAGGATCGTCTCGAGGCCGGCCTCGATGCCGGCGACGACGTCCGTGTCCATCCGGTCGCCGACCATGGCCGTCGTCACGGAGTGGGCCCCGAGGACGTTGAGACCCTCGCGGATCATGAGCGGGTTCGGCTTGCCGACGAAGTAGGGGACCTGCCCCGTGGCGTGCTGGATCATCGCCGCGACCGAGCCGGTGGCCGGCAGGTTGCCTTCGGGAGAGGGCCCGACCGGGTCCGGGTTGGTGGCGATGAAACGCGCCCCCCGGTCGATCAGCCGGATCGCCCTGGTGATCGCCTCGAAGCTGTAGGTGCGGGTCTCGCCGAGCACGACGTAGTCGGGATTGCGCTCGGTGAGCACGTAGCCGATGTCGTGCAACGCGCTCGTCAGCCCCGCCTCGCCGATGACGAAGGCGCGCCCCCGGGTCGTTGGCTGTCGAGGAAGCGGGCGGTCGCCAGCGCCGACGTCCACAGCGCCTCGGGTGGGATCGAGAGCCCGCTGTCCGCGAGGCGCGAGGCCAGGTCTTTCGGGGAGAAGCGCGAGTTGTTCGTGAGCACGAGGAAGCTGAATCCCGCCTTGTCGAGGGCCGCGAGGAAGCGGTCGGCACCCGGCACGGCCACTCCCCCGTTGACCAGCACGCCGTCCATGTCGCACATCCAGCTCACGGTCGGTTGGCGGTTTCTCATGGATCCAGTATGCCGGTTGATGTGGCGCGGGGCGCGGGTGCCCACCCGCGAGAACCGGACCCGCGCCGCGGTCCATTCGTCGCGGGCGACCCGCGAATTTCGGGGCCTACGATGCCAAATCGCGATGTTCCTTCGTCAGAACGCCTCGCGTCCGTGGCTCCGACTCCCTCCGGGACTCGGCCGCGGCCGTGCCGTCGCCACGGTGCTGTGCGCCAGTATCGCCGTCACCTTGTGTCTGACGGCATCGCCGACGGTCGGTGCCCTCTCCGCGCACGCGCCGCATGCCGCCCCTTCCGGCTACGTCCTCATCTACAACGGCCCCGCGGTGTGCGACGGCTGCGCCGCGGCGATCGGGCACGCCGTCGTCGTGGCGGGTTTCCCGGCCCGCTACGTGGCCCGCGCCGGCAGCGTCGCCGGCCTGCTGCCGGGGGCGCGCCTGTTCGTCGTGCCCGGGACCAACGACAACATCGAGCCCATGAGGCGGACGTTCAACCGCGTCATCGGCGCCCCCCTCCGCGCCTGGCTCCTCGGCGGCGGTCGCTACCTGGGACTGTGCGGCGGGGCCTTCCTCGCCGTGCAGCGCTACTGGCTGACGGCGGCACAGACCGTCCCGGCTCTCGGCATCGTGCCGGCGACCGCCGACACCTACGCCAACAATGAGAACGCGCGCCTCGAGAAGGTGCGCTGGTTCGGCCAGGTCCGCTGGATGTACTACCAGGGCGGCCCGTATTTCATGCTGCATGGTGCCCACGCCGGGGTGACCGTCGACGCCACCTACGCCGACGGCTCGATCGCCGCGCTCTCCTACCGCTACGGCAGGGGAACGGTCCTCGTCTCGGGCGTCCACCCCGAGGCGACGATCGCGTGGCTGACCTGGGACGGCCTCAACCCGAGAGGATGGGAGCCGACGTTTCCGCTGGCCGTGGCGATGATCAAGAAGCTCGCCTCGTAGCGGTCGACACGCGCCCGCGGCGGGTGGGGAACACGTGGCGAGAGTTCAAAGGTCGCCGCGTCGGCGGGAGGCGCCGATCCACACGCCTTGACCACTGCTCGCCTCATCGAAGATGGACCCGTCGGGTTCGGCGGCGGCGATCCGCGCTCGTCGAAGGGCACGGGCCGCTCAGATCGCACCCGATCGGTGCGTCGGCGGGGACGCGGACCGCTCCCGACGGAGAACGGCCGCGCTCAGCCGCCCGCGTCGAGGGCGAAATAAACGTCCAGGCGGCTCACCGCGCCGGAGCGCTCGAAGACCGCGGCACTGGTCTCACGGTCGAGGCCGAGACCCTCGAGTGTGCGATGGCGGCCGTCAGCGAACGTGGTCTCGATGCGCGCCGGGCCGTCGCCGTGGACCACGACCGGCACCGAGCAAATTGTGAACGCCAGCGTGCCGATCTCGAGGTCAAGGCTGTCCTCGTCGCCGTCCACGTCGTAGAAGTGGAAAGTCCGCGCCTCGTTCAACAGCTCGCCGCGGCTGAGCAGGTGACGGCGGAAGACAAGCCGTCCATCCGTCACGGCGGCGCCCATCTCCCCGAGACGGGCGATGAGGTCCTCTTTCACCTGGCCTGTCATCCCCGGCTGCTGAACCCCGGCGAATCCCGGCGTGTGGGAGTAGGGGTCGGTGGGGATGGCGCCGTAAGCGTCGGGGGGCTTGTGGACACCGATTCCCGCGCGGATCTCGAAGTAGTGAGCCTGCAGGCGCCCGACCACCTCGGCGGTCTCGCCGGCAAGCGCCGCGCGGTCGATGGCCTCTTGGACAGCGAGGGCGAGCTTGGAGACCATGTGCCAGTAGATGCACCCGAGCCCCTCGTATTTGTAGAACGTCCCCGAGCGACCGGTGAAAGAACGGTGGTTGAAGACCTCCTCGTATAGCGCCAGGATCTGCGCCTCGTCCTGGTCGCTCAGGCCGAGTGGCACCAACGCCTCCACCAGCGCCCCGGCGTTGCTCAACGCGGCGTGGAAATGGGCCACACCGGTCACGTCGGCGACCACGATCCGGTCGTCGCCGGCGGCGAGCATGTCATTGAGAACCGGCGACTTCGCCAGGGCGGCAGCAGGGATGTTGTTCTTCTCCAAGAAACCGGGCAGTGTGCGGTCGGGGTACAACATGTAACTTGCCTGGTCGGCACGGTAAAGACGGCTGTGGCGCAGGGCGTCGAGAAGGTCGGCCGCCTCGGCGCCTGACAGGACGCCCGAGCCGAGCACCGCCGCCTGGCCCTCCAGCATCTCGTAGAGGTGGCTCACCGCAACCCCGTCGCCTTCCAGCTCCATGAGGTTGTAGGACTGGTAGAGGCCATCGCTGCGGCGGTTGGCCCTGATGGAGGAGTCGACGTGGCGGAGCGCCACGTCGAAGAAGGCGTCAAGCTCGGCGGCGGTCACCGGCGCCAGTGCACCCGAGAAACCACTGGCGTAGAGCCTGGCCCGGTACTCGCTACCGGCCGAGCCCAGGGCGTCGAGAACATCCTTGCGGGCGCGGTCCGTCACCGGGCCGTCAAGCACGCTTGCGAACTTCGTCAGCGCTCCCGCCACGCGCTGGAACGCCTCGGCCACTTCCAGAGAAACCTCGAACGTGGACACTCCGGCCGTCCGGAACAGGTCGCGGCAGAACGACAGGTAACGGCGTAGGTAGTACAGGGTCACCATCGAGACGCCGTTGCCGACCAGCGCGTTGTTGGCGTCGTTCCACTCCGGACGCTGCGTGTTCAGCCACAGGCCGGCTTCGGGGATGTAGTTGAAGAGGCGGGCCAAGGCCAGAACGAGAAGCTTCTCCGTCAGAGTGACCCGGTAAGGCGCCCCGTCCGGCCCGGGGAGCGCCTTGCCGTCGGCGCCCATTGCGGCGACACGCTGGCGGATCGCGGCATCGAGGACGTCGTCGAAGTCGATGGTGTTGCGCGAGTCTTCGAGCATCGCAGCGTAGGGCTTGATGCGGTAGGGGACGTCGGCGTAGGTGAAGACGCGTCGTGTCAGCAGGCCTGCCAACGCCCCGGGGTGATACCGGGCCGAGACCTCGAGCAAATCCAAGAAATAGACCACCTGGTGGTCGCCCCAGTAGCCGATGTGCGACCAGATGCCGGCCGGGTCGACCACCTCCCATTCGAAACCGTCGCGCGTGATGCGGTAGGGGTTGTGGCCGTCGGCGGTGGAGGCGTCGGCAAACTTGAAGATCATGCTCGCGACGTAACCGGGGAACGAGAGCGCCAGTGCTTCCCAGTTCTGGAAAATGTCGCGCCAGTTCCCCTCGTAGTGGCGCCTCTTCTCACCGTGTGCGCCCTTGACCTCTATGGAGAAGGTGTTCCAGGGCCGGCTCGGGTCTCCGTGGCGGCGGCTGAACGTGAGCGGCAGGTACTCGTAGGCCAACCGCTCCAGGTCGGGATCCTCGCTCTCGCGGGCCAGCAACAGCAAGCGACCATGCGGCAACGTCGCCGGCAAGCCGGCGAGGAAGCTCCTCTGGCGCTCGAAGACCGACTGGTTGGCCTTGGCAACGAAGGCCGCGAAGTCGGACCGGGAGATCTCGTAGCCGGAATCAGGGATCCCACCGCGCATGATGTTGAACAGCGCGTTGGAGAAAAGCCGCCAGACGCTGAGGTCGTCACCGGTGCACTGGAGCCCGTCGACCTCGGCCACCGTCTTGACCAGGCTGCGTGTGCCGCTGTCTACGTCCTCGTCCACCCGGTGGCGCAGGTCGGTCCCGGACGCGAGGAGCCGACGGACAACGGCGACGCCGGCCCGGTCCTGCTCGACGTCCGCCACGATCGTCCAGGGTTGCCTGGCCCCGGCCTCGAGCACTACCTGGGCGATGAGGAAATAGGCACCGCGTCGGCCGCGGATGAGCGTCTCGGTCTCCACGGGCAGGCCACGACGGAAACGGTCGAGCTGGGCCGAGCAAAGCAGGTGGTGCCGCGCCTCGACACCCTCGGACCACACCACCGTGGACCGCAGTGCTTCGTTGGGCTCGGGCCGATCGTGCGGGATCGAGCTGAGCTTGAAAAGGCCCAGGCCAGTCGTGGGCTCGAGCTCGTTCTCCTTGTAGCCATCCGCCAGGGTGCTGAGTTCAAGCTGGAACCGGCTCGTGAGGCCAGCGGGTATCAGGTTCTGGATCCCGTCCAGGACCTCGACCTCCGCCGGGGCGGTCGCGAGGTTGGCCAGGGTGCAACGGCGGACGAAGCCGAAGAGTTCGCTCGTCGCCCAGCCGGCGGAGAACGACAGCCCGAGGTCGTGGTTGACCTCCTCGAAGACGATCCTGTTGCCGTACACGCTCTTGGACAGGCTCCGAGTGGTCCGGTAGAGACCCTCGAACCGCTGCGAGAACGGCTCCCAAAGCGCAGTGCGCCCGTTCCGGGTGACCCGCAAGATCGTCTTGCCGCCCGTCTGGTCCTGGCTGTCGTGTATCCGGTCGTCGGTGCAATACGGGAACAGGGCGTGGTCGGGGCCCCGCCGGCCGGCGGTGAGCGCGCCCGTGCTCGATATGAACATCCAGTGGTCCGAGTCGCTGACCAGACTCATCAGGAACGGCGCCATGGCGTCGCAGTTGACGATGCGATAGAACGGCTGGCCGTCGATGTCGACGAAGCAACCCTGGACCTCGAGCCGGCGGTACTTGAGGGGCGCCTCGCCGACACAGACCTCCTGGGACGGCCCGGCGCCAGGGGCCCGAAGCTCGGGACTGGTCAACGACCGCTTCTTGTGCGCTGCCGACCAGTTCGAATCCTCTTGCGCTTCAGGCCCGTTCGAATTCGGTCATCCTAGTCACCGGGATGTCCTGCCCACGGGCCGAAGTCGGGTCTTGCGCGTCCCGACCCACAATCATGCGAGCCGGAGAGCGCGGCCTCAGGTATGCGGGAAACACACCACCTCCTGACCTGCCTCGAGGCGCCTCCCGTCGGATGGCGATCCCCCTCCGGACCGACAGTGCACCCATCCACAGCGTTCGCCTGACTGCGACCCGACGATCGGAGAAACCCTCGCCGTGGCTTGGCTGCGGATGGTCGATCGCTCGTCCGGCTGTTATCCGCCTTGCTCTCATAATATGATATCACTATGATACTCAGGTAGGTACGAGGCAAGGCAAGCGGGAGGTCCGCCAACATGACTGCGCAACCACCAGACGACGGAAGCTGGAACCCGGGGCAGGTGATCGAAAGCAAGGCTTGGTCGGCGCCAGGTGTCCTCGTGCTGTTCCTCGGCATCGGGATGACGATGGCGGCCGGCACGCTGATGGGATTCGGCGCCGCCGAGGGCGGATGGATAGCGGCCGGTCCGATAGCCCGCCTCGCGGTCAGCTTCGCCCTGCTCATCGCGGCCGATCTGACGTTCCGCGGCCTGACAGCCGTCGTTCCCGGGGAAGCACGTGCCATCCAGCTCTTCGGCAGGTACCACGGGACCATTCGCGCCTCCGGATTGCACTGGGTGAACCCCTTCGCCAAGAGACGGAAGGTGTCGACCCGCGTCCGGAACCACGAGACCGCGGCCGCAAAGGTGAACGACGCCGACGGCAATCCCATCGAGATCGCGGCGGTGGTCGTCTGGCAGGTCCGAGACACGGCAAAGGCCATCTACGCCGTCGATGACTTCACCAATTTCGTCGCCATCCAAACTGAGACGGCGGTCCGACACACGGCATCGAGCTACCCCTACGACAGCCGCGGGAGCGGCGCGCTGTCCCTGCGCGACAACGCCGAAGAAATCACGCAGCGGCTGTCGGCCGAGATCACTGACCGCGTGAGGTCTGCTGGAGTAACGATCATCGAGTCACGGCTCACCCGGCTGTCCTACGCCCCGGAGATCGCTCAGGCGATGCTGCGGGTGCAGCAGGCGAGCGCCGTGGTGGCTGCTCGACAGCGGATCGTCGAAGGGGCAGTCGGCATGGTCGAGCTGGCTTTGCAACGACTCGAGGAAAGGGACGTCGTCGAGCTCGACGAGGAGAAGAAGGCCGCGATGGTGTCCAACCTGCTCGTCGTCCTTTGCAGCGAGCAGGCGACCCAGCAGGTTGTCAACACTGGCTCCCTCTACCAGTAGGACCGGTGCCGCAACGCGATGAGTGAGCGCAAGGGCGTGCTGCTGCGGCTCGACCCCGCTGTCCATGACGCACTGGCCCACTGGGCCGCCGACGAGCTGCGCAGCACGAACGCGCAGATCGAGTTCCTGTTGCGCAGGGCACTGGCCGGAGCTGGCCGACTACCCAGCCACGCAACCGAGATGCGCAAGCCCGGTAGGCCGAGGCGAGAGAACCCGTCCTAAGCCGCCTCCGGGGAGCTCGCGAACACCCGCGGAGTACCGTCAACGCCAGCAACGAGGAGCGGCGACCATGACCTTTTCCACGCAGCTCGGCGGTGACCTCACTCGGGATGACCTCGCGCTGCGGAGGCGCGAGGCCCGCGCCTACGAGGACGGGTACAAACAAGGAATCGCCGATCAGACCGGCCCGACGCGTCGCAAACTCGCCGGGGCGGGCGCCGCGGGCGCAGTACTCGTGTGGGCGCTCGGCCGACGAAGGCACCCGCTCGGGACGCTGTTCATTCTCGGCGGACTCGCGGCTCTCGTCGCAGCCGTCGCGATCTTCTGGGTGCTCGTCGCCATCGCACTCGTAATCGGAGCGGTCGCGTTCGTCGCCTGCGACGGGCGGCGCGTACCGGGACCAGCCTGGCCGGTCCTTGTCGCGGCCGGGATCGTCTTCGCGGCCATGCTCCCCGTGTCACTCTGCCTGACCCTTCCGGCTGGGATCGGCGCAGCTCTCGCAAGTCGCAAAGCGCGAGCTACGCAACTACCCGAACTCGCCCCACCGAGCCGTGTCCGCGACACGGACGCCGATAGCGATCGGCCGTTCTGAATCGAGCCCGCGTGGTCAAACCGGCGGAGCACCGCCATTTCGAATTCCACGCCGGACGGGTCAGCCTCCCGTGAGCTGAACGAACTCATCCGATCCGCGTCACGCTTCACCCAGCCCCCTCAGCCTCAACATGAGCCAACGTGGATCGCCGTGTCGGGCGACGTGCGCGCGATGATGCAAGCACACCGATTGTGAACGGAGGTCCCGTGTCGGATCGATTGCCGCCTGGTGGCTGGTATCCCGATCCGTGGCGGGTCGCTGCGCAGAGATGGTGGGACGGGAGCCAGTGGACCCCTTGGGTGTTCCCACCCGCACCGGGTCCGGGCATGTCCACGGCCGAGGTGGCGTCGGCCCGACGGACCGAGGACCGGACCTGGAGTGGGCGCGAGCTGCCGTTTGTCGGTATGGCCTCGTCGCTGTGCTGGAGGCGTGCACGTTTTTCGCGCTTGCCGGGCGGATCCGCGTGTTCATCCACTCGTTCATTCACGATCTGCAAGCCGCTCAGGCGGGCAAATCTCCGACATTTCACCTGAACGGCTTCTACAAGTTTCAATTAGCCGGAGATGTCGGCGAACTCTTGGTCGCTGCTGTCGGAATCGTCTTCTTGATCTGGCAGTACAGCGCAGCCAGAGTCGCTCGTGGGCTCGGCGACCCGGCTCAGACCTCGCCCGGCTTTGGTGTCGCATCGTGGTTCATCCCAATCATCAATCTCTGGTTTCCGTACTGGGCGCTTAGCGATTGCCTGCCACCGGGACATCGGCTCAGACCCACCGCTCTGTGGGCCTGGCTCGCATACATCAGTTCTGGTCTCCTCATTCCGGCGGCGGCCATCACGGCGTACTTCTCCGAGCTTGGCGCCGTCGTCCCGCTTGTACTGGTTCTCGCCACCATGACAACCGCGGCCACGCTCGGATGTCGCCTGATCTCTGCTGTGAATCAGGCTCACCACCTGGTCGTGCAACCGAACACCCCATAGCACCCACCGTTCCTACCACTCCACCCCGACGTCCCCACGCGGGCAAATGTGGGTGCCTCTGTCGAGATCCTCCGGCTGTCCCGTGTCTACTTCCACCAGCGCTCTCCGCGATGCGGGTGTGCTTCTGACGGCGCTCTTGCCGGCTAGGGCGCGAACCCACGCGTGGGTTTTCGTGAGACCATGAGCGCGGTGCGCAAGCTCCGAGTGGTCGGCGCCACAGTCCTGGTGCTGACCCTCGCCGCCTGTACGAGTTCCACCGACCCCGCGGCGCAGATTGAAGCGCACGTTCACGTGACCCCGACCGCTGTGACCGGTGCCGCGGGTGACTTCTGGCTCCTGGGCGAGTACCCCTGTCCTAGCGGGACGTGTCCTGTTGTCATGCGCAGCGCCAACGGCGGGAACTCCTTCGTTAGGGTCGGGTCGCCGCCCGCCTCAGTTGTCTACCTCGACTTCGTGAACCGCGAGGACGGCTATGCCTGGGGCGACAAGGGACCGAGTACCGGGACACCCCTCTATTGGACCGCGAACGGCGGTGCAGCGTGGCACCTTGCACTTGCCCACTTTCGTTGGTATCCCGCCGCGACGATCGCCCTCACCAATAAGCGCGCCTATGCGCTCGTCACGAAGGACTGTGTATCCAACAGTCCCTGCACATCCCTTGAGCTGGCGTCGTCATCGGTGACGAGCAATGTCTGGACGATAAGCCAACTGCCTCCCGCCGTAGATGAGCAGGTCAAGAACGACGCTTTTGTCACATTGGCAGCCTTTGGGTCGAAGGTCTGGCTCGTTGTGGTCGGGGTCAACGGGAAGGCCCTCCTGTTCGTGTCCCCGAGTGACGGCCGCAGCTTTGCAAGCCTTCCGAGCACCGGATTGGAGGGCATCGCCTGTAACACCACGGCCACTTCGGCTTCGACGATGTGGGGCTTCTGCGGCACCGGCAACTTTGGTTATGCGGCGCGCTCAAGCAACGGTGGGCGGCACTTTGTGACTTTGGGCCCCGTTTCAACGAACGGCGGCAGCGTCGCACCTGTTTCAAATGACGAGGCCATCTTCCTGGACGCTACGACCACGACGAATCTGCTACTGACCCGAGACGGCGGAGCACACTTCCGCCCCGTGCGTTTCAGTTCCTTGTGGGAGTCCCCAAGCTACGGCGCCACTGCTTATGCCAATCCGACAACGTGGCTAGTGCTGGGCGCACAAGGACCTGCCGAGCCCAAACTGAAGTGGCGCACCGTGATGTGGCGCACCTCCGACGGCGGGCGTTCCTGGCAGCGAGTGAACACCCCGATGCTGGAAACCGGAAGATGAGCACAGCGCGCAAACTGGGCGCTGTCGTGATGGTGGTCCCGGCACTTCTCCTCGGCGCTTGCACGACTGCCGTCTCGCTCACCCACCAAGCCGTCGGCTTGGGTAAGCATGGTGCCCCGAGCCTTTGCGAAGGTCAGCTGGCGCGACAGGAAACGACGGTTGGCGGCAGCGAACCATCGGAGGTGCCGCCAGGGGCGACCGCGGTCCGCCTCTGTTCGGGCATCCCAGAGGCACCGAGGCTGATGTCCTTGAAACAACAAAGGGCCGGAGTTCTCCTCAGCGCCTACGCCGCAAACGCCCTTGCGGTCCTCATCAATGAGGCACCACAGGGAGGTCCTCTGACGAAGCGGTACGCCGCACATAGCCCTGACGATGTGCTGCTCTTCGGGTATTCCTCTCGCGACGAGGTCGTCGTTGACATCGTCGGCTTTGGCCCCCTTCGATCGCTCGCCTACCTCGGCGGACACGCCAGAGTGCTCGACTCCCCGCTCACGATCGACCTTGACGCAACGGCTGGGTCTACCGGGTCCAGCCCCCTCGCTCCGGACGTCGAGGGAATGCCGCTCGTCGAGGCGGGCCGGGTCGCCACCGCGAAGCGCTTTGCTGCAGGCGTCGGCGGCGAGGAGCTGGATCCTTTCGTGAGATTCGGGAGCGTGCTGCTGCAGGACCCGCCGGCGGGATTCCGTGGGATCGGTAGCCAGCTGGACCTCATCATCGCTGTCGGCCGGGAGCCACCCTGTTCATCGTCCGACTTGGTCTTCCAGTACGTAGGAGCCGAACCCATGAACTTCCTCTACGACATGGGTTCAGTCGTTGTCCGGGATGTTTCGGCGTTGTGTCCGTTGACGCACCCAACTACTCGTCGTCAGAGTCATTCTCGGGTTCTGGTTCCTCGAACATTGCCGGGGCGCGGGTAGCCATCCCCCTGGCGCTCGGGGTAGCAGCTCTTGACCGGCGGCGACTGACGTTCGCGGCTAGCGAACCGAGGTCGGGCATTTCGATCTTCCTACCATCCAACAGTTCGGCCACAGTCAAGAGCTGAATCCGCGGGTATCGCTGTCCCCATGTCCCTTCGTAACTGCCCGCGTCGGCTGCCTCTGCTCGCATCGGTCCCGTGGGCCGCTCCATTGAGATCAATACTCCGATAGCGGCCTGCTCGCGGTCGAGGACACCGCGCAAGTCACGAACATGCGCGACGCCGGTATGTCCCGCTTTGACCGACATGACGACCTGTTTTGTCTTTCCGCCTTGCTCATCATGGAAGTTCAGCCGCCCGTCAATCCCGTGGTCAGCCCCCTTCTTTTGCTCGACGGGGCGAGCGCCGACAAGTCCGAGCGCCCACCATTGGAACTGGTAGGGGTCGTTATGGGCCAACTCCTGCGCTCCTGTGATGTCCGTGGGTTCGCCTACGACTTCGTAGGTGGCGTCAGTCCCGTAGATGTCCGCGAGACGATGCTTGATGAGATTGACGGCAAGATGCGTGATGTCGATGCCGATCCATTGTCGTCCGAGCGCCTGCGCGGCGACGATGGCTGTGCCGCACCCGCAGAATGGATCGAGCACTACGTCACCGGGGTTCGAGCTGGCTTCGATGATCCGTTCGAGGAGGGCTGTGGGCTTCTCTGTTGGGAAGAGTTGCTTGATCGGCGGCACCCGCCCGATGTCCCACACGTCATCCATGCGGACTCCCGCTGAGTCCTCGTCTGCCATCTGTGCCGGTAGTCGTCGGCCAGTCTCGTCATAGCCGGAGACGATGCGAGCCTTACCGAAGCGCCCGAGCGTGGACGCGGCACGCTCCATATAGAGCTGGTTGAACGTGTGCCCCGCACCGGGGGCGAGCACGTAGAACAAGATCACGTCGTGGTTGCGTTGGAAGGTGTACTTGCCTCCCGACCACTTCCGGTAGTGCCAGACAATCTCATTGGAGAAATGGTCGTGTCCGAAGATCGCGTCCATGAGGATTTTCAAGTAGTGGCTGGCAGTCGGATCGCAATGGAGGTATATCGACCCCGTTGGCTTGAGTACGCGGCGCAGCTCGACAAGCCGCGGAGCCATCATCGAGAGGTAAGCGAGTAGGTCAGACGGGCCGAGCAGCGTCCGCATCGCAATCAGGGCATCCGCTACTCCCCCCCCATTTTCTACGACCCATTCGTAGTCAGAGACAGCGGCCTGGTCCCAACGCCAGGTGTCCGTGAATGCCTGAACCTGCGCGGCGGCGCGAGACCCGTCCTGCTCGGCGAAAAGCACGTTGTAGTTGGCGTTGGAGTTGAACGGCGGATCAAGGTAGACGAGATCGACTGATCCGCTCTCGACATGCTGACGGAGCACGTCGAGGTTGTCTCCGTAGTACAGCCTGTTCACGCGTTAGGCATCTGTCTGAGAGTCCTGCTCATCGTCCTTCGATTCAAGATCATCACGTTTGACCCGTAGTAGTTGCTTGAGCGCCGTTATGAAATCAAGCGGATACAGGCTGAATCGTTCATCGCGCTCGGCAGGAGTCGGATCGTGCGACTTTGGCCGTGGCATGGCAATCAGCCTAACTACGGGGTGACGCTTTGCGGCGTATCGCTTGCGTATGTCAGTCGCTTGCCGCCGACCTTCCCGGCCAGACGGTGCATCCTCTCTGTGTCGCTCATGTCACATGTCGAGTACCGGAAGTCGAACTCGGCAAGGTAGCGGTCCAGGTGCTCGGGCGAGACGTGGTGATGTGTGCCGTCAATACTCCGCTTGAGCTGGGAAAAGTAGTTCTCAGCTTGATTCGTTCCTGCGCCGTTCAGCACGTACTGGCCGATGGTGTGATTCACCGCGACGTGTCCGGCCATGTCGGCACCGATGGCCTCGTAGGTGGGCGCCGAGTCAGTGTGGAGCGTCGATGCCTTCATCGCTACGTTGTCAGTGATGACCTTGCGCAGCGTCTTGCCGTCCACGTTGGCGACGACACGCGACCGGACTTCCCCGGTGGACTTGTTGATGAGGCTTACGACAGGCGTCTTATCAGTCTTGCCTTGCTTGGAGCCAACGCGCTTGTTGGCGTGACGGTTCTTAGGCTCGCCGCCCACCCACGTCTCGTCGGCCACGACAGTGCCGGTGAACAGGCCGCCAGAAGGGCTGGCGGTCATCGCTTCGCGGATGCGGTGGAGCATGAACCAAGCTGACCGTGGCGTCAGGTCGTACTTGCGCTCAATCTCCCGAGCGGCCACGCCGTTCTTGCTTGCGCACATCTCGAAGAAGACCATGACCCATTTACTGACCGGAATGTGGGTGCCGTGCATGACGGTTCCGGTCAGGACCGAGAACTGCTGGCGGCAGTCCCGACACTTCCAAAGGCGGCGCTGAGTCTCACGGCCACGATTGTCCTTGCGGACACCGGCCCGAGGCTTGAGGAAGTAGTGGTCATTGATCGATCCGCAGTGCGGGCACACTGGCTTACCGTCCCAGCGTAAGTCCTCAAGAACACGGTATGCGTCCGCCTCGGTCGGGATCATTCGGGCGATTGAGGTCATGGTCAACTTGTCCATGCCCCCATTGTCTCAGATGGGTGTATCAAAGGAGATTGACGACTGAATCCCGCGAAATCGCAGATCAGCGACACGCGCGCCGAGCAAAGTGCTATAGTAATCGTCACGTGGAGGCGACGGGCATTGAACCCGCTTCAGGTGGATGATAGGCCGACCGTAGGTCCAATACCCGCCCCCGTGAAATGAGTGAAGCGGTCTGGTTGATCGGTATGAACGATTAGCCAGGCCGCTTTGCTTATCTACATCGGACTGTCCAGCCCGATGCCTCTATCGCGTTGACGCCACTTGCTCGACTTGTAGCGACCTTCGGTCGTTCGGTAGATGGTGCGATGTTCCATTGCGGCCCCAATAGCGGAGCGCACAGAGTTGCCGGGGTTCTTGGCATGTATCGGCGTGCCTCGCGACTCGTACTCGGCTAGTACCTCGGCGGCCGACCAGTCGCGGTCGTCCTCTTGGAGCAATGCAACAAGCATCTCTCGGACGCTCGGGCGCGGAGCGAAGCGTGGTCCGATCACGTCGAACGCGGCCGGTACGCTCTGTTGCGTGGTGAGCACAGCGAGGAACGATTCGATGTGCTCTAGCTCTGCGTCGATGCGCTTTCGTTCCTCAAGGCGCTTGATCCGCCTCTCAAGGAGAATGTCAACAAGTTCGTCATCGTGCTCGGTAGCCATGCCACGAGACACTACCGCCCTCGTACCATCGTCATGCGCATTTATCACATATTCTTTGGCACACCCTGTAGCGACACGCCGCGTGTCACCAAATGCCGCAGGTCACAAGGGGTGCGTCAACGGACACAACGCCGATGTTTCTCCTCGAGCGTGTCGCTTCCCGAACACGGTGATGGCAACTGGCCTGAACGCTGCCGGCAAGCCAGTCACCCGAACGGTGCCGGTGGGGGTCATTCTCACGACGGATACCGGCTGGGATGACCAGTCGTCCCTTATCGTGCTCAGCCCCCGGGCCAATCCGTACGTGGGCGGGGGCGATCAAGTCCCTCTCAGCGAGATGCTGGGAACGCTGCCGCTGACCGGCGGTAGCTGCGCCAAGGACGGACTCGATCCCGCATCTTTCCTGCTCCGCTTCCCTGGAGGAAGGGCAATCGTGCCCAACGTCAGCTCGCTACCGGACGAGGGCAGCCTCGTCATGTGTAATGGCGAGGATTTCGGGATTACCACTCGCACCTAGCGGGCGCGGCGTAGCGGAGCACGTTCGACTGGGCAGTACACCGTCGTGACCGGCTCGCGTTCGGGTTCGGCGCCCCTGAACCCGGCAGGGCCGGGCAGCCAGAGCACGCCTCCGCGGCCGGAACGCGGACAGAGCGAAGGTGATGTGACCACCCCAACCCCTACTTGCGCTTTGTCCGCGTTCCTGCCACGAACCACCTTCGTAGCTACCTGACGCGGAGTCTCTCGGTGGGCGCTGACGGACTCGAACCGCCGACCTGCTCGTTGTAAGCAAGACAGGCTTAAACGCCCTGCTCAACGGCATAATCGCAGGTCACTGACGAGCGTAAGTGTCACTATTAGCAGGTGTAGATCACTCCCAGGAGCGCTGCACCGCTACCAGTTCAGTGACGACCTTCCTTCTCCTGCTCATCGATCTTCGCGTTCAGATTATGCGATCACCCGAGGGGGTCGCCACCGGTCAGCACTGTTACACCCTGCCTGGAGGATCGTCGACATGGAGCGCCTGTTCGATGCGACCCTCTTCGCTCGTCAAAGCTGCGAGGCAGAGTTTCAGCCGTGTAGTTTGTCATTGATGCCTTCATCGGACGAGTGGGGTGTGGCTGGTCTATTCGCCGGAGTTGGCGGGATCGAGCTAGGTCTCCAGAGGGCTGGCATGCACAGCGAGCTGCTTTGCGAGTACTGGGATCCTGCGGTCACGGTACTGGAGCACCGGTTCGAAGGTGTCCCGCTGGTCAGGGACGTTCGCCAGCTTCAGGAGCTTCCGCCGGTGCGGCTGGTCGCGGCCGGGTTCCCTTGTACCGACCTGTCTCAAGCCGGATTCACGAGGGGTATCAGGGGCGAAGCGTCAGGTCTCGTGGCTGAAGTCTTCCGTCTGCTCGAACGTCGCCGCGTCCCCTGGGTCCTGCTCGAGAATGTCCGGAACATGCTCGTCCTCGACGGTGGTGCGGCGATGAACTTCCTCGTCTCGAAGCTCGAGGCGCTCGACTATCAGTGGGCGTATCGCCTCGTCGACTCTCGGTTCACAGGCGTGCCCCAGCGCCGCCAACGTGTCATCCTCGTTGCCACGCGAGAGGGTGACCCGCGGGGAGTCTTGTTTGCCGACGATGCTGGCGAGCCCGAACTGGGCTTCTTCGACTCGGATGTGTTCGGCTTCTACTGGACCGAGGGTCTACGCGGACTCGGATGGGCGCAGGATGCCGTCCCGACGCTCAAAGGCGGTTCCACCATCGGCATCCCTTCCCCTCCTGCTGTCTGGCACCGCCTTGGGGAGGCTGGTCGTCGCATCGTCACACCGAACATCACCGAGGCCGAGCGGTTGCAGGGGTTTGACGCGAACTGGACAGCGCCAGCGGAGTCGGTCTCCAATCGCAAGGGAACGCGGTGGAAGCTCGTCGGCAACGCGGTAACCGTCGGCGTGGCCGAGTGGGTCGGGAGCCGACTGCGCTCGCCCGGATCGTGGGAGTCTGAGGTGAGGCAGCTCGAGGTTGGCGCTCCGTGGCCGAAGGCAGCGTGCGGCGTCAAAGGGAAGCGCTGGTCCGTCGACGTCTCGATGTGGCCAGTTCGAGGGTCGTATACCCACTTGCGTGATGTCGTCGACCTCGAAGCGGCCACGCCGTTGTCGCAACGTGCCGCGACTGGTTTCTTCGATCGCGCTACGAGAGGCTCACTGCGATTCGATGAAGGCTTCTTGGACGACCTCGCCGACCACATCACGTCTGTCGCAGCGGCCTGATCCCCGCCTACGAACCTCCCCCTCGATTCGATCCGCGGCTCTGACGGGATCCTCGTGTTCCCACACACGAATGACGAGCCATCCGGCACTGGTGAGCTCGCGGTTCGAATCCAGATCGCGCTCAACGTTCGCGTCGAGCTTTGCCAGCCACCAGACTCGATTAGTCCTGGGAACCGACCCGTGTTCCGGACATCGGTGCCAGAAGCAGCCGTCGACAAAGACTGCAACCTTCGATCGCGTGAACGCGAGGTCAACCTTGCGACGCCGTCCTACGACGTTCACGTCGACGCGGTAACGAAGACCACGACGCCAGAGCGCTGATCGAAGCAGCATCTCGGGATCTGTGTCTCGGCGTCGCTGGTTCCTCATGCGCGCCTCGATGTCAGGGCTGGACGGTTTGGGGCGGGAACCAACTCTGGACATCCGCGACCATCATGCACCTGGTAGCAGCGACTCCGTAGGCTGCGGAGACGTGATACGACGGCGCGTCAGCGACTCGGTGCTCGAGAATTGCCGCGCGAGGGTATGACGATGGACGGTCCGGCCATCTTGGTTCGTACCATGTCGGTGCCCTCTGTCGTGGATGAACACGGCAACACCTGGCAATACCACTCCCGGAGCGATCGACACTCAAAGGTCGCGTGTTGGGTGACCATGTTCGACTTGTTGCAACACTGCGCGCTCCTGCGCCGCCATGTCGCAGAGGGCACCGTCGCGTTCGGCGTGAATCACGAATTCAGCGACTTCAGAACGAGGAGAACGAAGAAGCTGGACCTGGTGGTGCATCGCCCTCGAACCGAACTGGCCGGTGAGCGAGCGGGGCGCACATTCGTCGACCTGGCTGGAACGCTGGACGTATCACTTGACCGGGAAGCGCATGCGCGACTACGGGAACTTCCCGATCTTCGAGAGTCTGCCGTCGGCACGGTACTGATGGCTCTGGAGGCGAAAGCCTGCATGACCAAGCATCGAGGCTCCGGACCTCGGCTCTACGACGAGCTGAACAGCTCGCACATCACCGTGCACGGTGCAGCAGACCAGGCGATCGCAGTGGCGTTCGTGATGATCAATGGTGCATCTACTTTCGTCAGTCCAGACTCGAACAGGCGCCCACTAGGACAAGGACTACCGCTTCCGAAGGTGACGTCGCTGACGCAGCCGGGAGCGACTGAGTTTGTGGTCTCAAAGGTGAGCGAGCTACCAACCCGCACCAGGCCGGGATACGAAGGCTACGACGCGATCGGCATCGTTGTAGTCGACTGTCCCAACGACGGAACACCTATCACGATGATCGAAGGCCCACCTGCGCCGAACCCAAGTTCGCTCTTCTCATACGAGTCGATGATTCGTCGCGTGGTGCACCAGTACGATTTCCTCAACGCGAATCTGTAGGAGAGTCCGCGTACCTGGCACGTCGTCGCGAAACAGCTTGCAGCTTGTCGAGTCACGCTTTTCACGCTCGAGCGGCCCGTCAGCACATACGATCTCAATTCAATGAACCGCTGGGAGGACCTCGATCCTGATCCACGCCTCCTCGCTGCTCTCGATCAAGCCGATCGAGAACGCGGACAGCGGGCGCAGCTCATCGTCGATGGTTCAGCAAGTGACAAGAACAACTGGTCCAACAGTTTTGCCGACGCCTGCGCGCGGATGATCGCCACGGCATTGCGTGAGCGACACTACAAGAAACGGCTTTCCGTTCTGCCGGATCCGGAAGGCTCGGCAGAACCACCGACCATCACCTACTGGGATCGTGGCGAAGCGAAGACAAAGAAGATCGACGTTCTCGTTGGCGACCTGATCGGTGGCCTCCAGGTTGCCGTTTCGCTCAAGGGCGTCGGGTTTCGAGACAAGCACAGTCTTGGTTTTGGGAAGAACATAACCGGTCGTCTCTATGAGCTGGAGAATGAGACGCGGCGGCTGCATGAATACCGCCCTCAAGCAGTCGTTGTAGGCCTCTACTTCGTGCCGATCGGTGCTGTACAAGACAAGAAGACCACCCGAAGCGCATCTGGGTTTGCCGACGTGGTGACCAGCCTGCGGAGGCTCACAGGACGGGCAGACGCGCATCGCCAAGACGAGTGGCACCGCGTCGATCTCGGCTTCGTTGGCCTGTACGTTCCAGGTGATTCGGAGCATTTCGTCGTCCGCAACTCGGAGCCGATGGAATACAACGCCATCTCGTACAAGGATCCCTTCCCCCGTGGCGTCGTTCGCTACTTCGATGTGCGTGAGGATCCGCCCGTGAGAGGTCGTCCCCAAATCGACCGAACGCTCGCACTCGAGGAGATGATCGACGTCATCGCGAACGTCCAGGCGGGCCCCAGGGAGGAACAACTTACTTGGAGTCCGGCAGAGTTGGATCCACCAGTCAGGGGCGCTCAATAACAGCAATCGGTCCGATCAGGATCGAGGCAGCCAGCGAAGCGCTCATTCGCGGGCTTGATAGTGCGCCGCGTCTGCCGAGGTCGCGACGAGTCACAGATCCGCGACGTCTGCCCTCCGACACGCTGAATCTGGTACCTGAGTCGCGTAGCGCGACTTCAACAAGTTCGACCCTGGGGCGGGAGAGCGCCGATCTATCCTTGACTGCCAGTCTGTAAATGTACCGTCCGACTGGTAGTGCCCAGTACGCATAAGTGCTGGTACATCCACGTTTCCGGCGCAGTCAACGTCCGCCTAGTTATGTCCAGTCCGGCTAAACGTAGCCAGTATGGCTATCAACTTGGCTACATTTTCTGACATGACGTCTGACATAACAAAAGGGCCAGCAAAGCGGAGGGCTCGAGTCGGGAAGGCGTCCTCGCTGGGCTAGCGCGCTCACATCACCGGCCGTACTTCATCGCAAAGCCTTGGACATGGCGTCTGCTGCCTGCCTGTTGGTCTCCGGCGACACATGGCCATAGATGTCGGCGGTGATGCGGATGGACGCATGACCGAACACACGGGACACAACCTCGATGGGGACACCTTGGGCAAGCATGATCGTGGCCGCTGAGTGGCGCAGGTTGTGCCACGGCATCGAGGGCAACCCCAGGTTGGCACTGACCCTGTGCCAGTGCTTACGGATGTTCGAGTCGTACAACGCCGTGCCCCGCGCACTCGTGAAGACCAGATCGTCGCTGCCTTGTGTCCCTTCGAGGTTCTGGCGGACCTGGTGAACCTGCAGAGCCTCCCTGGCCTGCGGTGTGAGTGGCACGGCGCGGCGGGACTTGTCGGTCTTCGGATCGGTGCGTTGCCTGATCTTGCGATCGAGTGTGCCCGTGACCGGACTACGTGATCTCGTCGAACCTGGCACCGTGGGGGTGTTCTCGTGGGGTACTCGGGCGTCCCCCAGGAGGGCTGGAGAAGTCCGTCTCATGGGCCGGAATGGACGACGAGAACGCTGCCTACGACGCGACACGGTTTCTTGTCGCCCAGGGTCGCGAGCGTGTCGGCACAATCACCGGGCCGCTCGATGACACCGCCGGGCAGGACCGGCTCCAGGGCTACCGTGCAGCACTGGACCGGGCGTACCGCAGAGGGCTGGTGTCAGAGGGCGATTGGTCCCTGGAGAGCGGCAGACTCGGAGAGGAAGTGCTCATCGAGCGGTACCCGGACATCGACGGGTTGTTCGTGGCGTCGGACCTCATGGCCGCCGGAGCGATGAAGTCCTTGAGACGGGCTGGTCGGCGCGTGCCCGAAGACGTGGCCATAGTCGGCTGCAACGACTCCCCGGCCGCGCTTACGACCGACCCCGCTCTGACCACGATGCGCAACCCTTTCGAGGAGACAGCCGAGGCAGCAGTCCACCTGCTCCACGACCTGATCTCGGGCCGTTCGTCCGAACCGAGCCACATCGTGCTCCCATCGCAGCTGGTGCAGCGAGGCTCGGCGTAAGGTTGCGGCCAGCACCGCTCAGTGATCGCCGGGGCTCGCCCTCCAAATCGCGTACGGCAAGGCCAGCGAGCTCACCGCAACGGAATGTGAGAATCACGATGTCACGACGTCGGTGTGGCGCCAAAATGTCGATCGGACCCTGAGCTGGCCTTCTTCACCGCCGTCAACCATCATCAGTCATGGCCCTCCGCCTGTGCTACCTCTCACGTGTCGGATCCTCAGCCTGCTGGCATCTAGCCGACGGACAGCTTTGGAAAAGGACATGGAAGGGACCAACAAGTCCTTCATGACGACGGGGCCATGCTTAATCTGATGGCGGCGAGGCATCAGCGGCCTCCAGGACGAGATCGACCGCGCTGGCGAGGCCAGCGCGCAAGCGGCGTCGGGAGATCCCCCGGCGGCTGGCGAGGTGGTTGAGAAGGTCGGCTCGAACGGCCGCGAGTAACAGGTGCGCGAGCAGCTCGCTGTCGCAGCCGCCCCCGGTGGCGCACAGGAGGTCGCACAGCAGCTGGTGCACCAATTGGTAGTGCGGCTGCTCGTAAAGGCTCGTGCCCCCGGAACGTTCTTCGACCGCCAGGGTCAGATGGCAGTTGTCGAGCTTGACAACGAGGATGGCGTCGAGAATGGCCGCGATGCGCTGGCGCGGGTCGGTCTCCGGGCCGAGGGGCGGCGGCCCACTTTCGATCGCGTCACGGAGAGGCTCGTACCTACGCTGCCATAGGGCCTGGAGGAGCCCGGCCCGGTTGCCGAAGGCGCGAAACAAGGTGCCCTTGCCCACGCCGGCGGCTGCTGCCACGTCGTCCATGGACAACCGTGCTGGCTCCGGCACCGTTGCGAACAGCTCGTCGGCGGCGGCGAGCACGGCGGCGCGGTTGCGCGCGGCGTCCGACCGCTCGGCGCGCGTCACGTCGTGGAGCCTCCTTTTGCCAAACGGACTCGTAGTCCGTATAGTTGTCAGCCGGACCATTGGTCCGGATAGGAGGAATACTATGTCGGAAACTGCAGACCTGTTCCGAGCGGGCTTGGAGCGCCTCGCCGCCGGTGACCTCGGCGGCTACCTCGACCTGTGCAGCGAAGACGTCGAGTTCGAGTTCCCCTTCGCCCCGCCCGGCCGGCCCGAGCGGGTGCGCGGACGCGAGGACCTCCGCCGCTACCTCGAGCCGCTTCTCGCACGCGCGACCTACGACGAGATCAGCAACCTGGTCGTGTACGAGACCGACGTGGCCGGGACCATCGTCGCGGAAATGACGATCGGCCTTCGGATGCTTGACAGCGGTCGGGCCTACTCCAGGCGCTACGTTGCCGTCGTCCGTTCGGCCGGTGGACACGTCGTGTCGTACCGTGACTATTGGGCCCCGCTCGCGTCGAGCGGCCCGGCCAGCCCGACCGAGGCGTCATGAGCGGCGTCCGAGTGCTCGTCACCGGTGCGACCGGGAAGACTGGGTCGCGCGTAGTCGCAGGGGCGCGCTCGGCCGGGGCCGAGGTGCGCACCGCCAGCCGGCACGGCAGCGACGTCGCCTTCGATTGGCACGATCGCGTCACCTGGCCGGCGGCGCTCGGCGGCTGCGATCGTGTTTACCTTGTCCCGCCCCCCGGCCTGGACGTCGCGCCTTCGATGGTGCCGTTCATCGAACTGGCCCGCCGCAACGGCGTCGAGCGGCTCGTGCTGCTCAGCAACTCGGTCTTCCCGATGGGCGGCCCGGGTGTCGGCGCGGTGCACCAGGTCCTCGCCGAGGGCGACCCCAACGACTTCGTGGTGTTGCGGCCCTCATGGTTCATGCAGAACGTGACCGGTGAGCACTACCTGGCCCGGATGGTCCGCGACGAGGACCGCATCGTGACCGCCACCGGCGAGGGACGAGTCGGCTTCGTCGACGCCGACGACATAGCCGTCGTCGCCGTGCACGCGCTGCTCGACGAGAAGAGGCCGGCGGCCGAGCTCGTCCTGACCGGGCCCGAGGCGTTGAGCTACAGGCGCGTGGCCCAGGTCGTCGGCGCCGCTCGTGGTCGTCCCGTGGCCTTCGAGCCGGTGACGCCGGCCGAGCTGGTCGAGCGGCTCGCCCGCACCTACCCGCTGCCGTTCGCGCAGGTGCTAGCCGAGCTCGATGCCGTAATCGCCGCGGGCGCTGAGGACAGGGTGACGCCCGACATCGAGCGCGTCACTGGGCGGCCGCCGCGCAGTTTCGAGCAGTTCGCCGCCGCTGCGTTCTGGTCCACCGGCTGACGCCGTGACCGCTAGCGCTCAATCGATGACCTTGGCCTCGGCCGAACAGCCAAGACGACGAACATGACGATAGAGAAGGAGACTTCTAGTGCCGACCGAAGATGAGCTGTGGGAGCCGGTTCCAGACATCGACAGCGTGCCCTGGCCACGATCGCGCCCGGTGGCCGGCCGCAACTGTCCAGGTCCTGTATGTAGTTGACCCCGGGGCTCGAGCGGTACAAATCTCGACGACCACCGACAGGGTCAGTCGTCCTGGCTGTCGTGCTCAGCGACGCAGGGTCGGCCGCGGCCAGCGACGAGGTTGCCGCCACTGCTGCGGTGGCTCTCGATCCGATGCTCCGCCGCGAGCCACCGGCCTCGATGACGCCCGGCGAGGTCGGCCTGCTCACCGAGTTGATCGACCAGATCGCCCGTGCTGCCTGACCGACCAGAGCCCGGGCGACCCGCACACCCACCCACATCCCCAACCCGTGGTCCAGGCCAGTAGCTTCGCTCTTCATTAGGCAATAACATCATGGCTTGCAGCGTGGTCCCAGCGCACAGACTCGCCGAGTGCCCCGTAGCGCTCAGGGTCTTCCAATAAGCAGTTGCGTTCGCACTGAAGTGGTGACTCGCTAACCGGGGTCCTGTGCTACCTCACAGCCCCGATGAGCCCACCACCAACACCGGCAACCAAGATGCCCGCAAGAGCGACGTTGGCTGCCCGGGAGCCCGGCCTTGGCACTTTGAAGACCCAGATGCCGATGCCTGCATTGACCAGGAGGCTCAGCTGGGCGATGGTGAAGCCGACACCAGTGCCCACCCGAGAGACCAAGCCAAGCAAGGCCAGGTTGCCGATGCCGAACAGTAACCCGGCCGTCAACTGCACAGTAGTGACCCTCAGGCTCAGCCTGACCGGCCCGGCCGCAGGCAGCGCGAGGGCAAGCCCGGCAGTGAGGATGCCGAGAGCAAGGGGGAAATTGGCCACCTGCGTCGGCACCTTTGCCCACTGGGCCGGCACAAAGTAACTGCCCCACAGCGCTCCTGCGGCGCTGGCCCAGAGCAGGCCACGGCGGCGGCGGCTAGCGCCAGTGGCGGCCGAGGCCGGTCCGGCCTGTGTGGCCCCGGCCGGCTTGCGGCCCGAGGCTGGTGCGGCGCCCGGGACCAGTGCCTTAGCTGGACGCTCTTCTTGCGAGCTCACGATCAAGAGGACCCCCACCAGGACCAACACGAGTGCCGTTGTGTCCAGGACGAACCGAGCGGCTCTGAAGCTGTTCAGTTCGCCGAAGAGAAAGGCGCCCCACACGAACGCCGTGATGATGTTCAGTGGTGTCCACGACCCGGCGGCGCGGGCCAGCCCGATGGCCTCCGAGGCGCGAAAAGCAGAGTAGTTCCCCGCCGTCCAGACCAGCCCTCCGACGAAAGGCAACCAGAACTCGCGCCAACCGAAAGAGAGGTGGCCACCGCTGGCGACCAGAGCAACGGCGGCAAAAACGGCATTGCCGACCGTCACGTAAAACGTCCGCGAGCGTTGGGGAATGCCGGGCAGGGCCTGGGCCAGTGGTATCCACGTCCCCCATGACACGACCGTGACCAGCGCAAGCAATGCGGTCATGATTGCCTTTGCCGCAGGTGCCCAGTGCTCTCGGCTGTCTCCTCGGCCCGTCCGTTCAATAGGTCGGCGGACCGTTGTCGGCGTTGTGACCACGAACGCAGGCCACCTTTGGTGAGGAACGCGGAGAAGGCTTCCTCGCTGGCGCCGACCAGGGGGGCGTCGTCGCCGAAATGGGCGGGGACGAGCGGCGGGGGCGCGGAAAGACGGAAGTGCATGAGGCCGGCGAGGTAGGCCGAGTGGACGTGGTCACCGGCGACTTCCAGCAATTCTCGTCCCAAGCCCCCGAAGGTGACAATGTCGGGGTCGAGGGCGTTGACGAGGCCGGCAACCCCTCGCCCGGCAGCGCTTGCCATCTGCTGGACGGCAGCGACCTCTTCGTGCTCGAGGACAGGTGCCGCATGGGCGACGCCGAGGACGTGGCGGACATAGCTGACCTCGTCGGTGGGTTGCGGTTGGTTGAGGGCCCGGGCGACGGCGGCACCGTCGAGGGTGGTGTTCCAACACCCTCGTGCACCGCAGCGGCACTGTTGGGCTGCGTCACCGAAGGGCATATGGCCAAACTCGCCGGCGGTGCCGGTAGCGCCAAGAACAAGTCGGCCGCCTTCGATGAAGCCACCGCCGATGCCAGCGTCCATGTACAAGTGCAGGACCGACCCGGCGCCCACCGCTGCGCCGCGACGCGCTTCGGCGATGGCAGCAAAGGAGGCGTCGTTGCCAGCCAGAATGGCCCGGCCGTCCCGCTCGCGCGGCCAGAGCACGCCGAGGTCGATGTCCTCCCAGCCGAGGTTCGCCGCCTGGGCAAGGTGATTGTCAACCACTGTCCCGGGAACAGAGACGGCGACTGACCGGATGCGGCGACGGTAACGGCCGCGGACAGACCGTAACGCCGCTCCCAGTTCGTCCAGGACCTGGTCGGGGTCCCGTCGATGCGCTCGGTCGGCCCGCACCAGCTCGGTCCCGCCGAGCTGCGTCACGGCGAGCTTCCAGGTCTCGTGGCCGACGGCGGCGGCAACCACGAGGGGCCCTCGTGGATGGGGGTGGATGGTCGTCGTGGGCCTGCCGCGCCCACCGGTAGGGGGTGCCGGGCGCTCGGTGACCAGGTCGAGGGCGCGGAGCCGGGCCACGGTCTCGGTGACGAAGCCGCTCGTCATGCCGGTCTCACGAGCTACAGCTGCACGCTCGATACCCGGTCGTTCGTGGACGGCCCGGAGAACTGCAACGAGCCCCGTGGCGCGCCGTAGTTCAGTCATCATTCCGTGCACAGGCATTTTACTCGTTCACCGACTATAACGTGTTCGCCCGTGTGGCACCAGTTGCCGACGGGCAAGGCCAGAGCGGACCTCCTGTGCCCCGAGACCAAAGTCCTTGATGCGCTGCGAGCCGCGAAGTTCGCTGCCCTGCGCGAGGACCTCGAGGGAGGGAGGCGCCACTCGGACCCGGGGCGCCGTCGCGCGAGCGGATAGGCGCGCTCCTCGACGCACTGCTCACCTTCAAATTGGAGAATTGCCACCCAATGCGTGCACGCGAGGTGGCCGCAGCCGGAGTTCAGCAGAGCGAGTATTGCCGGTGGATTCAGACCCGACGAAGCTCTTGGTCACGACATCTGCCCTATGCAGCCGCCTGCGTGCCTGCCCTCTTCAATGTCGCCAGATTGCGGCTGTGTCCCGAGAAACTCCCCCGCCGACGGCTGGCTTGGGCGCCTGCTCAACACGTTCGCGGAGCACCGCCGGCGCGGCCTGTAGGGTTCGTCCCATGTCGGACGCCCCGCCCCATCCGGAGCCGTTCACCCCGCAGACCGCCCCGGCGGCGCTCGAGGACCTCCGCGCGCGGCTGCGCGCGACTCGTTGGCCGGACGCGCCCGAGGAGGCCGAGTGGTCGCTCGGGACCGACCTCGCCTACCTGCGCGAGCTCGTCGCCTATTGGGCGGACGGCTTCGACTGGCCGGCGCAGGAGGCGGCGCTCGCCCGGTTCCCCCACTTCCGCGTCCGCCTCGATGGCCTCGGGATCCACTTCGTGCACGTCCGGGCCGCCGCTTCGGCTGGGCCGGTCCTTCCGTTGGTCCTCAGCCACGGCTGGCCGGACTCGTTCTGGCGCTACGCCAAGGTCATCCCCCTCCTCACCGACCCCGGCGCGCATGGCGCCGACCCCGCCGACGCGTTCGACGTGGTCGTGCCCGACATGCCGGGCTTCGGGTACTCCGACCGCCCCACCGGCCCGCCCCCCGACTCGATCGCCGTCGCCGGACTGTGGGCCAAGCTCATGGGCGTCCTCGGCTATGCGCGCTTTGGCGCCGCGGGCGGGGACATCGGCAGCCACGTGAGCCGCTACCTCGCGCTCGACCATGCCGACAGGGTCGTTGCCGTCCACCGCATGGACGCGGGCTTGCCCGTCTTCACCGGCGACCCGGCGGACCTCGCGCCGGAGGAGCGCGCCTGGCTCGAGGGCGCTGCGGCCTGGGGCGCGACCGAGGGCGCCTACGCTGCGATGCACCGCACCAAGCCCCAGACCGCCGCCTTCGGGCTCACCGACTCGCCGGCCGGGCTCGCGGCGTGGATCGTGGAGAAGCTCCGGGCGTGGAGCGACTGCGGCGGCGAGGTCGAACGGCGCTTCACCAAGGACGAGATCCTCACGAACGTCACGCTCTACTGGCTCACGGGCACGATCGGCTCGTCGATGCGCATGTACCGCGCGAACGCCGCGATCCCGCCCGCGCAGCTTGCCCGCCGGGTCGAGGTGCCGTCCGGCTTCTCACTCTTTGCCGGCGACATCGTCCGCCCACCCCGAGCGTGGCTCGAGCGTACGGCGAACGTCGTACGCGTTACCGAGCCCGCCTGCGGAGGGCACTTCGCGCCGTTCGAGGAGCCCGAGCTCTACGCGGAGGAGCTGCGCGCCTTCTTCCGCCCCTACCGGGCGGTGGCGACAGGCTGAGAGCGCCGCCGCGCGCGGGCGCGGCTGGCAGGTCTCGCACAGGTAGGTGTAGGGCACCAATTCACCGATCGGACCGCTGAGCTGGCACTATTCGGCACCGTCGAGCATCATCTGCCATGCCCCTCGGCCTCTGCTATCTCGTCATGTGCCGGATCTTCGGCCTGCTGAGATCCTGCCGGCGGACACCTTTGGAAAAGGACATCGAGCTGATGGTGCTCCGCCACGAGGTCCGGGCGCTGAAGCGTCAGCTCCATGGTCGCGTTCGCTACCGGACCACGGACCGAGCGATCCTGACGGCGCTCAGCAGGTTGCTCCCGCGATGGCGGTGGCGTTGCTTTCTCGTCACGCCCGATACCCTGCTCCGCTGGCATCGGGAGCTCTCGAGACGCAAGTGGAAACGTTGGCGAACCCAGCGAGGTCCTGGACGTCCCCCGCTCGGCGCTGAGATCGTCGAGCTGATCGTCAGACTCGGCCGAGAGAACCGCCGCTGGGGATGTGTTCGCATTCAGGGCGAGCTTCGCGGTCTCGGGATCCGTCTCTCGGCAAGCTCGATCCGCCGGGTACTTCGACACCACGGTCTCGGACCAGCACCTCGGAGCGGGCCTACGTGGAAGGAGTTCCTCGCCGCCCAGGCAAGCGGCATCTTGGCCACCGACTTCTTCGTCGTGGACACCATCAAGTTCACCCAGCTCTATGTTCTATTCGTCATCGAGATCCAGAGCCGCATAGTCCGCATCCTCGGGGTCACCGATCATCCGACCGGCTCCTTTGTCACCCAGGTTGCCCGCAACCTCGCAGGGGATCTCGCCGAGCGCCGTCGGTCTTTCCGGTTCTTGATCCGAGACCGCGACGCGAAGTTCACCGCCAGCTTCGACGAGGTGTTCTCCTCTGAAGGCATCAAGGTGATCAAGACACCGGTGAGATCGCCTCGAGCGAACGCGATCGCGGAGAGGTGGGTACGGTCCGTCCGGGAAGAGTGCCTCGACTGGACGCTCGTTCTTGGCCGTCGTCATCTCGATGCAGTCCTTCGCGACTACGTCCAGCACTATAACGAGCACCGGCCTCACCGTGGCCTCCGGCTCGAGGCGCCATCACCGGTCGCCACGATAAGCCCTATTGCGGAAGATAAAGCCCACGGACGGAACTTACTCGTCCATTACGTCCCGCTCACCGCGCTCGGTCCCGTCGCCCGCCTGCGGTCGACTGGCGTGGTGGCGAATTGCAGATTCTGTCAAGGGCGACCGAACACGCCGCGAGGGACAACTTCTCGCTATCCGACGTGTTCCACAACGAGTCGCATGGGCCGTTTACGCACAGAAGGTCGCCCTGAACGCCGACCCTTCTTCGCTGGGTCCACCGCCCCGATCAGACAGGGAGGATCGCTGGTTCTGATCGGCCCCCGCACCTCCGTGTCTCCTCCGGCGTCTGCCGTTAGCCTGCGCGTGAGGCACGCCGGAGGGACGAGGAAGGGGCGAGCGGCAGGGTCGACCTCGGGGCACGTCTAGGACCTGCGCTGACGGCTTGCATCGGCGTCACAACAAGGGGCGTCCGAGCATCACGCCTGATGCACAAGGTGCCAAACCGGCGGCGGCGTCCGGCGCGGACGTCCGAGCCTTGCAGCACTCACGATCGCGCCGTGTTCGCGGAGCATAGTCACTCACGAGGACTTTCCGTCGCTCGACACCGGCCTCGGTGCGGGATTCAGGAGGTCGTCGCCTTGTCGATCAACCGCCACTCCGCTCCGAGGGCGTCGGCGAGACGAAGGAGCGTCTTCTCGTTCGGGAAGATCGAACCACGCTCGATCCTGCTGATGTCGCCCTGGTCGATGCCGGTCTTCTCGGCTAGCTCGATCTGAGTGAGGCCGAGGAACTCCCGGCGCTCCATCACCTGAACCGCGAGCCGGTAGGTCTGTTCGAAGACCGCCCCGTCACTTCGCGTTTCGGCCGGCAGGCGCGCACGGCGGGTCGTCGAAGCCTCTTCGTAGCTGCGAGTCATGTCGCCTCCTCAGATCATTATGGGCTTTCACCCATAGCACGCCCAACGCGATCGTGGCGTGCGCCTGGCCGTCAACGACGACGGGAGCGGCACCGCCCCCGGGCGTCGCGGCTCCGACCCGAGTCCTTCTACTCACAGGGCTCTGACCTGGGGCTGTGAGTGTTCCTGTGAGTGTTGCTGTGAGTGTTGCTGTGAGTGTTGCTGTGAGTTGCCGGTGCGCGCAGACCCTCCCCTGCGTGATTGCCGACCGAAGAAATCGCCCCGCGATCTCGTCTGTGAGCACTGCTGTGAGTGTTGCTGTGAGAGATGCTGTGAGTCGATCGGCGCACCATTGCGCAATGGCTCGGCTCCGTTCCGCCCGTCGCGCGTCCACCGGTACGTATCCCCTGCTCCCCGAATCGGCGTCCTCGGGGCAGCCCGCGGCCGGAAGGCAACCGGCGGTGTCGCAACCAGCAATGAGGGATTGCTGTGCATGATCGAGGGGGGTTGACCCCGGCACAACGATCCCTTCGCTCCCGCTTGGCTGCCTACAGCCTTCACGCCAAGCGCGACCCCAAAGAAACGACCCAAGCGGCCCGTGCCGCGTTCCTGACCCGTTTCGAGCGTGAAGTAGACCCCGATGGCTCTCTGCCGCCTGCCGAGCGTGCCAGGCGCGCCCAGGCAGCGCTAAAGGCGCACATGACTCGACTGGCTTTGGCATCGTCACGGGCGAGGTCGAGAACAACATGAGAACGCAACCGGTGCTGGGGTCTTTCGCCAGGGGCGCGACGGTAGATACGGCCAAACGCGACACGCACACCGAGAGACGCTCCGGGGCACAGCGGTTGAGTTCTAGATGCGGTCACCGGGGAGGATTCGCCGGTAGCTGTCGCGGGCGCGCTCGTCAGCGTTGGAAGCACCGTACCTGTTCAACATGACACGACTTTTCCATCCGAAAAGTCTCATTGCGTCGGTCTCACCTCCGCCAGAGGCGAGCCACGCATGGGCGGCAGTGTGTCGGAATTGATGAGGATGCAGCTGAGCGATACCCGCCGTCGCGCAGCGCCGCCTGAGTATCTGCGCGACGCCGCTGGTGGTTAGGCCACCTTTCGGACCGAGCCACAGGGCTGGGCAATGCGACTGAGGATGGCGCTTTCGCAGACGGAGATATCGGTCAAGAGCGGAACTGGTCTTCGGTCCGTACGGTGCCGACCGCGGACGCTTTCCCTTGCCGACGACGTTGATGACTTCGGCCTCCAAGATGACATCCTCCACCGCGAGGTCCGTTATCTCGGCGAGGCGACACCCCGTGTCGATGAACAGACGCAGAATCGCCATGTCGCGTCGGCTCTCGAAGTCTGTACCTTCACAAGCCTTGAGCAGTCTCCTGAGGTCATTATCGGTCACGATCGGCACGGGCACGTCGGGGATGCTCGGGGGCTTCATGCGGGCCATCGGCGAATCGGTCAACTCCCCTTCGTCCACCAGGTAAAGGAAGAACTGCCGCAGCGCCTGGTGCCGTGTAAGCGCTGTCGTTGGCTTCCATCGAGCCAACTGGTCGGCGATGAAGGCTTCAACGTGCTCGCGCTTGACCTCACCGACAGCAGTCGGCATGTCGTGACAGTGCAGGAACTGAAGAAACAGTTGAACTGTCTCGCCATAGCCACGGATTGTCTTCTCCGAGCGGTTGCGCGCTCGAAGCCGCCGGCCCCAGCTTTCGAGATACTCGTCGACCTCGCCACCTTCTGCATCAGCGAGCTTTGTTGCCACTCGGTCCCCTAGCGGCTACCGACTCCGACATTCGGGCCGTGCCACACTTCACCCTAGCGCTATTAGCAGGTCTAGGTGCGCTGTGCGCTGTGCTAGTCCATCTGGACTTCGCTATACATCCAGGTAGATGGCACTTTGTGGGCGCTGACGGACTTGAACCGCCGACCTGCTCGTTGTAAGCGAGCTGCTCTAACCACCTGAGCTAAGCGCCCGTTGCACGTTCGGCGCGCCCACCGCCTGCAGCTCTCGCCGGCGACCGATCGGTTGCGCCCGGCAATTGTCGCATCTGGATCGGGCCCGTCGCCCTAGGGGCTCTCCGAACCCGACGGCGCGAAAGCGTCAACCGTGACCGATCCCCCGCAAGGCGTCATCGTGACGGGGACGGCCAGCGCCTCACCTGTCCCGGGGATCGCGACATCCACCGAGGCGACCGTCGAGCATCCCACTCCCTCCACCGGGACATCGTTGATGATCACTATGAATTCAGCCGTCCCGTCGCTCGCCAGCGTCACAAGACCCGGCGCTTCGCCCCCGTCCATCGACGTGATCGAAAGCCTCGGCCCCGCACCGGCCCCGGAAGCACCGGACGGGCCAAAGAACTCGAGCGAGGGGAAGCCGTCGAGCGTGCAGGGCGCCGGACCCCGGTTGGTGAGCGTGAACACGATGTAGGACGTGCCGGCGGCAACGCCGCCCGGCGCGGCCGTGATGCCGAGCAAGCCCGTCGAACAGGTCGTCTCGGCGGGCGTCGTCGGCACCGTGCTCGTCGAACTCGTCGAGGTGGAGGTCGGCGTCGACGTGGACGTCGAAGTCGGCGGCGCGTGGTGGTGATGGTGGTGGGTCACCGACGAACAGGCGCCGAGAACGGCACCCCCTGCCAGCACGACGGCCAGCAGCACCGCGCGCCGGCCGGCCAGGTGACCCACGATTGCCTCCCTCCTCCTCTACGGGAAGAGGCCCCGCAACCGTGTCGCCTCGGCGACGCGGTCGAGACCCAGCGCCACGGCGGCCCGGCGCAACGGCACCTTCAAGGCGGTCGATTTCTGCCAGGTCGCGTCGAACGCCCGCTCCATCGTCTCCCGGTGCCGGGTTGAGAAGACACCGGACTCCCAGGCGTAGCCCTGGCGGGCCTGGGCCCATTCGAAGTACGACGCGACCACGCCACCGGCGTTGGCGAGCACGTCGGGTACGACCGTGACCCCCCGCTCCTCGAGGATCGGGTCGGCCTCGGGTGTCGTCGGCCCGTTCGCCGCTTCGACGAGCACCTTGCCCCCGAACGACGAGGCCACCTCGGCGGTGACGGCCCCGGCGAGTGCCGCCGGGATGGCGAGCTCGCACTCGAGCGAGAAAAGGGACGCCGGGTCGATCTCCTCGGCGTTGGCGAAGCCGGCGACCGTGCCCGCGCGCGCGAAATGCTCGCCGAGGGCGGCGGGGTCGATCCCGCCCGGATTGTGGATTGCGCCGCCCACGTCGGCGACGGCGACGACGCGCACGCCGAGCGACGAGAGCAGGAAGACGAGGGGCGCGCCGACCTTGCCATAACCCTGGATGACCGCCCGCGACCCGGCGATCGTCATGCCGAGCTCCCGGAACGTCGCCTGGGCGCAGAGCACCACGCCCGACGAGGTCGCGCCGACATGGCCGGCGATCCCCCCGATGGCGATCGGCTTGCCGGTGACGACCCCGGGGGTCACGTTGCCCCGCATCATCGAGACGGTGTCCATGATCCAGGACATCATCCGGGCGTCGGTGTTCACATCCGGCGCCGGGACGTCGCGGTCCGGCCCGAGGAGCGAGGCGATGTCGAAGGCGTAGCGCCGCGTGAGCCGCTCGAGCTCGGCCTCCGACAGCGACGCCGGATCGACGACCACGCCGCCCTTGGCGCCGCCGAACGGGATGTCGACGACGGCGCACTTGATCGTCATGTCGGCGGCGAGCGCCATCACCTCGCGCACGTCGACGTCGGGATGGAACCGGATCCCGCCCTTGCCGGGCCCACGGGCCGTGCTGTGCTGGACCCGCCAGCCGGTGAAGATCTCGAGGTGCCCGTCGTCGCGGCGGATCGGGATCGCGACCTCGAGGATTCGCTCCGGCTTGACGATGATCTGGGTGAGCCCGTCCTCGAGCCCGAGCAGGCCCGCGGCGTCCTCGATCCGGGCGCAGATGGCGTCCCAGGAATCGGCACCCACACTGGTCATGCAATCACCTCGTCGCCACAGCCACTCCTGCGAGCGTACCGCCGGGCCGTCAGGCGATGGACCCACCTGCGCGCATCTTGGGACCGGAGTTCCGGTCCGAGAGCTGCTCGGCCTCGAAAGTCGACGAGATCAGCGGCGACTGGCTGAGCAGCAGCAGCGAGTAGAACATCAGGCCGAGGAAGAGCCCCTCGCCGATCGCCCGGGATCCCGTCGCGTGGACGTGGTCCCGGAACAGCCAGATGCCCATGACGATGCTGGAGAGCGGGTTCACGATGAGGAGGGCCGCCTGCGACGCGGCGACCGGACCGGCATCGAGGGCGTGCTGGGCGATGACGAGCCCGACGAGCCCGACAAGGGCGACCGAGTACGCCGCGGGGTGCTCGAAGACGTAGACGATCCCGTGGGGCCATTCGTTGGCGACGGTCTTGATGAACGCCGCCGTCGAGCGCGAAGCAGATCCCGGCGCTGACGCCGAACCAAGCGGCCCGCCACGAGCGGGGGCCCCGCTGGGCGGCGACGGCGCTGAGCAGGATGGCGCCCACCGCCGCG
>CAWGNK010000003.1:0-782037 GCA_963823945.1 uncultured Acidimicrobiaceae bacterium
AGCTGTGCGAACTCCCGGAACGTCGCGGGCGCCGGTGCACCGAGGGCCCTGAGCCTCGGCGATCTCGTCGACGGCGAGCGCGAGCTCGTTGTACTCGGTCTCGAACATGAGATGGAGGGTCCCGAACATCGGGCCGGTCACGTTCCAGTGGTAGTTGTGCGTCTTCAGGTACAGGGTGTACGTGTCACCGAGAACCGCTGACAGGCCCCGCACGATCTCTTCGCGCTTCTCGGCAGGGATCCCGATGCCGATGCCCGCATCCACGCTTGACATGTTCCTCCTCGCCCGCACGCTGACTGGTGCTTCCACGCCACCGCCCGGTGGCCGTCGGTCCAAGCGCCGGGCGAATGATCGCCCGCCGTCACCCGACGCGGTCATCGTAGTGTCGGCCCCGGCGCGGAGGCCCCAGAAATCGGGGATTCCAGCTTGTCAGTCAGGCAATTCGCGTCCACACCCGGTCCCGCGGGACCCGGTGTGGCGCACGCTCGCCTGCCGCCGAACCGCTTGGACGGGTTCTCGGCTTCCGTGCGATCGCCTCTCCGGCCTCGCCTGCCCGTGCGCGGGCCACCCGGGCCGCGCGGACCTTCGGCCCCTTGGGTCGCGACGCCAGCGGGTGTATAGCTAGGGGTGTGGAGCCGGAGATGGCGGCGCACGACGTCGTGATCGTCGGGGTGGACGGCACTCCCTCGTCGGTCGCCGCCCTGCGCTGGGCTGCCCGTCAGGCAGAGCTGACAGGAGCGACGCTCCGGGTGGTGACGACCTGGGCTTTCCCGGCCACCGTCGGGTGGACGCCGCCCTACCCGGACGATTTCGACCCCGAGGCGGATGCCCGCGGCGTGCAGGGCGAGGCCGTCGCCGAGGCGCTGGGGACCGACCCGAAGATCCCGCTGGAGCTCGTCGTCGTCGAAGGCCACGCCTCCGCGACCCTCATCGAGATGTCACATGAAGCGAGCCTGCTCGTCGTCGGCTGCCGGGGCCACGGCGCGGTCACGGGAATCCTCGTCGGGTCCGTGAGCGAGCACGTCGTGTGCCACGCCGGCTGCCCTGTCGTCGTCGTCCGTCACTGATCCGACCGCCGTCGGGCGGGAATCGCGCTCCAGAGGGGAATTGACCCCGGGTCAGGTGTCCGCGGGGTTGCGGAGGTGCGTCCCGTAGAAGGCGTAGACCTTCTCCCATCCGTCGACCGCCTGTTCCGGCCGGTACGACGCAGGTTCGGTCGCGAAGAAGCCGTGCCCGGCCCCGTCGTAACGATGGAATTCGTGGTCTTTGCCGTACTTGTGGAGCTCGGCTTCGATCCGGTCGACCTCCTCCGGGGTCGGGAACTGGTCTTCGTTGCCGAAGATGCCGAGGATCGGGCAGTGCATGTCGCGGGTCAGGTCGAACGGTGCCACCGGTTGCGCGGGGCTCAGGTCCTCCGGGCCCATCACGACGTGCCCACCCCAGCAGTCGACGGCGGCGTCGAGCACGGTGCTCGAACAGGCCGCGAGGTAGGCGTGACGTCCACCGGAGCAGAACCCGATCACACCTACCCTGCCGTTCGCATCGGGTTGGGAGCGCAGGAAGGCGGCCGCCCCCTCGATGTCGCCGACGACCTGTGTATCGGGGACGCCCCCCTGGGCCATCGCCGCCGCGGCGAGGTCGTCCCAACGACCCGGGCCGAGACGGGAGTAGAGATGCGGCGCGACCGCGGCGAAACCGTGGGCGGCAAGGCGGAACGTGACCTGCCGGGTCCATTCGTCCCAGCCAGGCATGTGGTGGACGACGACGACCCCGGGAACCGACCCGCTTCCGACGGGGCGGGTGAAGTACGCCTCGATCGGGTCTCCGTTGTGACCGATCACCGTCACGACTTCAGAGCAGATCTCGTCCGACATCGATTCATCCCCCTCCCGGCCAAACCGTCCGTCTGGGGCCGCACCGGCGGTCACGTCGGCGCGGGGTCAAGCGACGGCAGTGTACCGCCGCGCCACCGGGCGATCGCGGCCTCTTCGCCCGTCCCGGCGCGCCAGGTCTCCCCGCTCCATCGGCGGTTCGCTGTCGTCCGGTCGCCGTTCAACGTGGCGGGATGCGACCCGTCCCGGCGCCGACCGGTCCCGAAGTGGTCCGGGTCGGACTCAGGCGACGCCGGCGGCGCGGACGACCCCGGGTGGGCCCTTCCCGTGTTTGACATTCCACGCCGCCACCTCAAACCGGTAGGACCGTGCGGGGACGAATCCCGTGAGCCGCACCGTGCGGATTCGGGAACCGAACCGCCAGCTGCGCTCGGCGGTGCCCGAAATCGAGACGGCGACCGTGTAGGAGGTGATCCGCGAACCCCCGTCGCTCGCCGGGGTCTGCCAGTGGAGAACGACCGTCGTTCCCGCCCGCACGAGACCGAGCATTCGCGGCGCGCTCGGCGCGCTCGGCACGTACCGGAACCACGCCCGCGGGGGCGGCGCGGCTCCTCGCCCCGACCCGAGCAATGCGACGGCAACACGGGTGTTCGCGCGCCCGGGGGGCGAGTACACCTCCGCCACATACGGGTCATCCCGCGGGAACCCCGGTGCCGGTACCGCCGCACTCGAAACGGCCGGACCGAACAGCACCGCCGAGGCTTCGTCGACGCCGTTCCCGAACAGCGCCACCCGGATCCCGCCGGAGGCCGGACCCACCGCGGGGTACACCGCCACGAGCGAGTGCGCGGAACGGGGGACGAAGACGAACGTGTCGACGGCCCGTCGCGCGCGGCCGCACGCCGTCGCCGAACACGGCAGGACGTCGACAGGCCCCGCGGCGTGCGCCGGGGTCCTGACCATCAGCTCGCCGGCCGAGACGTGCACCACCGCCGAGCCGGTGGAGACCCCGAGCTCCGGAGAGAACTCGCCCACGAAAGCGACCGACCGGACTCCGGCGAGACCCTCCCCGGTGACGAGGAGCTCGGTCCCACCCGCTGCCGAACCACCGAGTACGGAGAGGTGATGCACGGTGAGCACCTTGCCGACCGGCACGGCGGTGGCGTTGCTCAGCCCCCCGGCAGTCTGGACGCTCACACCGCCGGCGAACGACACGGCCGAAACGCCCGTCGAGTACTCGGACGTCGGCGTGACGACGATCGACGTCGGGGAGACGTAGTCGACCATCGTCTGCTCGCTATCGACCGACGATGCCGTCCCGAGGTTCACCCAGTCGAACGAGAGCACCGAGAAGCCAGATCCGAAGATGCGCACCGGCAGGGCGGCTGAAGCGCCGACCGCGACCAGTGTCACTTTCGGGGTCGGGACATAGTCATACTCCGTCGCCGCCGGGGCCTCCTCGGTGCCCGCGGCAGTCCGGATCACCCCTTGGGGACCGAACACGACATGCCCGGAGGGTGGCGGCAAGATCGGTACGGTCGCGCTCGAACCCCGTGGGGTACGAACGACGACCTCGACCTGGCAGACGGTCGCGGGCTCGAAACGGACGCCAGTCGCGCACCTGGTCGCCGGTGTTTCGGCGGGCACGCGAGCCCTGATCTCATAGTCGTGCAGAACCGTGACCCGTGACGACGCCACCCCGCCGAACTTGACCGAGGGCACCGCTCCGGCGGCAAAGCCGCTTCCCCAGATCGTGACGGAGCGGCCACCCCGCATGTTCCCGGCGGGGGGACCGATCGCCGCCACGCTTGGCTCAGCCAGGTGGGATACGTCCTCGGCGACGTAGTCGTAGAGCGACGCAACGGTCCCCCGGCTCGTCGCCTCTCCCGATCGGTTCGTGACGGTCACCAAGATCTCGACCGCGCCGGCGGCACCCGTCGCCGCCTCGGCCGGGGGGACGGCCGACGGGGGTGCGGTGACGGTCAGCGAGGTGTCCGAGACAGAATCGATGCTCGCCTCTGCCGAGCCGAACTCGACGTGCAGCTTTGTGCCGGGCGTCGTGAAGCCAGTGCCGGTCAGGGTGACGACGTTGCCCCCCGTCGTCGGGCCGTCCGCGGGCGCGACCCCGGACACGACCGGTGCCGCGATGACGCCCCCGGCCGTCGTCGCGACGGCGCAGAGCGCGCCCGCCAGGCCGCCGTTTCCCGTCGGGTCGGTGACAATCGGCGAGCCGAGACCCGAGGCGAGGTCGAATCCCGGCCCGGCCGAGTAGCCGTGACCCAGGCCGAAAACGTCGTTGTCGCCGGCCGTGATGTCGTTGAAGGAGGTCGCATAGCTCGACGCCGCGACCGCGTAGAGCTCAGAGGCGACGAAGCCGAGATCCCGCCCGCCAGGCGTCACCGGGAGTGTCGCGCACGCGCCCCCCGACGAGGCGATGTCAGCGACGATCGCGGCCCACGTCGGTGTGGAGATCGACGTCCCGCCGAGGGTCGTCCACCCGGCGCTTCCCGAGGGAAACGAGGATCCGGACGAGAAGCTCGCGCTGTAGAAGGTCACCCCCCGGTCCTCGTCGGCGGCCGAGCTCACGTCCGGCACGAGTCGTCTCGGCGCGTCCGCGGTGCCCGGAACGCCCGACTGGGCCTGCCAGACCGGACTCGCCCACGAGTTCGACTCCCCGCCACCAGTCCCGCCGCCCGACGCACCGTCGTTCCATACGACCTCGTCAGTGCGGCCGAGTGGTGGCACGTCGGAGTGAAGCGAGGTCCCGCCGACACCGACGACGTACGGCTGCGACGCCGGGTCGTCGACCGACAGGTAGGGCGGCTCGGGCGTCGAGGAGGAGAACTGCGTCCCCGCGCAGTCGTCCGACCCGGTGTCACCCGAGGAGGCGAACACGGTCTGTCCCTGTGCCGCCGCCTCTTCGAAGATGTAGTTCTCGATCTGTTGAGTCCCCGGGGCCGAGATCTGGAGCGACGTCTCGCACGCGCCCCAGCTCGTCGACAGGATGTTCGCCTGGTCGGCGCTCACCATCGCGTTGTAGGCGTCGACGGGGCCGAACGACGTGTTCGGCGCCGCGTAGACGTCGAGACGGGCGTCGGGCGCGAGCGCGGCGAGCATCTCGAGGTCGAGAACCGCCTCGCCGGTCCCCGGTCCGCGCAGATCGAAGCCGTCGATCGCGGTCGTGTGGATCACGGTCGTGTGACCGGTACCGAAGAAACACCGGTCGAAAGCCACGATGTCGGCGCGCTCGAAGGGTTCGAGTTCGAGCACGCCGACCGTCTGCCCACCGCCGAGTCCGCCCTCGGCGTACAACCTGTCCAAGCCGTAGGCCTTCGCGAGCTGGTCCTCGGTCCAGCCCTTGTTCGCGCTCGCGTTGGAGGTCGCCGCGGCACACGCCTGGGGAGTCGTGCGCGTGCCGGGGATCGCGACCGAGGACGCCGCGGTCGCTCCTGCTCCCGACCGCTCCTCATGAGGGCGTACGACGGATGAATGGGCAAGCACGAGATCGTCGAGACCGAGCACGGCTGACACCGAGTGCGCCACACTCCACGGAAGCCGAGGCGCCTTCGACGGCGCCCAGCCCTCCCTGCCGCCGGCGAGCCGGTAGGCGACGAGGTGAGTGTGGAACGCGGCGTCGACCTCGGCGACGGTCCCTGAAACCGGAACGATGAGACCGTTCGCCGAAACGGTCCCGACGCGCAGTCGCGCACCGCGCAGCGCCTTCTCGACCGCCGCCGTGCTTGGTCTCGAAGGGCCGAACTCGGCCGCGAACTCCCCGGGGGTCAGATAGCGGTGGTAGAGGGGAGAACTGGGCATCGAGACCGCCTGGGCGAACGCGCGAAGTGCCCCCGGATCTCGCGGCCGCAGCGCGACGCCGAGTGAAACCATCCGTGTGGCGGCGAGTGACCCGACACGACGGGCCCCGAACGGCCGGCGCGGGACACCGCCGACCGCCACGAGTGACCCGGACGGCGAGAACGCGCGGCCCACGACCGGCGACGCGCCCGACGCCGAACCGAACAGCGCCGCCACCACGAACACTGCCAGACCGCTGACCACTCGGACCGACCGACGTGTACCGCTCCGCACCGGCGCGCCACCAGGCGGCGTGGTCGGACGGACGAATCTGGCAGGTAGCGCAGCCGACTTCGACAACGGATCTCCTCGCGTCCTGATCGGACACCGTTCAGGGCCTGAGGCTGCCGACGATACCCGCTCGGACTTCGAACCGGCCCCCGAGCTGTCGGCCCGTCAGGCTCAACTTGACTACCCTTGGTCCCGTCCTCGTGGTCGCTGCGCCGACCCGAGCAGGACACTTCGGGAGAGGTGCGAGAGCGGCCGAATCGGACTCACTGCTAATGAGTTGACCTGGGAAACTGGGTCCGAGGGTTCAAATCCCTCCCTCTCCGCGGTTTGGCCTGTATCCCATTTAGTGGACCACGTCTCATGACAACGTGGCCTGGGGTTCGGGTGAGTGTAGGTCTTCGAATTCGCTCGGGGTGAGGTAGCCCAACGCGCTGTGTCGCCGGGCTTGGTTGTAGAAGTGCTCGATGTAATCCGCAATGGCGATGGCGAGCTCGAGCTTGGTCCGCCATCGTTGGCGGTCGAGCAGCTCGACCTGCATCGAGCCCCAGAAGGACTCCATGGGGGCGTTGTCGTAGCAGTCGCCGACGGTGCCCATGGAACTCACGAGGCCGAGGCGCCGGACGTTCTCGGTGAAGGCCCACGAGGTGAACTGGCTGCCGTGGTCCGAGTGGACGATCGTCGAGGGCGACGTCGGTCTCGAGGCGCTGGCCTTGGCGAGGGCGTCGTTCACGAGCGCGGCCTCGCAGCGCCGGTCGATCGCCCAGCCGACCACCCTCCTGGAGTACATGTCCAAGACGACGCAGCAGTAGAGCTTGCCCTCTTGGGTCTCGTGCTCGGTGATGTCGGTGAGCCACAGCTCGTTGGGCGCTGCGGCGCGGAAGTTGCGCTGGACGAGGTCCTCGCAGGTGGGGGCGTTCTTCAGGTTCTTCACACCCTTGCGCGGCCCGGGCAGGCCTTTGATGCCCAGCTGGCGCATGATTCTTCTCACGAGCTTGGTGTTGACGATGAGCCCCTGCTCGATCTCGAGGGCGGCCCGGATGCGCAGGATGCCATAGGTGCCTCGAGAGCGGGCGTGGATGTCCGCGATGGCGTCGGCGAGCAGCAGGCGACGGATCTCGCGGTCATTGGGCTTTCTGAACTTGATGTCGTAGTACGTCGAGCGGTCGAGGCCGACGATCTGACAGGCGAAGCGCTCGGAGTAGCCCAGGTTGTTCAGCCCTCGAACAACCTGGAACTTCCTTTTGGGTCGACGGCGCCCTCCTCGAAGAGGGCGCTCGCTGCCTTCACCGCTTTGAGCTCGGCTTCGAGCTCCTTGACGCGTCGCCGGGCTTGGAGGAGTGGATCAGCCTCGAAGCTCTTGGCCCCCGGGTGCCGGCCGGCGTCGATCAACGCCTGGCGCCGCCACTTATAGAGGGTGGCCTCTGCGACGCCGAGCTCGGTGACGAGGTTCTTCACCGCCTCACCGGCGAGCATCCGCTCGCAGGTCTTGCGCCGAAGTTCGTCGGGATAGTGCCTTGGCATATCTGGCTCCTGGTGGACAGGGCCAAATTGTCTCAAGGGTGGTCCACTGTTTGGGGTTTAGGTCAGTTCGATGAACGCAAGTGGCGTGCGCTGCGGGCCATCGCGGCCTCAGCCCTGCTTCGTGCCCGCAACCCACCGCTGTGTCGGGCTCCAACGTGCGTGGAATGGCCAGGGACGCACGCTTGCCGTGACACCCCGTGCGCGCAGGCACTCCGCGACGGCGGAAGGCCCGACCCTCGAACCCCGCCAGGCGCGGTTCATCGTCCGGCGACCCTGGAGGATGTGCACAAGGTGGCCCGCGAAGCTGAGGGCAACCGCGGTCGCGGAGGTGGAGCGAATCTGCACGGCGAGCTTCCCGCCAACTCGCAGAACGCGCGCGCACTCCTCGAAATAGCGCAGCTGTGCGGCCCGAGACGGGACGTGCTGGAAGGTGATGTAGGAGAACACGACGTCGATCTCAGCGTCCCCGACACCCGGCAGCGTGCCGTCCCCGTCCACCAACTGATAGACGACGTTGGAATGCGCGGAGAGATTGCTCCGGCACCGGCGGAGCATCTCCTCACTGACGTCGACGGCGACAACGCTCCCGAAGAGCTCGGACAATCGACGCGTCATCCGGCCGACTCCGCACCCGATTTCCAGAACGGTCGCTTCGGACCCGGGAACGATTCCACAGAATCTAAAGAAGGCGTCGGTCTCGGAGGCGCCCTGGGTGAAGAATTCCTCCGTCTCCTGGACGTGGCCAGTGGCCACGTACCAGGCAGCATCGTGCCTGGCCGCGTCGTCCCAGTACGCGCGGGACCCGCTCTGGTGAGTGAACCTGGTCACGTCTGCCCGCTAGCCACGTGGCACTCTCGGCTTGGCTGAAACATCACGGCGATTCCTCGGTGAGGACGCGATCTAGCGCGACCTCGATTGCGCTGCCGGCGCAGAGGCAGATCGCGGAGGCGAGACCGAATACGCTTCCCGCGGGCTCCGGCCCGGTCTTCGACCGCGTGCCGCTGTCGAAGGTGTCGGAACCAGCCACGAAGTCGGAACGTACCAGGTCCGGCTCACGGAGCCTCTCTGCGGGTGCCATGGTCCGGGTAACATCCAGGTCTCACGAGGTACTGGGACCGCGCTGCACGTGAGGCGGCCGTAAGTGATCTGCGCTCGTAGCTCAATTGGACAGAGCATCTGACTACGGATCAGAAGGTTGGGGGTTCGAGTCCCTCCGAGCGCGCAAATGTGATGATCTCCGGTCCAGCACCAAGCGGGAGGTTCGTTGCCAGAACCTCACCCGCGCGCCCGCAGCCTCTCGAGTCGGGCCATTCGTGACACGGCGGGCCCACCGGGGCCCAAGCCGGCGGATGCTGGCAGGTGCGGTGGCGACGGTACTGACTCTGGCGGGCGTGCTGTCGAGCAGCTACGCGTTGGGGGCGGTGCCGGCGGCAGCGCGAACGACTGGATGGTGGCATCCGGGCTCCGCACCGATTGAGTGGCAATGGGAGCTCGATCATCCCCTCCACCTCTCCAGCCCCAAGGACATGGGCGAGGGCGCGACGACGCCTTCGGGCAATCCTGCGGGCAATCCGAAGGTCTACGACATCGACGGCTTCCAGAATCCGGCATCGACGGTCGCCGCGCTCCACCGGGCCGGTGACCGCGTCGTCTGCTACATCGAGGTCGGGGCGGCGGAGAACTACCGACCGGACTACCACGAGTTCCTGGCCCGGGACCTAGGCAAGAAGGTCCCGGGCTATCCCGCCGAGCGCTACCTCGACATCGACAGCCTCCGCGTCCGCCGGATCATCGAGGCTCGCATCGCGATGTGCCACCGCAAGGGCTTCGACGGCGTCGAACCGGACATCGACGACTCGTACTCCGACAACACCGGCTTCACGATTACCGAGGCGGCGAACGTTGCTTACGACCTCGCCCTGGCCGCGTACGCTCACCGCCTGGGCCTGGCGTGGGGCCAGAAGAACGGCGACAATGATCCGCAGTTCTCTCGCCTCATCGAACCTCGCGCCGACTTCCTGCTCGACGAACAGTGCTTCCAATACGCCACGTGCGGCATTGTGGCGCCGCCCTACCTCCGTGCCCGCAAGGCGGTCTTCGAGGTCGAGTACTCGTTGCCGCGATCACGGTTCTGCGCCCAGGCCAACGGCCTCGATCTCAACAGCATGAAGATGAACGTCGCTCTGGAAGGTGGCCGACAACCCTGCCGGTAGGGAGCCAGCTCCGTTGCATGCCGTTGACCGCCGCCAGCTCGGCGATCTGCGTTCCCTGTTTCAGCTGGCGCTCGATCAGGAAACGTCCCTTGTCCACCGGAGACCCCTTTCGTCGCTGTCTCCGATGTCCTGACACACCAGCGGCGTCGTCGTCTCGTATGTCCTGAAAACGCGCACCTTCGAGCGCGCTCAAACATGCTGGTAACAGACTCGATGAACTCGAACAGCGCTCTCACCACGTGGGGCTGAATGAGTAGCCGCGCACCAGCACCGACCTGGGAACAAGGTGGCCACTGAAGGCACCGGCCTGCTTCTGGGACCAGCCCAGGCGGTCTTCCTTGGTGAAGAAGGCAGCTACGCCACGCCCTCCAGCAGGTGGGCGATCCACAAGTCCTGGTCACAGGTCGATGAGCCGGCGGTCGCAGGAGCCGACCCGACGGTCTGTGTTTGGTGGTCCGCCTCCGGGTGGATGGTCAGGCGCCGGAAGAAGTTGCCCGCCGGTGAGCCGATCCGCAGGTCCTCGGGCGATGAACGACCCCGATCGCACCTTGTAGCTTGACGATGTCGACCCGAAGAACGGAGCCAGCTGGTGGGAACAAGGCCGAGCAAGAAGCAAGTTCCGCGGGGTGCCCTGGCTGGCCACGACACGGATGCCCATGACGGCCTGAGGTTCCCGAAGGACTTCATCTGGGGCGCGGCGACGTCCGCGCACCAAATAGAAGGCGGGAACACGAACTCTGACTGGTGGGATTTCGAGCACCAGGCGGGGTCCGGCTGCGCCGAATCGAGCGGCGACGCCTGCGGCTCCTACTCTCGCTGGCACCAGGACCTCGCGGTCGTCGCGGACCTCGGGCTCACGAGCTACCGGTTCTCTCTCGAGTGGAGCCGGATCGAGCCGGCCCAGGGAGAGTGGTCTCTGGCGGCACTCGACCACTACCGGCGGATCTGCGCCGGGTGCCGGGAAGTCGGACTAGAACCGACCGTGACCTTCCATCACTTCACAAACCCCCGCTGGTTCGCTGCCCAGGGCGGCTGGGAGGCACCGCAGTCGCCTGCGATGTTCGCGCGGTTCTGCGAGAAGGCGGCGGGATCGTTGGGCGATCTGATCGGCCGCGCCTGCACCGTGAATGAGCCGAGCATGGTGGCACTGATCGGCTACTTGCTCGGTGAATTCCCGCCGGGTCGCAAGGACGACACCGAAGCCTTCGTCACGGTGACGAAACACCTGGTCGAAGCCCACCGGCAGGCGGTCGAGGCTCTGCGGGCCGGGCCCGGCGTCTACCCGGTCGGTTTGTCGCTGGCGATGTCAGAGTTTCAGGTGTTGCCGGGCGGCGAGGAACTCGCAGCTCTTGCCCAGGAGATGATGGAGGACATCTACCTCCGCGAGCTCGGCGGGGACGACTTCGTCGGCGTCCAGAGCTACACGAGGACCTACATCGGCCCACAGGGCCCCGTCGACCCGCCTCCCGGCACCCGCCTCACCGCGATGGGGTACGAGTACTGGCCCCAGACCGCCGAGGAGGCGATCCGGAGGGCTGCCGCGGTGACCGGCAGGCCGGTGATCGTCACCGAGAACGGCATTGCGACGGACGACGACGCCGAGCGCGTCGAGTTCGTCTCGGATGCCCTGCGCGGCGTCCACCGGTGCCTGGAGGACGGGATCGACGTGCGCGGCTACTTCTACTGGAGCCTGCTCGACAATTTCGAGTGGGCCCGCGGCTTCGAGCCCCATTTCGGGCTGGTTTCGGTCGACCGCTCGACGTTCGCGCGGCGACCCAAGCCGTCTGCGCGCTGGTTCGGCGAGGTCGCCCGCCGCCGGGAGCTCATCCCGGCCGCGGCGGACGAGCTCGGGCCCGGGGCGTGAGGGAAGGCCGGGCGAGGCCCGATCAACCGGGGAGGCGCGAGCCGTGCGAACGCCGGCCGGCGGTCGAGACCTCCCGATCGAACCTGGACACCTCGCCACAAGTCGCGTCCATTCGTTCCTGGACACGTGATGCTGCCGGTCGGTCCGACTGCGGGCGGTGAGATCCGGGCTCGGCGCAGCCGTGGCACGCGGAAGCCCGGTTCGGGCGACTAGCCCCTAGCTCACAGTGAAGGCGCTGGAGTTGACCGCCGTCGTGACCCCGCTGATCCCGCTCGGCGTGGCTGTGAAGGTGTAGCTGCCCGTGGCAGTGACCACGAGGTTGTTGAACGTCGCCACGCCGCTACTCAACGTGATCGTGGTGGTCCCCGAGGTGAAGCTCGTCTGCGGGCAGCCCGACTTGATGGATATGACCACCGACCCCGTCGCCGTCGTCACGACGTTGCCGTTCGCGTCCTCGACCGACACGGCGACGTTCGGGATGGAGCTGCCATGCGTTCCGGGGCCTGGCGCCGCCGGGGTGAAGGCGAGCTTGCTCGCCGCGCCGGCGATGATCGAGACGGCCGACGACGCCGGGGCCGACGTCAGCGAGCTGTCACTCGCCGTGAGCGTGTAGGAGCCGTCCGCCGCCGTCCCGGTGATCTTGCAAGCGGCGAAGGTGGCGACGCCGGCCGAGGCGGTTACCGCAAGGGCCGTGCAGCCGAGGGTGCCCTCGGTGGTCCCCCCATTGCCGGCCGTGTAGCCGTTGAGGGCAAGGGTCACAACGGTCGTGTTGTTGGTCACGACGTTGCCGTAGGCGTCCTCGACGTAGATCTTGGGCTGGGTGGCGAAGCTCGTTCCCTCGGTCACCCCGCCGACGGGCTGGACGTCCCAGCCCAGCTTGGTCGCCGTGCCGTAATTGATCGAGACCGATGACGACGCCGGGGCCGCCGTCAGCGAGCCGTCGGTCGCCTTCAAGGTGTAGGTGCCGGCCGCCGCCGTGCCGGTGATCTGGCAGCCGGCGAAGGTGGCGACGCCGGCCACGGCGGTGACCGTGAGCGCCGTGCAGCCGAGGGTGCCCTGGGTGGTCCCCCCGTTGCCGGCCGTGTAGCCGTTGATCGCGAGCGTCACGCTGCTCGTGTCGCTGGTCACGACGTTGCCGTTGGCGTCCTCGACGTAGATGACCGGCTGGGTGGCGAAGTTCGTTCCCTCGGTCACGCCGCCGACCGGCTGGACGTCCCAGGCCAGCTTGCTCGCCGTGCCGGCGATGACCGAGACATTCGACGACGCCGGGGCCGCCGTCAGCGTGCCGTCGGTCGCCTTGAGGGTGTAGGTGCCGGCCGCCGCCGTGCCGGTGATCTTGCAGGCGGCGAAGGTGGCGACGCCGGCCGAGGCGGTGACCGTGAGGGCCGTGCAGCCGAGGGTGCCCGAGGTGGTTCCCCCGTTGCCGGCCGTGTAGCCGTTGAGGGCGAGGGTCACGCTGCTCGCGTTGTTGGTCACGACGTTGCCGTTGGCGTCCTCGACGTAGACGACCGGCTGGGTGGCGAAGTTCGTTCCCTCGGTCACGCCGCCGACCGGCTGGACGTCCCAGGCCAGCTTGGTCGCCGTGCCGTAGGTGATGGAGACGGCCGACGACGCCGGCGCCGCCGTCAGCGAGCCGTCGGTCGCCTTCAAGGTGTAGGTGCCGGCCGCCGCCGTGCCGGTGATCTGGCAGCCGGCGAAGGTGGCGACGCCGGCCGAGGCGGTGACCGTGAGGGCCGTGCAGCCGAGGCTGCCCTGGTTGGTTCCCCCGTTGCCGGCTGTGTAGCCGTTGATCGCGAGCGTCACGCTGCTCGTGTCGCTGGTCACGACGTTGCCGTAGGCGTCCTCGACGTAGATGACCGGCTGGGTGGCGAAGTTCGTTCCCTCGGTCACGCCGCCGACCGGCTGGACGTCCCAGACCAGCTTGCTCGCCGTGCTGGCGATGACCGAGACATTCGACGACGCCGGGGCCGCCGTCAACGAGCCGTCGGTCGCCTTCAAGGTGTAGGTGCCGGCCCCCGCCGTCCCGGTGATCTGGCATCCGGCGAAGGTGGCGACGCCGGACGAGGCGGTGACCGTGAGGGCCGTGCAGCCGAGGGTGCCCTGGGTGGTCCCCCCGTTGCCGGCCGTGTAGCCGTTGATCGCGAGCGTCACGCTGCTCGCGTTGTTGGTCACGACGTTGCCGTTGGCGTCCTCGACGTAGATGACCGGCTGGGTGGCGAAGTTCGTTCCCTCGGTCACGCCGCCGACCGGCTGGACGTCCCAGGCCAGCTTGGTCGCCGTGCCGTAGGTGATGGAGACGGCTGACGACGCCGGGGCCGCCGTCAACGAGCCGTCGCTCGCCGTCAGGGTGTAGGTGCCGGCCGCCGCCGTGCCGGTGATCTGGCAGGCGGCGAAGGTGGCGACGCCGGCCGAGGCGGTGACCGTGAGGGCCGTGCAGCCGAGGGTGCCCTGGTTGGTTCCCCCGTTGCCGGCTGTGTAGCCGCTGATCGCGAGCGTCACGCTGCTCGCGTTGTTGGTCACGACGTTGCCGTTGGCGTCCTCGACGTAGATCTTGGGCTGGGTGCCAAAGCTCGTTCCCTCGGTCACGCCGCCGACCGGCTGGACGTCCCAGGCCAGCTTGGTCGCCGTGCCGTAATTGATCGAGACCGATGACGACGCCGGGGCCGCCGTCAGCGAGCCGTCGGTCGCCTTCAAGGTGTAGGTGCCGGCCGCCGCCGTGCCGGTGATCTGGCAGCCGGCGAAGGTGGCGACGCCGGCCACGGCGGTAACCGTGAGGGCCGTGCAGCCGAGGCTGCCCTGGGTGGTCCCCCCGTTGCCGGCCGTGTAGCCGTTGATCGCCAGCGTCACGCTGCTCGTGTCGCTGGTCACGACGTTGCCGTTGGCGTCTTCGACGTAGATGACCGGCTGGGTGGCGAAGTTCGTTCCCTCGGTCACGCCGCCGACCGGCTGGACGTCCCAGGCCAGCTTGCTCGCCGTGCCGGCGATGACCGAGACATTCGACGACGCCGGGGCCGCCGTCAGCGTGCCGTCGGTCGCCTTGAGGGTGTAGGTGCCGGCCGCCGCCGTGCCGGTGATCTGGCATCCGGCGAAGGTGGCGACGCCGGCCGAGGCGGTGACCGTGAGGGCCGTGCAGCCGAGGGTGCCCGAGGTGGTTCCCCCGTTGCCGGCCGTGTAGCCGTTGATCGCCAGGGTCACGCTGCTCGCGTTGTTGGTCACGACGTTGCCGTTGGCGTCCTCGACGTAGACGACCGGCTGGGTGGCGAAGTTCGTTCCCTCGGTCACGCCGCCGACCGGCTGGACGTCCCAGACCAGCTGGGTCGCCGTGCCGTAGGTGATGGAGACGGCTGACGACGCCGGGGCCGCCGTCAACGAGCCGTCGCTCGCCGTCAGGGTGTAGGTGCCGGCCGCCGCCGTGCCGGTGATCTGGCAGCCGGCGAAGGTGGCGACACCGGACGCGGCGCTGACCGTGAGGGCCGTGCAGCCGAGGGTGCCCTGGTTGGTTCCCCCGTTGCCGGCCGTGTAACCGTTGATCGCGAGCGTCACGCTGCTCGTGTCGCTGGTCACGACGTTGCCATAGGCGTCCTCGACGTAGATCTTGGGCTGGGTGGCGAAGTTCGTTCCCTCGGTCACGCCGCCGACCGGCTGGACATCCCAGACCAGCTTGGTCGCCGTGCTGGCTGTCACGGTGAACGCGCTGGAGTTGACCGCCGTCGTGACCCCGCTGATGCCGCTCGGCGTGGCCGTGAAGGTGTAGCTACCCGCCGTGTCGACCACGAGGTTGGTGAAGTTCGCCACGCCGCTGCTCAACGTGATCGTGCTGGTCCCCGAGGTGAAGCTCGACTGTGGGCCCCCCGACTTGATGGACAGAACGACCGACCCCGTGGCCGCCGTCACGACGTTGCCGTTGGCGTCCTCGACCGACACCTCGACGTTCGGGATGACGGTGCCCGCCACGCCGGGACCGGGCGTCGCCGGGGTGAAGACAAGCTGGGTCGCCGCGCCGGCGATGACCGAGACATTCGACGACGCCGGGGCCGCCGTCAGCGAGCCGTCGGTCGCCGTCAGCGTGTAGGTGCCGGCCGCCGCCGTGCCGGTGATCTTGCAGCCGGCGAAGGTGGCGACGCCGGCCGAGGCGGTGACCGTGAGGGCCGTGCAGCCGAGGGTGCCCGAGGTGGTTCCCCCGTTGCCGGCCGTGTAGCCGTTGATCGCCAGGGTCACGCTGCTCGCGTTGTTGGTCACGACGTTGCCGTTGGCGTCCTCGACGTAGACGACCGGCTGGGTGGCGAAGTTCGTTCCCTCGGTCACGCCGCCGACCGGCTGGACGTCCCAGACCAGCTGGGTCGCCGTGCCGTAGGTGATGGAGACGGCTGACGACGCCGGGGCCGCCGTCAACGAGCCGTCGCTCGCCGTCAGGGTGTAGGTGCCGGCCGCCGCCGTGCCGGTGATCTGGCAGCCGGCGAAGGTGGCGACACCGGACGCGGCGCTGACCGTGAGGGCCGTGCAGCCGAGGGTGCCCTGGTTGGTTCCCCCGTTGCCGGCCGTGTAGCCGTTGATCGCGAGCGTCACGCTGCTCGTGTCGCTGGTCACGACGTTGCCATAGGCGTCCTCGACGTAGATCTTGGGCTGGGTGGCGAAGTTCGTTCCCTCGGTCACGCCGCCGACCGGCTGGACATCCCAGACCAGCTTGGTCGCCGTGCTGGCTGTCACGGTGAACGCGCTGGAGTTGACCGCCGTCGTGACCCCGCTGATGCCGCTCGGCGTGGCCGTGAAGGTGTAGCTACCCGCCGTGTCGACCACGAGGTTGGTGAAGTTCGCCACGCCGCTGCTCAACGTGATCGTGCTGGTCCCCGAGGTGAAGCTCGACTGTGGGCCCCCCGACTTGATGGACAGAACGACCGACCCCGTGGCCGCCGTCACGACGTTGCCGTTGGCGTCCTCGACCGACACCTCGACGTTCGGGATGACGGTGCCCGCCACGCCGGGACCGGGCGTCGCCGGGGTGAAGACAAGCTGGGTCGCCGCGCCGGCGATGACCGAGACATTCGACGACGCCGGGGCCGCCGTCAGCGAGCCGTCGGTCGCAGTGAGCGTGTAGGTGCCGGCCGCCGCCGTCCCGGTGATCTTGCATCCGGCGAAGGTGGCGACGCCGGCCGAGGCGGTGACCGTGAGGGCCGTGCAGCCGAGGCTGCCCTGGTTGGTTCCCCCGTTGCCGGCCGTGTAGCCGTTGATCGCCAGGGTCACGCTGCTCGCGTTGTTGGTCACGACGTTGCCGTAGGCGTCCTCGACGTAGACGACCGGCTGGGTGGCGAAGTTCGTTCCCTCGGTCACGCCGCCGACCGGCTGGACGTCCCAGACCAGCTTGGTCGCCGTGCTGGCTGTCACGGTGAACGCGCTGGAGTTGACCGCCGTCGTGACCCCGGCAATCCCGCTCGGCGTCGCAGTGAAGGTGTAGCTGCCCGCCGTGTCGACCACGAGGTTGGGGAACGTCGCCACGCCGCTGCTCAGCGGGATCGTGAGGGTCCCCGAGGTGAAGCTCGACTGCGGGCTCCCCGACTTGATCGACATGACAACAGACCCCGTGGCCGCCGTCACGACGTTGCCGTATGCATCCTCCACCGACACCGCGACGTTCGGGATGGTGCTGCCCGCCGCGACGGGACCCGGACTGGCCGGGGTGAAGGCGAGCTGGGTCGCGGCAGCGGGCGTGACCGAGATGCCCGGCTCGCTGCCTGTGATCGTCCCCGTCACCGTGTCGGTCGCGGTCAGGGTTTTCGCGCCACCCGCTACCGTCTTGAACGTCGCGCTGAAGGTGCCAATCCCCGAGGTGAGCGTCGCGCTCGGCGGAAGAACGGCGGCCGCGTCATTGCTCGCCGTGATGCCGACCGTTCCCGCGTACCCGGTCGCCGTGTTGCCGTCGGCGTCGAGCGCCGTCACGGTGAAACTGTGACTCACCCCGGCGACCGTCGAGGTCGGGTAACCAGACACCGCCAACGCCGCCGCCGCTCCCGGCGTGATATTCACGGGGTTGACGTTGCTCGGCGCTGTCACCGTCGGGCTGGTGGCGCTGGAAGCCGTGAGCGTGTAGCCCGTCCCGACCTTGGTGATGGCGCAACCGGCGAAGCTCGCGACGCCGGCGGATGCCGTCGCCGTCAGGCCGCCCGTGCAGCTGAGCACGCCGCCGGCCGGGTTGTTGTTGATCGCGAGGGTGACCTGGTCGCTGCTGTCTGCCAGCACCGTGTTGCCATCGACATCCTGGATCGTCACCGCGATCGCGAAACTTCCCGTCCCGGCGGCCTGGATGTTCGACCCCGAGGCGGGCTGGGTCGTGAAAACGAGTCCCGCCGGGTTGCCCGCGGTGATGTTGAAGGAATTGGCATTTGTGGGCGCTTTCAGCGTCGGGCTGCTCGAGCTGGAAGCCGTGAGCGTGTAGCCGGTCCCGGTCTTCGTGATGGCGCAACCGGTGAAGCTCGCCACGCCGGCGGATGCCGTCGCCGTCAGGCCGCCTGTGCAGCTGAGCACACCGCCGCCCGGGTTGTTGTTGATCGCGAGGGTGACCTGGTCGCTGCTGTCGACAAGCACCGTGTTGCCATAGACGTCTTGGATCGCCACCGCGGCTGAGAAGCTGCCCGTTCCGGTGGCCTGGACGTTCGCCCCCGAGGCCGGTTGCGTGGAGAACGAGAGCCCGGAAGGGCTGCCCGCGGCGATGCTGAACGTGGCGCTCGTGGCCGTGGTCAGCGTGCCATCGGTCGCCGTGAGCGTGTAGCCCGTCCCTGCTGTCGTGAGGCTGCAGCCCGAGAAGGTGACGACGCCGTAGAACTCGTTCCCCGCACACGTGGCCGACAGGGTTGCCCCGCTCGTCCCCGACCCCGCGGTGACCGTCAGGCTGACAGGGGAAAGGTCGGTCGTGACGATGTTGCCTGCGGCATCCTCGACGGCGACCACCGGCGGCGGCGAGAGGGCCGAGCCAGCGCTTACGCTACCGGGCTGCCCGATGAAGACCAGCTGCGTCGCCGCGCCCGGGACCGGGATTGGGTGGGCAAGGGGATCGTCGACGACGACGCTGATCTGGTAGACGGTCCCGTTATAGGTGACCGAGATGATGTCCAGCTGAGCCGCGTTGGGGACGCACGTCGTGCTGAACGTGGTGCCGTTCCAGTACTCCGCCGTGGAGACCTGCGCCGTGTAGCCACTCGGAAGGCTGAATTGCGACTGTGGCATCACGGCTCCGGGACAGGTGCCCCAGAACGAGCTCGATTGCTGCTGGAGCCAGGTGGTCGCCTCCTCGGCGGCACTTCTCAGTACGGTGTCGACTGTCGCCACGCTGCGGTAGTCGGACGAACCCCAGATCGACGTGCTGAACCCGAGCATGAGCGACGTCGACGCCAACCCGAGCACGAGCACCGCGACGATGACCTCGATGAGCGTGTCGCCGGCTGCCGACCTTCGGGAGGATGCACGGTCGTGTGGGCGAGCCTCACGCTCAACTAGAGGGTGAAGGTGTCGCCTCATGAAACTCGGCCTTCGGGTGCTGTGGTGACGGGCGGAACAGCCGACCCGCACCCAGAAACGGAAGCGCTGACCATCCGAGGTGTCTCGTCAGACGAAGAATCGTCATCGCGGCACTCGACCCCGGCGCAGCCGCGAGCTCCGGGGGCGGATGAGAGGATCGTCGCGCGCGTCATGGCAGAAGCACACCCACGAATATCGCCTCGAGCCCGGCCCCGACCATGTCCACGGTCAGCGTCTTCGGCGACGGCACCTCCAACATGACGGTGCCCGTCTTGTCCGAACTGACCGATGCCGCACACTCGACCGAGTTCGTGCCGACCCCGGTCAATCCGGCCCCGGGACCCGGGTCGGCGCAGGCGTTGCCGATCTCGGAGGACGGGCTGTCGGGAAGCAGGCTGAACGCCTTGCCAGAGTCCGTCGTCCAGGTCAGCGACTCGCCGGCGTCCGTGGACTCGGCGTCTCCGGTCACGAGCTCCCAGCCCGTCGCCGCGTTGCCGTTCGAGTCCGTCAGCTCGATGTTCGTGATGTAGACGTACGAGGTGGAGCCTTCCTCGTTCTGGTAGAGCGCCGGGTTGCCGGCGATACCCGTGTAGAAACCGTTGTTGCCGAGAAAGGCCTCACTCGTGGGGGGGTCAAAGTAGGTCGGGATGGGGCACGCGGCGACCGCCGGGACGGTCGGTGCCGTCGCCGTCTCGCCGGGGCACACGATGACCGAGCCGGTGGCCGGCGTCGTCGTCGTTCTGAGGCAGAACGACAGCGTGTACGGAGTGTTTGCGACGGCCGCCGTCATGTTCTGGCACGTGCCGTACTGCGCCTGTTGGCCGGCCGTCGCGTTGTTGTACTCGTTGAAGAGGAACTTGGTGAAGTCCACGAAGCACAGAGTCGAGGAGTAGGTGCCCGTCCCGGGTGTGGTGAATCCACAGCTCGTCGTGGTGGGGGCAGCCACGCCGGAGAGCTGACCCGAGGACGAGCTCGCCCTGGGGACCGCGAACAACGTGTACGGGTAGGAGCTTCCCGGTTCCGTGACCCCGAGGGTGACGCTCGTCACGCCCACCGCGGAGACCCAGCCGGAAGCCGCGGCGGTGGCCTTGCTGGTCGGGAGGACCGCAGGGGCTAGTTGACCCGAGGGGATGTCGTTGGAGACGGTGACGGAGGTCGTGGGGGTGGTGGACGCTCCCGCGGCGCAGTAGCGGCGCACCAGTGAGAAGCCCGTGCCGTTCGCGGTCTCGACGTAGGAAACGACGGACTGGTACTGACCGGTCTGCTGGTTCAGGTTCCATTCCAGCCCCAGCAGCTGGGTCCCCGTTCCGCACTGCGTCGCGGTGGCGCTCGTGGTGAGGTCGGACGCGCTTTCGACGTCCTGCTCGTAATAAGCGGAAACGGTCTGGGCGTCCGCCGCGTCGGAGACCCTGCTCGCGACGTTGTGCTGGAGCGAGAGAAGCGCGAGGAGCGCGAGGGCAAGTCCGCCGACGATGATCGGGACGATCGCGGAGACGATGATCATCTCGATCAGCGTGAATCCATCCCCGTCCCGCGCGGGAGAAACCGTGGCGCGCCCGCACCGCAAGGCGCGGGCCACCCCTCCAGTCCGACGACCCCTCACAGTTCCCTCACCTGATGCCGCTCGAACGACATGGTGGATGGGCCGAATTCTGCGACGACCGACGCGGCAGCCTCCCTGGCGGGGGCGTCGAGGTTGTCATTTCAGCCGGGTTCGCAAGTTCCTGCGCGCTCTCAGCGGGCTCAGAACCGTAGAACATGGCGGCCGCCTCAAAGGTATAGGTCGAACTTCACGTATTCTCAGCCGCCGATTCTACCTCGGTGCCACGAATCTCTTCGGCACAATTGGCGCCGCGACCTGGCGGATGATTCATCCTGGTCAGGAGTCGGCGAGACCGAGCCATCTCTGTCGCACAAACGCGTCATGCCTGTCGGAGTACGGCATGTGCCCTACTGCTCAACGATCGTCGGGATGCTCGAAGGCATTCGTCTGACGGCGCGACGCTTGACGTAGAGTTCCTCTCGGCGGAGCATTTGTCGAGAGATATTGGTTCCACGAAGGGCAAGGCCGTGAGAGGCATGCCAGAAGAGCCGTCGCACGCCAGCGGGTGTCGGCCTCGAGTCACCGCGCCCGCCCGGGCGGGGGACAAGCGCGGCGAAGCGGGTGCGATCCTCGTCCTGGCGCTCGTCTTTCTGCTCATCACAGTCATCATCGTCGGTTCCCTCGCCAGCGGGATCACGAACGACCTCAACAACTCCAATACGTTCAAGTCGGTCCGCTCGCTCCAGTACGCGGCGAGAAGCGCGACCGATCTGGCGATCCAGATGATCCGCTACACCCCCCTGCTGACGACGTCGGAAACCCTGAATGCGAGCCCGCCGAGCTACTGCTGGGGGAACGGCCCGGTTTCCGAGGTCACCAACATCGACGGCGTGCCCGCGATGGCCGTCTGGTGCAGCACGGCGTGGACGCCAACGAGTGCCGACACCCGGACCGTGACCTTCTCGACTTGCCCGGTCTCTGGGTCTGAGACGGCAACGCTGTGCGCGTCGCAGCCGCTGCTTCAGGCGGTGGTCTCCTTCGACGACTACCCCGCGGGCGTCAGCTCGCCGTCGACGGCGGAGTGTGTCGTCTACTGCGGCACGACAATGGCCGTGGACAGCTGGGTGTGGAATCCGGTGGTCCCGACGGTCTCCGCCATAAGCCCCTCGACGGGGCCGATCACCGGTGGCACGTCGGTGACGATCACCGGGACAGGCTTCGTGACTGGTACAACTGTCAACTTCATCGAGGAATCGGGCGGCACCCCGGTCTCCGACAATGTGGTCCTCCCCGCCACGGGCGTGACGGTGAATGGACCGACATCGCTCACGGTCGCCGCGCCCGCCGCGACGGAGGGAACCACCTACTTCGTCACCGTCACGACAGCGACGGGAAACAGTGCGTACAGCACCAGTGGCAATGACGTCTTCACCTATTCCCCGGTCGCGCCAACCATCACGGCAGTGAGTCCCGCTTCGGGGGGGATCGCAGGCGGCAATTCCGTGACGATCTCGGGGACCGGGTTCTACAGCGGCGCAACCGTCGACTTCGTGCAGGAGTCTGGTGGTTCTCCAGTGGTCGGTGGAGTGACCGCCGGTGCTACCTACGTGTCGGTGTCTGGGTCCACCACGATCACCGCCGTCTCGCCGGCGGTGACCTCGCCCGGAACCTACTTCGTCACCGTCGCGACGCCCGCGGGCACGACCCCCACCGGAGCCAATGATGTCTTCACCTATTCACTGCTGGTGCCCATCGTTTCCTCCATCAGCCCATCGTCGGGCCCGATCGCGGGCGGTACGGCGGTGACGATCAGCGGGACCGGGTTCGTGAGCGGCGACACCGTCAGCTTCACCCCGGAATCCAACTACAGCCCTGTCGGCAGCGCGATCGCGGCGACCGGGGTGACGGTCGTCGGGTCCTCCACGATCACGGTCACTTCGCCGGCCGTGGCCTCGACGGGAACGTACTTCGTCACCGTCACCACTCCCGGCACGGGTATGAGCAGTTACTTCCCCATCTACACGTACTCGTCCTGACCTCGCCCCTCCGCGTCGGTCAGTTCCGGACGGCTGGATGATTCGCCGGTCGGACCGCGCTGGCAAGCGGACCGCGCGTCGAAGGGGCAACCCGGGTCGACCACAGCGCCCGGCGTGCCGACCCCGCGAATCCGACGGTACCGTTCAGCACATGTTCGGTCGACCGCGCCTCGTCGAACGGACATGCTCGGCCTGCGGCGCGTCTCGGCTGCTGACTGGCCGACAGGCGCGACTTTCCGCCCGCCCGCCGCACCTCCGCATGCGGGGAACGGGCCTCTCCATGGGGATTTCGAACACCCGGGCCCCAGGCGAATTCGGCGCGGGCCTGGACCCGGCCGCCGACACCGAGGCGCTGTTCGCGACACGGGACCTCCTCCGCAACTGCCCCGTTTGCTCGTCTCGGGAGTTCGCGGATCACAGGGTCACGAGGAATAGGCCGGCCTCGGCCGACGCCTCCCGCGCGCTGTTGCCCTGAGCGAACGGCCGGCCGAGTCCGAAGTCTCTTGACAGGCGCGGGTCCCACCTCGGCGCGCCGCCGGTGCCGCGGCGACGCGGGCGTGCGGCCTGCTTTCAGGTACACGTCGAGGAACGAGATGAACCGCTGCCGCGCGTCCCGAGCCGAGGGCTCGTGGTGCCCCTAGGCCATGAACCTGGCCGTTTCGGAGAAGAGAGCGGCAAGACGGTCGTGCGCGCCCTCGTGGTCGTTGAGGAAGTCGTGCCCGGTGTCGGGAAACTCCTCTATTTCGTGGGACACATCGGCCGCGGCGAGTGCCCGCTCCAGCCGGCTGGCGGCTCACCGGAGCGACCGGTCTCTCGGCCGTCGCAGGCGACGATCGGTCAGAAGGCGTCGTCCGCCCGGGTCGCGAGTGAACGGTAGTGCTGTCGCCAGATCAGCCGATAGAGGCGGACCTTGCGCGGAATGGCGCGCACACCGGGCAGGAAGGGCACGAGCGCGAGGAGGACGGTGAGCACGACCATGATCGCCCAAACGAGCGCGTCGGCATTCGTCGAGGTGGTGAACGGCGGGACCTGATACCAGAGCGTGTACAACCAGAGCCACGATTGACCGGGGAAGTTCCCGGTCTCGTTCATCATCCCCCACTGGGATCCCTGGAGATGCTGCACGGCGGCGAGGTTCGCCATGTACGTGCCGTCGGCGATGAACAGCAAAGGCTTCGTGTAGTCGGTCCCGTAGAACTGCTTCGAGCTCACGAGCGCGCCGTCGAGGGCACCACTGCGGGCCATCATCGTCAGCGCACCGATCATCTCGGCGACCGGCCCGTAGCTCCCGGGTCGGATGATCAGCCTCCCGCCGGCGAACCGGGCGTGCCCGAGCGCGGCGCCGTAGGCATTCGTCCATCCCTGTTCGGTCCTGACCGAAGCACCCGTGTACTGCCTGATCGCCGCGGAAAGGGCCGGGTCGGAGGGAAGGGTCTTCAGCGGCGCAATGACGTCGTCGAGCGCCGTGTTGATCGGGTGGTGAACACCCATGATGCTCTCGAGCGACAACGGGCCGATCGATTGGCTCGCTCCCGGGGTGCTGTTGTAGGGGGGCCCGTACGTGGCGGTCGGACTCGTGCCGGCGAGCTCGGTGACGGCGGTGCGCGCGAAGTCGAGCGGCGCGTGTTGCGACCAGCTCTTGATCGTGACCGGAGGCACGTCGGGCGAGGACAGGACGATCGCCAGCCCGAGGGTGAGGAGCAGCACGACGAGGAACGCGGCGGTGAACTCCTTGACGATGTCGTAGGGCACGTACCGGCCGTGCCACTCCTCGACGTCGCGATCGGGCCGGAACCGCCTGGTCCGCCCGGGACGGGTTGGGGGCACGCTCATGGCGCCACCGTCCGGTCGACTCCCAGATCGCCCACCGGGACGACGAGGTCATCCGGGTCCGGTGCGAACGGTGGCACGACTCCGCGCCGACGCACGAGGAGGACGTGGACGACGACGAGGAATCCCACGACGAGCGGCAGCAAGAGGATGTGCCACATCAGCATCTGGCCGAAATTGAGAACGTTGAAGTACGCCCCCGCCCCGGTCGCGTTGATCCCGTCCTTGGCCTGGGTCCCGATCCACTGGGCATCGAAGTTCTGCTGCGACAGATAGCCGGTGAACGCCGCGGCGATCGAGACGACGAAGGCGAGAACGCCCGTTACCCAGGTCGCGCGGCGGCGCCCCCGCCACGCGGCCATGAAGAACTTCCCCCACAGATGGATGACCATGAAGAAGAAGAAGAGCTCGACGCTCCACAGGTGCATCGAATTGACGAAGAGGCCAACGCGGGACAGGTGCCACCACGTCGGGCCCTCGATCGCGAGCACCATGCCGCTGAGGACGACGATCGCCAAGGCCGCGAGCGTGAGGGCGCCGAAGACGTAGATCCACGACGCGACGTAGGCGGGCTGGCGGTCAGGAAGCAGGCGGCCGGGCGGGAACGCGGAGACGGCCGTGCGCCGCAGCTTCGCGCTCCACTGATTGGCGTCCTCGGGCAGGTCGGCCTGGAGCCCGACGCCCGACTCGTCGGGATCGGGCGTCATCTGGCTCCCCCGCTGCGCCGGGGGAACGGCACGAGGACAGCCGCCACGAACACGACGACGATCAAGGCGATGACCACCAGGTTCGCCCAGGAGATCTGGATGAAGCCCCAGTGCACGTAGCGACCGGGGCCGTTGAGACTGATGATCGCCTGGGCCAACCGCCCCACGACTTCCTGATGGACCGTCATGATCGCCTCACCCCCCCGGCGACGTTAGCGACCGGTTGATCATCGCGTAACAGCCCTCTCCCATTCCTGCGCGCCCGCTCAGCGGGTGCGCCGACGAGGCCCCGATCCTCCCCGCGGCGGGCCGGCCGCCGCCCCCGGGAAACGGCCGGGGAGCAAAACTGGGTCCCGGTTCGGCCGGCAATCGACGCCGCCTGTGGACAGCACTGTTCATTGTCTGGGGATCGTGTGGGGACGACATGGGTATGGCCTAACAACTCTGTCGACAAACCGTGGATCTCGCGTAACCCCCTTGACGTTTGGCGGTGACGGGAGCACTATGCACTCACCAAGGACGAGATGTCCCATACGGACGGAACGGAAGTTCCACTCGCAAGAGGGGGGGCGGAAGTTCCGAAAACGGGGGGCACCGGATCCTCGGTGGGTAGACAGGAAGCAGCGCAAGGACTCCCTCCGGGGAGGCACCGGTACTGCGGGGCCGTCGAGAGGCGGCCTGCCGGTCGAGGCCGCAAGGCATTCGGCAAGGCGCCCGTCACCACGGGCATTGGTCCCGGGGAGTTCCGACGGCTTCGGCCGGAAGGCTACCCGGGACCGTGCCGCGTCTGGACCTCGGCCATCCCGCCACCTGGGCTCTCACTAGGGTGATGCCCCAATGGCGGTCGAGGAGAGATCGGAGCGGTACCTTCGCATCCTTCTCCTCCTGCTTGTCCCTGCCGCGTTCTTCAACGGCTACGACGGCTACCTCCGTGGGCTGCTGGCCTCGCAACTCCAGCACGCCTTCCACGTCAGCACCGGAACACTCGGGCTCGCCAACATCCCGATCACGGCGGGGTCGTTCGTCGCCTTCTTCGCCATCCGGCTCGCCGACCGCGTCGGGCGCCGGCCGCTCCTGCTCGTCGGGCTGCTCGGGTACGGAATCTTCACGGGGCTCACCGCCACGAGCTGGAGCGTCTGGTCGTTCGTCCTGTTCCAGTCCCTGGCGGGGGTCTTCGCCGGCACCGAGTTCGCACTCGCCGCGATCGTCGTGCTCGAGGAGTTCCCCGTTGAGACCAGAGGTCGCGCGCTCAGCAAGCTTCTCCTCGCCGTGCCACTGGGCACCGGGGCGGCGGTGGCGCTCCTCGGCGTCGGTCTCCTCCACACGCAGCTCGGTTGGCGGTCGTTCTACCTCGTCGGGGTGATCCCGGCACTCGCCATTGGCATCGCGCGGCGGTACGTGCGTGAAACCGTGGCGTTCACCGAGGCGAAAGGCAGCCGTGCCAAGAGAGAGCGGATGACCGCCGCCCTCGTCGCCCCCTGGCGCCGGCGCGTGCTCGGGCTGGGCATGGTCAACCTCCTCGAGAAGATCCCCGTCACCGCGGGCGCCGGTTGGTGGGCCTACTACGCCGAGCGCGAGCACCACTTCTCGACCACGCTCGTCTCGGTCGATCTCGGGATCGCGGTCGCGCTCGGGACCGTCGGCTACTACGTCTGCGGCCGCCTCATCGACCGATTCGACCGCAAGCCGGTCGCGACGATCTACTTCCTGGTGGCGTGCGTGAGCGGGGTGGCGCTGTTCCACTCGAGTTCCGAGGCGGGGAACCTCGTCTTCCTCGTCATCGCCGTGTTCTTCGGCCTCGGCGTCGGGCCGGTCCTGTCAGCCATGTCCGCCGAGTGCTTCCCGACCCGCATCCGGGCCCAGGCGTCGGCAATCGTCGGCAGCGTCTTCGCCGCCACGGGGCAGGCGACCGGCGTCGCGATCGTCGGGGTCCTCGGCGAGCGCGGAGGGCTGATCGGCAACATCGGCGACACCGTCAGCGTCGTCGCGGTCCTCTTGCTCGCGGCAGTTCCGGTGCTCTGGTGGTTCGTCCCCGAGACGAAGGGCACAAGACTCGACGCCGTGCCCGACGTGACCGGGTGACGCACGGCGGGCCCGGGCGGCCGGGCTCGCCGCGGACTGGCGCGCTTCCCCCGACCTGCCGCGGCCTGGCCGGCGGCGTTCTGATCTGCGGTCCGTACGGCCATACTGTTCCAAGACAAAAGCGGGGCCGCGGCCCCTCAACCGCCGAGCGGAGGCACGAACTGAAGCCGATCCCGGTCGTATTCCACCTCGGCCCGCTGCAGGTCCACACCTACGGCATCGGGCTCGCGCTCACGTTCTGGTTCGGCTACTGGTACCTCGCGAAACGGCTGCGCCACCACGGCTACCCCGACGCCTGGCTCGGGATCACAGTCGCCTGGGTGGTCGTCGCGGCGATCGTCGGGGCGCGGGCGGCGCACGTCATCGCCAACCTCGGCTCCTACTCGCACGACCCGGCCGGGATCTTCGCGATCTGGCACGGCGGCCTCTCGTCGTTCGGAGGGCTGGCCCTCGGGATTCCGGTGGGCTTTGTCTCAGCACACCGCCGCTGTCCTCAACTCCGGCTCGGTACCGCGGCGGACCTCGTCGCCCCGGTTCTCGCCTGCGCCTGGGCGGTCGGCCGCCTACTCGGTCCACAGTTCGAGGTGGCGGGCGGCGGGAAGCCGACGTCGGCCTGGTACGGGATGTACTACGCCGGCGAGGTCGGCAAACGCCTCCCCGTACCGTTGTTCCAGGCGGCAGAATGCTTCGCGATCTTCGCCGTCGCGCTGTGGGTCGAACGCGCCGTGGCACGACGGCGGGGTCCCGTCGGCATGGTGACGGCGGTCGTCGTCGGGCTGTGGGGACTCAGCCGCTTCATCGACGAGTACTTCTGGTTGACCCACGACAACGGTACCGACGCGGTCGAGATCGCCTCGCTCGCGCTCTTCGCCATCGGCGTCGCGGCGGCCCTGGCCCTCTGGCGGGCTGATCACCGGCGCCGATCGAACCCACTTGTCGCTACCGACAGCGAACCGGCAAGATCGGGGACACCAACATGACACGCCTCCAGCCCCGGCCCACACCTGGAGGGCGCGCCGCCGCCACGCGCCGCCGGGGACCGTGGTCCGTTCTTGCGATCACACTCGCCCTCATCGTCACGACCGCCGGACCGGTCGAGGCGTCGGGTGGCGGCGCGACGATCCCCCCGTACACCGCGACGGTTTCGGCGGTGACCCGGGCGACTGTCCCCTACTCGTGGCGGCCCGGTTGCCCGGTGGGGCCGAACCAGCTCCGGCTCATCCGCCTGCGCTACTACGGCTTCGATCACCGGAGCCACATCGGGAGGATCATCGTCAACGCCTCCGTCGTGAACGCCGTCATCGCCGTCTTCGGGCGCCTCTACGCGGCGCGTTTCCCGATCCGGCGCATGGTTCCCGTGGACGCCTACCACGGCCACGACCCGGCCTCGATGGCGGCGGACAACACGTCGGGCTTCAACTGCCGTCGGGCGGTGGCACCGGGCCCGCCCCAGTGGTCGGTCCACGCCTACGGCGAGGCGATCGACGTGAACCCGGTCGAGAACCCCTACGTCGACGCCGGTGTCGTCATGCCCACCGCCGGGGCGCGGTACCTCGACAGAGCCGACGTCCGGCCCGGCATGGCTGTCCCGGGGGGGACGCTCGTCGAAGCCTTCGCCGCGGTCGGCTGGTATTGGGGCGGACGCTGGACGGGCTCGCCCGACTACCAACACTTCTCATCGACCGGTGGCTGAGTCCACCGGGACCGCCGCGACACCACGGTGACGCCCGCCGCCGGAATCGGCCACGCGGCAGCGGTTCTCGCCCTCGTCGCGTTGGCGGCGCTCGCCGCCTCAACAGGGGCGGACCGCGCTGTCGGCGCCGCCGCCACCCGCCGGGCCGCGTCTCCGTGCGGCGCCAACCTCGCCGACGGCCTGCCCGGCACCACGCGCGCCTCGCAACTCGTCGTCGTCGAGGCGCCGTCGACCTCCTCGACGACGGCGACGGTGACGCTCTGGCACCGGCAGAGAGGGTGCTTCACCCAGGTCGGCGGCCCGTGGCCGGCACTGCTTGGCCGGCATGGTCTCTCGAGGCACCACCTCGAGGGGGACGGGACGACGCCGATCGGCACCTACGGGATCGGGCCCGAGATGTACGGCGTCGCGCCCGATCCCGGGCTGGCATACCCCTACCACCGCCTCGTCTGCGGTGACTGGTGGGACGAGGACCCGACGACGCCGAGCTACAACCGCTTCGTCCACGTACCCTGCGGCGTCCGGCCGCCGTTCGGCGGCGACAGTGAGGCGCTCTGGACCGAGACGACCGCCTATCGCTACTTCGCCCTGATCGAGTACAACACCGCGCCGATCGTGCCCGGACGGGGCTCGGCGATCTTCCTCCACGTCTCGACGGGAGGACCGACGGTGGGTTGTGTCAGCCTTGCTGAGCCCGCGCTCGTCCACACGCTGCGCTGGCTGCGCCCGGCGGAACACCCCCTCGTCGTCATCGGTACGAAGACGACCCTGCGCGACGTCTGACCCTCCGCGCCGGGCCGGGACTCCGGACACGCCCCTCCAGCCACGCGGATTCGCCGAGCTCCCTGGGAGTCGGCCAGCCATCGATGTCGAGGGCGTCTCGTCTCGCCGACGCCGCAACCGGTCGCGGGGCGGGCCCGGGACCGTGTCACGGTGCCGGCGGACGGAAACTTGGGGCCACACCGTGGAGTCACGACTCTCACACCCTGCGGCGGTAGCCTGTCATCGTGCTGGTACTTTCCACCGGCGGTATCGAGCGGTCCCCATGAGGCTCCGACGGGGCGACCACTCGAAGGTCCGCCAGCGCTCCGCTCCGGAAGCGGTCGAAGCCGCCCACCCGCGCAAGAACGAGGGTGAATCTGGCGCGCTGCCGTGGAGCGACCTCACCCAGCCCTTCTCGACGGCCGGACTGGAGGGGGACGGCCACCTCCAGGGCGACGGGCTCGGCGAGATCGTCCGCCTCGGCGTGCACGACGTCGCCGACAAGTCGCAGCTCAGGCTCGGGGACCTCCTCATCGGTCGCGGTCTCGTCACCGAGGCACAGGTCGCCGAGGCGCTCGGCAAGCAGCGCGAGAGCGGCGGTCGCCTCGGGCAGGTCCTCGTCGACATGGGCGTGCTCGGCGAACGGGGGCTCGTCGACGCGCTCGCCTGGAAGTTCGACATGCCCGAGTGCGACCTGCGCACCCAGATTCCCCAGAAGGACGCGCTCGAGCTCGTGCCCGAGGAGACCGCCCGGGCCCAACTCGTCCTGCCGGTCGCGCTCAGCGGCGACATCATCTTTATCGCCGTCGCCGAGCCGAGCGAAGACCTCCAGCAGATGCTCGAGGCGCTCACCCAGCGGGAAGTCCACCTCATGATCGTGCCGGTGAGCGACGTCCGCCAGGCGATCGACTCCAACTACGGCGCGCTCGGCGGTGTGACGAGCCTCGTCGAGGTCTTCCAGTCGATCGAGGGGGGGCGACGCCGGGGCCAGGAACAGCCGAAGGCCGAGGTCATCGCGGACGACGCCCCCGTCGTCCAGGTCGTCAACCGCATCCTCACGCAGGCGCTGCGGGACCGCGCATCTGACGTCCACATCGAGCCCCAGGACAGCTCTGTGCGCGTGCGCTACCGCATCGACGGGGTCATGAAGGAAATGCTCATGCTCCCCGCGTCGATGGGCCTCGGTCTCGTGAACCGCATCAAGATCATGGCGGAAATGAACATCGTCGAGAGGCGGCGTCCCCAGGACGGCCAGTTCACGACGACAGTCGACGACAGGTCGGTCGATGTGCGCGTGTCCACGCTCGCGACGATCTGGGGCGAGAAGTGCGTCATGCGGATCCTCGACAAGACGCGGTCGGTTCTGCGCCTTGAGCACCTTGGGATGCCGACGGCTTTGAGCGACAGGTTCTCGGAGATCATTCGCGCCCCCTTCGGCATGGTCGTCTGCGCCGGGCCGACGGGGAGTGGCAAGACGACGACGCTCTACGCGACTCTGAACGAGCTGAACGACCCGACGCGCAACATCATGACGATCGAGGATCCCGTCGAGTACGTGTTCGCCTCGATGAACCAGATCCAGACCAACGAGCAGGCGGGCCTGACCTTCGCGACGGGGCTCAAGTCGATCCTGCGCCAAGACCCGGACGTCATCCTCGTCGGCGAGATCCGAGACGTCGAGACTGCCCGCATCGCGGTGCAGTCGGCGATGACGGGCCACTTCGTCCTCTCGTCACTCCACGCGACCGACACCGTCACGGCGCTGCTCCGCTTCTACGACATGGGCGTCGAGCCGTTCCTCATCGCGGCCTCGGTCGTCGCGGTGCTGAGCCAGCGGCTCGTGCGCCGGATCTGCCCGGCCTGCAAGACGCGCTGCACGCCGACCCCCGAGGAGCGTGCCTACTACGACGAGTCGGGCGGACCCGAGAAGTCCATCTTCTACCGCGGCGAGGGGTGCAACTTCTGTGCCCAGACAGGCTTCCAGGACCGCATCGGCGTCTACGAGCTCCTGGAGATCACCACCGCGATCAAGCGCCTGATCATCGAGGCCGGCACGCACGACGAGCTCCGCCAAGCAGCGAGAGACCAGGGAATGAAGACCCTGCGACAGGTCGCCATCGAGCTCGTCGCAGAGGACGTCACGACGGTGTCAGAAGTCATCCGCAGCATCTACACGTTGTAGCCGGGGTAGCTCATGGCCCGTTTCACATACAAGGCGATCGACAAGTCCGGCAAGACCGTGTCGGGCGTGCTCGCCGCACCGACAGCTGGCGCCGCCCACCTCATGGTGCTCGCCCGTGGGCTGCAGCCCATTGCCGTCGAGGAGAGGACGAGCGTCCTCCAGTACGAGCTCACGAAGAAGAAGGTGCCCCGCGAGGAGGTCATGCACTTTTCGCGCCAGTTGGGCGTCTTCGTGAAGGCTGGCATCCCGATCCTCGACTCGCTCGAGATCATCGAGGCCGAGACGACCGACAAGCTGTTCAAGAAGGTTCTCCACGACATGGTCGATGCGCTCGCCGCCGGCGACACGTTCGCCCTCGCGGCCGAGGCGCACCCTGAGGCGTTCCCCCCGTACTACGTGGGCATGCTCTCCTCGGCCGAACTCGCCGGCAACCTCGACACCGTTCTCACCCAGCTCGCCGACTACATGGAACGGGACGCGGATGCACGCGGCAAGGTCACCGCAGCGATGATCTATCCCGGGGTCGTGCTGGGGATGTCAATCGTCACCTTCGTCGTGCTCGGCGTATTCGTCATGCCACGGTTCAAGGTGTTCTTCCAGTCGCTCCACGCGAACCTCCCGCTCCCGACGAAGATGCTGCTCGACCTCACGAACTTCATCGAGACGAACTGGTACTTCCTCTTCGGGGGCATCGCCGCCGTCGTGATCCTCATCGCGATCGCCTTTCGCTCGAAGCAGGGCAGGGCACGCATCGACTCCTGGGTGCTGCGCATGCCCGTCATCGGGGATCTCATCCAGCACGTCATGGTCGAGCGCATCTGCCGGATCCTGTCTTCGATGATCCAGGCGGGAGTGTCCCTCCCCGAGGCGATGACGGTCACGTCCGAATCCGTGTCGAACGTCGTGTACAAGCATGGACTCGACACCATCCGGGACGAGATGCTCGAGGGGCGCGGCCTTTCGGAGCCCGTCGCGAGCACGGACCTGTTCCCGAGCGCCGCGCGCCAGATGATGCGCGTCGGCGAGGAGACCGGAACGCTCGACGAGCAGCTCACGGTCGCCGCCACGTACTACGCACGCGAGCTCGATTCCAAGATCAAGCGCTTCACTGGCCTCTTCGAACCCGCGATCATCATCGTCATGGGGGTCGTCGTCGGATTCGTCGCCATCGCCCTCATTTCCGCGATGTACGGCATCTACCGCCAGGTGAAGGTCACGTAGTTCGCTTCAGCTCTCGCGGACCCTCGCCCCAGCCGGACCCTCCGTGATTGACGTCCATTCCAGTCGGCGCAAGGAAGTGTGTCCGGCTTTCGTCTTGCCCCCTAGCCAGCCACCGCATTTTCGCAAATATCGCCTGGCGCGACTAGACGGCGAGCAGCCCTGGGCGGGAGAGACGCGGGTCGTCCGCGGGTCGCGGCTACCCTGCGTACCTGGCCAAGACGAGACCCGCGACCCCGATGGGGTCAAATGCGCCCTGGCGGCTGACACATGTTGATCATTGCTCATGCGTCACATGGATCAAAATCCGCCACTTCGCGGATGGCCAGGGCTACTCTTCGTCCGTAGCCCGTTAGAGCCATCGATCTGAAGAAAGGTACCAGCCATCATGTTCAGCACCTACCGAGAAATGCGCAAGGCCAAGACGGAAGGTCTCGATCAAGAAGGATTCACCCTGATTGAACTCCTGATCGTCATCATCATCATGGGCATCCTCGCCGCCGTCGTCGTCTTCGCCCTCGGCGGGGTGACCGGCACGAGCGCGGTCGCCGCGTGCAACACCGACGTGAAGACCGTCGAAGTCGGCGTCCAGGCGTACTACGCCAACAACAACGCCTACCCGAGCGCGATCACCGGCCTGACGACCGGCGCGAACGCCGCCCTCCGGAGCTGGCCGAGCAACAATTCCTACTACTACGTGGGAATTGCGACCTCGGCCACGAACCTCCAGTACATCAACTCGTCCGGTGTCACGTCGTACGTGACCACCACCGGTCTCACGGCCGGCCAGGTCTACGTTGACGCCGGCAATCCTCCTGCCTCTCCCGCGACCATCGGCAGCTGGCAGAACTACGACTCCTACGTCGTGACCGGCGGCGGCAACGAATGCTCGCTGGCCTAGTCAGCAACACTCTTGATCCCAATTCAGATCGAGGACAAAAGGGGTCCGGCTTCGGCCGGGCCCCTTTTGTCCTGGCGATGACTCGATGAAGGTGGTCCTAGGCACATGGTGAACGTCGACACGTCTGCGATTGACGCCTGGCTCGAACTCCTCTGGGACCACAAGGGCTCGGACCTTCTGCTCTCCGCCGGCTCGCCCCCACGGCTCCGTCTGGACGGCTCGCTCGTCTCGATCCAGGGGGCGTCGGAGCTGACGCCGGATGAGGTCAACCGCGTGATCCGTTCCGTGCTCCTCCCCGTGCAGCTCGAGGCATTCACGAAGAACCGGGACTACGACTTCGCGTTCTCGTGGCAGGGCCGTGCCCGCATGCGCGGCAACGCCTTCAATCAGCGCGGGAGCCCCGCCATGGCGCTGCGCATGATCCCGATGCGGATCCCCAGCTTCGAAGAGCTGCAGCTGCCCCCGATCATGACCTATCTCGCGAACCTGCCGCGGGGCTTCGTTCTCGTGACGGGTCCGACCGGGTCCGGAAAGTCGACGACGCTCGCGTCGATCATCGACTTCATCAACGAGAATCGCGCCGTCCACGTGCTCACGATCGAGGACCCGATCGAGTACCTCCACCACCACAAGCGCGCGCTCGTCAACCAGCGCGAGGTCGGCGTCGACAGCCCGTCGTTCGAACGCGCGCTGCGCGCCTCGCTGCGCGAGGACCCCGACGTCATGCTCATCGGCGAAATGCGCGACCTCGAATCGATCCAGATCGCCCTGACGATGGCCGAGACCGGTCACCTCGTGTTCGGGACGCTCCACACCTATGACGCACCACAGGCGATCGACCGGATCATCGACGTGTTCCCCGCCGACAAGAAGGATCTCATCCGTATCCAGCTGGCCGGATCGCTCGGCGCGGTGGTCGCCCAACGCCTCGTCAACCGGGTCGGAGGGGGCCGGGTCGGGGCTTTCGAAGTGCTCCTCGCCAACAACGCCTGCCGCGCGCTGATCCGTGAGGGAAAGACCTACCAGCTCCGCAATGTGATCGCGACAAACCAGCGCGAAGGCATGCAGACGCTCGAGATGAGTCTCATCGCGCTGATGAACGCCGGCACGATCACGTATGACTCCGCCGTCGAGACGTCGATGTACCCCAAGGACCTAGCCCGCGCGGTGACGTAGGCAGCCGTACCGGGGAGCGTGTTCGACGCCACGTGGTCTCTGTCCGCCCGCGGCGGCAACCCGCAGGACGATCGTGCGCCGCCGATTCTCGTCTGAGATCCCGCCGGCCAAGGCTGTCGCCGACGTGTCCGGTGTCGCGGCCGGCCCGTAGGTCACGATGAAGGCGACGCACCGGTCGCGATTCTCCCCGCGCCGCTCGTCGGTCAGGTCGGCCATGGGTGGCTCCGGGCGCACCGCCCGCGCCGCCTACCCAGTTGCGCGGCGGGTTGGCTGACCGTCTACCGTCCCGAACATGCGATCCTTCACTCACCCGCCCCGCCATCCCGGCAGGGGGGCCCGACGCGCCAAGCCACCCCCCGCCTGCCATTCCCGTCAACGCCGGCCGCTCCAGGGGGCGTGGGAGCCGTTCTGTCGGAGGTGCCGGTGCCGGCCTGCACCGCGTCCGTAACGGGGAAACCGTGGCGGCGACCGATTCCGAGCCCACTCCGATCCCGGTATGCCCGATGGAGCGAGTAATGGCCAAATCCGACCGGGGCATTCAGCGAGGCGGGCGTCACCCCAGGTGGCACGCGGCGGCGGTGACGCTCGTCTACGCCGCGCTCGCGGTCGCGGCGTTCCTCCCCGTCGGGCCACTCGACGACAGCCGTATCGTCTCGCGGCTCCCGAGCGACACCATGGCCGTCGGATGGTTCCTCGCCTGGCCGGCCTATGCGCTGGCGCACGCCCACAACGTGCTGTTCACGAACTGGCTCGACCATCCGACGGGCGTCAATCTGCCCGTCAACCAGTCGATGCCGCTGCTCGGCGTGGTCATGGCCCCCGTGACGCTTCTGTTCGGTCCGTTCGCGACGATCAACCTCACCCTGCGGCTCGCCTTCGTGGCCTCGGCGCTCGCGATGTTCTTCGCCCTGCGACGGTTCTGCGTGCGCGACCTTTCGGCCTTCCTCGGCGGCCTCGTCTACGGGTTCTCGCCGTTCATCGTCGCCCACAGCGCCGTCAACCAAGACTTCACCTTCGCGCCGCTCCCGCCGTTGATCCTCCTCGCCCTCTACGGACTCGCACACGACGACGACCGCAAGGTCCTCACGACTGGCCTGCTGCTGGGCCTGGGCATCGCAGCCCAGCTCTATCTCAACCCCGAGATGGCGATGGACACTCTCGTCGTCGCCGGGTTCACGGTCGTCATCTGCGGCACCGCCGCGGCGCGGCGGATCGGGAGGGCACGAGTGGTCCGCTTCTTGCGGGGCTGCGGCATCGCCGCCGGCACCGCCTTCGTGCTTTCGGCGCCATTCCTCTGGTACTACCTCGCCGGGCCGCAGCACCTCCACGGGTCGGTCGTCGCTCCCTCGATCCTCGCCGTGTTCCACACCGACCTCGCGGGACTCGTGACACCCGGCCGGAACCAGCTGCTCGCCTCGACGAGCGTCAACGCCACCGGCAACGAGTTCATGGCCGGGATGACCAACGAGATCGGGACCTATCTCGGCGTCCCTCTCCTCGCCGGCCTCGTCTGGTTCGTCGCGCGCAACTGGCGTAGGGCCGTCGTGTCGGTGAGCGCGGTGACGTTTCTCGTCGCGCTCGTGCTCTCGCTCGGCCCGCGGCTCAGCTTCGACAACCACGTGCTGCCGATACCGCTCCCGGACCGGGCCCTCGACCTCCTGCCGCTCTTCGGTCGACTCGAGAGCGTCCGCTACTTCCTCCTCGTCGATCTGGCAGCGGCGGTGATCCTCGCCGTGGGCATCGACCTCGTGCTGTGCGAGTGGCAGCCCCGCGCCTTCGTCGCCCGCCACGTGCGGATCGACCGTGCCCGCCTCGCCGGCGGTCTCGTCGTCGCCGCCGTGCTGTTGTTCCCGCTCATCCCGCGCTGGCCGTACCCGTCGGAACCGACCGACGTGCCGAGCTACTTCACGTCGTCGTCGGTGGACCGCATCACGACCGGGGCCGCCGTCCTCACCTACCCGTACGCCGAGCCGGACAACGTCAGCGCCGAGATCTGGCAGCTGGCGGCGGGGCTTCGCTTCCGCCTCGTAGGCGGCTACGCCTACGTCGCCGACAACGGCGGACAGCCCTTCGGCAACCCGCCGATCCATCCGGGAACGGTCGTCTCGTTGCTGCGGACCGCCTATGTGGACTACCTTGCACCCCCCCCGGCCGACACGGCGACGTACCGCGCGATCCGGGCCGGGCTACGCGAGGCCCGGATCGACGACTTCGTGATGGCGATGCGGGGAGCGCACCCCGGGCTCGTGCGGGCCGAGATGACCGCCGCCCTCGGGCGGCGGCCGGTGGCCGCCGGCGGCGTCCTCGTCTGGTACGACGTGCCACGGGACCTCGCCGCCTTTCGGCCGGCGCCACGCTAGAGGCCTGCGGGCCGCGCGCGCCCTTGGCCGCGCCGCGCGGCGGTCAGCCGACGTGGAAGGGGCGAAGGATCCCCGCACCCGCGAAGACGGCGATCTCGGTGCCGATGGCGAGGAAGGGACCGAAGGGCACCTGGGTCGTGAGATCGGCGCCTTTCATCACGATCAGGCCGATCCCGACGACGGATCCGACGAGACTGGCGAGCAAGAACCCCACGAACACGTAGCCGACGCCGAGCCAGCCGAGCGACACTCCGAGGCAGAAGACGAGCCGCACGTCGCCGAAGCCGAGCCACCGCGGGTTCACGGCGTTGATCGCGAAAAAGAGGCCGAACCAGGCCGCCCCGGCGCAGGCCGCGATGACGAGGCGCCGCCAGTCCCCCGTCTCACCCGAGGCGAGCGCGAGGAGCGCGCCGACGAGGATCGTCACGAGGTAGACGATCTGCTTGGGCAGCTTGCGCTGCTCGAGGTCGATCGCCGCCAGCACGAGCAGGCCGGCGGCCAGCACCACGTAGGCCGGTAGCGGCCAGGCTGACCCGAAGCGCGCGGCCGTCCCGGCGAACAGGCCGGCCGTCGACAGCTCGACGATCGGGTACTGGGCCGAGATCGGCGCCCGGCAGGTCCGGCACCGCCCGCGGAGCACGAGGTAGGACACCACGGGGATGTTGTCGAGCGCGCCAAGCGTCGTGCCGCAGCTCGGGCAGCGCGAACGGGGCGCCACGATCGACTCGCCGCGGGGCACCCGGTAGATCACGACGTTCAGGAACGAGCCGAAGACCAGTCCGAACAGGCCGAGACCGACGACGAGCGCGACGAACACGACCGGCTACGCCTCGGGAATCCCGCCGGGTCGCGCCCGGCACCAAAGATCGGACCGCGTTCGCATATGTCACCGAGGCTACGCGCGCCGGGCCCGCGAAGCGGTGACCGACCCGCGGCGCCTGTTTGCCAATAGTGCGATGTGGGCCGATCGGCCCTATATTCCGGAACATGCACGGTTGGAACAGTGATGTTGAACGTCTCGCGGACGATGTTCTCGCCTACACGAAGATGCGCCTGCAACTCGACCCGCTCCCCCTCGACAACACCCGCTCGCTGGCCAAGCTGCAGCGCGAGGCGGGAGAGACGATCACCGCCGGGGGCCTCGGAGGAGCCGAGGCACTGCGGATCTTCACCGAGGTGCTCGCACCCGCCTGCATCACCGCCAGCCACCCCCGCTTCCTCGCCTTCATCCCGTGCGCCCCCACGGAGGCCTCGATGCTCTTCGACCTCGTCGTCGGCGCCTCCTCGATGAGCGGGAGCAACTGGCTCGAGGCCGCCGGCGCCGTCTACGCCGAGAACCAGGCGCTCCGCTGGATCGCGGACCTCGCGGGCTTCCCGGCGGGCGCCGGGGGGACCTTCGTGCAGGGTGGGACCAACGCCAACCTCTCCGCGCTCGTCACGGCCCGTCACGCCGTGCGGGAACGGTCGGGCGACGCGCCCGGCGGGTCCCGCCGCTGGGCGATCGCCGTGAGCCCCGACGTGCACTCGTCGCTCGGCGAGGCGGCCGAGGTGATGGACATCGACCTCGTCGTCGTCGAGGTCGGCGACGACCGCCGCCTGCGCGGCGACGCCCTCGCCCGCCGTCTCGACGAGATCGACTCCCGCGGCGAGCAACGGGTCTTCGCCGTCGTCGCCTCGGCCGGGACGACGAACCTCGGCGTCATCGACGACCTCCGCTCGGTCGGTGCCGTCGCCGCCGAACGCGGGATCTGGTTCCACGTCGACGGTGCCTACGGCGCGGCCGCCCTCGCCGCGCCGAGCGCACGGTCACAGTTCGTGGGCATCGAGCTCGCCGACTCGTTCATCGTCGACCCGCACAAGTGGTTCTTCGCGCCTTTCGACTGCGCCTCGCTCGTCTACCGCCAGCCCGAGCTCGCCAAGGCGACCCACGCCCAGCACGCGAGCTACCTCGAGCCGCTCGAGACGACCGAGGACTGGAACCCGTCCGACTACGCGATCCACCTGACGAGGCGGGCCCGTGGGCTGCCGTTCTGGTTCTCGCTCGCGACCTACGGGACCGACGCCTACTCGCAGGCGATCGAGCGCACGCTCGAGGTGGCCCGCTACACGGCGAAGGCCGTCCATGACCGCGAGTACCTGCGGCTCGTGCGCGAACCGGACCTGACCGTCGTCTGCTTCACGCGCACCGGCTGGTCTCGCGACGCCTACGACCGCTGGTCGCAGAAGCTGCGCGACGACGGCGTCGCCTTCGTCACACCGACGACCCATCTCGGTGAGGTGATGGCGCGCGTGGCGATCGTCAACCCGCGAACGAGCGAGTCCGACATCGACGTGGTCCTCGACTCGCTGGCCTGAGCCCGGGCGGAGCCTGCGGGGAATCACCCGCCGGCCGGCGACGAGGGGGACGTGGCGAGCCGACCGCTCAGGCCTCGGGTGGCTCGTCGAGACGGGCACGGACCTCGGGAAGCGTGGCGATGCGGCGCGCGAGGTTCACGGCGTGGTCGCCTAGCCGCTCGTAGAAGCGGGCGACGAGGGTCACCTCGGTCGTCACCGGGTTCGACATCTCCGAAGTCCCGATCTCGTGGGTGAGCCGGTCGTGGAGGATGTCGAGCTCGGCGTCGGCCTGTTCGAGCACGTTGACCCGCGCCACCCGGTCGGCATAGGAGTCGGCCGCGGCGCTCCACATCTCGAGGGCGACCTCGCTCATCCGCTGGACGAGCCCCCGGCTCACCGGCGTCATCTCGGCCCCGAGGCTGCGGACCGCCCGCTGGGCGATGTGCTCCGCGAGGTCGGCGCTGCGCTCGAGCTCCGGCACGATGAGCAGGACGCTCACGAAGTGACGGAGCTCGTCGGTCGAGGTCGAGCCGACCTCGATGAGCTGCCAGATCGTGTCGTCGACCTCGCTCGTCAACTCGTCGACCGCCCGGTCGGCGTCGACGATCGCCTGCCCGATGGCGGGTTCCAGGTTGAGGAGCGACTCCGTCGCGCCGGCGAGCGCCTCCCGCACGAGCGCGAAGAGCTGGGCGACGCGCTGGTCGACGAGCGAGGAGGGCTGTGTGAAGTCGGTCATGACGCCTCGCCACCCTACCTACCACAGACGGAGAATTCGCGAATCGTTCGCCTGGTGTTCACCTGGATGTCACCTTCTGGTCAGAAAGCAGCGACATTGTTAACCCTCGATGTCATCCGCGCCGGCGCTGGCGAACCGATGATCGATCCCGCACTCGCCGGTCAGGCGGTGGGGCCCGCCACCGTCAGCGACCTCCTCAACGAGGCGCCGCGCAGCAGATTCCACCACCGGGCGGTCATCATCTCCGGCGCCGGCTTCTTCACCGATGCCTACGACCTCTTCGTCATCAGCACCGTCGCCGCGCTCGTCACGAAGCAGTGGAACCTGTCGACGACCCAGACGAGCTGGGTGACGGGATCGGCGATACTCGCGGCCTTCATCGGGGCGATCGTGTTCGGCCGCCTCGCCGACATCCTCGGGCGCAAGCGCGTGTACGTCGTCGTCGCCCTGATCATGATCGTCGGCGCGCTGGCGAGCGCGGCCGCGCCGGGCTTCGTCTGGCTCGTCGTTGCCCGCTTCGTGCTCGGCCTCGGCATCGGCGGCGACTACCCCGTCTCGGCGGTGCTCATGAGCGAGTACTCGAACCGGGCGGACCGGGGTCGGTTCGTCGGCCTCGTCTTCTCCATGCAGGCGCTCGGGCTGATCGTCGGCCCCCTCGTCGCGCTCGTGCTGCTCGCCTCCGGGGTGGGACACGACACCACCTGGCGGCTGCTGCTCGCCCTCGGTGCCGTGCCGGCCGGCGCCGTCATCTACCTGCGCTCGAGGATGCCCGAATCGCCCCGGTTCCGCGCCCGCGTGCGCGGCGAGTCCGTCGAAGCCGCGGCGGACGCCGCCGCGTTCTCCGGGGGCACCGTCGTCGCCCCGGGGACGACGCTCGAGGGCACCCGGCGGATCTCGCTGCGCCAGTTCCTCTCCCAGGGCCGGATGCTCACCCTCATCGTGGGCACCGCGGGGACCTGGTTCCTTTTCGACTACGCCTACTACGGCAACACCTTGTCGCTGCCAGTGATCCTGAAAGACGTCAGCCCGGGCGCAAGCCTCATCACGAAGCTCGTCTGGACGCTCGGCATCTTCGTCGTCTTCGCGCTGCCGGGCTACGCCCTCGCCGTCTCCCGGATGGACCGGATCGGCCACCGGCGGCTCCAGCACCTCGGTTTCGCCGTCATCGCCGTGGCCTTCCTCGTCCTCGGGGCCGTGCCTGCCCTCACGACGACGGTTGCGCCGTTCCTCGCCGTGTTCGGCCTCAGCTACTTCTTCATCGAGTTCGGCCCGAACACGACGACATTCGTGCTCCCCTCGGAGGTGTTCCCCGTCTCGATGCGGACGACCGGGCACGGGATCGCCGCCGGGATCGGCAAGCTCGGCGCCTTCGCCGGGGTCTTCCTCGTGCCCCAGCTCGAGCTGCACATCGGGCTGCGGGGGATGCTCGTCGTGGCGGGCTGTGCCGCCGCCGCGGGGTTCGCTCTCACCTTCGTGCTGCCTGAGCCGGCCCGCCGCACGCTCGAGGCCGTCTCCGGCGAGGACGAGGACGTACCCGTCAAAGTGCCGTCAACGGCGTGGTCCGAGGAGGTCGCGCGGCCCCTGACCCCGACGGGGGAGCTCGCCAGCGGGACCTGACGCGCCCGACGGGTGGCTCGTCGGCGACCGCCCGTCAGCCCGACACGACAGTTGCCAGGTCGGCGCCCGCCTTCCCCGCCGCACCCCAGCGGACCGGTAGTGTGCCCTCACCAGTCCTTCCACCGGTCGGAGCCGTTCGTGTGGCTGGCAGGGCTGTCTCGCAAGGTGTGCTGGGTGCCAGCGTCCGCGGTCCGACCGCGGACGGACCAATCGGACGGGACGATTCATGGCGGTGCGGGTAGTCACCGACAGCTCCGCGGACCTGCCGCCCTCGATCGCCGCCGAGCTGTCGATCGAGGTCGTCCCGCTGAAGGTGACCTTCGGGGACGAGGAGTTCACGGACGGGGTGGACCTCACCCCGGCGGCGTTCTGGGACTGCCTGCGGGCCTCGGAGGTGCTCCCTCACACGACGTCGCCCTCGCCGGGTGATTTCGGGCGCGCGTTCGCCCGGTTGGACGACGACGGCGCCGACGGCATCATCTGCGTGACGCTCTCCTCCAAGGTCTCCGCCACCCACCAGTCCGCCCGGGTGGCCGCGGGGAACTTCTCCGGCCGCTGTCCGGTCGCCGTCGTCGACTCATTGTCGGTGTCGGCGGGCCTCGGCAACCTCTGCCGCGCCGCCGCCCGGCGCGGGGCGGAGGGGGCGGATCTCGCGACCGTGGTGGCCGAGACCGAGCAGCTGCGGCACGCCGCCGCCTTCTACGGCACGCCGGAGACCCTCGAGTACCTGCGGCGCGGTGGCCGGATCGGGGCCGCCCAGGCCCTGCTCGGCTCGGCCCTGTCCATCCGACCGCTCCTGCAGTTCGACAAGGGGACGGTCGAGGTCGCCGGGAAGGTCCGCACCCGCCAGCGGTCCTTCGCCTGGATCGTCGACTCCGTCGCCGCCGACTGCCCGGTCGAGAGCCTCACGGCCTTCCACGCCGACGCCGCCGACCTCGACGTCTTCTTGGAGATGCTCGGGGCCCAGGTGCCCGGCCAGGAGGTCGCCGTCGCGCTGATGGGGCCGGTGATGGGCACCCACCTCGGTCCGGGCTGCATCGGCGCCACCTACTTCAAGGCGGCCGTCCCGGGCTGAGCGACCCCGGCCACGTTGTCATGAGACGTGGTCCACTAAATGGGATACCGGCGAGTTGGTGGGGACGGAGGGGATCGAACCCTCACTGTGGGCGTTTTAAGCGCCCTGCCTCTGCCGGTTGGGCTACGTCCCCGCGTCCGTTCCTCCCTCGGGGGCGACGAGCGCCACGCCGGGACGCCGGACGCCCTCGATCGGGCCGTCGAAACCGTAGCGGCCGAGGCGCTCCTCCCAGAAGCGCCGCTCGGGCTCGTAGGGCGCGTCGACGAGCTCCGTCGTGGGGCCGAACCGCATCGTCGCCCGCCGCGCCGTCTCGTAGCGCGGCCAGCTCCCGGTCAGTTCGTTCGACGGGTCGCCCGAACGGGCGAAGGCGACCCATGACGCCTGCATCTCGTCCGAGAGCCGGAAGGCGTCCGCCCCGGTGCCGGAGAACAGCCCGATGATCGGCTCGTGCAGCGTGCCGAAGACGAACGGCAGCTCCACGCCGTGGCAGGCGCCGAGGCCGCCGCCCGCGAAGGGCGAGCTCCAGTCGAACAGGTAGGCGTACGTCGCCGGCCGCCGGCGGCGGTGGGCGTCGGCGAGGCGGAGCTGCGGGACGCGGAAGATCCAGTCGGTCACGATGGCGTCGAGCAGCGCCCGCGGGGTCGCCGGCTCGCCGCGGCTCTCCCGCGCCGCGGCGTACGCGGCGATCGCCTCGCGGCCGAGCGAATCGTCCGCGATCCCCGCGCCTCGCAGATAGCGGCCGACGAGCACCTCGAGCTCGGCCTCGGGGAGGTCCCGCCCGGCGAGGACGGCGAACGAGAAGAGCTTGAACTCGTCGCGGTTCGACCCGATGAGGAGGTCGACGCCCGCCGACGCGCCGCGGGCGATGGCGTCCTCGGGCGGGATGGGTAGGAGACCCCCGTCGACCACCGGCTGGAAAGGCAGCCCGAACCCGTTGTCGACCTCGGCGTTGACTGCGACCTGTGCGGCGAGCAGGTCGTCGGCCGGGACGGCGGCGAGAGCCTCGCGGCTCGGCTCGCCGAGACCGAGGACGGCGGCCAGGCGTCGCGCGACGCGGGCCGCCGGCGGCGGGTCGATCGCCAGCGCGGCGCCGCTCTCGACGATCGCGCGGCCGAACAACCCCCGCGCCGCCGGGGCGGCCAACAGGTCGCAGATCGACATCGCGCCCGCCGACTCACCGAAGACCGTGACGTTCGACGGGTCGCCGCCGAAGGCGCCGATGTTGTCACGCACCCAGCGCAGCGCGGCGATCTGGTCGAGCAGCCCCCAGTTGGCGAACCCGCCGCTCTCGTCGTCGGCGAGCGCCGGGTGGGCGAGGAAGCCGAAAGCGCCGAGCCGATAGTTGAAGGTGACGACGACGACGCCGCGGGCGGCCAGCCGGCCCGCCCGGTACATGACCCCCGACCCGCTGCCGTTGGCGAAGGCCCCGCCGTGGACGAAGACCATCACCGGCAACGGCCCCCGCACCCCCGCCGGGCACCAGACGTTGCACGCCAGGCAGTTCTCGTCCTGCTCGACTGGATCGCCGGGGAAGTAGCTGCCGATGCCGGAGGGCGGCTGCGGCGCGACCGGCCCGAACGCCGAGGCGTCGCGCCGGCGCGCCCAGGAGGGCGCCGGCTGCGGCGGCCGGAAACGCAACGGGCCGACCGGCGCCGCGGCGTACGGGATGCCCCGGAACGACCACACGCCGTCGGCCTCGACCCCGCGCACCGTCCCGGCGCCGATCGTGACGGTTCCCTCGGACAACGCGACCTCTCCCGGTGGCACGGACGGCCTTGCCGGGCGCGACGCTATCGGGTCCGCCGGTCCCTCTCACCTGGTCGTTCGCAACCACCACTTGACTCTTGCTCCCATTGTGGCCAAAGTTAATGGGTGTTATCGGTGAGGTTGAGGGGGTCGATCGCGCCCCTCCTCGGCGCGGCTGTCCTCGCGGCGGTGTGGAGCTCCCCGGTGGCGGCATCGCCCGGCGCCCCCGGGGGGCCGACGAACGCCCAGATCCAGGCGGCTCGCGCCCAGGCGGCCCGGCTGACACAGCTGATCTCGGCCGACAACGAGCGCGAGCAGATCGCCGGCGAGCGCTACGACCAGGCCAACGTCGTGATCGGGCTGGCCAAGAAACGGCTGGCCTCGCTCCACCGCCAGATCCGCCGCGAGGATGCCAGCATCGCGACCGGCACCCGTCGCGTCCAGCGGGCCGCCGTCGAGGCCTACGTCGAGGGTGGCAGCGGCAGCGGTGGCACGGCGCAGTTCGCCAGCCTGCTCACCAGCTCGCTCACCAACTCCGAGTCGATCACCACCTACGCCGGGGTCGCGACGACCTCGCTCCACAAAGCCGTCGTCCGCCTCGTCGCCGAGAGGTCCCGGCTCCTGGCGAACGAGTCGGCGGCCCGCACCCAGGTGAGCGCCGCCCGCAACGCCGCCCGCAGCTCGTCGGCGGCGCGCCTCGAGGCGGCGGCCGCCGGGCAGTCGACGGCGGCGGCGCTCGACCAGGTCAAGGGGCAGCTCGCCACGCTGATCGAGCAACGTGCCCTGGCCATCGCCCAGCAGAAGGCCGCCGAGGCCCAGGCGGCCAAGTCGGCCGCGGCCCGCAACGCCTACGCGAAGAGCGCCGAGCAGTACGGCGCCCTGGCGACCCAGTTCGGCGGGGGCGGCGCCGCGGCGGCCGAGGCGGCCGAGGTCCAGGCGGCGCTCGCCAGCGAGGCCGGCCACCCGCCGCTCGCCCCGGCGGGCCACACGGCGGCGGGTGACCTCGCCGTCCAGACAGCCGAGAGCTACCTCGGCGTCCCCTATGTCTGGGGCGGCGCCGGTCCCGACGGCTTCGACTGCTCCGGGCTCACGATGGTCGCCTGGGCGGCGGCGGGCGTCAGCCTGACCCACAGCGCCTGGTACCAGTACCGGGAGACGACGCACGTGCCCCTGTCGGCGATCGAGCCTGGAGACCTGCTCTTCTACACGTTCCCGAACGACGGGCCGAATCCGATCACCCACGTCGCGATGTACGTCGGCTCGGGACCGTATGGGACGGAGACCATCATCCAGGCGCCCGAGACCGGCGAGACCGTGTCGTACTCGCCGATGTACTACTTCGGCTTCGTCGCCGCCGGCCAGCCCTGACGGGCGGCGCCTCAGGCGCCCGCCGGTTCGATCCAGTCCGCGCGGTACGCCTGCCGCCGCGCCGCCCAGTCCTCCGCGGTGATGGAGTAGCGGACGTGGTCCTCCCAGACGCCGTCGATCTCGAGGTAGCCGCGGGCGACCCCCTCCTCGGCGAGACCGAGCTTCTCGGCCACCCGCCGACTCGGGCGGTTGCGCGGGATGATCGCCACCTGGACGCGGTGCAGGGCGAGCTCGTCGAAGGCGAACCCGAACACGACGACGCAGGACTCCGGCACGTAGCCCCGGCCGGCGTGCGCCTCGTCGATCCAGTAGCCGAGATAGGCGCTCTGCGCGGCGCCGCGCTGGATCGAGGAGAGGTTGATCTCGCCGGCGAAGGTCCGCCCGAGGAAGATCCCGTAGCTGTAGGCGGTGCCCAGCTGGCGGTCGCGCTCGCGCATCGAGCAGCGGGCGGCGAACGAGGCACGGTCCTCGGCGAGGTAGGGCCCGCGGGCGCGCCGCGGCTCCCAGTGGACAAGCCACTCGCGGGCGCGCGTGCGCACCTCGAACCAGGCGCGATAGTCACCGGCCCGCAGCGGGCGCAGTGTCACACGCCGCCCGGCCAGCTCCAGGCCGAGGTCTCGCCCGCTCAACCCGACCGCCCGGTGCCACGGCGGTGCCAGGGAGGGCCGAACCCGACGACGACCCGCGAGCTGGTGTTCACGGACTCATCGTGCCAGATCCCCCGGCGATCCTCACCACCTACACTCGGCCGGGGTCGGGCCGTCGCGATCGTCGGGACGACGAACCCGGTCGAGTGGCGATGACGAATCAACACAGCATCCGGGACAGCGAGAACGAGCTCGCCCGCCTCGTCGCCGCGCTCGAGTGGGCGGCCGGCCAGCTCGACGCCTTGGCCGACGCCGACCCGGCGCGGACGCCCGACCACTGGTACGGGCGCGACGCCGACGATCTCGGCGCCGACGGGGATTCCGCCCGCCCCGGCGTCGCCTATCCCCTCGACGCCGGCGAGGACCGCCGCGCCTACCACCGCTGGCTCGCAGAGCGGGGCGAGCCGACCAACATCGGCTCACCGCGGTCCGAGTCGCGCCGCACGCCGGCGACGAGACGACCCCGTTGGGCGACGCCGACGTTCACCGTCGTCGCGCCGGCGGGCGACGCTTCGGCGGAGCTCGTGGCACGCTGCGTCGGGTCGGTCCTCGCCCAGACCTTCGCCCGCTGGGAACTCGTGGTGGTCGCCGGGTCCTCCCCCGACACGTCGGGCTACCTCGCCTCGCTGGCGAACGTCGACCACCGCGTCGCCGTGGTCGCCGGCGACCAGGCGACGACAACCGAGGCGGTCAACGCCGCGATCGCCGCCGGCCACGGCGAGTTCGCCGCCCTTGTCGGGGCGCGCGACGAACTCGCGCCGGGCGCTCTCGAGAACATCGCCGCGGCGATCGCCGCGACGGCGGACGCCGACGTCGTCTACACCGACGAGGACCGGGTCGATTCCGCCGGGGAGCGATTCGCGCCGGACCTCAAGCCCGCCTGGTCGCCGGACCTCTACCTCGGGTGCGACTACGTCGGCCACCTCGTCGCCGTGCGGCGTGCCCTCGTCGTCGAGCTCGGCGGGCTGCGCGCCGAGTTCGGCACCGCCGCCGAGTACGACCTCGTGCTGCGGGCGAGCGAGAGGGCGCGCTCGATCGTCCACGTGCCGGGCATCGCCTACCACCGGCGGCAGAGCGCCGCCCGGCGCTCCGGGAAGGCGGACCCCGGCGGCGAGGCGAAACGGCGGGTGATCGCCGACGCGCTCGACCGCCGGGGAGAACGGGCCGAGATCGAGGCGGGAGGCGTCGCGGGGCAGTTCAACATCCGCCGGGGCTTTGCCGGACAGCCGCTCGTCAGCACCATCATCCCGTTCCGCGACGAACCCGCCCTGCTCGCGAAATGCGTCTCCACGATCCGCAGGGCGCCCGGTTACGACCACCTCGAACTCGTCCTCGTCGACAACGACAGTGAGCTGCCCGAGACCAAGGCGCTCGTCGAGCGGCTCGTGGCCGAGCCCGGGGTGAGGCTCGTCGAGGCGCCGGGCCCTTTCAACTGGTCGGCGATCAACAACGCCGCCGTGCGGGCGTGCCAGGGCGAGCTCCTTTTGTTCATGAACAACGACATCGAGGCCGTGAAGCCGCGCTGGCTCGAGCCGCTTGTCGGGCACGCCCTGCGGCGAGAAGTCGGTGCCGTCGGGGCGCGGCTCTTGTACCCGGACGGGTCGCTCCAGCACGGCGGGGTCGTCTTCGGCCTCGGTGGGCTGGCGGCCCACGTGCTGCGCGGCCTGCCAGGCGACCGGCCCGGCTACGGCGCGATGGCGACCCAGACCCGGGACTGCTCGGCTGTCACCGGCGCCTGCTTGATGGCGAGACGCGAGGTGTTCGAGGCGGTCGGGGGGTTCGACGAGGAGCTGACGGTGTCGTTCAACGACGTCGACTTCTGCCTGAAGCTGCGGGAGGCCGGCTACCTCGTCGTCTACACACCGCTCACCGAGCTGGTCCACCACGAGTCACGCTCCCGGGGCCACACCGAGGACTCGGCGGCTCACGAACGGATCCTCGCCCGCTGGGGGCCGGCGATCGCGGCGGGCGACCCCTACCACAACGCGCTGCTCAGCAAATGGCGAGACTGGTGCCCGATCTCGACGGCACAGGAGGACGAACGATGGACGGACTTTCTGACAACGACCCTCTCGACGCCGCAACCATCGTCGAGCAGCTGAGGTCGCTCGTCGCCGAAGGCCGCCGCGAGTACCCGCGCACCTGGATGCCGCGGGCGAGCTACGAGGATCTCGTCGTCGACGACGGGCGTGAGCCGATCCACCTCCACGAGAGCATCCACTACCTCCACCGCCACTGGAACATGGCGGACTCGCGTTCGTGTAAGGGGATCGGCTGGGGACCGAAGGCGATCGTCCAGCGGTTGCTCAGCCGGATCGTCAACGGCGCGATGAGCCACTACTTCGCCGAGGAGCAGATGTTCCGCTCGCATCTCGCCCGGTCGATCGATGCCATCGCCTACCGCGTCGACAACCTCAACTACGCCGACCAGCGGGCGCTGCTCGGTGCGGTCCGGGAGGACCTCATCGAACTCGCCCGCCACGTCGAACACCGGCTCGACACCCGCGAAGTAGACCGCTAGACCGAGGTGACCAACTCCCCGGCCGTGTCGTCGCGAGCCCCCCTGCCTGTCGTCGCGATCGTGACGCGCCACTGGGGCCAGGCCGCCAATGAGGCGGCCGCCGCGACACGACTCGTCGCCGGGGCGCTCGCCCGCCACGCCGACGTCGCGGTCGTCCATCTCGTGGAGAACGCTGGCGCGACCCACCGCGAAAGCGTCTTCGAGATCCACCCCGCCGCCGTTCGCGGGGCGAACCCGCGCCGCTCGGCGCTGCTGCGCGCCGCGCTGAACGGACATGCCGACGCTTCTGGCCCACCGCCCGCCGCGGCCGAACTCCTGCACCGGTACGGCGGGGAGGCGCCCGCGGTCCTGGGCACGCTGAAAGAGATCGCCCCCGACGCCGTCGTGCTGGCCGGGGTCGACCAGCCGTGGGACGTCTCGGCGCTCGGCCGGCCCGGCGACGGGAGCCGGCCCCCGGTCCTCGTGATCCCTTTCCTCGACGCCGGGCGGCCGGTGCCGGCCGAGATCCTGCGGCTCGTCGAGCACGCCGACCGGATCGGCACGATCCACCCCGACGAGCGCGCGACCCTCGTCGGGCTCGCACCCGGACGGGAAGGCGACATCGTGCCCATTGACCTGGCGATCGGCGTGAACCGCCACGCCACGGCGGATCCGCTCGTCGGTGTCGCCGCCTTCGGCGAGTACGTGCTTCTGATCAGGCGCTTCCCGGCGGCGGGACCGCGCCTCGAACGCTCGGTGAACGCCGAGATGCTCCCGGCGATCCTCGACGGCCTCTCGGTCGCCGAGGTCGACGGTGAGACGTGGCGGATCTGTGACGACCACAACACCGCCGTCCTGCCGGTGAACCCGAGCGGGGTGAACTTCGCCCGGCTCGTCGCCCGCGCCCGGGCGACGGTCGACGTCCGGCCCCCCGGTCCGGTCGGCACGATGGCCATCGAGTCGATGCTGCTCGGCGTCCCCGCCCTCGTACCCGACGGGTCGGCCGCCAAGGCGCATGTCGCCGCAGCCAACGGGGGCCTGTGGTACCGGAACATCGGGGAGTTGTTCGACGCCGTGCGCGTCCTCGTGCGCACCCCCCTCGGGGCGGTGCTCGCCGGGCAGGGTCGCGCCTACGCGCAGACGAGGCACGGGGACATCGATGACTTCGTCGCCCGCATGGCCGCCCTCGTGCTCGGTCACCGCCCGGCGGCCCCTCCCCACGGGGAGGCCGGCCGGGGGGCCTAATGGGGATCGACCACCTCGCCTGATCAACGGACGAGGCTGGTCAACCGAGCCACCGACCGGTGAGCACTGCCGGTGCCAGGGCCTCGAGCCCTAGGACTAGATCGTGCCCCGGTCGGTCGGTGAGGTCTCCTTCGACGGCTGGTGGGATGTCGTGCCTCGAGCACTGAACCATTAGGAAGCTGCTGGAGCCCTCGGGCTCGACGCTGGTGCCATCGAGGGGAGGACGCAGATGATCTTTGTCGGAGTGGACTGGGCCGAGGCCCACCACGACGTGCACGTCGAGGACGCAGAGGGTAGGCGCCTCGGGGGAGGCCGGCTGCCCGAGGGCGTCGAGGGGATCGCCCGTTTCCACGAGCTCGTCGGTGCGCATGTCGAAGAGCCGCGCGAGGTGATCGTCGGGATCGAGACCGACCGGGGCCTGTTCGTCGCGGCGCTCGTGGCCGCGGGCTACCTCGTGTTCGCCGTGAACCCGCTGTCGACCTCGCGCTATCGGGACCGCCACGCGAGCTCGGGCGCGAAGTCCGATCCCGGCGACGCCAAGGTGCTGGCCGACATGGTCCGCACCGACCGGCACAACCACCGCCCCGTCGCCGGTGACTCCGAGGTCGTCGCGGCGGTGAAGGTCCTCGCCCGAGCCCACCAGTCGATGATCTGGTCGAGAGGCCGGCAGGCCAACGCGCTGCGCTCGACGCTGCGGGAGTTCTACCCGGCGGCGCTCGTGGCCTTTGACGACCTGGCGAGCGCTGACGCCACCGAGGTGCTGGTAGTCGCGCCGACCCCGAGCCTCGGTGCGGCGCTTTCGCTCGCAAGAATCGCCTCGGCACTGCGCCGTGGCGGGCGGCAGCGCCGGATCGACGAGCGAGCCCGAGAGATCCAGGCGGCACTGCGCGCCCCCCAGCTCGAGGGCTCCGCCCTGGTGGCGAGCGCGATGGGTGCCTCGGTCCAGGCCTCGGTGGCGGTGATCTCGACGATGAACGCCGAGATCACGAAGCTCGCGCGCCAGCTGGAAGCGGGTTTTGAGCTGCACCCGGCCGCCGGGGTGGTCCGTTCCCTACCAGGACTGGGGACCATCCTCGGCGCCCGGGTGCTCGGCGAGTTCGGGGATGACCCGGACCGTTACGCCAGTGCCAAGTCTCGCAAGAACTACGCCGGCACGTCGCCGATCACCCGCGCGTCGGGCACCAAGCGCGTCGTGCTCGCCCGCTACGCCCGCAACATGCGCCTCGCCGACGCGATCTACCTGTGGGCCTTTGCGAGCCTCACCGCGTCGCCGGGGGCCCGCGCCTTCTACGACGCCCACCGGAAAGCCGGCGACACCCACCATGCGGCGCTGAGGGCCCTCGGCAACCGGCTCGTCGGCATCCTCCACGGCTGTCTCGTCAACGGCAGTTTCTACGACGAGCACACCGCCTGGGGCCACCGCGCAGAGAGCCAACTCACCGAGGCCGCTTGACATCTTCGGGCCGTGGGATATCTAGACCCCGCGCAGTTCGGCGGCGATCCCGTCGAGGATGTCGCGCTCGGAGTGGACGAGGCTCTCGTGGCTGAGACGGGTCATCAGCTCGGCCAGGACGGCGAGACCACCGACGATGACGTCCGCCCTCCCCGGCTCGATGGCGGGCCGTTCCCGGCGCTGCGCCGCGCTCTCCGCCGCCAGCCTGCCGAGCCACGCCTCGACCGCGGCCAGCGAGAGCTCGACGAGGTGGACCCGGTCGGAGTCGTAGTGGTCGAGGCCGATCTCGAGGGCGGCGAGCGTCGAGATCGTGCCGGCGACACCGACCATCCGGCGCGGCACGCCGAGGGCTGGAAGGCGCGTGAGCGCGGCGTCAACCACCCCGCCGACGAAACTGCGGGCGGCCGCCAACTCGGCGGCGCCCGGCGGGTCGCTCGCCAGGAAGCGCTCCGTCACCCGCACACAGCCGACGTCGAGCGACACGACCGCCCCCGGCGCGCCGTTGCCCGTCGCACTCCCGGCGACGAGCTCGGTCGAACCGCCGCCGAGGTCGACGACGAGGAACGGACCCTCGGCGGCGGCGAGCTCGGCCGTCGCTCCCTTGTAGGAAAGACGCCCCTCGGCCTCGCCGGCGATGAGCTCGGGCCGCACGCCCAGCACCGTCGTCGCGGCGTCGAAGAACACCGCCGAGTTGCCGGCGTCCCGCGCCGCCGAGGTCGCCGCCGCCCGGACACGCACGACGCCGTGTGCGTCGATGAGCTCGCGGTACTCGGCCAAGGCGGCGAGCGTGCGCTCGATGCCGGCCGAGGCGAGCTCGCCCGTGCGGTCGACGCCCTCGCCGAGGCGCGTGACGATCATCCGGCGCTCGAGCGTCGTGCCGTCGGCGGCCATCACGAGCAGGCGGGTCGAGTTCGTCCCGCAGTCGACCGCGGCGACGGCGCCGGCGAGTCGCCCGCCGAGCTCGTCGACGACCCAGCGGCCGACGGGGTCCCCGCCGCCCGCGAGGTACCAGGCGAGGTGGGCGTGGAGACACTTCACGCCCGTCCGGGTGCCGCCGACCCCGCCTGTCGGGCGCGGGCCGCGGTGCCCGGCCGGAATCAGCGCGTCGCGCGCCGCGGCGTAGCGGGCGTGTGCCGCGGCGAGCACGGCCGGGTCGACGGCGCGCTCGGCCCGGCGGACGCCACCGTCCGCTTCGAGCCGGCCGACGAGCTCCCGTTCGGCCCGGCCGACGAGCCAGTAGGTGGTCGGCATCGGTGTGCCGTCGTCGAGGAACGGCGCGTTGGCGATGACGACGGGGGCGCCGGCCGCATCCCGCACGACGACCCGGAAACCCCCGGCGGGCGGGCGACCCAGCAACTCCGTCACGGCGGCGAGATCGGCGGCCGACGCCTCCCCGGCGCCCGGACCCCGGTCAGCCGCGCCGGCTGCGCCGGACTGCGCGGGCGGCGGCGACGGCGAACCGCCGGGGAAGTCGAGCGGACAGGTGGTGACGCGGGCGGTCTGAGCCGAGAGCATCCGGTCGAACCGGCCCTCGAGGGGGAGCAGCGGCCACACCGCCGCCGCCAGCCGGACGAGGCCCGCCGGCCGCCCCCCCACGGTGCCGACGACGATCTCTCCTGCCGGCGCCTCCGCGATGCGGCGCCAGCTCGCCGGGTCGGCCCCCGCGCCCCCCGCGGCCAGCGCCTCGCCGAGCGCCACGAGGAGGGCGTCGGCGCCCGAGCGCTGCGCGTAGTCGACCGCCGCCCGCAGGGCTGCGGCCTCGCTCGGTGTGTCGGCGCGATCGACGAGCACCGTCACCTCCGCCGGCAGATGGCTCAGCGACGCCGCCGGGCCCAGCACCACGACGACCTCGCCCAGACCCGCCGCGACAGCGGAGGCCGCGACCCGGCCGAGCGGCCCGGGGCTCGCGCCACCCGACCCCTCGACGGCGACGACGACGGCGATCGTGCTCATCGCCGCAGCTTAGAGGCGCCCCAGTGGCCCAGTCCCTCCCGGCGGCGAGGCCGCGGCGCGGCGACTCGACGCCGCCAGACGGTCCTTGGCTAACGTCGCGGTGTGCCCCACGACGCCGGAGGTGCCGACCGCGCGAGCGGGGGCTGCGGCTCGTTCCCCGACCGGCCCGGGCCCGCATGACGGGACGGGCGCGGGGGGCGGTCGTCGGCCCCGTGATGGCGATCCTCGTCGCCACCGCGCTTCCGGCCGGGGCCGGGACGCCGTCCACGGGGAGCCTCGAGGCGCAGGCGAGCGCCATCGCCGCCACGCTCGCCCGGGACAACAGCCAGCTCGACTCGCTCGGCGAGCAGTACCTGACAGCGAGGGCCGACTACACGCGGGCCAGCGCCGCCGCCAAGGTCACCTCCGTCGGCGTGTCGCGCATCGAGCGGCACCTCGGCCGGGACCGCACCGCCATGACCCTGGCCGCGATCGGGGCCTACGTCAACGCCGGGACGACGACGGACCTCGGGAGCCTCCTCGTCGGCAAGCCCAACGAGGCGACCGTCGAGCAGACCTACCTCCGCTACGCCGAGGGCAAGCTCGGTTCGGCGATCGCGAGCTACCAGAACGAAGCGGCGCGCCTGCACTCGTCGCTCGCCGTCGAGACGCACGACGCCGCGGTGGCGAAGGCGGCGCTCGCCCGCACGACCACGGCGCGGATCCAGGTCGTTGGCACGCTGCGACGCGAACAGCAGCTGTACGACTCCGTGCAGGGCAGGCTCGCCCGGCTCGTCGCCGCGCAGCTCGCCGCCCAGCAGGCCGCCCAAGCCAAGCAACAGGCCACCGGGCAGGGAGGCGGGAACCAGACGGGCCCGCCGTCACTGTCGGGGACACAGGGGCTTGGAAAGTCGCCGATCCCGCCAGGCTCGCTCAGCCAGGACTTCGCCGAACTGCGCAACTGCGAGTCCGGCGGGAACTACCAGACGAACACCGGGAACGGCTACTACGGCGCCTACCAGTTCGCCCTCCAGACGTGGCTCGGGCTCGGCGAGACCGGCCTGCCGAGCGACGCACCGCCCGGGGTCCAGGACGCGGCCGCCTACCTCCTCTACAAGCGCGACGGCTGGAACCCCTGGCCCGCCTGTTCGGCGCTGCTCGGCCTCTAGCGCGCAACCCAGGGCTCGGGGAGCGACCGCGCGAACCTGCGCCCGCGGCGGGGACTAGCGGCGGTGAGCGGTGACGCTCAGAGGGCCCAGCGCCAGAACTCGAGCTCGTTCAACGTCCGGCGCCACAGGCCCGCCGGGCGCGATCCGGTGGCGGCCGCCGCCGGTGGAGCGAGCGCCGAGACGCCCGCCGGCACGACGTCGCCGGAGGGGATCCGCTGCGCGCCGAGATTGCCCGCGCCGACGGTGTGCGTTCCCTTGCCCGGCAGGATGACATAGGAACGCTGGCCGGGCCGGACCAACCCGTAGTCCTCGCGGGCGATCGCCTCGATCGTGGCGGGCTGTTGCAGACTCGTGATCTCGCGGCGGACGGCGGCGTTGTGCGCCTCGACGGCCGCGAGCTGGCGGCTCACCGTGGCGAGCGCCTGGCGCTGGCGGACGATCGTTCCCACCGGGAGGCCCGTCGCGACGACCACGATCGCAACGACGACGGCTGCGGCGAGGGCGGCCCGGGCGCGCCACAACGACTTCATGGCGTCGTAGCTCCGAAGGGGTGCGCGAAGGCTCGGGCCCCCAGCCACTCGGCGGCCTCGCCGAGCTCGTGCTCGATCCGCAGCAGCTGGTTGTACTTGGCGACCCGGTCGGACCTCGCCGGGGCGCCGGTCTTGATCTGGCCGCAGTTCGTCGCCACGGCGAGATCGGCGATCGTCGTGTCCTCCGTCTCGCCGGAGCGGTGCGAGACGACGCACCGGTAGCCGGCGTCGCGCGCCAGCCGCATCGTCGCCAGCGTCTCGGTGAGCGTGCCGATCTGGTTCAGCTTGACAAGGACGGCGTTGGCGATGTGCTCGCGGATGCCGCGCTCGACACGCTCGACGCTCGTCACGAAAAGGTCGTCCCCGACGAGCTGGACGCGCGCGCCGCACGCCTCCGTGAGCGCGGCCCACCCGGCCCAGTCCTCCTCGGCCATCGCGTCCTCGAGCGAGACGACCGGGTACCGTTCGCAGATCCGGGCCCAGTAGGCGACGAACTCGTCGGGCGCGAGCGTGCGGCCCTCGCCGGCCAGCACGTAGGAGCCGTCGGCGTAGAACTCGGAGGCGGCAGGGTCGAGGGCGACGGCGATCTCGTCGCCGGGGACGCGGCCCGCCTTCTCGATCGCCGCCAAGACCATCGTGAGCGCCTCCTCGTTCGAGCCCAGGTTCGGCGCGAACCCGCCCTCGTCGCCGACGCCGCCGCCGAGACCGGCGTCGTGCAGGACACTTTTCAGGGCGTGGTAGGTCTCGACGCCCCAGCGCAGTCCCTCGGCGTAGGAGGCGGCGCCGTGCGGCACGATCATGAACTCCTGGAAATCGACGTTGTTGTCGGCGTGCACGCCCCCGTTCAGCACGTTCATCATCGGCACCGGGAGGACGTGGGCGTCCACCCCGCCGAGGTAGCGGTAGAGCGGCAGGTCGAGCTCGTCGGCCGAGGCCCGGGCGACGGCGAGCGACACGCCGAGGATGGCGTTGGCGCCCAGCCGCGACTTCGTCGGCGTCCCGTCGAGGTCGACGAGGGCGAGGTCGATGACCCGCTGGTCGTACGAGTCGAACCCCTCGAGCACCTCGGCGATCTCGCCCCGGACGTTGCCGACGGCGTCGAGCACGCCTTTGCCGCCGTAGCGGGCGCCGCCGTCGCGCAGCTCGGTCGCCTCGAACTCACCGGTCGAGGCGCCCGACGGGACGATCGCCCGACCCTCGGCCCCGGTCTCGAGAAGGCAGGTGACCTCGACCGTCGGGTTGCCACGGGAGTCGAGGACCTCTCTGGCGTCGAGTTCGGCGATTGCGCCCACGGGTCTGTCTCTCCTGATCGGACTGGTAGCCAAGTGACAGATGTGCTCAAAGGCTACCAAAGTGGAGAGCGGACGGCCGGGTGGGCCCCTCAGGCGACGCCGGCCGCCTGCCAGTAGGCGCGGCGCGCCGGCTCGTCGGCCGCGGCGAGCGTCGTGCCGGCGGCGGCGGCGAGCCGCTCGGCCGCCGCGAACCGGGCACGGAAACGTGCCGCCGCACCCCGCAGCGCCTCCTCGGTGTCGATCCCCCGGTCCGCCGCAAGGCGCGCGATCCCGAAGAAGAGCTCGCCGAACGCCTCGGCGTCGTCGAGTTCGCCGACGAGGCGGTCGATCGTCCCGTTGCTCTCGCCGGTCGCCCCCCAGCCGAGCCCCACCCCGGCCGCCTTGCGCTCGAGCTTGTTGACGAGCAGCAGGGAGGGCAGTCCCGGCGGGATCCCGTCCATCACGCTCTCCCGCCCCTTCTCCCGCCGCTTCAGCTCCTCCCACTGGGTGAGCACCGCGTCGACCGAGTTCACGCCCTCGACGGCGGCGAAGACGTGCGGGTGCCGGGCGACGAGCTTGTCGTGGACGGTCGCCGCCACGTCGCCGAGCGTGAACAACCCCTCGCGGCGGGCGATTTCGGCGTGGAACACGACCTGGCACAGGACGTCGCCGAGCTCCTCCTCGAGGTGTGCCGAGGCGGCGACGTCCGGCGGCTCGCCGAGTTCCTCGATCGCCTCGACCGCCTCGTAGCACTCCTCGACGAGATGCCGCACGAGCGAGCGGTGGGTCTGCTCGGCGTCCCAGGGGCACTCGTCGCGCAGGCGCGCGACGACGGATTCGAGCCGGGCGAGCTCGATGCCGACCGGTTCGGCCACCTCGGGCAGGTACAGGCAGGTGAGGTGGTCCGCGACGACGCGGTCGATCGTGCGGAACTCGATTTCCTCGACGTGCTCAGCCGGGCAGCCGAGCCGTTGGAGGACGACGGCCCTCGCCGGCATCGGGGACAGCGCGAGCTTGATCGAGGAAAGGATCGACGGCGACCAGACGTGGGCGACCAGCAGCGGCCCGGTGTCCCGGGCGGCGTCGATTGCGAAGCGCTCGCCGTCGACGAGCCGAACCCGGGACTCGACGGGATCGATGCCGAGACGGCGCCAGGCGAGGTCCAGAAACGACATCCCCTCCACGACCTCGACGGCGACGCGCTCGTCGGCGAGGAGCGCCCGCACCGTCGCCTCCAGCACCCACGGCGAGCCGGGGACGGCGTAGCCGACGCGCCCGTGTGCCGTCGCCGCGGCGACGACCTCCTCGACGATGCCCGCATAGGTCTCGGCAAAGGTGGCCGCCGTCTCGTAGTGGTGGTCGAGGGCGATCGCCCCGGCGGCGACGAGCGGCTCGGCCGCCGGGTGGCGGGCAGTCCGCACGTACCAGACCGGGATCGCCGCCAGGGCGGCAGTCGCCGCCGCGGTCAGGAACTCGGGCCCCGCCGGGCCGAGCCCGACGACGGTGACCGCCGGCCGGGTCCGGCCGGCCGGGCCGGGCTCCGCCGCCCCGGTCACCTAGCCTCCGCTGGTGAGGCCCGCACCGACCGCCGACGGGTTCGGCACGAGATCGACGGGCGGGCCGCTCGGCGGACGCACCTCCCAGGTGCCGCTGACATTCACCCAGGTGCCGTAGGCCGGGTCGACCGAGACTTGGGCGCGCCCGATGTTCGCGGCCGCCTGTTCTTCCGCCGCCGACAAGCCGGCCGAGACGACGCCGAGCGCCACGTCGAGAAGCGGCGCGACCGGGCGGCGGGTGACCTCGAGGAGCAACCAGTACTTCCCGAATGGAACCGGACTGGAGAGCTTGCCCAGGGCCAGGTGGGCGACGGACTCACGGAGTGGCTGAATGAGGGTCGCCGGCGGGATGCAGCCGAGGTAGCCGCCACGCTCCGCCGTCGAGGCGTCGAGCGAGTTCAGCCGGGCCACCTTGGCGAAGCTGACCCCGCCGCTGACCGCGATCGCGAGCTGCGCCGCCTTGGCCCGTGACGCGACGACGATCACCCAGGCGCAGTCGAGGATCGCTGAGCCGCGGTGGTTCCGCTCGTAGGCGGTGACACCCGCCGCCGTCAGCCGGACACCTTCGACGTGGGCGGCGAGCGTGATCTTCGCCGGACTGGTACTGGACGAGGGCGGCGCGATAGGCGGCGACAAGACCCGAGAACACCTTCGCCGCCCCGAATCTGCACTTCGAGGCGAGCTCGCGCTGCATTTCCTGCTCGATCTGGTTGCGCGCCAGCTTGGCTGCGAACCGCCCATCCGGAAGCCCGAGGCGGCCCGCCATGTCGTGGATGGCGTCGGCCTGGATGAGCCGCGTGAGCACGCCGGCCGCGAAGCTGGCGTCGTAGGTTCCCGGGGCGACGCCGACGACCCCGGACGTCCCGATGAGACAACGGAAACCGGGGTCGCCCGCCACCGAGTCGAGCGCGGCGTCGAGCGTCGACTGCGAAACGGCGACCCCGCCCACCCGGGCCGCGTCGGGCGTGAACTGAGCGTTGCAGGCGCCGAGCGCCAGGGCCGCGACAAGGGCCAGACAGAGGAGAACGGAGATCCTGCGCACGCTTTGTCGATCGTACGGGCCGCCCGGGGGGTAAGCCAACCGGATCACGCCCGCTGCGGCGCCGGTGCCCCCACCGGCGCGAGCGCCCCGAGGAGCGCCACGAGGTCGGTGGCGAGCCTCGAGCCCGCAGCCAGCGGCACGACGAGCTGCGGGGGGTCCTCTTTCAGGATCGCCCGGGGCGCGAGCCGCGCAAGCCGGACACGTCCCGAGGCGGGCAGGCGGAGGGGCGAGACGCGGGCGACGGCCTCGCCGGGGCGTCCCGGGCCGACGGAGCCGGGCCGCGCGGCGACGACGGTCACCTCGGTCGCGCCGATCCGCACGCACTCGGCGCGCAGGCGCGCGATCTCGAGGAGCGCCGCCGCCTGGGGCGGCAGCGGGCCGTAGCGGTCGAGCCACTCGTCGCCGATGTCGTCCACCTCGGCCTGGTCCCGCACGGCAGCGAGCCGGCGGTAGGCCTCGAGGCGGAGGTCCTCCCGGGTGACGTAGCTCGCCGGCAGGTGGGCGTCGAGCGGCACGTCGAGGCGGACCTCCACGGGGGGAGGGGCCTCCTCGCCCTTCAGCTCGGCGACAGCCTCGGCGACCATGCGGACGTAGAGGTCGTAGCCGACCGCCGCGATGTGCCCGGACTGGTCGGTGCCCAGCAGGCTCCCCGCGCCGCGGATCTCGAGGTCGCGCATCGCGATCTTGAAGCCGGAGCCGAGCTCGGTGTGCTCGCCGATCGTGCGGAGCCGCTCGTAGGCCTGCTCGCTGAGCACGCGGTCGGCGGGATGGAACAGGTAGGCGTAGGCCCGCGACGACGAGCGGCCGACCCGCCCGCGCAGCTGGTGCAGCTGCCCGAGACCGAGCAGGTCGGCACGGTCGACGACGAGGGTGTTCACGGCCGGCATGTCGATCCCGGATTCGATGATCGTCGTGCACACGAGCACGTCGTAACGGCCCTCGGTGAAGTCGACGACGGTCCGCTCGAGGCTGCCCTCGTCCATCTGGCCGTGGGCGATCGCGATGCGTGCCTCGGGCGCGAGCGCGGCGACGCGCGCCGCGACGGCCTCGATCCCCTCGACGCGGTTGTGCACGAAAAAGACCTGACCCTCCCGCAGAAGCTCCCGGCGGATCGCCTCGGAGACGGCCCGGTCGTCCTCCTCGCCGACGTAGGTGAGGATCGGCTGGCGTTCAGCCGGGGGCGTGTCGATGACCGAGAGGTCGCGGATCCCGGTGAGGCCCATCTCGAGGGTGCGCGGGATCGGGTTCGCCGTGAGCGTCAGCACGTCGACGCCGATCGCCAGCTTCTTGATCGCCTCTTTCTGGTTCACCCCGAAGCGCTGCTCCTCGTCGACGACCAGCAGGCCGAGCTGGCGGAACCGCACGTCGTCGGCCAGCAGCCGGTGGGTCCCGACGACCAGGTCGACCGAGCCGTCGGCGAGGCCACGGACGACGGCCGCGGCCTCGGCCGCCGTGAGGAAGCGCGAGAGCATCTCGACCCGCACCGGGTAGGGCGCGAAGCGGTCGGCGATCGTCTCGTAGTGCTGGCGGGCGAGGATCGTCGTCGGCACGAGCACCGCGACCTGCATCCCGTCCTGGACGGCCTTGAAAGCCGCGCGCACGGCGACCTCGGTCTTGCCGAACCCGACGTCGCCGCAGACCAGACGGTCCATCGGGACGGGGCGCTCCATGTCCGCCTTCACGTCCGCCACGGCCCGCAGCTGGTCGGCCGTCTCGGGGTAGGGGAAGGACTGCTCGAGCTCGGCCTGCCAGGGCGAGTCGGGGGCGAAGGCGTGGCCCGGCGAGGCGAGTCGACGGCGGTACAGCACGACGAGCTCCTGTGCGACCGCCCGCACCGCCTGGCGGACGCGGGCCCGGCTGCGCTGCCATTCGCTGCCGTTCAGCCGGTTGAGCGAGGGGTGCTCTCCTCCCGTGTACGGCGTGATCGTGTCGATCTGGTCCGAGGGCACGTAGAGCCGGTCGCCGCCCCGGTACTCGAGCAGGAGGTAGTCGCGTTCGGTGCCGGCGATGCCGCGGCGCACCATGCCGCCGTAACGGGCGACGCCGTGGACGTGGTGGACGACGTAGCTGCCGACGACGAGGTCGTCGAAGAAGCCCTCGACGGGACGGGCGCGGGGCCGGGGCACGCGGTGCGGGCGGTGCCGACCCGTGAGGTCGCTCTCGGCGAGCACCGCGACGTGCGGGGCCTGGAGCACGAAGCCCCGGTCGAGAGACGCCACGACGACGTGGGTCCCGGGGTGGCGCAGCGCGCGGGCGTGCCCCTCGTCGCCGAGGGGCGTCTCGAAGAGCCGGTCAACCGTGACACCGGCTTCGTCAAGGACATCGGAGATCCTGGCGGCGCTCCCGGCCCCCTCGGCGGCGACGACGACGACTCCGGAGCGGGAGAGCTCGCCGATGCGGCGGGCGAGTGGCGTCACATCGCCCAGCGCCTGGGGCCAACCCCCGACCACGATCGTCTCGGTGCCCGGCCCCTCGGCGGTCGCGAGCAGCGAGGTGACACGCGCCGGGGTCGTGGCCAACAGCCGGTCGAAACCGGCGTGCAGCGCCGGGGAGTCCGCCCGGCCGAACTCGGCCGGCGATCCGGCGGAGCGCCAGGTCTCGGCGAGCGACGCCGCCAGCGCCGACTCCTCGTCGATGATCTCGACGGCGCGGTCACGCATGCGCCGAGGGTCGACGAGCACGATGCGGTCGGCCGGGCCCAACTGGTCGGTGACGAGGCGTACGTCGGCGTCGAGCCACGGCAGGAAGGACTCGAGGCCGTCGAAGACCTCCCCCTCGGCGATCCGCGCGAACTGCTCCCGGGCGAACGGTGCGGTCCGGGCGAGCCCGGCGGCGGCGGCCCGGCGCGCCTCGGAGAGTCGGAGCTCCCGGCAGCCGAAGACCTCGACCTCGTCGAGGTCGCGCACGCTGCGCTGGTCGACGACATCGAAGACGGTGAGCCGTTCGACCGAGTCGCCAAGGCAGTCGACGCGCACTCCGTTGTCTGCTGTCGAGGGGAACAGGTCGACGATCCCGCCGCGCACCGCCAACTCGCCGCGGTGCTCGACCTGGTACTCCCGCCGGTAGCCGGCCGCGACGAGATCGGCGACGAGCCCGACGGGGTCGATCTCGCCGCCCCGGCGGATGACGACCGGCGCCGCGTCGCTGATCGTCGGGGCGAGCCGCTGCAGCAGCGCGCGGACGGACGCCACGACGAGGAGCGCCCCCGGCGCCTCCCCGCGGCCGGTCGAATCGCCGCGGTGCGCCCGGTCGATCCGCCAGATCGTCCGCAGACGACCCCCCATGGTCTCCGCCGCGGGCGATATCCGCTCGAACGGCAGGGTCTCCCAGGCGGGTAGCACGGCGACTCTGCCCGGGTCGCAGAAGGCGGCGAGATCGTGCGCGATGCGATCGGCCTCGACAGCGGTCGGTGTCGCGACGAGCAGGACCGGTGCCGAGCTGAACGAAGCGAGACCGGCGAGCAGGTAGGCGCGGGCGGGATCGGCCACTGCGACAGCCGAGTCCCCCACCGAGAGCAGTTCGGCGAACGCCGGCTCGGCGCGCAGCGCGCCGACTAGCGGCGATAGCGGTGCGGTCATCCCCCGGCGTTCACCACGCCCATCGCCACCTCGAGCCCCGAGGAGAAGATGAGCTCCACCGCCTCGGCGGCGCGCTCGACGGCGGCGCCGAGGAGCTCGGACTCGGCGGCCGAGGGCCGGCGCAGAACGTAGTCGGCACCGGGCATGCGCCCGGGGGGCTTGCCGATGCCGATCCGGACGCGGACGAATTCGAGGGACCCGAGGTGCTGCTCGGCCGACTTGAGACCGTTGTGGCCCGCCGTCCCGCCGCCGCGCTTGACCCGCACGAGCCCGACTGGGAGGTCGAGTTCGTCATGGACGACGACGAGCGACGCCGGGTCGGCGATCGAGAACCGGCGGGTGAGCCCCGCCAGCGCGATGCCGGAATCGTTCATGTAGGTGACCGGGATCGCCAGCGCGAGGCGGCGCCCGTCCGTGACGACCTCGGCGGCCCGGGCCGAGGTCCCGCGCTCGGCCCGCAGGACGACGCCGTGGCGCTGCGCGATCAGGGCGACCGCGTCGGCGCCGACGTTGTGGCGGGTGTGTGCGTACTCGCTTCCGGGGTTGCCCAGTCCGACCGCGAGGAGGTCGGCCGTCGCGCCGGTCCTCGCCGCGCGGCGCGCCGACCGAGGAGCGTCGTCGTCAGCTCCCGGCGGCTTCGTCGGTCGGGGCTTCGGCTCCGGGCTCAGCCGGGGCGGGGGCGCCCTCTTCCTCGACGGGCTCCTCGACGACCTCGACGCGGGCGGCGTGCCCGACGACGACCGGTGACTCCGGATCGAGGTCCAGCGTCACACCTGGCGGGATCACGACCGAAGAGAGCCGGATCGGCTCGCCGATGTCGAGATCGCTGATGTCGACCTCGAACGACCGCGGGATGTCGGCCGGCTTGGCGTGCACGTCCACGCTGAGCAGCAACTGTTCGACCGTGCCCCCGGCGCGGCTCACGGCGACCGCCTCACCGACGAGGGTGACAGGAACCTCGGCGGCCACGATCTCGTCTCGGCGCACGACGATGAAATCGACGTGCGCCACCGTCTGGCGAACCGGGTGGCGCTGGAGCTCGCGGGCCAGTGCGAGGTGGTGCGTCTTGCCGACCGTGAGGTCGATGAGCGCGTTCGCGCCGGCGTCGGTCGACAGCGCGCCGTGCAGCGCCCGCTCGTCCACGCTCACGGGAATCGGCTTGACGCCGTGACCGTAGACGACACCCGGCACCCGGCCACCGACCCGGAGGCGACGAGTCGCGGGCGAACCCTTGTCATTGCGGGGTTCTGCGACGAGAGAGATCTCATCCATGTTGACGCGCTCCTCGGGGCTCGAGCCGGTCGACCGCGGCCGCATCTGCGCCAGACCGCCGAAGGCGGCACGACACGGCACTTTCCGTTCCGGAGTCTAGGCGACCAGGACCTGGCCCGGAACTGGCGGTAGCCGGTCCGATCTGCGGGTCCACAAAAGCGCCTGTCGCTTCCTCTGGTACTTGGTCCTGGCGTACTCATCGACCCAAACGCGCGAGCTCCTGCCCTGACCGTCGGGAGCTCGTTGCGCCTTGCGGGGACCGCGCCTGCCGGCGTCTCACAGGATGAGGACGTTCAGCTCCTTCGTTGTCCGGGCGGCAGATCACTACCTCTCAAGTTGTCGTGTGCCAGTTGATTCAGCTCCAGCGCAACACTTCTTGCGGCCCTGCATGAGTCAGCGTGGGCCGCTCGGGCGTTTCACCTGTCAGGCGGCCGGCTCAACCCAGCAACCTGGCCACCTGGGTGTGGCCCCAGGGGTACTTGGCTATCCGTGCGACTCGCTGGCGCAGCTGGCTCGCCGTTGCCCTGTGCAAGGGCCCGCGGGAAGCAGCGCCGGCGTCTCCGGGTGGACCCGGCCCGCGGTCCCATGGCGACCGGCTCAGGACAGGTTGTTTCCTCCGAAGATGCCGGAGACGGACGTGTCCTCGAAGACCGCGTCGATCGCCGCCGCGATCAACGGCGCCACAGAGAGCACCTGGATCTTGTCGATCAGGCGCTCCTTGGGCAGAGGAAGCGTGTTCGTCACGATGACCCGGCTGATCGTGTCGCCGCTCAGCCGCTCGAGGGCCGGATCGGAGAGCACGGCGTGGGTCGCCATCGCCCAGACGTCGGTCGCGCCCGCATCCCTCAGGCGCTCGGCGGCACCGAGGATGGTCCCGCCCGTGTCGATGAGGTCGTCGATGATCACGCAGACCCGGCCCTTCACGATGCCGATCACCTCACGGGCCTCGACGCTGTTCGCCTTGCTCGTCAGATGCCGTTTGTGCACGAAGGCGAGGTCGGCGCCGAGCTGCTGGCTGAACCGCTCGGCGACCTTCACCCGGCCGGCGTCAGGCGACACGATGGCGAGCTTGCGCGGGTCCTGCTCGGCGAGGTAGCTGCACAGCACCGGCAGCGCGGTGAGGTGGTCGACGGGGAAGTTGAAGAAGCCCTGGATCTGGCCCGAGTGCAGGTCGACGCTGACGACGCGGTCCGCCCCGGCGGCGGTCAGCAAGTCCGCGATGAGCTTGGCGGTGATCGGCTCGCGACCCGTCGACTTGCGGTCCTGGCGGGAGTAGCCGTAGTAGGGGCAGACCGCGGTGATCCGGTGCGCCGAGGCCCGCTTGGCGGCGTCGATCATGATCAGCTGCTCCATGATCGAGTCGTTCACCGGGTGGCTGTGGGGCTGGATGATGAACACGTCCGAGCCGCGGATCGAGGCGTCGTAGCGGCAGTGGATCTGCCCGTCGGCGAAGTCGTGCAGGTTCGCCTCGCCGAGCTCGACGCCCAGGTTGTCGGCTATCTCCCGCGCGAGGTCGGGGTGCGACCTCCCGCTGAACAACTCGAGGCGCCGCCGCGGTACGAGCTCCATCTTGCTCCCCTTCCCGATCGGACCCTACTGAGAATCGTCGTCAAACTCGATGCGCGCGAACGGCCCGGTCGTCGAACGGGGCTCGACGCGGCTCCCTCTGGCGAGGAAGGCGAACGGCCCCACCACGGCCCCCTCACCGATCGTGGCATTGTGCGCGACCGTCTGGGCGACCCTCGCTCCGGGCCCGACGGTGCAGTCGACGAGGTGGCAGTCCGGCCCGACCACGGCGCCTGGGCCCACCGAGGTCGCGCCCTCCAGGATGACGCCTGGCAGTAACACGACCTCCTCGGCGAGTTCGACGGCGGCGTCGAGGTAGGTGCGGCCGGGGTCGGCCATCGTCACGCCCAGCCGCATCCATCTGTCGTTCAACCGCCCGCGCAGCACCTTCTCCGCCGCGGCGAGCTGGGCGCGGTCGTTCACCCCCGCCGTCTCGGCGGGGTCGGGGGCCAGGAACGTCGCGACCCGGTAACCCGCGGCGTCGAGCACGGCGATCGTGTCGGTGAGGTAGTACTCACCCTGCGCGTTGGCGGGCGACAGACGGCGAAGCGTGGGCGCGAGAACACCGTGGCGGAAGCAGTAGATCGACGTTGCGACCTCGTCGATCTCGAGCTCGCCCTCGCGCGCGTCGGTCTGCTCGACGACACGGGCGACGTTCCCGCTCTTGGAGCGGACGACGCGCCCGTACCCGGTCGGGTCGCTGATCCTTGCGGTGAGCAGGGTCGCCGCGGCGTCGCTCTCCCGGTGGGTCCGCACGAGCTCGGCCAGCGTCGACGGGCGCAGCAACGGCGTGTCACCCGGCAGGATCACGAGGTCCCCGTCGGCCAGGTCGGCGCCCTCGTCGAATCCGGTGAGCGCGACCGCGGCGGCATCGCCCGTCCCGAGCGGCCGGGACTGCTCGACGAACTCAATGGGCAGTTCCGGGGGTGCCTCGGCCTGCACGGCCTTCACCACGTCGACGGAACGGAATCCAACGACGACGACGACCTTGCCGATCGGCAGCTCAGCCAGGGCGTCGAGGACGTGGAGCACCATCGGCCGACCGCACAGGCGGTGCAGGGGTTTCGGCGTCGCAGACCGCATCCGCGTCCCCTCGCCGGCGGCAAGGACAATCGCGGAGAGCGGGCGGGGGGCCACGAGCCCATTCTCGCCGAAGGACCGGGGCCGTGCTGCGCTACAAATGGCGACGTGGATTCGCCGGCTCCCGCGTGCCGCTTCGGGTCGCCGAGCCGCGCCGCCTTTACGCCCGCAATCCGTCGCGCCCGGAACCGCCGGCGTCGGGCCCGTAACCGCTACCGCGCGACGAGGATCGCGCGACACACCTGGGAGGGTGGAACCCGTTGAACAAAGCCGATTTGTCAGGCGTCGCGCCCTTCGTCGAGCACCACTGGGAGTCCGACGCGCTCGCGGCGCTGTCCGAGTTCGTCGCGATCCCCTGTCTCTCGCCCGACTTCGACCATGAATGGGCGTCGCACGGGCGGATCGACCAGGCGGCGGAGCTCCTGCGCTCCTGGGCGGCGCGCCGGCAGCTCGCCGGGTGCACGGCCGAGGTCGTGCGGCTCCCGGGCCGCACGCCCTGCGTCCTCGTCGAGGTCGCCGCGACGCCCGGGGGACCCCCGGAAACGGCGCTCGTCTACGGCCACCTCGACAAGCAGCCCCCCCTCGGTGCATGGCGGGAAGGTCTCGAGCCGTTCAGGGCCGTGCGGGTCGGCGACCTCCTCTACGGCCGGGGATCCAGCGACGACGGTTACGCCCTCTTCGCGGCGCTCGGCGCCCTCGAGGCGCTCGAGGCGGCGGGCGTACCGCACGGGCGCGTCCTCGTGCTCATCGAGGCGGCCGAGGAGAGCGGCAGCGCCGACCTGGAGGCCTACCTCGACGCCCTCGCCGGGCGCATCGGCCCGTTGGCGCTCGTCGTGAGCCTCGATTCGGGCTGCGCGACCTACGACCGGCTGTGGATCACGACCTCGCTGCGCGGCACCATCAACGCGATCCTGCAGGTCAGGGTGATGACCGAGGGCATCCACAGCGGAATGGCGGGGGGCGTCGTGCCCTCGTCATTCCGTGTCATGCGCCAGCTGCTCGACCGCCTCGAGGACGCGACCAACGGCCGCGTCCTCGTGCCGGGATGCGACGTCGAGATCCCGCCGCGGCGGTGGCACGAGATCGAGGAGGTCGCCGCCGAGTTCGGGGACGCAGCGGCGGGGCAGTTCCCCCTCCTTGAAGGTGTCGAGCTCGAGGGCGACGATGCGGTCGGCCGGCTCGCCCGCCTGACGTGGCGGGCGGCGCTCGAGGTCACCGGGGCGGCGGGCTTCCCCGCGATCGAGGACGCCGGCAACGTGCTGCGCCCGTCGAGCACGCTCAAGCTCTCCCTGCGGACCCCGCCGACCGCCGACGCACTCGCGGTGGCGGAGGCGCTGCGGGCCGCACTGACGAGCGATCCCCCTTCGGGTGCCGAAATCTCGGTCCGCATCGAGCAGGCGTCATCGGGCTGGGACGCACCCGAGCTCCCCACCTGGCTCACGACGGCCATCGGTGACGCGTCCCGCGATTGTTTCGGCAAGGCGCCGCGCTCGTTCGGCTTGGGCGGGTCGATCCCGTTCGTGACGTCGCTCGCCCGCCGCTACCCGGCGGCTCAGTTCCTCACGACCGGCGTGCTCGGTCCCGGGTCGAACGCGCACGTCCCCGACGAGTGCCTGCACATCCCGGCGGCCAAGGCCGTGACGTCGTGCACGGCCCACCTCCTCGCCGCCCTCGCGGCACATGGCCGCGGGGCGGCGCGGGCCTGAAGGCCGCGCCCCCTACGGCCGGGTTGGGCCTTCTCCCGCGCCCGTCCGCTCGAGCGCCGAGATGATCTCGGCGAGGTCGTCGCCGTCAAGGGTGAGGTCCGCGGCCGCCGACCAGCCGTCGACCTGGGATGGGCTGCGAGCCCCGACGATGGCACCGGAGACCCCCGGCGTCGCGAGCGTCCAGGCCACGGCGACGGCCCCCACGGAGGTGCCGTGGCGCGCGGCGATCGGCCCCAACGCCTCGGCGAGGGCAAGATTCCTCTCCAGCTCGGCGCCGGAGAAGTCCGGGCTCTTGCGACGCCAGTCCTCGGGGGCGAGCGCCGCGGCGCGCGCCGCGCTGAAGGTGCCGGAGAGCAGCCCCGACTGCATCGGGCTGTAGACGATGACACCGGCGCCGTGCGCGGCGCACCAGGGAATGACATCCGCCCCGGCCCGCCGCTTGATGAGCGAGTACGGCGGCTGGACCGAATCGACGTGACCTAGCGCCTCGGCCTGCTCGAGGAGCGCGACGCCGTGGTTGGAAAGCCCTGCCGCGGCGATGACGCCTGCCTCGCGCAGCTCACAGAAGACCTCCCAGTACGCCTCGAGCGGGGTTCCGTCCTCCGCCGGCCAGTGCATCTGGAGAAGGTCGATGCGCTCGACCCGCAGACGGCGCAAGCTCGCCTCGACCTCCCGGCGCACGCTCGCCGGGTCGCCGAGGCGGCGCGGCAGGGCCATCGGGTCGCGGGGATCCGACACATTGCCGCACTTCGTGAACACGAACGGCCGGTCGGCGGGCGCGAAGCCCTCGAGCGCCGCGGCGACGATCTCCTCGCTGTGGCCGAGGCCGTAGGCCGCGGCGGTGTCGATCCAGTTGACGCCGAGCTCGACGGCGTGACGGATGGCGGCGATCGACGCGGCGTCGTCCTGGGGACCCCACCCGAAGCTCCACCGTCCGCCTCCGACGGCCCACGCGCCGAACCCGACCTTGGTGATCCCCATGCCCGTGCTGCCCAATGCCCGCGTCGGAAGCACCGCCGCCACCTCTCCTTCTCGGGATATGTCGCGCCGACGCTACGACGTCCGCCGGCGGCCGTCAGCCGGAGCGGTTCGGCCCCGCCCGGGCCACCGTCATCTGCAAGATGACCCGGCGGTCCTTCGCCATCGTCGCCCGGTAGTCGTCCCAGTCGGGGTGTTCGCCCGAAATCCGCCGGTAGTAGTCGACGAGGCCGTCCATGGCGTCCGGCATCGAGACCACCGCGACTTCCCCCTCGACCTGCACCCACTCGCCGAAGAACCGGTCGGCGAAGACGCAGAGCGAGGCATACGGCGTCCGGCGAACGTTGATCGTCTTCATCGCCGTCTCCCGCGAGCTCACGACGACGTGCCCGTCGCCGTCGACTCCGGCGGTGACCGGGGAGAGCTGGACCTTGCCGTCAGACCTGGTCGTCGCCAACACCGCGTGGTGATTCGTGGCGATGAACTGCTTCGCTTCGCTGATGTCCACATCCCGAGCGTAACGAACGGGGCCCGGGGCCGGTCCGTGGGGCTACGACGTCACGTCGCGGTGGACGAACAGGTAGACCCCGAGCCCCGCCCAGCCGATCAGGTAGGCGCCGGCGGTCACCAGGGCGGCGAGGAAGCTCGCGTTCGTCGTGCCGCCTCGGGCGACGGCGTCGAGCAGCGAGCCCGGGAGCCAGCGCGCGCTCCCGTTCACGACCACCGAGAGGATGGTCTCGAAGGGCAGGAGGAACGCGAGCCCGACGACGATCGACGAGACCGGGGAACGCATGATGATCCCGAGCACGAATCCGATCGTGCCGTAGCCGAGCATGCTGAGTGCGACGTCGCCGAGACCCTGCCCGAGGTCGTGCAGCCCCACCGACGAGGTCCACGCCGCCGTCGGGATCCCGCGCACGTGGGCCATCACGAAAGCGGCGACGATGCCGAAGACGCAGGCGACGAGGACCGCGCCGGCAAGGAAGATCAGGATCCCCAGGTACTTGCCCGCGAGCACGACGGTGCGGCGCGGCTGGCGCACGAGGAGGTTCCGCAGCGTCCCGGAGCTGTACTCGTTGGCGAGCTGAGCCGCGGCGACGCACAGCGCGACCACGCCGAGCAGCCCGGCCGACTCGCCGAAGGCGTACAGGAGACCCGCGGGTGAGGCGAGCACTGCGGTCATGAGATTGAGACCGCGGCCGAAGTTGTGCCCCGCCTGGGCGAAGATGAGGACCGTGAGCAGTGCGGCGATGACGGCGAGCGCACCGTAGGTGCCCCAGAGGAGCGTCGGGCGCCGCAGCTTCGTCCACTCGCTCCGCACTGCGGCGAGGATCATCTCGACAGCCGTCACGTTGCCTCCGGCCCCGCCAGCGAGCGCCCGGCTCCGGTGCGGGCGAAGAACGCCTCTTCGAGGCTCGCCCGCCGGCTGCTCAGATGGACGAGGGTGATCCCGATCTCCGCGGCGAGGCGGTTGAGCTCGGCCGCGAAATTCTCGGGAGCGGCGACGTAGAGCCACTCGCCATCGACGCGTGCCGGCCGGTTCATCTCGCCGAGCCTGGCTGCCAACCGCGGCAGGTCCTCGGCGCGCTCGGCACGGGCGAGGAGTTCGGGCGACTGCGCGGCCACAAGCGCGTCGATCGATCCCTGGAAGCCGAGGCGACCGGCTTCGATGATCACGACGTGGTGACAGATCTGCTCGACCTCGGCGAGGAGGTGACTCGAGACGAACACCGTCGCACCGCGTCCCGCGACGGATCGCAGGACGCTGCGCATGCCCGCGATCCCAGCCGGGTCCAGCCCGTTCGTCGGTTCGTCGAGTACAAGGAGCGCCGGGTCGGGGAGCAGCGCGGCCGCGATGCCCAGCCGCTGGCGCATCCCGTGTGAGTACTCGCTCACCGGATCGTCGGCCCGGTCGGTGAGGTTCACGACCGCGAGCACCTCGTCGACGCGCGGATTCGGGATCCGGCCGAGTTGGGCCAGGGTGGCAAGGTTCGCCCGGCCGGTCAGCGGCGCGTAAAAGGCGGGCCCTTCGATCATCGCCCCGAGGCGGGGCAGATAGCGCTCCGGGGCGCTCAGCGCCTCGCCAAGCACTGTGCCTCCCCCCGCGCTCGGGCGAATGAGGCCGAGGAGCATGCGCATCGTCGTCGTCTTGCCGGCGCCGTTCGGACCGACGAATCCGGAAACGACGCCCGCGGGGATCGCGAGATCGACCCGGTCAACGGCGGCGATCGCGCCGAAGCGCTTGCTCAGCCCGGTGGTCTCGATTACGAACTCGCTCGTCAACAGCGCGCCCCCGATCGACGAGCCACGAATCGCGACCCGGCAACGATGACCGTCAGGCGTGCCACCGTCCCGTCGAGCATAAACGGGACCTTGTGTCCGCGGGCGCCGACGCGACGCCGGCCCGACCCGGTAGTCGCAGCCCTTTCAAAGGACTCCGGGCCGCCCACTGGCAGCTAGTGCACGACCTGGCGTTCCGGGGCGATCTTCAGGATCACGCGCTCGCTCTCGATCTCGTTCGCGTAGGGCTTGCCTGTGTACTTCTCGGCGAGCAGGTCGATGTGGGCGCGGGCCACGGGACCGAGCACGCGTTCCACGACGCGACCCCGGACCTCCACGTAGTGGTACGGATCCGAGGCGTCCATCACCGTCACGGTCGCGACCGGGTTCAACGCCACGTTCTTGAACTTCGTGCGGTGCACCTCGGTGTTGATGAGCACGTGGTCGTCATCGGCGTCGACCCACATCACGTGGGTCATCGGCCGACCACTCGGCAGCATCGTCGTCAAGGCGGCGAAGTTCCTCCCCTTGGCGAGCGCCTTCGCGGTGGCATCGAGCATTGCGGCCTCCTCGCAGCCCGGCGACCGCGGGCCCGACCGGGTGGCCGGGCACCCAGCGATCGAACGGGTTCCATGTTGGACGAAGTGCAGGCGACAGTCCAGTAGGGGCGCCCGCGCAGGCTGGGATCCGACCGGCGGACGCCGGTTGCGACCACGCGGCAGTGGCCTGGCCTCACCCGGGCTGCTTCTTCAGCTCGCCTTTGCAGGTGTTGGTCGTGGCGGAGCCGACTCCCTCAGCCCCGAAAGGCGGTTTGTAGGTGGAGTCGTAGACGACAATCCCGTTGGCACCTTTGTCCTTCGTCGTACAGGTTCCGGTGTCAAGCCCACCCGGCCCTCCGGAGCCCCAGCGGACATAGAAGTTGTTCGTGCCCTGCGGCTCTCCCGGACATGTCCCTACGTCGACCTGGTGGTCCACCATCGGCCAGCTGAGAGCGAGGCTGCCCAGAAAACCACTCGCCACAAACACCCCCCTGGGGTCGAGCTTGTGCGTCGTGGTGATGTCGCAGCGGGACGGATGGATCTGCTCAATGAGATTCATCGAGCCGTCGACGGTTACGTCGGTCGCCTTGAAGCTGACCACCTTGGTACCAGAGACCGCGAGATTCAACTTGACGTGACCCGTGATGTTCCGCTGGCCGTGTTCGGCAATCCCGGTCGACGAGTAGTTCCACACCAGGTGTTCAGTCACCGTCACGGTACCGACGAAATGTTTTACCTTTCCCGAACTGGAGGCGCCGACCGATGCCATGAACGGCGTCGCCGTCCGCGCCCCCGCCGCCATGGGCGTCATGAGAACCAGTGCGGGAAGCACTGCCAGCACGGGCACTGTCCACCGCGGACGACGCTGACGACGAGGCGGGCCCTTCGGCTTGAGTCGAGATTCATCCAACGGCATTCCCAGCACCTCCTGGCCTGAACACAGAACCTTGGGCTTGTCCACAGGTCTAGTTCCATGAGCGCCGCGAAGGAATGAGAAAGCTGAGAGGTGTCGCCGATCTCAGGGGTCAGGTCACCAACACAGAGGGTCTTCCAAGCAGCGCGCTCCCAGAATGGGGATCGCACCCAGAACGCCTCGCAGGACGAACGTCCAAACAAGAGCGTCCTTCGCAAGATTCGACGGCGTGGCGAGGCCAGCAGTCAGGAGAACTCGTAACGGCGAGATTGCATCCCGGCGATCCGGCGGCGGGGGCATTCCCAGTGGTCCACGTGGATGGAGATTCGAGCGAGTGGAGGTCGACGTGCGCGATGGCAAGGCGGCGCTCCGCCCCCAAGCTAGGCCGCCGCCGACCACCCGACGGTCCCGGTTCATCCCGTAGGATCGGGTGAGGTCCCATCTCGCCAGGACGTTCTCGCGCCGCGCGAAACCGGACCCGACTTGTCGCTCCCGGGACCTGCGGGTTCCCCTGGCAGCTCGTGAACGGTGTTCGCATGAGGGTGAAGGTCCAGACGGGTGCTGTTCCACCGGATCTCGTTCCCATCGGCGCCCCACTGCCGGAGGCGTGACGTGAGCGCCCCGCGGCCCATCCGGTGGACCTGGCAGTCGCGCGCCCTTGTTCTCAGCGCGATCTGGGGCACGAGCTTCCTGTTCATCAAGGTGGGCGACCGCTCGTTCATCCCCTTCGAGGTCACCTTCGGTCGGGTCGCCGTCGGTGCGACGACCCTCGCCGTCATCCTCGTGGCCTCACGCCAACCGCTGCCGCGCGGCCTGAAACTCTGGGGTCACCTCGCCGTCGCGGGTCTGCTGATGAACGCTCTGCCGTTCACCCTGATCGCCTGGGGCGAGCAGAGGATCTCCTCGGTGGCCGCGGGCATCTGGAACGCGACGACACCGCTCTTCGTCGTGCCGGTCGCCTTCTTGCTGCTGCCCTCCGAGCGACCCTCAGCGTCGAAGGTGACCGGACTGCTCGTCGGCTTCCTCGGTGTCGCCGTCGTATTCGGTGCTTGGAACGGACTTTCCGGCAGCCACCTCTCCGGAGACTGCGCCTGCCTCGGCGCCTCCGTCTGCTACGGGCTCGGCATCCCCTACGCACGCCGCTTCGTCACGAAATCGTCGGCGTCGCCGACGGGGCTCGCCGCCGCGCAGCTCATCGCGGCAACGGTCGAGCTCGCCCTCGTCGCGCCCCTTTTCGGGAGGATGCCGGCACATGTCAGCGCGGTGAGTGTGCTCAGCATCCTCGCCCTCGGCGCGTTCGGAACCGGGATCGCCTATGTCATCAACTACTCGATCATCCGCGAGGCGGGCGCGACGAATGCGTCCCTCGTCACCTACGTCATTCCCATCTTCTCGACCGTCCTCGGGGTCGTCGTCCTCGGCGAGGCCCTGGTCTGGAACGAACCTGTCGGCGCCGTCGTCATTCTCGTCGGTGTCGCCGTATCTCAGGGTGCGATCGTCTACCGACGGGGGCGCGACAGCGTCCGGAACGGAGCGGCCGTAGGCGCCGCGGGTGGGCCTCCGGCGGGAGAACGTGGGACCCCGCTGCCGTTGTCCGTGATCACGACCGGCGAGCTGACGGCGGTCGAGGAAGGAGGGCCCGATGGGTGAGATCGACGTGCCCGGGATGCTCGCGTCACGTGACGCGCTGCTCACATCCGCCGCCGAGAGGGCACGCGCCTACCTCGCGGCGATCGACGCGCGACGAGTGCCGCCGACTGCCAGAGCCGTCGCGGCGCTGGAGCAGTTCGACGTCCCGCTGCCCGAACGCGGTCTCGACCCGGGTCGCACGCTCGCGCTCCTCGACGACGTCGGATCACCTGCGACCGTGGCGACGAATGGACCTCGCTACTTCGGCTTCGTCAACGGAGGCGCCCTGCCGATTGCCGTCGCTACCTCCTGGATCCTCGCGGCTTGGGATCAGAACGCCGCGCTGCGAATCATGTCGCCGGTTGCCGCTCGACTCGAGGCGGTCGCACTCCGCTGGTTGACGGAGCTGTTCGGGTTGCCGGACGGCATCACGGGCGGCTTCGTCACGGGTGCGACGATGGCGAACGCGACCTGTCTCGCGGCCGCCCGCGACGCCGTCCTTTCCGCCGCCGGATGGGACGCGGCGGCACACGGCCTCGTCGGCGCGCCTCCGATCGAGGTCGTCGTGAGCGCGGAGTCCCACACGACGGTCCACAAGGCGCTCGGACTCGTCGGCCTCGGCCGGGACCGCGCGACGCGGCTCGCCGTCGACGGACAGGGCCGCGTCCGTCCGACGGGGCTCCCGTCGCTCAGCAGGCCGGCGATCGTCTGTCTGCAGGCCGGCAACGTGAACTCGGGCGCCAGCGACCCCTTCGTCCCCCTCGTCGAGTGGGCGCACGAACAGGGGGCCTGGATCCACGTCGACGGCGCCTTCGGGTTGTGGGCCGCGGCCTCACCAAAGCTGGCTCACCAGGTCAGCGGGATCGCCGGGGCCGATTCCTGGGCAACCGACGCCCACAAATGGCTCAACACGACCTACGACTGCGGGATCGCGCTCGTGCGCGACCCCGAGGCGCTGAGGTCCTCCATGCGGGCACAAGCCGCCTACCTCGTCGCCGAGGCGGACCACGAGACGATGGAGTTCACGCCCCAGTCGTCACAGCGGGCACGCGGAGCCGAGGTCTGGTCGGTCCTCGCCACGCTCGGCCGTGACGGGGTGGCCGCGCTCGTCGAACGCTCCTGCGCGCTCGCGGGACGGTTCGCCGCGGGCCTCACCGCGGCGGGCTTCCGGGTGCTGAACGACGTCACGCTCAACCAGGTCGTCGTGGCCTTCGGCGACCCGGATCGCACCGACGCGGTCATCGCCGCCGTGCAGGAAGACGGCACCTGCTGGTGCGGCCCGACGACCTGGCAGGGGCAGCGGGCGATGCGCATCTCGCTCAGTTGCTGGGCGACGTCGGAGAGCGACGTCGATCTGAGCGTCGCGGCGGTCGTCCACTGTGCCGCCCTAAGGCGTGCATAGCTGGTTCGACCGGCGAGAGCCGGCGCGCCGGCCTGAGTGTGCCCGGATCGGTGTTCGACAGGTTCCCGAGCGGAGGTGGCCCGTCGCGTCGCCTGCCGCCCGGACCGGGGGCGCGCAGAATGTTCGGCCAAGACCGTTCCGGGCGACAGGTCCGCCGGGCGAGTTTCGGCGCGCGGTGCTGATCGACTACCGCGCCCGTGACCGTCGAACGGGGCTGTAGGGGCCGCTCGAGTGAACCGGCATCCGGTCGTTGTTCGGCATGGGCTGGAAGCCGACGTAGTTCCCAGGTTTCCCGTCACGATCGGGCCTGCAGGTGCTTCGCTCGACAGGCTTCCGCCCAGCGCGTCGTTCGGTTCCCCGACTTCTCCGGAGTGGGTGGACGAACCGGTGGACTACTTGCCAGGCGGGGCCGCAGGTTGAATGATTCAGCGTTGAAGGCCTTGGGATCTTCGGCCCCGTTCCCAGATCCGACCGAGGTTCCACAGTCTCCGGTTGCCCGTGGGCACTTCGAATGGGAGGTCGCCATGACCGCTGCTCGGCGAGTTTCTTCCGGATCGAGCACCACAAGGGCAAGCGCCCGTTGGAGGTTCGGGCTCCTGGCCGGCGCTGTCGCGCTCGGGATGGCGCTGAGCGTCCCGACAGTCTCCCTGGGAGGTGCGGCGGCGGCACCCCTCCCGCGGGGCGGGACCCCGAAGCCCCCGCCAGTACCGAGCTACTGGTACACCGGCTCGGAGGACATGAACATCCCCGGAGGCGGCACGGTCGTTCTGTTCACTCACCCCAACAAGAAGGGCGTGTTCAACCTGACCGGTCCAGAGGCGCTGCAGACCACGAAATCGGTCGCCTGCGGTGACGAGGCCTGCGTCTACAACCACCTGGACTGGACGGTCATGGGCGCCGAGGTGGTTTCCGGCTGCGGGGCCAACACCACCAGCTGTGATGTGAAGGTCGGGCCTCGGGGGAAGACCTGGGCGGGCGTCATCAACCGCCAGAACAACGAAGCGCCATTGATCTTCCTGCTGTGGAACTCTGAAGCGCCAGGCGGCACGATCAGCGGCTACGTACAAGACGAGGACCACCAGGGCGTGCCTGGGGCGTTGGTGACTGCCACCGGCCCCTCGGGCGGTAAGAGCGCGGTGCAGGCCGGCACCGGCTTCTACGCGATCGATGTGAAGGCGGGCGACTACAAGGTCGTCCCCTCAGGGGTGCCGAAGGGGGCGGGCGACGCCGAGTACAAGCCCCACAGCGCCAGTGTGTCGTTGCCGGACGGCGGGAACGCACGGGCAGACTTCACGCTCGACACGGGCATGAAGGTGAAGCTGAAGCTGACGCAGTCTTCGGTGCCGGCCGACGGCACGAGGGTAGTGAGCGGAACACTGACCGTGACCGAGTTCGGCAAAGCCGTTCCCGATGCGCACGTCCTTCTGGAGCCGCAGCCGGCCATGGGGTATCAGGCCGCGGTCACCACGGGCGCGCGGGTCGCAATTTGCAATTCGGGGGCGAGGATATGGCCGGCCGGCACGTTGTCGACGCCCAGCGGCAGGTCGATCGACATCGCGACGGACCAGAACGGCACCTACGACTTCACGCTGGCGATCGGCACCGTCCCCGGCTCGTGGGAACTGCGGGCGGTGGCGACGAACGCGTGGACCGGCGAGCTGAGCACCGCCTCGGACTACCAGACGCTCGATGTCAAGGCGCCGGGGACCGTCGGCTACGAAGGGTTCTTTGCGGCGCTCGCCGCCCTCAAGGGCGCCAGCCCGTCAAGCGAAGCAGGCAAGGCCTTGGCAACGATGGTCGACAACGCCCCGAGCATCGCCCAAGTCCTCTCAGAGCTGGGCGCTTCGGGTGGTGAGCTCGGCGGCCTGGCCTTCTCACTTGTCAACGCGACGTCAGGTGGCCCGGCGGTCCTGGTGTACGACGACTCCCTGCCGCCCACCGTCGAGAGCAACGGCGACGTCGTCGGTGGCGAGCACACCTGGGTGCTCTCGCCCGGGCAATGGAAGGGTTCGGCCAGGCTCGGGGGCGTTCTCAGCACGGTGATGTAGAGCGGCAGGCTCCAGCGGGCTCCGACGTACACGCAGTGGGCCCACGGCACGCCCGTGGCCGGTTGGAGCCTGACCAAGGACCACGCCTCGCTCTCGACCACCAACTTCCAGTACAACGGGTGGGCCTACCCGACGTTCACGACCGGCGCCTGCTACTGAGCAACTGGCGCCGGGGACGGCTCGAGGTCGCTACACGGTGACTCGCCCGAATCCGAGGGTCACCGCTGGAGGAATCGCGGCATGCCGATCAACCGTTGACACCGGCATCCCGATCTACCTGTGTGACCCGCACAGCCTTCGGCAACAAAGAGCGAATGAGAACAGCAACCGACTGCTCCGCCAAGACGTGCCGACCGGAACCGACCTCTCGGTGCACGTTTCCGCAGATCTCGATCGTTTCGCCAGTCTCGACAACCGCCCGCGCAGGACACTCGGATACACGAAACCATCAGAGGAGCTCGCCGGGTTTCTTGCCGTGACCGGTCGGGTACGCCCGGTGCTGGGATGACACTGCCGCGGGCGCTTCTCCCGACGGGGAGCGGAGACCGGAACGGGCCTCAAAGCACCTTGGCGAGGAAGGAGCGGGTCCTTTCGTTCTTCGGGTTGGCGAGCATCTCCCTCGGCTGGCCGGTCTCCACGACGACGCCTTCGTCAATGAACACGAGAGCATCGGCGACCTCGCGGGCGAAACCCATCTCGTGGGTGACGACGATCATCGTCATCCCCTCCTCGGCGAGACCGCGCATCACATCGAGCACGTCACCGACGAGCTCGGGGTCGAGCGCCGAGGTCGGCTCATCGAAGAGCATCAGCTTCGGCTCCATCGCGAGCGCCCTGGCGATGGCGATCCGCTGCTGCTGGCCGCCCGAAAGCTGGCTCGGGTAGCTCGCGACCTTGTCGGCGAGACCGACCCGGTCGAGGAGCTTGCGCGCCCGCTCCTCGGCGGAAGATTTCGACTCGTGCTTGACGCGGATGGGGCCGAGCGAGACGTTCTCGAGCGCGGTCATGTGCGGGAACAGGTTGAACCTCTGGAAGACCATGCCGATCTGGGCCCGCTTGGCGCAGATCTCCTTGTCTCGCAGCTCGTACAGCCGGCCGCCGTGCTGGCGGTAGCCGACGAGGTCACCGTCGACCGACAACCGACCGGCGGTGACCTTCTCCAGGTGGTTGATGCAACGGAGCAGTGTGCTCTTGCCCGATCCCGAGGGACCGATGAGACAGGTCACCTGACTCTTCGCGACCTCCAGGTCGACCCCGCGCAGGGCCTCGAAACGACCGTACGACTTGCGCACGCCTTCGGCCCTGACGGCGAGCTCACCGGTCCACATCGCCTACAACTCCGATCCGGGACGGCCGAGCGAGTCGATCTGCAGGATCGTGTTCTCCTGGCGCAGGCTGAACACGGCGACGCGACGGCGCAGCCGCTGGTACGGAGTGGGCGGGAGCTCGCGCAGCGCGCCCTTCGCGAAGTGGCGCTCCACGTAGTACTGGCCGATCGAGAGGATCGTCGTCACGATCAGGTACCAGATGCACGCGACCATGAGCATCGGCACGATCTCGTAGGTTCGTGAGTAGATGAGCTCCACCGAGAACAGCAGCTCGGAAACGCTGATCACGCTCACGAGCGACGACGTCTTCAGCATCGAGATCGTCTCGTTCCCCGTCGGCGGGATGATCACCCGCATCGCCTGCGGGAGCACAATGCGTCGCAGCGTCTGCCCGCGGGTCATCCCGAGGGCGTGGGCGGCCTCGGTCTGGCCCTCGTCGACCGACAGGATCCCCGCCCGGACGATCTCGGACATGTAGGCGCCCTCGTTGAGACCGAGGGCGATCACTCCGGCGACGAAAGGCGTCACCACGGCGTTGGCACTGAAGTGGACGAACGCGGGGCCGAACGGGATGCCGAGAGTCAGCTTCGGATACAGGTAGGCGATGAAGTTCCAGAAGACAACCTGGACGAGGACGGGAGTGCCACGGAAGAACCAGATGTACAGCCAGCTCGCGCCGGAAACGAGCGGATTCGTCGACAGGCGCATGACGGCGAACACGATCCCGAGGAAGACGCCGATCACCATCGCGAGCACGGTCAGCTCGACCGTGATCTCGAGGCCGAGGAGGATCGGCTTCGCGGTGAAGTACTGGCCGATGACGTTCCACTGATAGCGCGGCGTGTGCTGCCCGTAGCGATCGGTCCACGAGTACGCGAGCGTGTGGACGAGCATCGCCGCCAGCAGGACAACGACCGCCCCGGCGACCCAACGCCCCGGATGACGGACGGGCACCGCAGTGATTGCGCCTCCGGGCGGGCGCGCCTCGGGCGCGCCCGCCGGGTTCGGCGACGTCACGACGTGCGCCTTTCTGCGGCTACCGTCGGTTCACCCGCAACGCACGACTGGCTAGCGTTTCGCGCCGTTGAGGACGGGCTTGGTGATCGCGCCCGACTCGAGGCCCCACTTGTCGAGGATCTTCGTGTAGATCCCGTCGGCCATGAGCGCCTTGACCGCGCCGAGCACCGCTCTCGCCATGCCGTTCTTCGGCACCGCGATCCCGTAGGGCGCCGTCTCGAACGCCTTGCCGTCGAGCTTGAACTGGTGCTTGGACTTGGCGACGATGTACCCGGCCACCTGCGAGTCCGCAAAGCCGATCTGCTGACGGCCCGAGGAGACGGCGAGGTTGGCCTCGCTCTGGGTCGAGTAGGTGCCGATGCTGACGCCGCACTTCTTCGCCTGGGACTGGGCGTCGGTCGCCTCGGTCGTACCGAGCTCGACTGACACCGAGTGGTTACAGAGTGACTTCAGGCCGTTCAGCTTGAGCTTGCTGTTGGCCGGGACGTAGAACGCCTCGCCGGCGCTGAAATAGTCGACGAAGTCGACCACCTTCTCGCGGATCTTCTCGTCGGTGAACGACGACAGACCAAGGTCGTACATGCCGGCGCCCATGCCGGTGAGGATCGTCGAGAACACCACGTTCTGGAGCGTGATCTTCAACCCGAGCACCTGACCGATGGCGTATGCGAGATCGGCGTCCATGCCGACGATCTTGCCGTTGGCCGCCACGAACTCGTCGGGCGCGTAGGTCGCATCCATCGCGACGACGACGGAGGACTTGTCCCTCACCGATTTGGGAACCTCGGCGGCAAGCGTCTTGGATTTCGGAGCCGTCGGGATCTTCGACCCTCCGCCGCTCGCCGCAGCTGTGTTCACGATTGCTAGAAGAGAAACCGCAGATAGGAGCGTCGCGCCGAGCGTGAGCACACGACGAGTAGGAAGGAGCCGCACAATTCACCTCCATGGGGTTGAAACCGAACATTCATACCATGGCAATGTTTGGAACCCTGGCGCAAAACCTGTCGCACCAGGTTCCGCCCGAGGCGACCCGTGCCATGCCCCGCGGGAACCGTCGACCATGATCGGGGTCTCCGCCGGACGACGGGATGGCGCGTTCGGGCTAGGTCGCCGGAGCGATCCGACCACGACGAGACGAAATCGGAGTCCCCTCGGGACCGTCGGGGAGCCAAGGCCGTGACGCGACATCACCACCCGCAGATCGCGGGTGGTGATGTCAAACAGAAGACGCCCGGAGCGGTCGCGCGCCCGACCGCACCACCCCTAGGGGGTCATGCGTTCCTGGTTCGGCGGCGCGTCAGGCGCCAACGCTGTTCTGGCCGGACTTCGAGCCCTGGAGCTTCTTCACGAACGGCATCACGTACGGCGCGACCGCGACGATCGCGGCGATGAGGCTGATGAAGGCCCCGTAGCGCCACCCCACGCCCGATCCTCCCGGCTTGGCGAGGAATGCAATCAGCACGAGAAGGAAGTTGATCGCTGTCGCGACGAACAAGAGCGTCTCCTGCGGGAACGGCAACTTGAACGGCATCTCCTCGAACAGCGCGCGAACCACCAGATAGGCGAGGATGACGAGGCAGAGGATCAAGTCGATGTAGAGGAACCCGTGTGCCGACAGTCCGGATTCTGTCGCGCTGTAGGTGTAGACGCCGTAGCTCGCGCTCGCGCCGAACCAGGACAGAAACAGCGAAATGAACAGCACGAAGGTCGCGACCCCGACGATGCGGTCGTTCTTCGTCCATCGAGCGGCATCAAACTTTACTTCGGCCATCGGGCCCCCTTGTTCTTCAAGCGACGAATCCCCGCGCACTTCTTGCGCAGGGTGTGACCGAACGGTACTCGCGATTAAACCTAACGTGCCGGGATGCAGCGACGTGCATGCGTGCACGGGCGTACACGCGCGTACCAGATCCTCGGCCGTGGCGCGCTCGGCGGCGGGCACGCGGCCCGGTTCTCATGCGCTCCCTTGCCCCTGGCTGAACCTCACCTGCATTCTGGCTGGTGGGGACAGATCCACAGGATGCCCTCTTGCGCTCCACTATCGAACAGGTGTTCGATAGTGCGCGGCATGAGCGAAAGGAGCCGGCGATGGGCGTGATGCGCATCTTGGACAGCAGCGGTGACACCAAGGTCCTCTGGGAGGTGAGCGACGACGAGGCGCTCGCCAGGGCGGCAAGCCTGTTCGACGAGCTCTCCTCCGAGGGCAAGCTCGCCTTCGAGCGGAAGGGTTCGCAAACCGAGACCTCGCGGATCAGGGAGTTCGATCCAGACGCGGAGGAGATCATCTGGGTGCGCCCAATCCAGGGCGGATGAGTTGCCTTCGCTGCAACCATTAGAGGAGCTTCCCGGAAGTGGTCTCCTCGTCGAGGTTGTCGGCGGCGACCACGACGGGGAGCTCCTCGTCCTCGTCTCCGAGCGCAGGGGGTCGAGGTGCCGCCGGGCCGCCGACCTTCTCGGGCCGTGCGAGATCGGCGATGACGTGCGCGCGACCCTGGCACTGGTCGAGGGGGACCGCCGCGGGTCTTCCCGCGACGTCGCGAGGGGTCCCGGACGGGTCAGGGCGCGACGCCCCAGGACAACGCAGGTGCGTTCCTCCTCGAGCCAGATCGAGGCGCGCTGGCTGTTGGAGTCGCTCCTCGACGAGGTCCAACTCGCCTCGTGGCGCGACCACGGCCGGTTCGAGGTGCCGGTACCCGACGGGACGGTCGAGCTCGGCGAGCTCTACAACCTGCACTATCGCCGTCACGACGGTCGCGAGTTCGCCATCTGCGTCGTGCCGCGTTCCCACGCGTCGCTACCGCTCGACGACATCTGGACCAACCTGCTGCTCTTGCTGCGATCGGATCCCGAGAGGTTCTTCGGGGTCGCCAATTACCGCGAGTACGACTCGTTTGGGGCGTTGCTCCCCGGGCCGGTGCCGAGAGCCTGAACTCGCCCCACCGCGCCAAGCACTTCCGCTGGGTGGAGTTTGAAGGCGCGAACGGCCCGCCCCTCATCGATGCCCGGGCGCACCGGCCGGTCAGCGTCCCCGCACACGGTCGAGCCGCCGGCGGTCCCGCTTCGTCGGGCGACCGGTGGCGGAGTCCCGGACGAACACGGCCGGCTCGGAACCTTGCGGGGGGACATCCGGCGTGTGGTCGACGAAGCACGACGCGGCGGCGGGTGGCCCGACCCGCTTGTCGATCACCTCGACGACCTCGACGATCCGCTCACGCCCGTGGGCCCGCGCCGTGACACGGTCACCAACTCTCACGTTGGCCGCCGGCTTCACGCGGGCTCCGTTGAGCCGGACGTGCCCGCCACGGCACGCCGCCGTCGCCTCAGTGCGGGACTTGAAAACGCGCACCGCCCAGAGCCAGCGGTCGATCCTCGTCGACTCCACCGGCGCATCGTTGCACGGGCGGCCACATCGTGGGCGACGAAGCGGGACGGCCGGTGCCCGGCGTTCGACCGGGTGCTGCCGTCCCGACCCGGACTGCGGACCGGGCCCCGCGCCGCTCGGCCGACCGAGCGCACGGGATACGGTCCGGCGAGCAACATGATGGGAGTCAAAGAGCGCGGTGCGGGTGAGATTCGCGGCGATCCGGTGCGACATCGTCTGGGAGGACGCCCCCGCCAACCATGCGCGTCTCGCCGGCCGGATCGCCGAGGCGGCCGGCAACCGGGCACAGCTCGTGGTCTTGTCCGAGATGTTCGCGACGAGTTCTCGATGTCGATGGCCCGAGTCGTCGAGGTCGGGTCCGACGAGGCGGCCCTCCTCGTCGACGTCGACTCGGGTCGGGTCGATGAGATCCGGCCGGGCTACCCGTTCCTCGCGGACAGGAGATAGAAAGGCACCCATGGCCGCGGGCGGGCGATACACAGTCAAGTACGGCGCGTTCAGGTTGCTCATGTCCGCGATGGGGCTCGGCCCGCGCTGTTCCGGTGCCGAGGTCGACGCCGACCGTCTCATCGTGCGGATGGGATGGGGCTTCTCGGCCCAAGTTCCCCGCTCGGCCATCCGGTCGGCCGAACGAACCCACGGGCTTGTCGGGGGGATCGGTGTGCACGGATGGCGCGGCCGTTGGCTCGTCAACGGCGCCGCCTCGGGGCTGGTGATGGTTCGGTTCGACCCCGCCCAACGGGCGCGGGTCATGGGCTTCCCGGTGAAGCTCGTGACCCTGTGCCTCAGCCTCGAGGAACCCGACCGGTTCCTCGCGGAGATCGCAACAGCCCTTTAGTCGGGCCATCCCATCCCCTCCGCCAGAGTCCAGTCGGGACCCGGCTTCGGTCCCGACACAGCCGGGCGCCGCCGCTCGAGCTGACATCTACGGGCCGGCAGGGCTCTGTTTCGACCGCGCGCCGGCCGGCCGGACAGAATCTGCCATGACCTGGCACGTCACCGAGTCGATCGATGTCTACGCCGAGCACGTCTGGGATCTGCTGGCGCTCCGGGCGGACCTCAACACGATCGCGCTGACCCAGATCACGAGCGCCCGCGGGAGGACGTCCTGGTCCGGCGAGGAACCGACCTTCGCCTGGTGGAGCCGCGCCGGCAGCACGTCGGGGGCCGTCTCGCTGACACCCCCCTACGAGATGCTGCTGAACGTCGTGCCGGACGGGACGATGGACGAGCTCGTCCTCGCGCTGCGTCAGCGCGCCACACCGGTCCCGGGTGTCAACGGCACGCCCGGCACGGCGACCCGCTTCGCCGAGCTGTGGACAGCCGGTACGACGCAACAGACGGTACTCGCGCGCCAACTCCGCCTCTACGCCACGGTGGATCCGGTGGTCCCGGAGCCGGCTCCCGCGGGCCATGCCCGGCACGCCCGCGCCGACGAGGTCGACCTCATCGTCGGCTGGTACGAGGCGTTCGGCCGCGAGGTCGGAGACCAGCCGGTCGACAACCGCCCGTTCGTAGAAGAACACGTCGCCGCCGGCCGCGCCTGGATCTGGGAGGACGAAGCCGGCACGGCCACGTCGCTCGCGGCGCGCCACGGGCCCGCCGCGGGGGTTTCCCGGATTGGTCCGGTCTACACACCTCCCGAGTACCGACGGCGCGGCTACGGCTCAGCGGTCACCGCCGCCTGCACCCGCGACGCGCTCGACACCGACTCGACATCGACTGTCCTTTTCGCCGATCTCGCCAATCTGACGTCGAACGCCATTTACCAGACGATCGGTTACCGGATGCTCGAAGACCGGGTGGTTCTGAGCTTCGCGGCATGAACCCCCGTCGCCAGGGCAAGTCGATGACGCAGCACGAAACCACAGCCGGGAGCCGCGCTGGCGGAACTAGTGTCGGACACGTCGCAGATGGGCGACAGGTGTGCCGGGAAGCCTGGTCGGCGAGGAAAGGACCGTCCGAGTGACCGTCGCCAGTCGTCAGGTGTGCCTGTTCGTGCCGTTTGGCGGCTCTCCCGCACCGAGTCCAGTGACGGCGCCTGAGCCGACGAGCGCCCGGCCGCCCGAAGTACGCCGGCGGAGCGGGCAGAGTCGGCTGCCGAGCTGGCGGTGGGAGGCGCTCCGCACGACGTTCTGGCTCGTGCCGACCCTCCTCGTCGTGGTCGCCAGCCTCCTTTTCCTCCTCACGTTCGAGATCGACTGGGCCGTCTACCACAAGCACCTGGCGCTGCCGTTCTGGATCGTCTCGGTCAGCGCAACCGCCGGCCGCGAGGTGCTCATCGGGATCGCCGCGGCCATCATCACCGTCGTCGGCGTCGTGTTCTCGGTCACGATCGTGGCGCTCACCCTCGCCTCGCAGCAGTTCGGACCGCGCATGATGCGGAACTTCGTCCGTGACGTCGGCAACCAGGTCACGCTCGGCGTCTTCGTCGCCACGTTCGTCTACTCGATCCTGACGCTCGTCGTGGTCACCGCCGACTTCCCCGGCGGGTTCGTCCCGCACCTGTCGATCACCGTCTCTGAGGCGCTGATGCTGGTCGACATCACAGTGCTGATCTACTTCATCCACCACATCTCGAAGTCCATCCAGCTGCCCGAGGTCATCGCCAGCATCGGCTCGGACCTCGTCCGCGCGATCGACGCCGAGTTCTCCGAAATGGCGCCGGACGAACGGCCCCTGCCGGACGCGAGCGGGAAATCACTGACCGAGCTCGAGAGCCTGATCGACCGCGGCGGTGCCCCCGTCGCGTCGAGCGTGAGCGGCTACCTTCAGTTCGTCGGCTACGGACAGCTCGTCGACATCGCGACCCGGACCGACTCCGTCATCCGCCTGGCGTACAGCCCGGGGCACTTCCTCGTGGCCGGCCGGCCGCTGGCGACGGTCTGGCCGCCCGAGGCCGCCGACAAGGTCGCGATCGCGCTCGGCCGGGCACACGTGGCCGGACCACACCGCACGCTGATGCAGGACCCGGTCTTCGCGATCGACCAACTCGTCGAGATCGCGATCCGTGCGCTGTCGGCGGCGGTCAACGACACGTTCACCGCGATCACCTGCATCGACTGGCTCTCGGCGGGCCTCAGCCGCCTCTCCGGCCGGATCCTCACCGAGGGCGTCTACCGCGACCACATCGGGCGCATCCGGCTGATCGGGACCGACCCGTCCTACGCCCGCATGGTCAACCGGGCCTTCGACAAGGTCCGCCAGGCGGCCGGGGGCATGCCCGCCGTGATCATCCGGATGATCGACGCCCTCGCCGCGATCGGCGACCTGACCACGACACCCGAGCAACGTCGGATCCTGTTGCGCCAGGCGGACGCGATCCTGCGCAGCGCCGAGGGGTCCGTGTCGGAACCGGACGACTCGGCCGACATCCGCGCCCACTACGAGCGGCTGGTGCGCAAGCTCGCGGAACGCGAGGCGGCGACTTCGGCGGGGCCCGATGCTGTCGGAGTGGCGCGCTGAGCCCGGGCGCGGGTGTGACCGCCGAGCGGCACACCCGGGGCGCGAAAGCGGTCGGCGGGGCCCGGCCGCCTCGCGGAGACTTTTTTCACAAAAGGCGCGGCGCCGCTAATTTGCATCGCTAATGTCCTCTGAGCGATAGCTCCGGGGGGAGGGAAGATGACGCTCGAACTGGCACGTTGGCAGTTTGCCGTCGTCACGATCTTTCACTTCTTCTTCGTTCCGCTGACGATCGGCCTCAGCTTCCTCGTCGCCATCATGCAGACGCTCGCCTACCGGCAGAAGGACCCCGGCTGGGACCGGCTCAGCCGCTTCTTCGGCCGCCTGTTCCTCATCAACCTCGCCGTCGGCGTCGTCACCGGCATCGTCCTCGAGTTCCAGTTCGGTCTCAACTGGTCCTCGTACTCGGTGTTCGTGGGCAACATCTTCGGTGCGCCCCTCGCCATCGAGGGACTGCTGGCGTTCTTCCTCGAATCGACCTTCATCGGGCTATGGATCTTCGGACGGGATCGCCTCTCGGCCCGGCTGCATCTCGCCACGATCTGGCTGGTGGCCGCGGGGACCGTGCTCTCGGTGCTGTTCATCCTGGCCGCCAACGCCTGGATGCAGCACCCGGTCGGCTACAAGGTCGTCCACGGACAGGCGGTCCTCACGAACTTCTGGTTGATCCTCGGCAATTCCACCCTGTGGGCCCAGTTCGCCCACACGGTGCTCGCCGCCTTCGCCACCGGCGGCGCCCTGACACTGGGGATCAGCGTCTGGCGGGCACACCGCGACCGGAACGACCCGGAGTCCCGGCGTGCCTTCCAGCGCTCGGCCCACCTCGCCACGGTCTTCCTGCTCGGTGCGGTGATGCTCACCGCCATCGCCGGCGACTCGTTGGGCCGGGTGATGGATTCCCAGGAGCCGATGAAGATGGCGGCGGCCGAGGGCCTCTACCACTCGGCGAAGGGCGCGCCCTTCTCGCTGCTCACGATCACCAACCTGTCGGACCAGCCGGTCGTGCAGATCCGGGTGCCGCACGTGCTCTCGCTCATCGAGGACCTGAGCTGGAACGGCCAGGTTCCGGGGATCGACAACATCCAGGCCGCCGACGTGGCCAAGTTCGGGCCCGGGAGCTACGTGCCGATGATCTGGCTCACCTACTGGTCGTTCCGGGTGATGGTCGGTGCCGGGGTGCTGATGATCCTGCTCGGAGCCTGGGGGTTGCTCCTCGCCCGGCGCAAGAAGCTGGCTGAGAACCTCTGGTTCCGGCGCGCCGCGCTGTGCGGGATCGCCCTGCCGTTCATCGCCAACACGGCCGGCTGGGTCATGACCGAAGTCGGCCGCCAGCCCTGGATCGTCTACGGCGTGATGCTGACGGCCAAGGGCGTGTCCGGCGTGACGGTCGCCGACGTGGCGACCACGCTCGCCGCCTTCGTCCTCATCTACACGGCCCTCGGCGTCATCGAGGCTGCCCTGATGACGCGCTCGGCGCGGCGACCGCTCGACGAGCCCGAACGCTGGCCTCGAGCCGTCGCTCGAGCCGAGCCTCGTGTACTGAGAGGTCAAGATGGCTCCCTTCTCCGATCTCAACACGACCTGGTTCGCCCTCATCGGGCTGCTCTGGACCGGCTACTTCTTCCTCGAGGGGTTCGACTTCGGCGTCGCGGTCGTCACGCCGTTCATCATCAAAGACGAGACCGACCGCCGGCTCTGCCTCAACGCCGTCGGCCCCGTGTGGGACGGGAACGAGGTCTGGCTCCTCGTCGCCGGGGGGGCGATGTTCGCCGCCTTCCCGCTGTGGTACGCCCGCCTGTTCAGCGGCTTCTACCTCGCGCTGTTCCTCGTCCTCGTGGCCCTCATCTTCCGCGGGGTCTCGTTCGAGTTCCGCGGCCACGACGACCGGGCGAGCTGGCGGAGGACCTGGGACGTGGCCAACTTCGTCGGCAGCCTCATCCCGGCGGTCGTCTGGGGGGTCGCCTTCACGGACCTCGTCCACGGTGTGCCGCTGTCGCCGGGGGGCCACTACTACGGCGGGCTCCCGGGGCTCCTCCACCCGATCGCCCTCGTCGGCGGCCTCGCCAGCCTGGCGGTCTTCGTCTTCCACGGCTCGCTCTTCCTCAGCCTGAAGACGAGCGGTGACGTCGCCCGGCGTGCGCGCCGCGCCGCCGGCTACGTCGGTGTCGCCGCCGTCGCCCTGCTCGGGGGCGTCGTCGCCTGGGTCGCGGCCGCGGGCCGGCCGGCGGTGGCCGGATCGGTGACCGCCGTGCTGCCGCTCATCCTCGGCGTCGGTGCCGTCGCCGCGGTCGCCGTCGCAACGGTCCTCGTGGCTGCCCGGCGCGACGGGTGGGCCTTCGCCGCCACGGGCCTCGCCATCATCGCGGCGATGGGGGCCGTCTTCAGCCGGATGTTCCCGCTCGTCCTGCCGGCGAGCAACCGGGCCGCCAACGCCCTCACCATCGCGGCAAGCGCCTCGCAGCACAACACGCTCGCGGTGATGAGCATCGCCGCGGCCTGCTTCACGCCGTTCGTCCTCGCCTACCAGGCTTGGACCTACTGGGTCTTCCGCAAGCGCCTGCTGCGCCCGGTCGCCTCGCCCAGCACCGCCGCGAACTAGCCGTGCCCGGCGGCTTCGGCGCACGCCGGGGAGCCGGGCCGTCGACATCCCGCGCCGACCGGCGGCTCGTCGCGCAGCTGCCCGTCGTCCGACACACCGTCACCGCCTCGGCCGCAGTCGGGCTCGTCTCGACGGCCACCGTCGTCGTACAGGCCGTCGCGCTGGCGCACCTCCTCGCCGGCGCGATGCCCGGCGCCCACCCCGGCGACCGCCTCGGCGCCTTCGTCGCTCTCGGGGCAGCGGCCGCGGTGCGGGGCCTCGCGTCCCTCGCCGGGGAGACACTGGCCCATCTCGGTGCGACGAGGGCCAAGGCCGACCTGCGCGCGCGGCTCGTCGGGGCCGCGCTCGCGCGCGCCCCGTCCGGCGGCGCCGGCGGCCCAGGAGACCTCGCGACGGTGGCGGGGCGCGGGCTCGACGCCCTCGACGTCTACGTCGGGCGGTGCCTGCCGGACCTCGTCCTCGCCGTCGTGGCGCCGGTCGCGCTGGCGATCGCCGTCGGCGTGCTCGACTGGATCTCCGGCGTCATCGTCGTCACCGCCATCGTGCTCTTCCCGGTCTTCGGCGCGCTCGTCGGACGCGCCAGCCTCGCGCTCGCCGGAAACCGCTGGCGACAGGTCGAGGGCCTCGGGCGCCACATCACGGACGTCTTCGAGGGGCTCCCGGTCCTGCGGGCCTTCGACCGCGCCCCCGAGCAGCGCCGCCGCATCGAGTCCGCCGGGGAGGCGTTGCGGAAGGCGAGCCTGTCGACCCTGCGCACCGCCTTCCTCTCGGCGCTCGTCCTCGACACGCTGGCGTCGGTCTCCGTCGCGCTCCTGGCGGTCCCCCTCGGGCTGCGGCTCCTCAACGGAACGGTCGGCCTCCCGGCGGCGCTCGCGGTGCTCATCGTCGCGCCCGAGGTGTTCCTGCCCCTCCGGCGGGCGAGCGCCGAGTTCCACGAGAGCACCGAAGGACTCGCGGCCCTCGGCCAGGCGATGGCGCTGATCGGACCGGGGAACATCTCCGCCGTGAGCCGTGCGCCGCGCGGCGAGCCACACCTCGGGGAGGTCCCCGACCCGGTGCGGGTTGCGGTCGAGCTGCGCGCCGTGCACTTCGAGGTCGCCGGCCGGCACGATCCCATCCTCGACGGCGCCGACCTGACGATCGCCCCGGGCGAGACGGTCGTCGTGGTGGGCCCCAACGGCACGGGCAAGTCGACCGTCGCGGCGTTGCTGCTCGGCTTCGTACAGCCGTCGCGCGGTGCGGTCACGGTCGGGGACGTCGACCTGGCCGACCTCGACCCCGCCTCGTGGCGCCAGCGCGTGACCTACCTTCCCGAACGCCCGGCGCTGCTCGGCCGCACGCTCGCCGAGAACCTGCGCCTCGCCGACCCCGAGGCCTCCGAGGAGGCACTCGTCGACGCCCTCGTCGCCGCGGGCGCACCGGACCTCGCCCGCGACCTGCCATCCGGCCTCGCCACCTGCCTGGGTGCCGGCGGCCGCCCCGTGTCCTCGGGCGAGCTGCAGCGCATCGCACTGGCTCGCACGCTGCTGCGGCGCGGCTCGCTCTACGTGCTCGACGAGCCCACCGTGCATCTCGACGCCGCGACGGAGGCCACCGTCGTCACCGGGCTCCGCCGGGTGCTCGCGGGGCGCAGCGCCTTCATCGTCACGCACCGTCCCGCGGTGGCGGAACTCGCCGACCGGGTCGTGCGACTGTCCGGGGGCAGGTTCGTCCCTGCCGATCTTGCCGCGCCCGACGGCACCGCGGGCGCCCCGCCACAGCCGGCGGCAGCGGGCGCGGGGGCAGATCGGTGAGGCGGTCATGACGCCGGCCCCGGGTGGCCGCAGGGGTGGTGGCCCGCGTGTGGCGGCCGGCTGGGGCTCGATGCGGAGCCTCGGGCTCGCACCGCGCCGTCTCGCCCGGGCGGGCGTGGCCGGCACGATCGGCGCCGCCAGCGGCATCGGGCTCCTGGCGACGTCGGGATGGCTCATCACCCGGGCGGCCGGACGCCCGCCCGTCTTCGTCCTCAGCGTCGCCATCGGCCTCGTGCAGGCGTTCGCGCTGGGCCGGGGGATCGCCCGCTACTTCCAACGGCTCGCCGTCCACGACGTCTCCCTCGACCTGCTCGGCCGGCTCCGGCTCCGGCTCTTCGACATGCTCGAGCCGCTCGTCCCCGGCGGGCTCGGGTCCGGCGGCTCCGGCGAGGTGCTGAGCGGCTTCGTCTCCGACGCCGAGATCATCGCCACGGCGTTCGCCAAGCGGGTCACGACCGCGATCGACCTCGTCGCGAGCATCGTCCTTGGCACCGCGGTCGCCCTCGTCGTCGAACCGGGAGTCGGGGCCGTCCTGCTCGCGGGGGCGGTCGCGATGGCCGTCGTCGCGGCGGTGGCCGCCCGGCTCGGCCGGACCGGCGCCGAGCGTGAGGCCGCAGCCCGCGCCGAGCTCGCCGACTCGGTCATCGACACGATGCGCGTCGCCCGCGAGCTCGTCGCTTTCGGCCGTGAGGACCTCGTGTCGGCGCGACTGGCGGAGATCCGCCGGCGCTCGAACTCGGGCGCGGCCCGTCGCGCGCTGGCGACGGGGATCGGCCGCGCCAGCGCGACGTTCACCGCCACGGCGGCACTTGTCGGCGTCGTCGCGACCGGCATCGCGGCGCACGAGGCCGGCCATCTCTCCGGCGTGATGCTGGCCGTCGAGGCGTTCGTCGCGCTCGCCGTCTACGACCAGTTCGCCATCCTGCCACCCGTGCTCGCCGATCTGGGCGCCGGGCGGTCGGCAGCCCACCGCCTGTCGGCGCTCGGCGCCCTCCCGGCCCCGGTCGTCGAACCCGATCTCGACTCCGGCCCACCCGAGGGCGCGGCCGAGATCGCCTTCGACCGGGTCCGGGTCACACACGGCGCCACCGTCGCGCTCGACGGGTTGTCCCTACGGCTCCCGCCGGGGAAACGGGTCGCCCTCGTCGGCCGCAGCGGCTCCGGCAAGACGAGCGCGCTCCATGCGCTTCTGCACTTCGTGCCGTGCACGAGCGGTCGCGCCTCGATCGGCGGGGTCGACGTCGCCCGGATCACCCGGGCCGGTATCGCCCGCCACATCGGGTGGGTGGACGACGTCACCCACGTCTTCGCGGCGAGCCTCGGGGACAACCTCCGGATCGCCGACTCGGAGGCCACGGAGTCGAGTTGCGTCGCGGCGCTGGCCGCCGTCGGGCTCGCCGCCTGGCTCGCCTCCCTGCCGGAGGGCCTGGAGACCCGGCTCGGCGCCGGGGGACGGCCGATGAGCGCCGGGGAGCGCCAGCGGCTCGGATTGGCCCGCGCGTTGCTCGCCGGGGGCGACACGCTGGCGCTCGATGAGCCGACGGCGCACATCGACCCGACGTCGTCGGCCGACGTGCTCGACGAGCTCGTCGGCGCGACCGGGTCGAAGACGGTCCTCGTCATCAGCCACGAACCGGGTCTCGAACGTCTCGTCGACGAGATCGTCACCCTCGAGGGCGGGCGCGTCGTCGACCGCCAGGCGACCCGGCGCGATCCGGCTGCCGGCCGTCCCCCCGGTGGGGCCGGTGCCAGTCCGGATCACTGACCCCGCCGCGACCGGACGGGCCGGGCCGCCCCGACGACCGATCGAGGCGCGATGGCCGCCGCGAGGACGATGGATCAGGTGTCAGACGCCATCTGGCTCCCTGGTGCCGTGTCGGCCTCGGGAGCCATGTAACCCCCCGGTGCCACGTTGGCCCCGGGAGCCGCCTGGGCCGGCTCGGCCTTGTCGTGAGCCGGGATCTCGTAGACGCGTCGCGCCACCGCCAGGGCGAGCACGGCGAAGCCGATCGCGAGGACGAACTCCGGCACGCCGATGCCGATCCGGACGCCGTTGAGCGTGTACGACGACCAGCTGCGGAGCACCACCACGCTCGTCACCGCCTGGCCGAGCGACCCGAGGGCGAGCAGGGCGAGGCCGATCGCGGCCAACACGGTCTGCGGAGACTTGACGGCGGAGGTCGCGCGCGCGACGACGATCACGGTGAGGAGCAGGGCGCATCCCACCATCGCGAAGACGGCCTGCGTCACGCCCATCGCCGCGTCGTTGAGGTCGAGCGACGGCAGACCCTGGGAAACGGCGATAAACGCCAGCGCGATCGCGGCGCCGAACCACAGCACCGCGAAATGCGCCGTGGCGGGGTCGTCGTGCTCGACGAAGGAGCGCCTCGCCGCCTTGACCGCGTAGTAGAGGAACCACCCGCCGATCCCGACGGCCGCCAGCACCTGTGCCGTCGTGGGCGACCCATTCACGTCCAAGCCGCCGTACAGGGCGCCGATCGCGATCACGATGGTGGCGAGGCTCAGCACGCCGACCTCACCGGCCGCCGCCCAGTGGCGGCGCAGACAGAGGATCCACGCCGCCGTCAGGAGGGCGACGACGGCCACCGCCCACCCGGCAAAGAAGACCCACACGTACGCCGTGTTCAAATTGCTGCTGGTCGATTGGTCGGTCGGCGAAAGGAGGACGAACGCCAACCCTTCGAGCAGGATGGCGATCGTGACAAGCGTGGCGGCCAGCCACACAATCGCCATCGCGAACCGGGACTTCGTCAGTTCGATCATGAGCCCTCGCTCCAATTCGTGAGTCGAACAAGCACGAGCAAGCTGCCGTGCCGAAAGAGATTGCCCCGCTTGCCAAGTGTGTCAGAGATGCGGTGCTCGTGGCGCCTGGAGTGCCAGAACACCCGGACGGACAGCGTTGCGGCGCGGCTGCGCCGGCTGTAGAACGTTGCCGGGGCCAGTCGTACCCGGGCCTGGTGACCGCCCCGCCAGAGGAGCTCCGCCGGATGCACCACCGGATCGTCGTTGTCGGGGGCGGTACCGCGGGGATCACCGTCGCGGCGCGGCTGCGCCGCGCCGGCGAACGTGACATCGCCCTCGTCGAGCCGGCCGAGGTCCACTACTACCAACCGTTCTGGACCCTCGTCGGCGCCGGCATCGTCGGGATCGACAAGAGCCGGCGGCCCGAGGCCTCCGTCGTGCCGAGGGGTGTGCACTGGATCCACGAGGCGGTGGCCGAGTTCGACCCCGACCGCCGCGAGCTCTCCACGCGAGCCGGCACCCGGCTGGGCTACGACGTGCTCGTCTGCTGTCCCGGTCTGGAACTCGCCTGGGACCTCGTGCCGGGACTCGCCGACGCGATGGCAACGCCGTACGCCTCATCGAACTACACCGTCAACCTCGCGCCCAAGACCGCCGAGCTCGCCGCGGGCTTTGCCGGCGGCGCGGCCCTCTTCGCCATGCCGGGCACGCCGATCAAGTGCAAGGGCGCACCGCAGAAGGCCGCCTATCTCGCCTGCGACGCCTGGCGGCGTCGGGGGGTGCTCGCCCGGTCCCAGGTCACGTTTGCGACCGGGGCCGACGCGCTCTTCAGCGTGCCGGAGTTCGCCGTCGTTCTCGAGGGGGTCGCGGCGCGCTACGGGATAGCCACCCGGCTGTCGACCGAACTCGTCGAGGTCGACCCGGGGGCCCGGTCGGCCACCCTCGCAACGAGCGGCCCGGCGGGCACGACCACCGACACGCTCACCTACGACCTGTTGCACGCCGCGCCGCCCCAGCGCGCCCCGGGGTTCGTGCGGGATAGCCCGCTCGCCGGTCCCGGGCCCTTCGGCTGGGTGCCCGTCGACAAGCACAGCCTGCGCCACGTGACCTACCCCGAGGTCTTCGCCCTCGGCGACGTCTCCGACGCGCCGACCTCGAAGACGGGAGCGGCGGCGCGCGCCCAGGCGGCGGTCGTCGCCGCGGGCGTGCTCGCCGTGCTCGGGCATCGCGAGCCCACCGCCCGCTACGAGGGCTACACCGCCTGCCCGATCGTGACGGCGCGGCACCGCATGGTGCTCGCCGAGTGCGACTACGACCACAAGGCCCACCCGACGATCCCATTCATCGACACCCGGCGCGAGCGCTACGACATGTGGCTGCTCAAGCGCTACGGCCTGCCCGCCCTCTACTGGAACGTCGTGCTACGCGGCCGAGGCTGAACCCGCGCCGCGCGCCCGCGGGCGTGCCGGTCCTCAGGGCCGGTGGGCGGTGTCCCCTCCCCAGGCCCCCAGTGAGAGCAGGCGCTCGCGGAAACCCGTCTCGTCCATGATCGTGCGCATCTCGGCCGCGGCGGCGGGCGAGGGGAACATGCTCCCCAGCCCGAGCTCGTTGCGCAGGTCGTCGCGGCGCTCGATGAAGCGCCGCCACTTCGGGCCGAGCGCTGCGACCCGGTCGGCGAAGAAGACCTGCGGGGTGCCGCCGATCCCCTTGTCGTAGAACTGCTCGGCCCAGGCCGTGAACATGGCGACGTGCTTTCTCCCGTAGCCCTCCTCGACCTGGAGGCCGCGGATGATCTGGTTGATGACGGCGACGGAGTTCCCCCGCGGACACCTGCTCTGGCACGTGTAGCAGTAGAAGCAGAGCCAGACGGAGTCGTCGGTGAGCAGTGTCGGGTCGCCGTCGAGGGCCCGGCGCGCGATCTCGCGGGGTGAGTAGTCGCCAAAGCGCGCCGCCGGGCAGGCCGACGTGCAGATGCCGCACTGCATACAGGAGAGGAACCCCTCGACGTGGTCGTGCATGCGCGGGTCGTTGGCGATCCGTGTCGCCAGTTCCCGGTGTGCCGGGGGCGGCTCGTGGAAGTTCGACTCGGCGATGACCGAGTAGGGGTTGGCGTGGGCTGCCTCGTCGGCCAGCTGCGTTCGCTCCTCGGTCTCAGGCATCGGATTCTCCTTCACTCGTCTCGGGGGCGGCCCGGAAGAACTCCGGCCAGAACCAGGCCGTGACGCCGGCCGCCCGCTTGGCGGCGGAGCGCACGTTGTCCCGGCAAAGAAGGCACGGCGTGACGATCGGAGCGTGCTCGGCGGCCGCGAACTCGACGAGCGCGAGCACTTCCTCGCTCGGTCCCCGGTAGACGCCGCCGAGGCCACCGCAGCAGCCGGCGTGCAACGACGGGTACGTCGTCACGGACTCGACCCCGGCGAGCTCGGCCGTCTCGGCGAGGAGCGCCAGCGCCCCGTCCCGGTCGGCGAGGCAGCCGACGTAGGGCACGAACCGGGGGGCGCGGGCCGCGAGCTTGCGCCCCTGGCGGCGGGCCGCCTCGGTGAGGATCTGCCACATGGGCGTGGTCGCGACCCCGGCCGCGGCGAGCGAGCGGTCGCAGGCCGGGCAGGCGGTGACGACCGATCCCGCGGCGACGAGGCACGCCGGCGGCGAGGCGGCCGCCGGGTGGCCGCAGCAACCGGCCCCGCTGGGTTCGCCGAGCGCGAGGCCGAGGTCGGCCGCGACCGACAACGTGCTTTTCTTCAGCGCCGGGTCCTGGTCGAGCGCGCACCCGGCGTAGAAGAGCGTCGACTCGCCGGTCGGCGAAGCCAGTTTCGGTGTGCGCCGGAGGTGGCGGGCGATCCGGTGCGCCCCCTGGGACGCCGCGTCGACCAGGTCGCGGGGGACGAATCCCCGGGTCGCCATCACCGCGCCGAAGGCGACGCCGTCGACCGTCTTCACGTGCCGCAGAAGGCCGCTGGCGACGCCGGCGGCGGCACGCTCCGGGCAGCGGGGTCCGCCGAAGGCCCGCTGGAGCTCGCGCACCTCGGCCATCATGGCCGCGACGTCGACCTCCATCGGGCAGGTCCTCGTGCAGGCGTTGCACCCGCTGCAGCGCCAGACGTCCTGGCAGGCGAGCAGTCCGTCGACGTCCCCCGCCAGCGCCAGGCGGATCACCCGACGCGGCCCCTCAGCCATGTCGAGGCCCTGGGGACAGGCGGCCCGGCACTGGCCGCACTGCAGGCACGGCCGGCAGCGCTCCGCCACCGCCGTCACGGCCGAGCGCGCCTCCTCGGTGGCGACGGCGGTCACGACGACTCCTCGGCCGCGCCCGCCGGCACGAGCCCGTCAGGCGCCTCGGTCACCTCGGCGAGTCTCTCGGCGTGGGCGCAGAAGGTGCGGAGCCGGCGCCCGACGGTGTGGCGCTCGGCGGCGCACAGGTGCCACTGCTCGATGGGCACGGGATTGCCCGCCTCGACGAGGAGCTCTTTCGCCACGGCGATCTGCTCGGCGGCGCTCTCGTCGCCGCTGCGGTAGTGACAGCGTTCCTCGGCGCAGCCCGCCAGGAAGACCCCGGCGGCGCCGAGCCGCACGGCCTCGAGGAGGTGCAGGGCGCTCACCCGGCCGAGGCAGGGCACCTCCACGAGGCGCACGTTCTCCGGGTAGCGGTCGCGCCGCAGTCCCGCCAGGGAGAAGGCGGCACCGGCGCACTCGGCACAGACGAAGCCCACGACCGGGTGGTCGGCCCCCTCGACGAGCGTGCGTACCCGGCCGAGCAGCGTCTCGTCGTCGAGACTGTGCGCGATCGCCAGCTCGGGGCAGTGGGCGGCGCAGATCCCGCAGGAACGGCAGACCCGTTCGTCGATCACCGCCAGCTTGGCGTCGTCCCGCAGGCCGGCGGGACGGATCCCGCCAGCAGCACGTTCGACGAGGCTCGTCGCGCCGAACGGGCAGGCGCCCGTGCAGACGTCGCAACCGACGCAGCGCGCCGGGTCGACTACCGGCGCCGCGGCACGACGGCGAGCTGCGGAGGTGAGGTAGCCGTGCACCTGGGCGGCGGTCGCCGAGGCCTGGATCGAGCACTCGACGAGCGACTTCGGCCCGGAGGCGGAACCGCAGACGAACACCCCCTCGGCGGAGGTCTCGCTGGCGCGGTTCTTGGCGTCGAGGGCGGCGACGAAGCCCGCCTCGTCGAGGCGTGCGCCGAGCACGCCGGCGATCCGCCCGGTGTCGGCGGCGGGCACGAAACCGGTCGACAGCACGACGAGGTCGGGCCGCAGGGTGCGTTTGCGGCCGGCGCCCACGTCCTCGACCTCGACGACGGGCCGCTTGTCGGCGTCGAACTCGACCCGGGGTGGCGAGCCCCGCAGGAACTCGACGCCGGCGAGGCGCGCCGCGGTGTACCAGCTCTCACCCTCAGTCCCGAGCGTGCGCAGCTCCAGGTAGCAGACCGTCACGCGGGTCTGCGGGAACAGTTCGCGCAGCCGGATGGCGTGCTTCAGGGCGATCGTGCAGCACAACCGCGAGCAGTACGGCAGCCGGCGCAGGTCGCGCGAGCCGGCGCACTGGATCATGACGACCTCGGCGACCGGCGGCTTGTCCAGCCAGAGCCGCTCCTCCCAGTCGTCGAGCAGCAGCGCGAAATCGGTCTGGGTGAGCACGGATTCGGCGGGATAGCCGAGGTGCGCGACCACCTCGGGCGGGGCCGGGTCGCAGCCGGTGGCGGCGACGATCGCGCCCGCTCGAATCCGGGCGAGCTTCGGCGACTGGGTGAAGTCGATGGCCTCGACCGGGCAGGCCTCGGCGCAGGCTCCGCAGAAGGTGCAGGCGTCGAGGTCGACCGCCCAGCGGACACGGCCGTCGAACACCTCGCTGTAGATCGCCTTGTGCTCGCCGTCGGGGCCCGTGACGGGGCACGCCTTCTCACACAGCCCGCAGTCGACGCAGTCCTGCGTCACCATGTTCGGCAGCTGCCGCAGGGAGACCTCGAACTCCCCCGGGTCCCCGGACACCGACTCCACCTCGGTGCGGCGCCAGATCGCCAGGTTCGGATGGTCGACGGCGGCGTTGCGGTAGAGACACTTGCGGATCCCCGACTGCTCCTCGATCGTCGGCAGGCACGCCCCGCAGTCGTTCGTCGGGTAGGCGGTACCGATACGCGGCGCGTAGCCGCCGAGGAACGGCTGGCGCTCGACGAGGTCGACGTGGTGACCCATGCGGGCGAGCTCGGTCGCCGTCGCGATGCCGGCCACACCGCCGCCGACCACGACGACGGAGTCGACACGCGCCCTTGACTCGGCGGCCCGGGGCGAGGTGACCGGGAACCGCACGGTCGCCAGGGCGACGCGCAGTGCCTTGTCCGTGACCGCCACCCGGTCGTCGCCGTGCACCCAGGCGCAGCCCTCCCGGACGTCGGCCACCGCGAGCTCGAGGCCCTGGGACATGAGCCGGCTGAAGCGTTGCGCGACGGAGTCTCCCGAGCAGCCGACGAAGACCAGGCGCTGGCCCGAGCCGTCCTCGGCCAGCTCGGCGAGACGGGCCTGGCCCTCGGCGCCGCACCACACCCGGCGCCGTTCGACGGCCCCGCCCTCGGCGGCGAGGCTCAGCTCGAGGGCGTCGAAATCGATGTTGGCCGACATCGTGCCCGCGCACTCGCACAGGAGCACGCGGGCCGCCGCCGTCACGCCGGCACCGCCCAGGACAGGTCCGCGGACACGGCGAACCCTCCGATCTCGCCCGCGTTGACGGGCCGCGCCGTGACCGCGCCGGTCGGGCAGGCCCGCGTGCAGGCCCCGCAACCGAGGCACCGTGAGCGGTCGAACTCGATCGTGCGGAATGTCCTGACGCGCTCGGGGACCTCGAAGGTGCCGTCCGGCTCGTGGCGGGCGATCCGCCGCAGCGCCGCGCCGAGGGCGCCCCGCGTCGTCCCGGCGGGCGCGTCGTAGAGCTGGGCCGGGTCGAAGCGCGAGCTCTCGGCGATGGCGGCGCTCGGGCAGACCTTGACGCACCGGCCGCAGCCGATGCAGAGCTCCTCGCGCCGCACGATCTCGCAGCCGATCCCGTCGGTCGTCACCGCCGGGGCGACGCCCGGCAGCGATCCCAGGATCTCCCGGCCACGGGCGGTGAGTGGCACCGCCTAGCGCCTTTCCAGCCGCGGTAGCGCTGAGATCGTCGCGTGCATGGCCTTCGTCGCGGCGACGAAGCGCGGCGAGTCGGCCGCGCTCATGGTGAACATCTGGACGCGCTCGGGCTCGACCCCCACCGACCCGAGCAGCCGTTGCACAAAGGCGATCCGTTCGATGGCCGAGAGGTTCCCCTCCCGGTGGTGGCACTGGCCCTCGAGGCAGCCCGCCAGAAAGACGCCGTCCGCCCCCTCGGCCAGCGCGCTCATCACGTGCAGGGGTCCGACCCGGCCCGTGCACGGCACCAGCACGCTGCGGACGGTGGCGGGCAGGGGCACGCGGGCGTTCCCCGTCGCGTCGGCGGCGGCGTAGGCGCATTCCCGGCAGAAAAAGCCGATGATCGTCCGCTCGCCGTCGTCGGCGGCCGGTTCGGCCGCCAACCCCTCCGGTTCGGCGACCGCTCCCCCGGTCCTTGGCGCGGCGCTAGGCATGGGCGGTCACCTCGGCGAGGATCTCGGCGTCCGAGAAGCCGCCGAGCGTCATCGCCCCCGACGGGCACTCGGCGACGCAGATGCCGCAGCCCCGGCAGCTCTCCGTCTCGACCACGGCGTGGGCGATCCCGTCCTCGACGAGGTGCACCGCGCCCTGGGGGCAGACGTTCTCGCACACGCCGCAGCCGATGCAGACCGCGGGATCGGACCAGGCGACCTCGGCCGGGGTCATCAGGAAGCCGCTCGACAGCATGGACATCACCCGGGCGGCGGCGGCCTTGGCCTGGGCGATCGTGTCCGGGATGTTCTTCGGGCCCTGGGCGGTCCCGGCGAGGAAGATGCCGGCGCGCTGCGAGTCCACCGGGCGGAGCTTGGGGTGGTACTCCTTCAGGAAGCCGGCGGCGTCCTGCTGGAGCCCGACGACCCGGGCGATCTGCGTCGTGCCGTCCGAACCCTCGAGCCCGGCGGACAGCACCACGAGGTCGAAAAGCTCCTCGGCCTTGGTCCCGGTCACGGTGTCCTCGAACCGGACCCGGAGGCTCTGGTCGGGCTCCTCGATCAGCTCACCGACGCGGGTGCGCACGTAGCGCACGCCGCGGGTCGAGACCAGCCGGAAGTACTCCTCGTGCGCCTTGCCCGGCGCCCGCAGGTCCGTGTAGCCGATGGTGACCTCGCACTCCGGGTGCTCCTGCTTGATAAGCGAGGCGTGGACCGTCGCGAACAGACAGCAGATCGCCGAGCAGTGCGTGTTGCCCCGCGAGGTCTGGTCGCGCGAACCGACGCACTGCAGCATGAAGATCCGCTTCGGGACGGCACCGTCCGAGGGTCGCCGCAGCTCGCCACCGGTCGGACCCGAGGCGGAGACGAGGCGGGCGAGCTGGCTCTGGGTGATCACGTTGGCGTAGCGGCCGTAACCGAGGGGCGGCTTGCGCCGGGCGTCGAATTCGCGGTGCCCAGTCGCGATCACCATCGCGCCGGCGATCAGCTCCTCCTCCCACGGCTCCTGGTCGAAGTCGATGGCGTGGGCGGGGCAGACCGTCTCACACGACCGGCACTCGGAACAGCCGCCGCAGGCGAGGCAGCGCCGGGCTTCGGCGACAGCGTCGTCCGCGGTGAAGCCGAGTCGCGCCTCGGCCCAGCTCCGCCGCCGCTCGGAACCGGCGGCAACCGGCATCGGACGGCGCCACTCGGGCTTCCCGGTGGGGAGGTCGGCGTCCGCGACCTCGGCCCGGGGGGATGCGGGCTCCCAAACCTCGGCCCATTCCTCCCCGCGCAGGTAGTTGTGGATCGATCTCGCGGCACGCCGCCCGGCCGCGATCGCCTCGATCGGCGTGGCGGGTCCGGTGGCGGCGGCATCCCCCGCGGCGAAGACGCCCGGGTGTTCGGTCATCATCGTCGCCCGGTCGACGACGATCTGGCCGGCGACGACCCGCACGCCGGGGGCGCCGGAAAGGAACTCCTCGTCGATCTCCCGCTCGGCGGCGAGCACCACGCAGTCCGCCGGCAGCTCGACCGTCTCGTCCGCCGGTCCTTTGGCGAACCGGACGGCGCGGACCGCACCGGCCCCCACGATCTCGATCGCCGCAAGGCCGCCCTCGACCTTGACGCCCTCCTCGAGGGCTTCGGCGACGAGGTCCGCCCCGGCCCGCAGCCCGGCGGCGTCTTCGGGGCAGGCGACGGTGACCGACTCCGCGCCCAGGCGCAGACAGGTGCGGGCGGCGTCGAAGGCGTCGTCGCCACCCCCGACGACGACCACGTGCCGCCCGACGGCAATGGGCTCGCCGAGCGCCCTGCTCGTCAGCAGCTCGACCGCTGTGACGAGGCCAGACTGCCCGGAGGCGGCCAACGGCACCGATCCGGCGCGCTGCAGGCCGACGGCGAGCAGCACCGCCTGGAAGCCCTCCGCGAAAAGCGAGTCGACGGTGAAATCGGCTCCGCAGCGCTGCCCGACCTTCAGCTCGACGCCGTGCGCGAGCACGCGTGCGACCTCGGCGGCAAGCAGTTCGCGCGGCAACCGGAACTCGGGGACGACGAAACGCAGGGCACCGCCCGCCTCGGGCTGGGCCTCGAAGACCGTGACGTGGTAGCCGAAACGGGCGAGCTCGCGGGCCGCCGTAAGGCCCGCGGGCCCCGCGCCGACGACTGCCGCCCGCTCGGAATAGACCGCCGGCGGGACGGCCACCGGCTTGGCGGACCCGACCTTGTCGGCGATGAAGCGACCGATCCCGGCGATGGCCACCGCCTCGTCGACCCGGCCGCGCGTGCACTCGGTCTCGCAGTCGTGGGCGCAGATGCGGCCGCAGACGCTCGGGAAGGGGTTCTCCCTGCTCGCCAGCTCGTACGCATCGCCAGTTCGCCCCTGGGCCACCAGGGCGACGACCCCCTGGGCGGCCGTGTGCACCGGGCAGGCCGACCTGCACGGTGCCTGGCCGCGGAAGTCGATCGCGAATCCCGCCGGGACGGCGTTGGCGAACGGCCGGCCGATCGCCTTGCGCTTGGCCATGCCGAAGTCGAAGGTGCTCTCGAGCTCGACCGGGCAGGCCGACGTGCACCGGCCGCAGGCGACGCAGCGCTCGGAGACGAAACTCGGCCGGTGCAACACCCGCACGCGCAGCTCCCCGGGAGGCCCGCTCACCGCGGTCACCTCCGACAGCGTGTGAACGTGGATACGCGAGTCGGTGGCGGCGTTGGCGAGGCGCGGCGCCAACGAGCACATCGCGCAGTCTTCGGTCGGGAAGGTCTTGGACAGGCGGGCCATGTACCCGCCGAGCGACTGCTGGCGCTCGACGAGGTGCACCTCGATCCCGGCGTCGGCGAGCTCCTCGGCGGCGGACATCCCGCCGATCCCGCCACCCACCACGACCGCCGACCGTTGCAGGAAGGTGCGGGATCGCTTCAGGTCCGACTGCTGGGCTGCCCGGGCGACGGAGGCGGCGAGGATCGTCGCGGCCTTCTTCTGCGCCTTGGCGGGTTCGTCGCGGTGGACGAACGAGCAGCCCTCGCGCAGGTTGGCGAAGGCCACGGCATTCTCACCGAGCCGCAGCTCCCGCGCGATGCGCTCGAAGGTGGGGCCCTGGACGCGGCGCGAGCAGGCACCGATCACGATGTGGTCGAGGCCCCGCGACTGCACGGCGCGCTCGATGCGCCGCCGGCCCTCGGTGCCGCACATGAACTGGCTCACCGAGACGTTGACGACACCGGGCAGCTCGCGTCCACCGGCGGCGAGGGACTTGAGGTCCAGGACGTCGGAGATGTTGCCCCCGCACTCGCAAAGGAAGACGCCGCAGCGCGTCAGTCGCTCCCTTCCGCTTTGGCAGCGGCGCTCCGCCTCGGGCGGGCACCGATGCGCTCGAGGATCGGCTCGAGGTTCTGGGAGTGCGACTCCACGCCGCAGACCGTGTCCGGGTCGGCCCCGAGCGCGAGCGCCACGAGCTGCTGCACGTGGAGGTGGACGAAGGGGTACTCCTCGCCGGTCGATTCCGAGATGGCGTCGTGGTACCGGTCGAACTGCACCGAGCAGTTCGGGCACATGTGCACGAGAACGTCGATCTTCTCGGCGGCGAGGCGCTTCAGCTTCTGGCGGGTGACGGCGAGCGAGCGCGACGGGTTGACGAAGATCTGACGGAAACCGGCGCCGCAATGCGTCGTCTTCTCGGCGTAGTTGCCCGTCTTCACGACACCTGTCGACTCGAGCAGATCCTCTGGCAACATGAAGTTCTCGCTGTCACCGAGGACCTCGTCGGGAAAGACCTTGCAGTAGTGGCAGGCCGGGTGGGTGGCGACCTTGATGCCCGAGAGCCGCCGGCGGATGAGCTCGGGGATCTGTTCGTGCCGGCTCCAGAGGATCTCGAGGCTGTGCCGGTGCTGGATCGTCCCGGCGACGCGGTCGTCGTAGCGGCGTCCGATCTTCTCCAAGGTCTCGTTGGCCTGGCGGCGGTACTCGGGGACGTTCAGCACGTCGCGGGACTTCTTGTTGATGGCGTAGCAGGTCGAGCAGAGATACGACTGCACCGGGTGGCCGGCGTCGACCGCCACACAGGCATTGCGGGCCGCCACCGCGAGCGTCGTCTGGAACGGCATGAGATCCGAGTAGTAGCCGAGACCGGTGCAGCACGTCTGGTCGGTGTTGACGGTGTACTCGACGTCGAGCCGCTCGAAGAGCCACTTCGTCGCGGCCTCGACGCCGGGGTACTCGGTCGAAACGAGGCAGCTCCGGAAGAGCTGGACCCCACCGGTGATGGGGGCGATGTCAGGCGTGGTGTGGGGGATACCCCTTACTTAATCAAATCAATGGGACTTGTCAAGTTACTGGTGGTGGGGGCGGCCCCCGGCGGCCTCTCAACGCTCCTACCAGGACCTGAGCAGATGGGTCTGCCCAACGATCGCACGAAGACGGGGAAGGACACTCCCGCTTCCGCTCCCGGCATTCGGCGTTTTCGGCAGATGCGATTTTCCCCTCCCCGTTCCCCGGCAGGCAGTCGGGGCGCGGCAGGCATGAAGTCGAACCACCGAGTGCAGGGCGTCACGAGGTGCGGGGCGGTATGCGGACGGCCCGGCCGCGGGCCAAGCGATGAACCCCGTCGCGGCCGAGGGGCCACGGTAACGTTCGCTCCGGTGGAAGGGCCGCGATCGTGAGACGCGGCTCGCCGGGATCGTCACGATCCCGCCGGACAAGGGAGGCGCCGTGCACTACGGATACTTCGATGACGAACACCGGGAGTACGTCATCACCCAGCCGGACACCCCGCTGCCATGGATCAACTACCTCGGCACCGAGGAGTACTTCGCCTTCGTCTCCAACACCGGGGGCGGGTCCTCGTTCTACCGCGACGCCCGCCTGCGCCGCCTCATCCGCTACCGCCACAACAACGTTCCCGCCGACTTCGGCGGCCGGTACATCTACCTGCGCGACGACACCGACGGCGACTACTGGTCGCCTTCGTGGCAGCCGACGAGGACCCGGCTCGACGGCTACGAGTGCCGGCACGGGATGTCCTACACCTCCATCGGCTCGGTGCGGAGCGGGATCCGGGAGGAGACGCTCTACTTCGTCCCCCTCGGCGAGAACCTCGAGGTCTGGCGCGTGCGCGTGACGAACGAGCGCGACATCGCGGCCGAGCTCTCGCTGTTCTCTGCGGTCGAGTTCTGCCTCTGGGACGCGCTGGACGACATGACCAACTTCCAGCGGAACTACAACGTCGGCGAGGTCGAGGTCGTCGACGGCGTGATCTACCACAAGACCGAGTACCGCGAGCGGCGCAACCACTTCGCCTACTTCGCCTGCTCAGAACCGCTCGCCGGCTTCGACACTGCTCGCGACGCCTTCCTCGGCATGCACCGCGGCTGGGACTCGCCCGTCGCGGTCGAGCGGGGCAACTGCCTCGACTCCGTCGCGCACGGCTGGGCGCCGATCGGCTCGCACCACGTCCGGCTCTCGCTGGCACCGGGTGCGACACGCGAGATCGTCTTCCTCCTCGGCTACGCCGAGAACCCGCCGGACGCCAAGTTCGACCCGCCCGGCTCCCAGACGATCGACAAGAGAGGGGTCCTGCCGACGATCGCGCGCTGGCTGAAGCCGGAAACGGTCGAGGAGGGCCTCGCGGCCCTCGCGCGCTCCTGGGACGCGCTGCTCGGCGTGATCCACGTCGAGACGCCGGACGAGGACACGAACCGGATGGTGAACATCTGGAACCCCTACCAGTGCATGGCGACGTTCAACCTCAGCCGGTCGATCTCGAGCTACGAGTCCGGCATCGGCCGGGGGATGGGCTTCCGCGACTCGAGCCAGGACCTCTTCGGATGCACGAGCGAGGTCCCCGAGAGGGCGCGCCAGCGCGTCCTCGACCTCGCCGCGACCCAGCTCGCCACGGGCGGCGCCTACCACCAGTACCAGCCGCTCACCAAGCGCGGTAACAACGAGGTGGGCTCCGGATTCAACGACGACCCGCTCTGGCTCGTCCTCGCCGTCGGCGCCTACCTCAAGGAGACCGGGGACGCCAGCATCCTCGACGAACCCGTCCCGTACGACAACGCGCCCGGATCCGAGACACCGCTCTACGAGCACCTCCAGCGCTGTGTGCGCTACACGCTCGACAGGCTCGGGCCGCACGGGCTGCCGCTCATCGGCCACGCCGACTGGAACGACTGCCTCAACCTCAACTGCTTCTCCGACACGCCCGGGGAGTCCTTCCAGACCACCGGGAACAGGGAGGGCGGTGTCGCCGAGTCCGTGTTCATCGGCGGCCAGTTCGTCCTGGCGGCGAGGGAGTTCGCCGGGATCGCGCGCCTCCGCGGCCTCGCCGACGAGGCCGCGTCGTACGAGTCCGAGGCGGACGCCATGGCCGCCGTGGTGGAGGAGCACGGCTGGGACGGCGGGTGGTACCTGCGGGCCTATGACTACTTCGGCAACGTCATCGGCTCGGCCCGCAACGACGAGGGGCAGATCTTCCTGGAATCACAAGGCATCTGCACGATGGCAAGCATCGGTGCGGCGGACGGCAAGCCGGCCCAGGCACTCGCGGCCGTGCGGGAGCGGCTCGCCACCGAGCACGGGATCATGCTGGTCGATCCTCCCTACACCCAGTACCACCTCGAGATCGGCGAGATCACGACGTATCCCCCCGGCTACAAGGAGAACGGCAGCGTCTTCTGCCACACCAACCCCTGGATCATGATCGGCGAGGCGATCCTCGGGAACGGCGACGCCGCCTTCGACTACTACCGGCGGACCAACCCCTCGGCCCGCGCGCCCATCAGCGACATCCACCGCTGCGAGCCGTACGTCTACGCACAGACGATCGCCGGCCGTCCCGCCGCCACCTTCGGCGAGGCGAAGAACTCCTGGCTCTCGGGGTCGGCGTCGTGGCACATGACGGCGATCACCCAGTGGATCCTCGGCGTGCGCCCCGAACTCGACGGCCTGCGAATCGACCCGGTGCTGCCCGCGGCCTGGAACGGGCTCACGGCACGGAGGCGCTGGCGTGGCGCGACCTACGAGATCACCGTCCACAAGGACGCCGGCGTCGTCGGCCGCGTCCGGGAGCTGGTGGTCGACGGCAAGCGGGTCGCGGGCAACCTGCTCGCCCCGGCACCCGTCGGCGCCACGGTCCGGGTCGAGACGACCGTCGAGCCCGCCTGACCGGACTCACGAAATACGTGGGCGCCGGTCTCGATCGGCCCGCGGGTTCCCGCTCTCGGGCGGGGTCGGGCAGGTCTAGTCGGTGTCGACCGCGTTGGCGGCGATGACGTCCCGCATCCAGTAGGCGCTCGATTTCGGGATCCGCTGCTGGGTCCCGTAGTCGACGAACACGATGCCGAACCGCTGCGAATACCCGTCGGCCCACTCGTAGTTGTCGAGCAGCGACCAGACCGAGTAGCCGCGCAGATCGACACCCTGGGCGATGGCGGCGTGCGCCGCGGCGAAGTGTTCGCGCAGGAACTCGACGCGCTCCGGGTCCTTGACGTGACCCTCCGGATCGACGTAGTCGGCGAAGGCGGCACCGTTCTCGGTCACGAAAAGGGGGATGTCCCCGTAGTCCGCTCGCAGGCCCAGGAGCAGCTCGGTCAGCCCCGCCGGGTCGATCGCCCAACCTTTCGACGTGCGCGCCAGGTCCTCCCGGCGCCGGTCGACGACTCCCAGCCAGTCGGCGTAGGTGGGGCCGCCCGGCGGGCCGGGCACGGCACCGCGCTCCTGCCTGGCCGGAGCCGCCGCCACCCGTCGCGACTCGTAGTAGTTGGCACCGAGGAAGTCGATTTGGGCCCGGATGGTCTCGAGGTCCCCGTCGCGGAGGAAGTCGCCGCCGGCGAGCCGGAGGCATTCGTCGAGAAGCTCCGCCGGGTAGCGACCTTTCAGGACCGGGTCGAGGAACCAGCGGTTGAGGTGAGCGTCGAGCCGGCGGGCGGCGGCAACGTCCTCGGCGCTCGTCGTCACAGAGGACACCGGGGAGAGGTTGAGCGCGATCCCCACCTTGGACTTGGGTCCCGTCGCCTCGGCCACCACCCGGGCGGCGAGGCCGTGCCCGAGCAGGAGATGGTGCGAAGCCTTCACCGCCGCGCCGAGATCCCGGATCCCGGGCGCCAGCCTCCCCTTGGCGTAACCCTCGAACGCCGACACCCACGGTTCGTTGAGGGTCGACCACAGTGCCACCCGGTCGCCGAGCGCCGAGGCGACGACGTGGGCGTAGTCCGCGAAGCGATAGGCGGTGTCACGGTTCGCCCAGCCGCCTTCGTCCTGGAGCGCCTGGGGAAGATCCCAGTGGTACAGCGTGAGCAGCGCCGTGATGCCCCGGGCACGCAGCAGCTCCACGAGGTGCCGGTAGTAGTCGAGGCCGGCCTCGTTCACACGGCCCTTGCCGTCGGGCTGGACCCGCGGCCAGGAGACCGAGAAACGGTAGGCGGGGATCCCGAGCTCCGCCATCAGATCCGCGTCGGACTCGATGCGGTGGTATTGGTCACACGCCACATCGCCGTTGTCGTCGTGGAGGATCTTCCCCGAGACGTGGCTGAAGGTGTCCCAGATCGACGGTCCCTTGCCGTCCGCGTCCGCAGCCCCTTCGACCTGGTAGGAAGCCGTGCCGACACACCAGAGGAACCCGTCGGGGAAACTGAGTCGCGGACTCATCTCGTCCTCTCCGAGTGGCCTCGGACCGAGGTGATCACGGACGGCACGCCGACCGGACGACGTGCCCTGGGGACGCCCATCACGCGCGCTCGACAGCAACCGCCAATTGCATCGTGGATCGCCCGAGCCTCGACGCCGGGTTGCCGGATTCGGCGCCCGCCGCCCGGGCCCTCACCCCGCGGCGTGCGAGGCGCGCGGCGCCGGTTCCGACACGGCCGCGAAATGGTCCTCCTCGACCTCGACCAGGGGAGGCACTTCCTCGGAAAGACGCAGGTCCTTCTCCCGGCGCGCCCCGATGTCCGGCAGCCCGACACCCGCTGGTCCCACCACGAAGTGCCGGCCCGCCCGTCCAGCGAGCGGATCCAGCGACGACCTCGAGCGCTGCTTCTCGGCGTCGGCGTCGACGGCGGCAGGTGGCAGCGGGCTGCCATCGGCCGTCACGGCCGGCTCGAAACTCGCCGCGGCGGATTCAGTAAGCGGCTCCCACTTCTGGTGCAGCCTTGGCACCGAGGCGAGCAGCATCTTCGTGTAGGGGTGCTGGGGATTGCTGAAGACCTTCTCGGTGGCCCCCATCTCGAGGATGATCCCCCGCCGCAGGATGACCGCGCGCTCGCTGATGTAGTTGCCAAGAGACAGGTCATGGGTGATGAACAGGACCCCGAGACCCCGTTTCTTCAGATCGGCGAGCAGGTTGAGCACGTCGATGCGCGTCGAGGCGTCGAGCATGGAGATGATCTCGTCGGCGATGAGCAGTTTGAGGTCGAGGAGCAGGGCACGCGCGATCAGGAGGCGCTGGAGCTGGCCGCCAGAGAGCTGGTGGGTGAACTTGTTGAGCACGTCGGCGGGGTTGAGGCCCACTGCCTGGACCGCGTCCTCGACCTTCTGGTGCCACTCCGCAGAACGGACACCCGAGAAGTAGGTGTCCTTGACCATCTGGAACACCCGGTCAGCCCGGAAGATCGGGTTATACGAGCTGAACGGGTCCTGGAAGACTCCCTGCACGTAGCGGTAGTACTCCCGCAGGTCGCCGCGGCGCTTCAGCTGGGCGATGTCTTTCCCGTCGAACATGATCGATCCCGACGAGACGCTCTCGAGCCGCAGGATCATCTTGCCCAGCGTCGTCTTGCCGCTGCCGCTCTCACCGATCAGCGCCGTCACCTGGCCGGGCAGGATCTCGAAACTCACCTGCCGCACGGCCGGGAAGACCGCAGACCCGAACGCCCCTGTGCTGAAGACCTTCGTGACCTTGTCGAGCTGCAGCACGGCTCAGCCCTCCCCGCCGGTCGCCACCGGGGCGGCGGCTGCGGCATCGGCGGCTCCCGAAGCCTTGCTGTGCAGCCAGCACGCCACGAAGTGCCCCGGGGCGACCTCCTCGAAAGGAGGCTCCTCGCGGCAGCGCTCGAAGGCGAACGGGCAACGGTCGTGGAAGCGGCAGCCCTCCGGCGGGTTCAGAAGCGACGGCGGCGTGCCGACGATGCCGGAAAGCACCCGGTTCTCGTAGCGCACCCCGACCTCGGGCAGAGTGGCGATCAGCGCCTGGGTGTAGGGGTGCAACGGGGCGTTGATGATCGTGTCCGCGGAAGCCTTCTCGGCGAGCTTGCCCGCGTACATCACGAGAATCGTGTTCGAGATCTGGGCGAGGATCGACAGGTCGTGGGTGATGGCGATGACGCTCTTCACGTAGCCCCGGTCCCGGAACTCGATGATCATCTCCCCGACGGCGCGTTGCGTGGAGACGTCGAGCGCCGAGGTGATCTCGTCGGCGATCAGCAGCGACGGGTTGAGCAGGGTCGAGATCACCATGACGACCCGCTGCTTCATGCCGCCGGAGAGCTCGATCGGGTACTGGCGCAGGACCTTGTCGTCCAGCCCGACCAGCTCCAACCGCCGACGGAACTCCTCGATCTCGTCGGCGTAACGGACCTTCTTCGTCTTCAGCAGGTCGCGCGTGATCGTCCTGATCCGCCGCGTCGGGTTGAGCGCGCTCATGGCGTACTGGGGAATGATGGCGAGTTCCTTGAAGCGCAGCCGGTCCATCGCGCGGTCGTCGCCGATCGGCAGCTCGACCCCGTCGAGTTCGACGGTTCCGCCCACCTTGCGCATCCGGCCGTCGAGGCGCATGATCCCGTTGCCGAGCGTCGACTTGCCACACCCGGACTCCCCGGCGATACCCATGATCTCGCCGTCGTCGACCGTGAATGACACGTTGTCGACCGCCTTGACGTCGCCGTACAGCGTCCGGTAGTAGATCTTCAGTCCTTCGACTCGCAGGCTCATCTACAGCGACCTCAGCTTCGGGTTGAACACCTCGTCCAGGCCTGCATTCGTCAGGTAGAGCCCGCCCACGATGCAGGTGATGATCGCACCCGGCGGCAGGAACCACCACCAGATGTGCAGGTCAAGCGCATCCCAGAAGAAGGCGTTGTTCATCATCGTCCCGAGAGTCACCACTCCCTGGGGGCCCAGCCCGACGAAGTCGATGAACGAGGCCGTGAGGATCGCGCCGCCGAAGAGCAGGATGAACGTGAGCATGAGATAGGAGCTCATGTTCGGGGCGATCTCGCGCCAGATGATCTTGGAGCTGCTCTCGCCCGAAAGGCGCGCCAGTCCGACGAACTCCCGGTTCTTCAGCGTGAAGGTCTGCGCGCGGATCGCCCTCGCCGCCCAGGGCCAGGAGAACATGCCGATCAGTGCGGCCTCCCAGAGCAGGCTGAGTTGATGGAGGTAGCCGCCGATGATCAGAAGCATGGCGAAGAGGGGGATGACGATGACGACATTCGTGACGAGGTTCAGTATCTCGTCCATCCAACCGCCTCGGTAGCCGGCGGTGAAGCCGATCAACATCCCCAGCAGCACCGAGAAGCACCCACCGAGGACACCGACCTCGAAGCTGGCGCGGATGCCGTAGACGACCTGGGAAAAGACGTCCTCGTCGAAGTAGGTGGTGCCGAGCCAGTGCCGCCCCGAAGGCGAGTGCCAGCCGGTGTTGCCCGTCGCGAGCGGTGCGTAGTTGGTGAGCCATGGGCCGAAGATCGCGACGAGGACGAAGAACCCCACCACACTGATCCCGACGAGGAGCTTCTTGTTGCGCACCGCGAAGTAGAGGAACTCGTGTCGGTGCCGCTTCGGCGCACCCGGCAACGGACCGCTCAGCGGCGCGACGGCATCAGTCGCGGCACCGGACACCGCCGGAGCTGTCCCGGAAGCGGGCTTCATGCTTCCCGCGGGCGCGTCGGCGTCGGTCATCCCTCGGCTCCCATCATGCTTACCCTGGTCCTCGGGTCGACGAGGACATAGACGATGTCAATGACGAAGTTCGCGACCAGCACGCCGATGATGACCAGCAGGAAGGCACCCTGCATGAGGAAGATGTCGGAGTTCGTGATGGCGTTGTAGAAGAGCAGACCCACTCCCTGGTAGTTGAACACCACCTCGGTGACGATCTGGCCGGCGACGAACGTGCCGAGCGCGAGCGCCAGGCCGGTCAGCTGGGGCAGGACGGCATTGCGATAGGCGTACCTGCGCACGAGGCGCGCCGGGCTGCCCAACATCTGGAGCCAGTGGGCGTAGTCCGACTCGAGCTCGTAGATGATGAGGTTCCTCATGCCGATCGCCCAGCCTCCGAGCATGATGAAGAACAGGCTCAGGAACGGAAGGATCCAGTGCTCGAGGAAGTTCCCGATGAATGTCCAGGTCCAAACCGGGGTCGTTCCGAATGCGAAGGCGTTGGACTCGGGCAGGAGGTGCCACACAGCCCCGAGAAAGAAGGCGAGGAGCATCGCGAACCACTGGTACGGCGTGCCGCTGATCAAGTAGCTCGCGGGCAGGATCGAGTTGTCGAGCACCTTGCGGCGGGCAGCCATGGCACCGAGGCGGTTCCCCACGAAGTAGGCGCAGACGATCGCCGGGACTAGCAGGCCCATCGTGTAGAAGATGTGCTGGCCGATCACGGTCGCCACTGGAACCGGGTAGTAGAACATGCTGACCCCGAGATTCCAGTGGAAGATGCCGTCCCAGTAGTAGAGGTACTGCTTCCAGAGCGGCTGGTTGAAGCCGAATGCCTTGTAGAAGTACGCGTGCAGGTACTTCGTAGCGCCCGGCTGGGCGCGGAACTTGAGGAGGAATACCTCAAGCGGGTTCCCCGGCATGAGCCGGGGGATTCCCCAGTCGATCGTCACCGCCACCCAGAACGTGAGCAGGTAGATCGAGATCTTCTTCAAGAAGTAGCGGCGCATGTGGCTTCCTGCGAGATCGGAAGTAGCGGGCCGCCCCCCACCCTTGCCGGGTGGGGGGCGGCGTCGCCGCTACTGCTGGTTCAGTTGCAGTTCAGTCAAAACCCTTGCTTATGAGTGCTGGAGCTGTGCAAGAGCAAGCACAGTGGTCATCTGGCCAAGCCAGCCGCCCCACATAACCGGGGTGAACTGGTCACCCTTGGCAGTCGAGTGCGGCCAGTTCTTCCAGTTCGCGGCGCTGTACTGCGCCCACGCACCGTTGTACCAAACCGGGATCTCCGGCAGGTACTGCAGCTCGATGGTCTCAAGCTGGTTGAAGATCGCCTGACGGGCAGCCTTGTTGGTCATCGCGGTGGCGTTCAGCTCGCCGACGAGCTTCCAAGCCGTGTTGGCAATCTTGCCGACCGTGGTCACGTCGAAGCGCTCCCAGTTGTCCTGGGCGGACTGCACACTCAGCACCGGCAGACGGAACATCCGGTAGAAGTAGTTGTACGGGTCCGCCGCGATCGACGCGTTGTTGTCAATCGCGAAGTCGTACGTGCCGTCCTCGATGTCCGAGGTCCTGGTGGCGTACGAGGGGAAGAGGGCTTCGGCCTTGATCCCCACAGCCTTCAGGTCCTTGACCATGAGGTTGATAGCAGCCATCCAGTCGGTCCAGCCGTCCGGGCACTCGATGGTGACCGTCTGGCCGGCGTAGTTCGACTCCGCAAGGTCGGCCTTGGCCATCGCCTTGTTGAAGCTGAACCCGTACGACTTGACAGCCGCCGCGTCGACGTAGGAGGCCTGGCTCGGCATCAAGCCGGTCGGGTTCGCCGCGTCGACGAGGTTCGAGTAGTCCACGTTGACAATCTGCGGACCGTTGACAGCCTCGGCAACCGCCTCGCGGAAGTACAGGTTGCTCATCGGCTTCTTCGACAGGTTCGGCTCAAGCCAAACGGTGTTCGCCGAAAGCATGTACGGAGCCCGCGGGTAGTAGGTCGAGATCTTGCCGTAGGTGCTGCCACCCGGCGACGCCGCGTGGATCAGCGACGCGATGCCCGGCAGGAAGTTGTTGGACAGGTCGATCTCGCCGGTGAGGAAGTCAGTCAGCTCAGTGTTGTTCGAGCTGTTGACCGTGTCACACCAGTGACCGAACTTGAAGCTCGGGTTGCCGAGAGAAGCGACGTTGGCGCCCCACCAGTGCGGGTTGGTCGTGTAGCAGACCTCTTCCGAGTTGGTGTTGGCCGTGTCGAGGGACATCGGGCCGGAGCCAACAGGCGCCGCGTTGGCGTCGGTGTTGAGCTCGGTGGTGGTCCAAGCCCCCATGCCGTAAACGGAGCTCGAGGGAAGGATCGGGTCCTGGTACAGGAAGGACTGCCAGTCCTCAGCCGCCGGGTGCTTGAACGTCACGGTGACGGTGTTGCCGACCGCCGTGGCGCTCTTCACGTCGTTGGCCAGGTTGCTGTAGTAGATCCCGGGGTCTGTCTTGGCGAGCATGATCGTCCATGCGACGTCAGCGCCCGTCATGAACCCCTTGACGGCCTGGCCACCGGCCACGTCGCTGACCCACTTGACCCCGCCACGCAGATGCACGACGTACGAGGTGGTGCTGGTCCACTTGCCCGAGTTCGCCAGCCAGGGAATGTACTTGCCGGTGATCGGGTTGTAGAGGAACAGCGTCTCGTACAAGAACCCTTCGGTCCCGGTGGCGAAGCTGCCCTGCTCGTTCGGGTTCCAGATCGTCGGCGGGCTATACATCACGCCGCTCGAGAAGACGGTGTTGGTGTGGTTGAGCGTCACGTGCGGCCTAGGAGCCGCAGAGGCGGTCGCGCCGATGCTGAGCAGGGGAACGACTAGCGATCCCGCCAGAACAACGGCAGCCACACCGAGGAAACCCTTCTTTTTCCTTGCGAACATATTCCATCTCCTGTTCTAGGTACTAGGAACTGGTGTCCGGTGATCACCCCGGGTTGCCCGTTCGCCAAAAGGCGCCAACGCGTCTTGTGACCGCCGGACGGACCCGCACGCTTGACCGGACTGGCATCCCCTTTCGTCTACGTCGACTCCCGCCGTACGAGCGGCGACCCCGCGACTCGGGGTTACCCGCCGCAACGGGACATCCTACGCCGAATGTTACCCAAACGTCATATATTCCGTGAGACGTGATCCAAGGCCTGCTCAGCGGCCCATGCGACCACCTGAAGCACCTTCGGCCCTAGCTGACACGCTAGGACCACCGCGCCACCGTAGCAACCTCCGCGGCGCACGCGGGCAACCCGGAGGTCTGATCTCGGCGCGGCCGACCGCGGACCGGCCTCGCCAGCGGCCGCGGCCGGCCGGCCCACCACCCTGGTGCCGCGCGCCACGACGGGCCCCGGGGCCCGCGCCCGCCCGCGTGCAGCCGCGCGCAGCTGCCAGAAGGGCCGGAATTGTTGGAAAGAGGCACCCCGGTCACCGAACCCACCAGAGGACTCACGATGCCGCGACGCGGGCCGCGGCGGTATCCCTCATCGTCACCATGAACCGGGGGAGGATCTCGTCTGGCCCGACGGTCCGCGCACCCGCCGGGTCAAGCCGAGGTCGGGCGCCCCGGAGCGGGAGCCCCGTGGTCAACCCGACCGGGCCACCTCGTTCCCGGAGCCTCGGCCCCCGCCGAGAGGGGGACCGGGTCCACCTCGCCGGCGTGCCACGGAGCCCGGACCCAGGTCAGGGGACCGGGTCCACCTCTGCCCCGCCGTCTCCCCCCTTGAACACAGCCACCTCGTACGGCGCCAGCGTGAGCGGCCGGCCGATGCCAGGGAGGTCCCGCGCCGAGCCCGCCAGCGAGCCGCCGGAGACTCCGACGGCGCCCGACCCCGTGAGCTCCGCCTCCACCGTGTCCGGCGAAGCGTTGACCACGAGCACCGTTTCTGCGCCACCCGTGGCCAGGCGGCCGACCACGACGCGACCGTCGTCGACGGACACCGGGCGGTGGGCCCCTGCCTCCGTGGCCACGGCCGAGTAGAGCAGCCAGGTGTTCTCCGGATTCACCCGCGGCGTTCTCGCCGCCATGTGCTCGAGCGGGTACGTGCACAACACCGTCTGGCCGGTGCCGACGCGCCTGCGGAGCAGCGCCGGGGAGCCGTGCTGGTCGACGGCCAGCACCTCGGCGCCGTCGGCGTCCACCGGGAGGTAGGCGCGCGAGCCGGCCACGCCCCCGACCCGGAAGGCGAGTCGGTCCCCCGGCGCGATCCCGCCGAAGGGCGCCGTGAACTCCAGCACGACCTCGTCGTCCTCGATCGGGTCGACGAGTCCGTAGCGCAGGTGGTGGCGCACGCCGAAGATCTCGTCCAACCAGGGGAACCACGGCCCGCGCTGGCGGTCCGTCGTGCCGGCGAAGTACGACGCGTAGACGGTCGCTCCCCCCTCGGCCAGCTCGGCCAGCCGGGCGGCGCCGGGGGCGCTGACCACCTTGGCGCACGGCAACAGATAAAGGTGCGCGCCGGCGGGAAGCCCGTCGCGCTCACGGGCCACCCCGACGGCGAGGTCCGCCTCACGGGCGGCGATGTAGGACTGGAAGAGGTTCGGGTAGATCTCTTCCCGCTGCTCAGGGGTCATGAACGACACGACGCGCTCGAAGTGCTCGGGCACGACGATCAGGGTGTCGGCGGGCACCGGCGCGAAGCCGCCCGCTTCCAGCCGGCCGACGAGCCGGGCAAAGCGCGCCAGCTCCTCGAGCTGCGGCTTCGGGCGGCCCTGGCGGTCGGTGAGCCCGAAGTGCATCTCGTGCGGGTGGTGGCAGTACGGCTCCTGGTCGTAGAGGTCGTCGTAGTCGCAGTTGTTCCAGGCGATCCAGCCGCGGGCTCCCGCGAGCAGCGTCGTGTGGAGCACCTGCCGGTAGTAGTGGGCGGCGTTCTCCCCCGAGGCGAAATTGGAGGACAGGCCGAACTCCTCGAGCACGACGGGGCGGTCGTACGAGCCGCACAGCTCGCAGGCGAACGCCGCCGTGAAGTGCTGGCGGACCGGATCGTCGTTCATCGTGTAGACGTGGGGCCCGACGAAGTCGACGAGCGGCGCGAGGGCGCGCAACGAGTAGCCGGTGTCCCGGCCGGAGACCTCGACGCCCCAGACGCCGTCACCCGTCGAGATCGGCTGGGCGACCCCCGCCGAGCGGACGGCCTGGATGAGGATCCGCGCCCAGGCGGTGATCTCCCCGGTCTCCGCGGGACCCCCGTAGTTGGGCATCTCGTTGGAAAGCAGCCAGCCGACGACGGCGGGGTGCCGACCGAAGCGACGGGCGATCTCGGCCGCGAACCACGCCTGTTGCGAGACCATCCAGACGTCGCGGTACAGATCCCTCCCATTCCGCCAGGTCGGGTCCCAGTTCTGGCCCGACATGTGCCCGACGATGAACGTCGGGATCGTGCCGAGGCCGATCTCGCGGTGGGCGTCGAGGAAGTCGCCGAACCGTGCACAGACCTCCTCGTCGATCCGCTCCGGCGACGGCACGAAGTCGGGCCAGTAGCAGAACGAGCGCGTGATGTTGCAACCGTGCGCGGCGAGGACGGCGAGTTCCTCGCGCACGAGAGCGCCGTCGTAGCGGCTCCACATCCGGGGACCGCCACCACGCGACCAGAAGTTGGCGCCGATCCAGACCGGAACCGCCGCGCCGTCAGCCATCAGGCCTCCTGTCCTCGTCCGCTCCGGGCAGGTGCGTGCGTTTCCGTCCTGCGAAAGTCGCCCGCGCGCCCTAGCAGCCCATCTCGCGGCACGAGTGGACTACCCCGGCGGCGCGGTGTCAAGAACCGCCGGCGCCCGGCGCCCGGCGCCCCAGGCTCCGCGCTGGCATCTGGTGCTCCGGCTGCCGCGCGTCCCCGGGCGGCACTGCAAAGACCCCGGGGTGGGCGGGCCCTCGACGGCTCAGGCGCTCGCGAGGATCAGGCCCCCCACCAGCCCCGAGTCGTCCCCCAGTCCCGGCGGCACAAGCAACGCCGCGAGCGTGGCAGCCTCCGGGAAGTACGCACGGTTGAGCAGGTCAGCCGCTTCCGACCGGATCCCGTCCAGCAGTCCCCGGTGGTGCAGCACCCCGCCGCCGATGACGATCCGTTGCGGGCGGTACAGGCAGATCAGATTGGCGACGCCGAGCGCGAGGTACTCGGTCTCAAGGCGCCAGGCGGCGTCGTCGCTGATCTCGGCGGCGGGCAGACCGAAGCGGGCCGACAAGGCGTGCCCCGAGGCCAGCCCCTCCCAGCAGGTCCCGTGGAAATCGCAGGCTCCCGACCAGATGTCGTCCCGGCGCTGGGGAATCCGCATGTGACCCATCTCGGGGTGTCTCGCCCCGCGCACAAGGCGTCCGGCCACGATCGCCCCCACGCCGATCCCCGTGCCGATCGTGACGTAGAGCACGTCATCGAATCCGCGCGCCGCGCCCGAGGTCCATTCCGCCAGAGCAGCCCCGTTGACGTCGGTGTCGAGCGCGACCCGGACGTGCATCACCTCCGACAGCTCCCGGCAGAGCGGGAATCCCCGCCACCCGCGCTTGGGAGTCGCGGCGATGGCGCCGCTGTCCAGATCCAGTGGCCCGAAGGAGGCGACGCCGACGGCATCCAGCTCCCGGCCCTGCTCACCGAACCAGGCGGCAATCGCGCCCACCGTCGACACGGGATCGTTGCCCGTGCTGAAGACACCCTTCGCGAGCAGCCGGCCGGACTCGTCGCCGACGCCCACCCTGCAGTGGGTCCCGCCCAGCTCGACCGAACCGAACCAACCCATCTGCCGTCCTCCTGGGGCCACCAACTGCCAGTTGTCTGCCGCAATGGCTACCACGCGACGCGGCGGGGGGCGAAGCTTCCCCGGCGTCGGCGGGTCCTGCCGGACGTAGGGCTCTACGGTGTGCGACGAGCGATTCATCTCGACCACGCGACGTCGGCCCCGCGGGACCGGACACGCAGGACCCGAGAGCGCGCGACTGTGGGGATCGCGCCGATCCGGGCCGGGCGGCGCGCGACCCGTTGTCGCGACGGGCGAGATGGCAACGGTGTGGGTCAGAGCGAAAGGTGGAGATCCAATGGCAAACGAGACGGTCTTCGTCCGCTACCCGGGCAACCCGGTCATCACGGCGCGTGCGGTCCCGCGGGCGAACAGCATCCACAACTCGGCGATCGTGAAGCGCGGCGACGGTGACTACGCCGGGGTGTTCCGCGTCGATGAGATCAGCATGCACTTCACGCTGCACACCGGGTTCAGCGCTGACGGCCTCAGCTGGGAGATCGACCCCGAGCCGCTCACCATGGAGAGCGACGATCCGGAGGTGTTCGTCACCATCCAGAGCTACGACCCCCGCCTCACGCGAATGGACGACACCTACTACCTGACCTGGTGCAACGCCACCCCCCAGGGCCCGGCGATCGGCCTGGCGACGACGAAGGACTTCCGGCACTTCCGCCAGTGGGACAACCCCCTGCCGCCGGCGAACCGCAACTGCGTCCTGTTCCCGCGCAAGATCGGCGGTGACTACGCCATCTACCACCGTCCGTCGGACCGCGGCCACACGCCGTTCGGCGACATCTTCTATGCCACGAGCCCCGACCTCGTCCACTGGGGCCGGCACCGCTTCGTGTTCGGCCCGGAGACGGGCTGGCAGTCACTGAAGGTCGGCCCGGGGCCCCACCCGATCGAGACCGACGATGGCTGGCTGCTCATCTACCACGGCGCGTGGCGCACCTGCAGCGGCTACCTGTACTGCGTGGGAGGGGCCCTCCTCGACCTCGACGAGCCCTGGAAGGTCCTCTACCGGACCAGGGACTACCTGCTCGCGCCCAGCGAGATCTACGAGCGGGTCGGCGACGTCCCGAACGTCTGCTTCCCGGCCTCGGCGGTGCTGGAGGGCGACCGGCTCCGGCTTTACTACGGCTGCGCCGACACCTGCATCTCGATGGCCGAGGCGAAACTCGACGACGTCGTCGGATTCGTGAAGGAACACAGCTTCCGCAAGGAACAGGCCACTGTGTGGCGCTGACCGGCTGTCCTCGGGGACCGGCAGTGCTCACCGATCGGTGGCCCGGTTGACCAGCCCCGTCCGTTGACAAGGCGAGCTGGTCGATCCCAATTCGGTGACCCCTGCCGCCCGCCCCGGGGCGGACCCCGAGGTGCCGTGAGGTGCGGTGGGCCCGCGGCCCCGGTGGGACCGGCGGGCAATCCCTCGACGCCTCCGCGCCGTACCCCTTGTGAAGGGTCGGATCCGGCCCGAACGACAAGGAGGTTCAGTGGAAGACTTCACGACGTCGAGATCGCGGGCCGTGGCCGGCCCATCCGGGACGAGGCGCCGGCGCACCTTCGTCGGATCGGCCGCGGTGATCGCGGCGGCGGTCCTCACTCTCGTCGCGACGGGCGCCGGGGCGGCCGCGCAGTCCCGCCACTCGGCGCCCCGCACCCACGCTCCGGTGGTCATCGATTCGGCCAAGCACGGCTCGCTCGGCACGATTCTGGTCACCAAGTCCCGCTACACCCTCTACTACGACAAGTCCGACACGACGAGCAAGATCGCGTGCACCGGCGGATGCGCCGCCATCTGGCCGCCGGTGCTGCTCCCCGGCGGCGTCAACTCCGCGACAGCGGGTCCGGGCGTCACCCAGAGCTCCCTCGGTGTCGTGCACCGGCCAGCCGGCGGGCGCCAGGTCACCTACGCCGGGCACCCCCTCTACCGCTACGTGCAGGATGCTTCCCCCGGCCAGGCGAAAGGTGAGGGCGTCGGTGGCTTCTACGTCGTCAAGACGAACATGAAGAAGTCCTCGGGCCCGACCACGACGACGACGCCGGGCGGCGGCGGCACGACCTCGACGACCCAGCCGTGGAGCGGCTGAGGGTCGGATCCGACCCGAGCGCAGATGGTGCGACCACGCCGTAACGTCGGTTGGCAATGCCGCTGCGCGCGCGGGATCAGGATGAACCCTCGGACGAGGCACTCCTCGCCGGCATGGCGCACGGCGAGGAGTGGGCCGCGGTCGCCTTCGTCCGCCGTTACCAGCGCCGGGTCTACGGCCTGGCGGCCGCCATGCTCGGTGACAAGGGCGCGGCCGAGGACGTCGCCCAGGAGGCCCTCACGCGGGCGTGGCGCCACGCCCAGGTCTTCGACGCCCGGCGCGGGTCGGTCGCGACGTGGGTGCTCACGATCACCCGCAACCTCGCGATCGACTGGCTCCGGGTGAGACGATCCGTCCCGATGGAGGCCGAGGTTCTGATGAACCTCCGAGACCGGGACCCAGAGGCCGACCCCCTCGCCGGGACCGACACCACCGCCGAGGTCCGTCGCGCGCTGGCGACGCTCCCCGACGAGCAGCGGCGGGCGGTCGTCCTCGCCGTCCTCTACGGCTACACCGGGGCCGAGGTCGCCGCCTCTGAGCACATCCCGCTCGGGACGGCCAAGACCCGCATCCGGAGCGCGCTCATGAAACTGCACACCTCGCTCGCAACGGCCGGTGAACTGCCGTGACCGGACCGCGGCCGGACTGTGAGCGGTTCGCGGACGACCTCGTCGCCCTCGCCCTCGGGACGATCGACGGGCGGGCCCGGGCGAGCGTGATCGCCCACGTCGAGAAGTGCCCCCTCTGCATGGCCGAGCTCGACGCCCTCTCCGGGGCTGCGGACCGCCTGCTGGAGCTCGTGTCCGAAGAGGAGCCACCGCTCGGCTTCGAGGTCCGCGTCCTGGCGCGAATCCGCGAGGCGCGGCGCACCCGGCTCGCGGGGTGGCGGCGCCGCACCGCCGTTCTGGTCGCCGCGGCCGCGCTCGTCGCCGGCGTCGTCGGCTTCCTCGCCGGCCACGGGCTCGGTTCCTCGCCGCCCGGCCGGACCGCGACCGCGGTCACGGCGGTGCTGCGCGCCGACTCGCGTGCCGTCGGTGAACTGCGCGTGCCCCCGGGGCGGGCCCCGCGGCTCGTCGTGAAGGTCGCGGGCCTCGCCACGAGCGGCCCCGTGACCTGCCGCGTGACCGATTCCACCGGTCTAACCAGGACGATCGGCGTCTACTGGCTCGACCACGGGTCGGGGACGTGGACCGCGAGGCTCCCGTTCCCGGCTGCGGACCTGCGCAGCGCCACGCTCAGCGCCCCAAACGGCGCGGTGCTCGCCCGGGCGACGATCAGCTAGCCCGGGGCCGGGCGGCGCCGGACGAGCGTGCCCGGGTTGCGGCACGCCGGGAGGTGACCCCGGGTCTCGATGGCCGGGTGGCCGCCGGTGCCCGCCGCGGCGGGTGGACGAAGTAGCGCGAGGCCCGACGGACGGCGACGCGCTCCTGCCTTTCGGCGTGGGTGGGGGCCGGTCGCGGACTCGGGACGCGCGCCGGGCGATAGAACGGGATCTTCGCCACCTCGACCAGCACCAGGTAGAAGGCGACCATGGCGAACAGCCACAGGAAGAAGGTCGCCGGCAGCGGCTTGAAGCCCAGGATGTGGGCAAGCCCGGTGAACGGCAGGATCGCACCGATGAGCGCCGCCCCGGTCGGTACCGAGAGCATCGCGAGGCTGGGCCGGCTCCGGAAGAACGGGATCCGGCGCGTCCGGATCACGTAGATGACGAGAGTCTGGGTGGCGATGGACTCGACGAACCACCCGGACCGGAACTCGACGTGGCCGGCGTGCAGGATCCAGAGCATCACCCCGAACGTCGCGTAGTCGAAGATCGAACTGACGGGACCGAACACGGACATGAAGCGCCGGATGAACCTCATGTCCCACGCCGCCGGCCGGGCGAGCACCTCCGGATCGACCCGATCGGTGGGGATCACGAGCTGGCCGGCGTTGTAGAGCAGGTTGTTGAGCAGTATCTGCGACGGCAGCATCGGGAGGAACGTCAGGAAGATCGAGGCGCCGGCGGCACTGAACATGTTGCCGAAGTTCGACGACGTGGCCATGAGGACGTACTTCATCGTGTTGGCGAAGATCCGGCGGCCCTCCACGACACCGTCGGCGAGCACGCCGAGGTCCTTGTCGAGCAGCACCACGTCAGCGGCGTCCTTGGCGACGTCGGTTCCGGAGTCCACCGAGATTCCCACGTCGGCATGGTGCAGGGCGACGGCGTCGTTCACCCCGTCGCCCAGGAACGCCACGTCCTTGCCGGCGCGGCGCGCCGCCGTGAGGATGCGCGACTTCTGGTCCGGGCCGATCCGGGCGAACACCGTCGTTCCCGGGATCGCAGCTTCGAGCTGGGTGTCGTCGAGCGCCGCCACCTCGGCACCCGAGAGCACGCCCGTGCAGACGAGGCCGATCTCCGAGCACACCTTGGCGGCGACGAGGCCGTTGTCGCCGGTGATGACCTTGACCACGATCCCCAGACTCTGGAGCTTGGCGATGGAGCTGCCGGCGTCGGCCTTCGGCGGGTCGGCGAAGGTCAGGAAGCCCTCGAACGCCAGCTCATGCTCGTCGGCGGGCTCCGGTGCCCGGGCGGCGCCGGCCGGCCGGGAGGCCACGGCGACCACCCTGGCTCCCTCGTTGAACAGCGCCTCGAGCGTCGGGTGGGCGGCCGCGGGGACGTGCACGCACCGGTCCAGCACCACCTCGGGAGCGCCCTTCGTGACGAGCAGCGGCTTGCCGGCGGGGTCCTGCACCACGACCGAGGCGAGCTGCCGCTCGTGGTCGAAAGGCAGCAGGCCGACTCTCGCGTAGGTCGTCGCCTCGGTCGCGACCGGCCCGTGCGCCGCCGCGCCGGGGGCCGACCACAGGGCCTGGTCCAGCGCGTTCCCGCCGACCGGCCCGCCGGCGGTGACGGACGCCTCGTTGCACACGAGCCCGAGGAGCAGGGCGCGCTCGCTCGCCTTCCCGTCAGCGGTGAGAGCCCGCTCGAACGTGATCCTCCCCTCGGTGAGCGTGCCGGTCTTGTCGGTGAAAAGAACCTCGATGTTCCCGAGGTCCTCGATGGCGACAAGACGCTTCACCAGCACCTTCTTCGCCGTCAGCGCCTTCGAGCCGGCGGCGAGGCTGACCGTGACGATCGCCGGCATCATCTCGGGCGCGATGCCGACGGCGATCGCGAGCGAGAAGAGCAGCGCGTCGATGAGCGGACGCGAGAGGGCGACGTTGATGATGAAGATGCAACCCGTCAGTACGGCGGCCACGATGAACAAGAAACGCGAGAAGCGCGCCAGCCCCAGCTCGAAGGCCGTCTGGCCGTGCTTCTCGGACAGGCCCGCCGCGATCTGGCCGAAGGCTGTCCGGTTCCCGGTCAGCACGACGACCCCGAGACCCGACCCCTGGTGAACGACCGTCCCCATGAAGGCGCACCCGGGCTGGTCCTGCGCGTCCCGCCCCGTGACCGCAGGCGTCGACTTCTCGACCGGCATCGACTCGCCGGTCAGCACGCCCTCGTCGCACTCGAGCTCCTCCACCTCGATGAGGCGGAGATCCGCCGGTACGAGCCCACCGAGGCGGAGCGTGACCAGGTCGCCGGGCACGAGGCCGGTCACGGGGATCCGGACCGTCTTGCCGTCCCGGAGGACCTCGGCCTCCTGGCGGATTTTGGCGCGCAAAGCCGCCATCGCCATCTCCGCTCGGTACTCGTTGAAAAAGCCCAGCCCGACGCTGAGCGCCACGATCACCGCGATGATCACGGCGTTCGTGCCGCCGCCGGTCAGTCCCGAGACCAGCGCCGCGCCCAGCAGAAGGAGCAGGATTGGGTTGCGGATCTGACGGAACAGGACGGCGGTGGGACGCACCTTGTGCGTGCCGAAGGCGTTCTCTCCGTACTGGCTCAGCCGCGCGGCGACGTCGCCGGAGCTGAGGCCGTTCGGGCCGCTCCCCAGGCGCGACAGCACCTCTTCCGGGCCGAGCGTGGCGGCTTCGGCAAGGTCGAGTTCCGCGCCGGGAAGGCGCTCGGCGACGGCCATGGCGGCAGTCTTGCCGCTCGACGGCGAATCCAAAAGCACCTTCCCCGGGTCCGGACCGTCATCCCGTGTACGAACTGGTGGGAACCGCCCGGGCCACGGGGCGGGCGGATCGTGCGAGTGCCTCGACGAAGCCGCACTCGGCTCCGGGTGGCCGGCCCCTTCCGGTGAAACAGAACTTCGGCGTTGCAGCTCGGTACGGTTGGCCTGCGTTCCGGTTCGGCACACGGGAGGGACGATGATCATCTTCGGGTTTCGCCGGCGAGGCAAGAGGCTGGGGGTCATCGCGCTCCCCTGCGGGAACTGCGCCTCGGGACAGCTCGTCCTTCACAAGATGACGCGCTGGTTCACCTTGTTCTTCATCCCCGTCATCCCCGTGAGCGCCCGCCACGTCACCGTTTGCCCGAACTGCAAAGCGCTGCGCGACGTGCCGCGGGACCAGTTGGAACACGTGAAGAGCCTCCTGCCAGCCACCAGCTGAGAAGGCTCAGGGAGGCTCGTGACGCGCAAGACGCCACCGGCCTCAGCCCAAAGCGTCGGCGGCGTGGGATGCGCCCGGCCGCACACGGCGGATCTCAGGCACCCGCAGCGGCCGCCTCCAGCTCTGCGATGTCGAGCTTCACCATCTTCAGCAACGCCTGCATGACCCGATCGGCACGGGCGGGGTCGGGGTCGCCCAGCAGTTCAGCGAGCCGGGCCGGCACGACCTGCCAGGACAACCCGAAGCGATCGGTGAGCCACCCGCATTGCACCGGCTCTCCCCCCTCAACGAGCCTGTCCCAGTAGTGGTCGATCTCTTCCTGGGTCTCGCAGGTGATGACGAGGGAGATGGCGGGCGTGAAGTGGTACTCGGGGCCACCGTTGAGCGCCAGGAACGGTTGTCCGCCGATCTCGAAGTACACGGCCAATGTCGAGCCCTCTTCCATGCGGTTGTCGGGTCCGTACTTGCTCCCCCCGACTCGCCTCGAGTTCGGGAAGATCGCAAGGTAATGGTCGACCGCGGCGTCGGCGTCACCGTCGAACCAGAGACACGTCATGAGTGGATTCATCCTGCGAGGCTACGGCGAGGGCGGCGGAATCGTGACCCGCGGTGCGAGGCCACGTGGGTCACGTGCCAGGGAACGGCTCATCCCGTCTGCCGCGCGCGAACGAGTCGTCGAACCCGGTTCCGCCAACCCGGCGAGGGGCTCTGCCCGCGCGCGACGAGCCGGATCAGCCCTCCGGCCGGTAGCGGACCGTGAAGGAAGCGAACGTGCCCCGGCTCCGTAGTGGACTCTGCCGCGCGTCGATCTTCCCGTCATTTTGGACCATCTCGATCGAGAACAGATCGGCAAGGAACGTCCGTGCGCCTCGGGACTCACCCACCGCGAGGTCGTTGAACGTCACCGGCGTGAAGTCGGCCAGCGGGTAGTAGCCGGTCCCCACCGGCAACAGGCCGCTGTCCTCGACGATCCACTCCGCCTCTTTGGCGACGTATCGCACGGGTTTGGTTCCCCAGGCGGACTTTCCGTTGGTCTCGTCAGCCACGAAGTACCGCCATTCCCCCGACGGGGCCTGCTCGACGCGAGCGCGGACGAGGTCGCCCGGCCGGACGGCGAACTCCATCTGCCAGGCGTCACCGAGCGCGTCGTCCGCGAAGACCGCCTGATAGACGGGCGCCCCGTTCACGCAGTACGACTCGGTGCCCGTCTGGAACAGCCCCGGAAGGTACTGCCAGCCGTTGACACCGACCCATACCGAGACACTGCCGCCCGGAACGGACGAGCAGTTCACCGCCGGCACCCGCCACTCGCCACCGACGATGCGATATCTCGCCACGCCGGCCACGAACACATACCCGGACCAGCTGCGGCTCGTGTAGCCCGGCGCCGGCGAGAACGGCGGTGCGGGGTTCAGCGACTGGACCTCGCCGTTCGGCGCCTCGAACACGCAGGCGACGTAGAGAACCTGGTCGCCCCGCACCTCGTGGACCCGGACCCGCGCGGCGTAGGGCGGACGGCAGCGCGCCGCATCTCCCAGCGGGTACCAGGACGGCCACCTGGGCTGGGAAAGGAGGGCGGGAACGAACGCGAGCGCAACGGCGGCGAACGCCGCGACGCAGATGATGCACAGCCAACGGGCGAGGTTCCGCATCGAAGGCCCTCATCCTAAGCGGGGCCGAATCGCCGAGGACGCGCCGCTGGACCCGGCGCAATCACCGCCTGACGACCTGTGAGGCGGGGATCGCTCCCACGACACGCCGGCGACGCGGAGGACGCCGCTCGACATCCCGGCCAGCGGGGCCTCGGCGAGAACCTGGAGCCGGCACGGACCGCGAGACGCCGCGCCGGCGATCTGACAGCATGGGCGAGGCGATCAGCAGCGGACAGGAGGAACATGCGCGCTCTCCAACGACGGGATCGGTGCCGGTGGCATCCTCGTCCGCATCAGGTGGCGCGGTCCGTCGCGACCGCCCTTCTCGCCGCCGCGGTGCCGCTCGTCCTGCTCGCGCCGTCGAGCCACGCCGCCTCGGCGGCGAGCTCGGTCACGACGACGACCTCGCCGTTGCACCGCGTGCCGCCGGGCAAGCCCTCGGACCTGCGACGGCTGACACTCGTCGACACGATCGGCGGGAACATCTCGCCGAAGTCGGTGGATGCGTCGGGCACGGGCCTCGTCTTCGCCCAGAACATGATGTACCGGCATACCGTCACCGTGTACTCGAGCTGGGGGCGCCTCCTGCGCACGATCCCCGACACCGTCAACATGGCGCAGTTCGGCTTCCCGGGACACCCCGGCGTGACGCACGGGGCTCCGGTCGAGGCCGCGTTCTCGCCGGACGCGCGCTACGTCTACGTCTCGAACTACTCGATGTACGGCGCCGGGTTCGGGCCGGAGGGCAGCGACACCTGCACGCCGGAGTCGGCCGCGGCGGCGGGCGACACGAACAGCTACGTCTACCGGATCGACACCCGCACCCTCCGGATCGACCAGGTCATCGAGGTCGGCATCGTGCCGAAGTTCCTCGCCGTGACGCCGAACGACCGCTACCTGCTCGTCTCCAACTGGTGCTCGTTCGACCTCAGCATCGTGGACATCGCGACGCACCGGCAGATCCGCGTGCTCCCGATGGGCGCCTACCCCAGGGGCATCGCGATCTCGCCCGACTCCTCGACCGCCTACGTCGCGATCATGGGGAGCGACGACATCGTCAAGGTCAACCTGGCGAACCGCTCGGTCGAGGGCTCGTTCTACGTCGGCGATAACCCGCGCCACGTCGTGATGAGCCCCAACGGGCGCTACCTCTACGTCTCGCTGAACGCGCCAGGCGACGTCGTGAAGGTCGATCTCCGCACCGACCGGGTCGTCGCCGAGGTGCACACCGGCGCCGACTGCCGCTCGCTCGCCATCGCCACCGACGGGCTGACGCTCTACGTCGTGAACTACCTCTCCGACTCGATGACGATGCTGCGCGCCTCGGACCTCGCGACGCTCCAGACGGTGTCGACCGGCGTCAACCCGGTGGGCGTCACCTATGACCCCCGGACCGGGGACGTCTGGGTGGCCGTCTACACGGGCGAGCTCCTCGTCTACGCCACCCACTGAGCCCTCCGGCCGCCGCGGCGACCGGCCATCCGAATCGGGTCGTCCGGGTCCGGATGACCGCGTAATCGCCGGTCATCAGCCGCGCACGGTCCGGACGCCCCGGGTAGGGTCTGAGCGATGAGCGAGGCCCTCGTCCCGACCGACCGACCGACGCGAGTCGGGATCGTCGGCCTGGGCCGCATCTACGACCTCAACATCACCGCCTACCGTGACTTCCCCGAGGTCGACGTGGTCGCCCTGTGCGACCGGGACGAGGCGAAGCTTTCCGCCCGCGCCGCCGAGTTCCCTGCGGCGGGCCGCTACACGGACCTCGAGGAGTTCCTCACCCACGACATGGACTTGGTGGAGGTGCTGGTCCCCTCGCCGCTGCACCGCGACGTGGTCTGCGCCACCCTGGGCGCCGGCTTCCACGTGAACCTGCAAAAGCCGATGGCCGCGAACCTGGCCGAGGCCGACGAGATGATCCGCGCCGCGGCCGACGCCGGGAAAGTCCTGCGGGTGATGGAGAACTACATCTTCTACGAGCCGCTGCGGGTGCTGCGCCGGGTGGTCGAGTCCGGCGAGATCGGCGATCCCACCGGGTTCCACATGAAGATGGTCGCCACGGGGAAGGGCGGCTGGGACGTCCCGTTCGAGACCTGGCTGTGGCAGTTCGAGCAGGCCAAGGACGTCGGCGGGATCCTCGTGTACGACGACGGCTGGCACAAGTTCTCCGTCGCCCTGTGGCTCTTCGGCCCCGTGACCGAGGTCATGGCCTGGATCGGCGAGACCGAGATCGGCCCGGGCTTCGTGATCGACGCGCCGACCACGGTGATGTGGAAGCACGAGAGCGGCCTGCGGGGGGTCTGGGACGTCACCTACGGCGTCGACATGCTCACCCCCTCGAAGTACTACACGAGCGACGAGCGGTTCGAGGTGCAGGGGATCAAGGGCTGGGCGCGGGTCAACCACTGCACGGCGCGGGTCCGCCAGGAGCCCTCGGTCGAGGTGTACGCCGACGGCGAGTGCCGCTCCTACCACGCCCTCGACGACGACTGGGGGTCCTCGTTCCGCGACTCGTCCCGCCAGTTCGTCCGCTGGCTGCGCGGCGACCCTGCGGGCGAGCTCCTCTGGTCCGCCGACGGGGCCCGTGCCGTCATGCAGTTCCTGACGGCCGCCCGCGAATCCTCCCGCCTCAACCGGCCGGTCCGGATCGAGGACGTGCGGGCCTAGCAGGAGTCCCGCGGCGCGCCGCGCCTACCCTCGCCCGCCCGGGCCCGCGAGGGACCGGACCGGCTCGCGGGCACGACGGCCCGCGTCGAACCAGCAATCGACGCCGCCGAGGCGCTCCGGCGCGCCGAGCGCCCGCTCGAAGAGCGCCCGGACGGCGGCCGGCCCGCTGCCGATCGGGTCGAGGATGACCGTGCCGATCCCGTAGCGGAGGATGTAGACCCGCAGCTCGGCGACGAGGTGGCGATCGAGCGCCGGTGGTCTCTTCGCCGCCAGGCCCAGCCCGCCCACGTCCTCCCAGGCGAGGAAGCTTCGGTGGCGGCCCAGTGATGTTCAGGCGGCGTCCTCCTTGTTGTAGTCGATCGGCGTGACGCCGTGCTCGACGTAGTCATCGAGTGCTGCGCGGAGTGCCGGTAGATGGAGGAAGCCGTTCACCTTGCGGAACTGCTTTCCGGCTTCGACCATGCCGGCTGCACACCAGCGCAGCGCCATCTGCCCGTCGCGCCACCGTTTCACGTTCGCTGAGTGGTCACGGCAGATCTCGATCATGGACTCGATGGCATTCGTCGAGCGAAGCGTGCGGCCGAGTGTCGGAGGGACCTTGAGCGCCATCACGGTGAGCGTCTCGGCGAGGCCCTCGCGAAGGCTCCCCGCCGCGCCGGGGTGGCTTCTTTGCAGCTGGCGGGCGAGCTCTTCCAGCTCCGCCTCGGCACGAAGGGCGTCGTCGTAGTGGTAGATCGCACGCATCTTCTTCGTCACGGTCTTGGCGAGGGCCTTTGGCAGTTTCGACTCGACATTTCGGATCTTGTGCAGTTGGCAACGATGGATCACCGGGTGGTCGAAGACCGCTTTCACGGCGCCTGCAAGGGCCTTGGCGCCGTCGATGACGACAAGGACCGGTCTTGTCACCTCGAGTCCGCGATCGCGAAGCCCGACGAGGAGGTCCTTGACGACAGTCGCGTTCTCGGTGTCGCCCTCTGTGATCGAGAGCGGGCGCTTCCTGCCGGTTATGTCGATCCCCATCGCGACGACACAGACGTGATCGCCGAAGTGCACGCCGTCGACCATGAGCGCCACGAGGTCGAGCTCCGAGAGGTCACCGGCCAGCAGTTCGCCAAGAGCGTGCTCGGTGGCCTCGACGAAGCGGCGCGAGACCGCGGAGCGCGAGGTCGAGCTGGCGTTCGCCTCGACGCGTTCGCCGACGGGCTCGAGCCCGGACTTGTAGCGGCGCGTGGAGAGCTTGGCGAGCATCTTCTCCATGGCAAGGCGGCTCAGAATCTCGGTCGAGGAGAAGTGCTCATAGGCGGGTACGGCAAGTTCACGGGCTCCATCTGCCGAACGCACCCTCGGGCGCCGCACCGGGACGCGTCTGCCGCCCAAGGTCACCGAGCCCTCATCGTGTCCATGGCGCACCGCGATGCGGTCCGGGTCGTGACGGCCCTTCGGGCCCGCGAGGGCGGTGACGCTCTCTTCCAAGAGGACGTCCATCACCTGCAGGCCCGTGCCGACAGCGAGCGCGAGGAGACCCTCACGCAGCTCTTCGGCGAGATCTGTCATCGTGATCGCGACCGAATCGGGCACGATCATCGCGGCGGCTGTCTTTGTCTGGTAGTTCTTCTCCATGGTGGTGGTCCCCTTGCTGTCCGAGTGACTTGGTGGTCGCCCGAACACCTACCAGAAGGCAGGCGTCAGGCGGGGGACCGCCACCTCAAATTCCACGACGAACGGGACAACCTCCCAGCCCGCCCACGTCCTCCCAGGCGAGGAAGTGCTGCACCGCGTACGGCGTGAGCTCCGGCGGCTTGGCGGAGACCAAACCGTGCCTGTTTGGGATGAGCGCGTAGCCGCCGACGAGCTTCCAGCGATACCGGTCCGTCTCCTGCCAGAGCATCGCCTGGTCCTCGGGGGTTATCGCCAGGGGGTAGGTGAGAACGACGCTCCCCGCGGGGATCTCGTTGGCGGCGGGCGACGTGAAGAACGCCGGCAACGCGGTGTCGACCCGAGTCGTCGGTGTCGGCCAGGCCGGAACGAGCGAGACGACCGCGACGGCCGCCAGCACCAGGACCAGCAGCTGGATGGCGGTCCCGTTCCGGCCGGCCGGAGACCGCACCGCCAGGTTGGCGCCTTCCGGGGCACGGGCCTTCGACCGGAGAGACGCCCCCTCAGCCGAGACACGGGCGAGCCCGAGGGCGATGACCGCGGCGACGAAGAACTGCTCGTACAAGGAGAACCGCGATGGCAGGATGTTGTCGAAAAGCGCCAGCCGCCCGAGCGCGTCGAATGGAAGCGGCACTCCCGCCAGGTGATTGGCGACCATGAGCACGGGCCCGAGCGAGAGCACGAAGGCGACGGCCGCCATGGTCGCGGCGAGTAGCACGTGGCGGTCCCGCCGGTAGCGGACGACGAGCCACACGGCGAGAACCAGCAGCGCCGCGCCGAGGTAGCTGCCGTTCTCGCCGAAGCCGTACGTGAACTTGTCGCCGAGACTCTGGAGGGCGCGTGGCGCGAAGTGCTGGGCGGACGTCGGAATGATCGGGCCGAGCAGGTCGATCCGATAGGGGTTTCCCAGCACCTGGACCGGGCCGTGATAGCGCCGCGGCCCGGCGAGAAAGACGTAGACGGGCCAGGCGAGCACGACGGCCGGGATCGCGACGGCGGGGACGAGCGCGCGGGCGGTGTGGCGCAGCCGGTCACGGTCGATCGCGTGACGGCGGGCCACGGCCAGGATCACGACGGCGCAGGCGGTGACGACCAGCGTCGTCAACAGGACCTCCGGCGAGATGAGGTACTGCGCCGCCACGAGGATGCCGAGCGCCGCGCCCCACCGCCGGGGGTTCGGGCGCTGTTCGACCAGGATGACGAACGCCACATAGAAGATCAGTGGTGGCAGCGGCACGAAAACCAGGTTCAGGTGGCGGAACCCCTGCCCGACCATGTACGGGGAGAAGCCGTAGAGCAGCCCCCCGCATGCCGCGCCCAGGTTCGACCCGGACCACCGCCGGAGCACGAAGAATGCCGCCGTGGCCGAGAGCGGGAAGGCCAGCCAGATGAGGACCTCGAAGCTCACGACCGAGCCGGCCGTCAAGCTGATCGGCGCGGCGAGCAGCCCGAGCAGCGGCATCTCGGTGTTGATGCCGAGGTTCACGCCCCGCGGGAAGTCGATCCAGTTCGTGAGCAGCGGATTGTGGCCGTGCAGGATCGCCCACGGCAGCCAGCCGAGGAACCACGACTGCTCGACCGGGTCGCCGCAGGCGCATCCGGAGCCGACGAGGCGGGCCGGATCCCCCGGCCACGCCGGCAGGTAGGCGAAGAGGCTGAGGGCGACGTAGCCGGCAACGACGGCGATCGCGAACCGTCGCAGCGGGATGCGATCGAGCCTCGCGAGCGCCCGCCGGAGATCGAACGGCGGCGCGGCCCGGTCCGACGGGACGCGGCCGGCAGCGGCCGAGCGCTTATCCGCCGTCAGCTCCATCGACCTCCTCCCGGCGGACACGACCCGACCGGGCGCCCCCACCTGGTCGGGCGGGCCCTGGCGGATTCACGACCGCAACTGCACCCTCGGGGCCGAGAGGAACCGCCGTGCGTATTCCCCCTCGGGAAACGCGCTCATCGAAGACGTGCCCCGGACACGGACGATCCCACCGGCAGCGTCGCGCTCGAAGACGAAGCGCTCGCCCTCGCTCTCGTAGCCGTCACGCGCGCGAACCAGCATCGCCGTGGCGTCGTTCTCGACCGCGAGCTCCCCGGCCACCTCGGCGGGATCGTTGGACCCGAGGGGCACGTACAACAGGCGGTCGCCGAAGGCCGCGATGTCGTACATCCCCCAGAGATTGGCGAACCGGCCCGCGAAGCTGCGCGGCTCGCAGCCGGGCGCGTGGGTCGGGATCACCCCGTCTCGGCGGGCGACCCGGTCGATGAGCCGGAAGATCCCGGTGCCGAGCTCGGCCGCGGGCGCGTCGATGGCGTTGCCCAGCACCGAGACGACGACGGCGTCTCTGGGATCGCACCAGGTCTTCGTGGAGTGTCCCGGGTAACCGCCGGAGTGACCGATGACCCGTCGCTCGCCAATGTCGAGGATCTGCAGGCCCAGCCCATAGTGCTCGTTGGCGTGCTGGGTCCAGCGGGGGAGCTGCATCCGTCTCTTGGCGGCGTCGCTGATCACCCGCTCGTCACCGAAGCAGAGCGCCCCGAAGAACTGGACGAGGTCCTCCGCCGTGCTCGTGAACCCCGTGGCCGGCGCCATCGCGTTCGTCGGCACGGGATCGATCGGGATGCGGGGCTCACCGTTGCAGTTGTGGGTGTGGCCCGCCGCGTAGCTCGCGGCCCGTTCCGCGACGAAGTCCGGGTCGGTGTTGACGAGTCCGAGCGGTGCGATGACCGCCTCCCGCAAGTGCTCGGCGTAACCGTGACCCGTGACCGCCTCGATGACGCAGCCGAGCAGCGAGTAGGCGACGTTCGAGTAGTGGAAACGCTCGTTCGCCGCGAACGGCGACGGGTCCCGGGTGACCAATTCCCTCAGTCCCGCCGCGTCGGGGAAGCTCCATTGCAGCTGCCAGTAGTCACCGTCGGTGCCGTCGCGGTTCACCCCGCCGCCGTGACACAGCAACTCCTCGACCGTGAGGTTCGCGAGGCGCACCGTGGCCGGGTCGTCGACGAGCCACCCGAGATGGCTCGACAGGCGGTCGTCGAGCCGCAAGACGGGTGAAGGCCCGTCGGCGAGCTGCATGATCGCAGTTGCCGTGAACGTCTTCGAATGCGAGGCGATACAGAAGAGGTGGTCGCTGGTCAGCGCCTCCCCGGAGGCGAGATCGGCCCGGCCGTGGGCACCGCTCACAAGGATCGATCCCTCGTGGGCGATCGCGAACTGCACCCCGGGGATCCCGAGGGTCTGCTGGCGGTGCGCGAGCCAGCCGTCCGCCCACGCCGCGACGTCCTCCAGCAGGCTCCGGGTGACCGCCATCGGCTCTGATCGTACGGCGCCGTCCCGACCGTGCGGTGCCCGACGATGGGGCCCGCGCCGTAGCCCGCTCGGAACGGGCGACGGGCCGGTGGCTGCAGCCGAAGATGCCCACCGCCGACGGCCCGGGCGGACCGGCGTGGCCGGTGGGCTACCGTGGCCTCATGAATCTCCTCAGCCCCAAGCGCGTGTCGTGCCTCGTCCTCGTTTGCGCGTTCGGCGCCGGCACACTCGTCACCTCGACCGCTCTCGGCGGTTCGGCCTCCGCCGCCACCGGAACCCTGAGTTCGGTCCTCGCGACCGCCAAGGCGGCGATCGCCAGACAGTCAGGCGTCCACTTCGTGATCAATGTCAAGCAGGGCACACCCTCACAGTCCGAGAGCCTCGTCGGCGACTGGGGAACGAAGAGCGGCGACGAGTCGATCACGCGAGGCGGGGCGGTCATGCTGCTGCGGGTGACCCGCAGCGACGCCTATCTGAGTGGCAACGCCTCCGGGCTGATCCAGATCTTCGGCCTGACCGCCCCGCAGGTCGCGAAGGTCGGCAAGCGCTGGCTGACTTTCAAGTCCACCACTGCCGAGTACACCGACCTCGCGCGCACGCTCGAGGTCTCCTCGGCCGTCGGCGTGCTGCCACCGGCCAAGGGAACCAAGCTCTCCACCAAGACTGTCAAGGGAACCAGGCTGTACCTCCTCAGCTGGACCGTCGCGGCGACGTCCTCGGCGCCAAAGCTGTCGTTCTCGCTGACGATGCCGGTCTCGGGCGCGAGGTTGCCGCGGGTGGAAAAGGCGACCTCCACGACGGGCGACGCCGAAAACATCACGTTCTCGAAGTGGGGTGAACACGTCGTCGTCGCCGCCCCACCGGCGGGGTCGACGATCGATTCGTCCAAGATCACAGGCTGAGAGCTTCGGCTCTGACGACGTCGCGCCCACGCGGCTCCGCCGCCGGCAAGAGAGCAGAGACGTCGCGCCTTTGACGCCCGAGCACCGGGACGGACGGGCGAGCGGGGACCTGGGACGCCGTCGGCAAGCACCGCTACTCGCCGGTCCGGTCGCGGCCGTATCGTTCTCGTTGTGAGCTACCCGCCGCGCGTCGTCCGCCGCCTCACCGGCGCGTTCGCGGCGGGCCTCGTCGGGCTCGTGGCCGCCTGCGGCGCGTCCGGTGCGCCACTTGCCGGCGCATCGACGGCGGCCGTCCGTCCGGTCATCCTCTGGTACCGGGTGAGTAGGCACTCGCTCCCCTACACCGGGGGGTCCGTCTCGTTCACCGTGCGGGTGCAGCACACCAACGCGTGCCGGCTCGTCGTCGCCGGCAGCAGCGCCGTCAGCGTGTCGAATTCCAAGTCCTGGCAGAGATGCTCGAACGGCATCCTTAGAGAACCCGTGACCTTCGGGGCGAACGCCGGACGGGCGGCACGATGGGTCGCCTTCCGCGCCTACCTCCGACGAGGTTCCAGGACCTACTGGACGGCCCTCGGCAGCATCCGGGTCAACGGAGCCCCCACGACCTCATCGTCGCCTGTCGGCACGAGCGTCGCGCTGGGCCTCACATCGTCGGCGACCGACGGCGAGACGACGTCCAAACTCGTCGACTTCACGGCCGTGTCGTCCGCGACCTGCCGGTACGCGGACGGGAGCTCCCACCCGTGTCCGGTCCCGGCCGGAACGGTGTCCTGGATACTGGACGGCGCCGACCTCGGCGGGAACCTCACCCGGCAGAGCAGCACCCTGGCCTCCTGCAGAGCAACCGTCGGGGGCGCCACCGCCAGTGACACGTGCCGCGTCGCCTTCGACACGTACGGCGACCAGTGGGTCTCCGCCGTCTACTCCAGCACGTCCGCGGCGATCGTCACGCGAACACTCGAAGTCCAGCTCGTGGCACCGGTCGACATGGGAGCGGGTCACGCCTACTCGGCCTACGACAACGTCGGGTCCGACTCGCTCGAGGACTGCACGATGGCGGCCGCCGCCGACTGGATCGAGACCGCCTTCGGGACGGTCCCCTCCGTCCAGGAGACGATCGACGCCTACTGGCGGGCGGAAGCGGAATACAACGGTGGCAAGGACGTGGGCCTCGCCGTAACCGATTTCTTCTCGTTCTGGCAGACCACGGGGATCGACGGGACGCATCTGACCGGCACGTCCCCTCTCGACTCGGACGCCGCCATCGAGACCTACCTGTCGGACAACGTGTCCGGGGACGACGCCTTGATCGCTGACGCAACCCTGCCGAACGGTTTCCCGCCCGGACAGACGGGCGCGGGTCACCAGTGGATCATCGTCGGCTACTCGAGCTACGGGCCGATGATCGTGACCTGGGGACAGGAGATCCAGATCAGCTGGGCGAGATTCGACTCCATGACCTGGTTCGGCCAGGGGGACGTGTTCTCGATCACCGTGACCAGCTGAGCGGCGCGCCGCGGCGCTGGCCGCTCCGCTCGAACGGCTTCGCCGGGGATGTCCGAGGACGCCGGAGGGCCGAACGGTCAGGAGGTCTTCGTCGCGCGGATCTGGCCGGTCGCTGGAAACCCGTCGGCGACCGCGTCGAACGTCAGTGACACACCGGTCGCCGTGAATGAGCCGGAGGCGGTGAAGTAGGACACCTCACCACCGGGTGCCTCGGTCCCGGAGACCGACACCGCACCGCCGTTTGTGACATCCCAGGTCAGATGACCGAGAACCGACGTCCCCGACAGGCTCAGCCCTGAGGACTCCACGCGCCCGGTGAAGACCTCTCGTGCGGACGGGCTCCCGACGGGCAAGCCACTGAGCGTCAGATCCATCGTCGCCGACGATCCCGGGGCACTCCCCTTGATGACCAGGGAAACGGTGGCGGGACCGTGCTTGTCGAGCGCCCCGATGCTCCACGTTCCGTTGTAGCTGCCCGCGAAGCGGGAGACACCGGCCTTGCTCGTCACCGGCAGCTTCTGGCCGCAGTTCGCGAACCACGAGTAGGCCACCGGGTGGCCCGACTGGGCGAGGTGCATCGTCGTGCGGACCGTGGCGCCGTGACGCACCGCGCTCACCCTCACCGGCACGACGTTGTTGACGACCACCTTTTTCCCGTTCGTCGCGTAGACGTAGGGACCGGCCCTGCCGACGGAGAGCACCGTGTAGCTGGCCGTCGGATCCTTGCTCGCCGCGAGGTAGCTCCGGCATTCGGCCGTTCCGAACCGCTTGATCACTGCGCCGTTGAGCCGTGCCAGCAGATAGCTCGTGTTTCCTGAACGCTCGGCCGCGCCAAGGCCCCGCAGAAACGAAGCGGGGGTCTGCGCGGCCCCGCGAGCCACGGTGGCCGACGCGACAACCGGCCCGGTGACGCCGGCGGCCACGACCGTGAGCGCCGAGAACAAGAGGACCTTCCGCCACCCGTCACCATGGCCGCGCTCCTTCAGCGTCCCTTCCGGGGACCGGCTCCGGCATGCACCACGGTGCTGCGACATTGCCTCCACCTCTAGTCACCCCTCTTGTCGCACCGGCGCCCACCCGACTCAACTGGCAAACACCGTGCAACGATCTCGCTACCAGGCTACCGGGGGCTGCACTGCGGTTCGATGGCCCAAATGAGCCAGCAGCGGTGGCACACCTGTACCGTCATGGCCCGAACGGGCGAGGTTCCCCGAACCCGGACCCGACTGACCGATGAGGCGGAGCACAATGTCCGCATGACGACGTCCTCCGACGTGTCCCAGCTGTCCGCGGCCCGAACGCCCGGCGGATCCCGGAACGGGGGGACTGGTTCGTGGGCGTGAGGGCGGTCGGCGCCCGGCGAGGGACTCTCGGGCCGCCAGGCAACCAACGACCCGGCACGACGTCGACGCCTCCCGACGCTGGGACCGCCCTGTTCGCCGCGCCGGCCGGCACCTTCCAGGCCGCGTTCCGCTCGAACGGCTCGGACCTGCCCCGCTACCGCGTGGGCGACGTGGCGCGGTCGATCTCCCCGGACGATTTGCGCGGGCTCGTCCACGAGATCGCGACCACCGAGGTGATCGCCACGGGCGCGCGGCGGGTGCTCCTGGTTCCGCCGGACGGCACTCGTCGTCAGTCACGGGCCGGCGCGATCACCGGATTCCTCTTCGAGGACCTGACCGGTGCCGGTTGCGACGTCGCCGTGCTGCCGGCACTTGGCACGCACTCCGCGATGGAGGAAGCGGCGGCGGCCCAGGTGTTCGGCGGCCGGGTCCCGTTCGACCGCATCCTTAGGCATCGGTGCCAGGAAGGGGTGGTGCGCCTCGGTGAAATCGGCGCCAGCGAGGTCGCGGCGGCCTCGGCGGGTCGCATCAGCGATCCGATCCCCGTCGACATCGATGTGCTCGTGCTCGAGAGATGGGACCTCGTCGTTTCGATCGGCCAGGTCGTCCCGCACGAGGTGACGGGGATGGCGAACTACTCGAAGAACCTCGTCATCGGCCTCGGCGGCGTCGCGACGATCAATCGCACCCATTTCCTCGGGGCGGTCTGCGGCATGGAGACGATCATGGGCCGCGTCCTCAACCCGGTCCGCGGAGTGGTCGACGCCGCGTTCGACCGGTTCGTCGCGCCGCGCGTCCCGGTGCTGTGGATCCTGACCGTGGTGCAGGACGGGCCGGCCGGAATCGAGCACCGCGGGCTCTTTGTCGGTCACGGACGATCCGATGCATCGGGGGGTGCCGCCTTCCGGGCCGCCGCCGGTCTCGCCCTGCGCTGCAACGTCGAGGTGCTCGAACAGCCGCTCCGCCGGGTCACGTGCTGGATCGACCCCGGCGAGTTCGGGACGACCTGGCTCGCGAACAAGGCGATCTACCGTTGCCGGATGGCGCTGGCCGACGGGGCGGAGCTCGTCGTGCTCGCGCCGGGCGTCCGCCGGTTCGGCGAGGACGCGACGATGGACACCCTCATCCGCCGCCACGGCTACCGCGGCACGCCCGCCATCCTCGCGGCGGTGCGAAACGACCCTCAGCTCGCCGGCAACCTCGGAGCGGCGGCGCATCTCATCCACGGCAGCAGCGAGGGCCGTTTCCGCGTCGTGTACTGCACCAACCCCGCGACCGGCGGCCTCACCCGCGATGAGGTCGAGTCCGTCGGCTACGCGTGGCGAGACCTGCCCACCGAGCTCGCGCACCTCGGCGTGACGGACCAGACACCGACGGGACGACGTCTCGATCGCGACGGAGCCCCGTTCGACCACATTGCCAATCCCGCCCTCGGCCTGTGGACCACGGCGGCGCGGTTCACCTGACTTGCCGGGCAAGCGGGACCGGGGTCGCATCTCGGGTCGCCCCCGGCCGCGAGGACCACGCACCCGGGCCGCCGTGAAGTTCTCGCCTAACCTCCCACCGAGGAACTCGCCCGATGACAAGGGAGGGGCGACGGATGGGTGAGCGGGGTGACAACTTCCGTCTCGACGGCCGCCGCGTGCTCGTCACCGGCGGCGCGCGCGGCATCGGGTACGCCATCGCCACCGCTGCGGCGCGAGCAGGCGCCGCCGTGGCGCTGCTCGACCTCGAGGACCAGTCAGTGGACGCGGCGGCCGCAACGCTCACCGGGGAGGTGGGCAGCGAGATCGTCGGCATCGCCTGCGACGTGTCCGACTACGAGGGGGTCAAGGCGGCCCGCGACGAGCTCGAGCGCCGCTTCGGCCTTCCCGACACGCTCGTCAACAACGCCGGCATCGCCCACCACGCCCCCGCAGAGACGATGAGCGTCGCCGAGTGGGACCGCATGCTGCGGGTGAACCTCTCCGGCACCTTCTACTGCAGCCAGGTGTTCGGTGCCGCGATGCTCGCGGCGCGCTCGGGCGCCATCGTCTCGCTGGCCTCGATGTCCGGGCTGATCGTCAACCGGCCCCAGCCCCAGGTCGCCTACAACGTCTCCAAGGCCGGCGTGATCATGCTTACGAAGTCGCTCGCCGCCGAGTGGGCCCCGTGCGGGGTGCGCGTCAACGCCGTCGCCCCCGGCTACGTCGGCACCAAGATGACCGAGATGTACCCGCACGCCGACCACAAGCGCGACTACTGGATCGGTGGCACCCCGCTCGCGCGCATGGGCGCACCCGAGGAGATCGCGAACGCCGTGATCTTCCTGGCCTCCGATGCGGCGAGCTACATCACGGGCGAGACGCTCGTCGTCGACGGCGGCTACACCCTCTGGTGAGACGCGGCAGCAGGCTCATCGTCGACCCAGGTGGGCGAGCAGGACCCGATCCCGGGGTCGCCCGCCTGGCCGAGCGCGGCGGGGGAAGAACTGATTTCTCGCGGCGTTGGTCGGCACTGGCAGTGCTGTGCGTGTCGCTGTTGATCGTCTCGCTCGACAGCACCGTCCTGAACGTCGCCCTGCCGACGCTGGTACGCAGGTTGCACGCCAGCTCAAGTGACCTGCAATGGATCGTCGACGCCTACGTCGTGCTGTTCGCGGGGCTGATGCTGGTCTCGGGAAGCCTCGCCGACCGAATCGGCCGCAAACGGGTCTTCCTCTCCGGCCTGGTCGCCTTCGCCGCCTGCTCGACCTGGGCGGCATTCTCCGGCTCGGTCGGGATGCTGATCGCGGCCCGTGCGAGCATGGGCATCGGCGCCGCGCTGATCATGCCCTCGACGGTGGCGATCATCACGAACACCTTCACCGACATCCGCGAACGGCAGCGCGCGATCGGCCTCTGGGGAGCAACGAGCGGGGCCGGGATCGCGCTCGGCCCGATCGTCGGCGGCGTGCTCCTGGCGCACTTCTGGTGGGGGTCGGTATTCCTGGTCAACGTCCCGATCGCCGCCATCGGCTTCGGGCTTGCGGTGGCCCTCGTGCCCGACTCGAAGAATCCCTCGGCGCAGCGCCCCGATGTCGCCGGGTCGCTACTGTCGATCGCCGGACTAGGGCTGCTGCTCGGCGCGATCATCGAAGCGCCCGTGCACGGCTGGTCTTCGACACTGGTGCTGGCGACCGGCTCCGCCGCGGTCGCGATCCTCGTCGCTTTCGTGCTCCGGGAACGCACGAGCGTCAGCCCCATGCTCAATCTGGGCTTTTTTCGCCAGAGGCGCTTCTCCGTCGCGGTCACGTCGATCGCCCTGGTGATGTTCGGCATGCTGGGCGCGCTCTTCGTTCTCACGCAGTTCCTCCAGTTCCAGCTCGGCTACACGCCGCTCGAGGCCGGCGTGCGCATTTTGCCCGCCGCCGGCGCGATCGTCCTCGTCGCGCCCCTTTCCAGCGAACTTGTGCACGCGCTCGGCACGAAACTGACCGTCACCGCCGGCCTTCTCAGCGCCACCGCCGGCCTCTGGCTGATCTCCGGCGCCACGGTCACCACCAGCTACGCCGGCGTCGTCGCCGGCCTGGCCCTAGTCGGGATCGGCGCGGGGCTCGTCATCCCGCCTTCTACCGCTTCGGTGATGGGCTCGCTGCCGAGGGAGCACACCGGGGTGGGCGGAGCGACGAACGGCACCTTTCTCCAGGTCGGCGGCGCCCTCGGCGTCGCCGTGATCGGCAGCCTCCTGTCCAGCCGCTACCAGGACCGCCTCACTGGCGCCCTCGCCCCCTACCACCTGCCGCCGGCCCTCGAGCAAGCCGCCCACGGCACGCTCGGCTCGGCGCTCGCCGTTGCCCACCACGTCGGCGGCACCATCGGCATCCAGATCGCGCGCGCCGCCCACGCCGCATTCATGAGCGGCATGGATCTCGGCCTTTTCACCGCAGCAGTTGTCGCGCTCGCCGCCGCCGTGATCGCCTTCGCCACCCTGCCCGGCGGGGAGCCCGCCCGCGGACGCCACCACCACGCACCCGAGACCACCGCCGCGCCACGACCGAGACATTGACCGGTGGCGGGCGCCCGGACACGCAGTTCGCGCCCGGCGAACCTCTCCGCGGCCTCCGACGCTCGCCTGCAAGTGCATCGCAGCCACTTGGCGCATTCCAGCTCGGCGCCCTCACCCGACTTCGCCGCCACCGGCGCCGCGGACCGCGCCAATCGATGGCCCGAACTGCCCGGCCGACCTTTGCGGGTGGGGATCGACCTATATATTGTCTATCCATCAGTCCCATTGATTTAGTTCTGTATAGTGACCGCAGGCGAACGGGGAGGACGGGGCATGGCCATTGCGAACGACATCACCGAGCTGATCGGGAACACACCGCTGGTGCGCCTGAGGCGGGTGAGTGACGGGGCGGGGGCCGAGATCGCCGCCAAACTCGAGTTCTTCAATCCGGCCCACAGCGTCAAGGACCGGATCGCCGTGGCGATGATCGACGCGGCTGAGGAAGCCGGGCTCATCACGGCGGGCACCACGATCGTGGAACCGACGAGCGGCAACACCGGGATCGCCCTCGCGATGGTGTGCGCGGCGCGCGGCTACCGCTGCATCTTCACGATGCCCGAGACGATGAGCAAGGAACGTCGCATGCTGCTGCGGGGCTACGGCGCCGAGCTCGTGCTCACGCCCGGGCCCGAGGGGATGGGCGGTGCCATCGCCAAGGCGGTGGAGATCGCCAAAGGCGACGGCGACTACTTCATGCCCCAGCAGTTCGAGAATCCCGCCAACCCGGCCATCCACCGGAAGACGACCGCCGAGGAGATCTGGGCCGACACGGAAGGCCGCGTGGACATCGTCGTCGCCGGCGTTGGCACCGGCGGCACGATCACCGGTGTCGGCCAGGTGCTAAGAGAGCGCAAGCCCTCGGTCCGACTCGTGGCGGTCGAGCCGGCGGCATCCCCGGTGCTGTCCGGCGGGGCGAAGGGACCCCACCCGATTCAGGGGATCGGAGCCGGTTTCGTGCCCGCGGTCCTGGACTTGGGCGTCATCGACGAGATCATCACGGTCGAGAACGACGACGCCTTCGACACGGCGCGCCGGATGGCGCGCGAGGAGGGGCTGCTCGTGGGCATCTCCTCGGGTGCCGCGGTATGGGCCGCTGTGCAGGTTGCACGCCGGCCGGAGAACGCAGGCAAGCTCATCGTCGTCGTTGTGCCCTCGTTCGGGGAGCGCTACCTGTCCACGAAGCTGTTCGAGGGGCTCGGCGACTGAGCATGCCCATCGGTGTGCGGCAGGACATCGCCTCGGTGCGGCAGCGGGATCCCGCTGCCCACTCGAGGCTCGAGATCATCCTGTGCTACCCCGGTCTCCATGCCATCTGGGGCTACCGCCTGGGCCACTGGCTGTGGACGCACCGGCTGAAGCTGGGCGCGCGAGCGGTCTCCGCCCTCGTCTGTGTGTTCACGGGCGTCGACATCCACCCGGCCGCGGTGATCGGCCCCGGGCTGTTCATCGATCATGCCACCGGTGTCGTGATCGGGGAGACGGCGGAGGTCGGCGCCGACGTGACCATCTACCAGGGCGTCACGCTCGGCGGGACGAGCCTCGAGGCGGTGAAGCGCCACCCGACCGTCGGCGACCGCGTGACGATCGGCGCCGGGGCGAAGCTGCTCGGGGCGATCACCATCGGCCACGACAGCCGCATCGGCGCCAACGCCGTCGTCGTGCACGACGTGCCGCCCAACTCCATCGTGGTCGGCGTGCCGGGACAGGTCATCGCCCGCAGCCGGCCCCACACTGCGGCCTCGCCACCCGACCTGAACGAGACCCTGCTGCCCGACCTCATCGGCGTGAGCCTGGCGATACTGCAAAAACGCATGGACGAGCTCGAGGAGGTCGTGACGGGCCACGTCACCGTCGCCAAGCTGCACCGTTCGGCGGCAGGGGTATGGTCCGGAGACGACTTCTCGATCTGAGCCCCAGCCCCGCACCCCAAAGGAGGTCACTGTGTCAGAGCCCGCGGCACCTGCCGCTGACAGGGTTCTCGACTGCACTGGAATGTCGTGCCCGCTGCCGGTTCTGAAGACCGCACAGGCGATCAAGGAGCTCGCGCCCGGACAGGTCCTCGAGCTGCTCGCGACGGACCCCGGAGTCGAGCCGGACATGCACGCGTGGACCAGCCGGACCGGCAACGAGCTGCTCGGCATAACCAACCAGGACGGCGTTTTCCACGTCCTCATCCGCCGGGCGAGGTAGCCGAGACCGATGACGTGGTCCGACGACTCCCAAACCAGGGTCCTCTACGTGCAGACGCACGGGATCGACGACCCGGGGCGCTGCGCGACGCCTTTCTTCCTCGCCGCAGCCGCCGCGGCAATGGAGTTCGAGGTCATGATCTACTTCACGATGTACGGACCCACCCTGCTCCGCAAGGACGTCGTTGACAAGATCGGCCCCAAAGGTGACCAGGGCGAGCCCCTGCGCCACTTCATCGAGCAGGCCACCAGCCTCGGCGTCCGGCTGCTCGTCTGCCAACCGTCGCTCGAGCTCAACGACCTCAGCCTCGACGACCTGATCGACGGGGTCGAGGTGATCGGCGGGGCGGCCTTCAATGACTTCGCGGTCACCGCCGACGCCGTGATCAGCTTCTAGGCCCGCGATGACCGTGACCGACTCCCCGCGCCAGGACACCGACGCCCACTACAAGGTCTGGGATGTCGCCGGCTACGCCGACGTGCCCCGCGAGACCAAGGTGGGCCTGTTCGAGCAGGTGAAGGCCGACCTCCGGTTCGGCGACTACCTGTACGGCTGCTACGAGTGCGGCATCTGCGTCGGCGCCTGTCCGTCGGCCAAGTTCTACGACTTCAGCCCGCGCCGCATCGCGCAGGCGGCCGCGCGCGAGGACGTCGATCTCGTCTACCAGCAGATGCAGGAAGACATCTGGGATTGCTCGCAGTGCTTCTCCTGCCTGCGCTGTCCCCGCGGCAACAACCCGGGCGGGATCGTCACGATCATGCGGGAGGTGGCTGTCCGCAACGGACTGGCCTCCGCCAAGCAAGCCCTCGTCGGCTACTCGCGGATCATCTTCAAGATCATGTCGACCGGGACGCAGGTCTCGCCGGACATGCTCGGGAAGGACTCGTTCCCCGACTGGGGACCGGAGACCGCCGACGTGGCGGACAACCTCGATCTGTGGCGCCGCGCGCTGCCCCCGGAGACGATGCACACCACCACGACCGGGTGGTCCGTCGCCGAGAGCACCCTCATCGAGCTCTACCTCATCTGGATGGAGACGGGCGCCCTCGACATGATCGCCGAGGTCGACCCCGGCCTCTACACGATCCTGAAAGAACTGATGGAGGAACGCCTCGAGGAAGCGGGGTTCGTATCGTGACCATTCCCGTCGCGGCGCTCCGGCGCGCGAAGGCCGCCGAGGAACCGGTCGCCGACCGCCGCGCGCTCGAGGATCCCCGCGCCGAACTGCTCGAGCTGGAGCGCCAGGGCGAGCTGATCGTGCAGAGAATCGACCGGGAAGCGATCTCGGTGACGACGAAGTACGGCCGCGAGAAGCGGATCCAGAAGTCGCACCTGTGGCACCACAAGTCCTGCGGCCAGTGCGGCCACATCCCCGGCTACTCCACCTCCATCTTCTGGCTGATGCGCAAGCTCGGCTACGACTACCACGACCCGCACGACCAGACCTCGTGCACGGGGTGGAACTACTACGCCAGCGCGACCTCCAACCCGGCGGCCCAGGCCGCCGTCGCCGTCCGCAACTTCGCGGCCGCCTACGAGACCGGGTACTTCCCGCTCATCCATTGCGGGACCTCGTATGGCCACTACAAGGAGGTGCGCGAGGAGCTCATCCGCTACCCCGAGCTGCGCGCCCAGGTCCGCGCCGTCATGGCCAAGCTCGGCAAGCCGCTCGTCGTGCCCGAGGAGATCGTCCACTACTCCGAGTGGGTCCACGCCCTGCGCGGCGAGATCGCGGCGCAGCTGGCCCGCGACGTGTCGGGCATCGTGGTGTCCGTCCACCCGGCGTGCCACTACCACAAGGTCGTCCCGGGCGACGCGATCTACGACCCGGACATCTACGGCGGTCAGCGCACGGCCGTGGTGACCGGCCTCGTCGAGGCGCTCGGTGCCACGGTGCACGACTACTCGACCTGGTTCGACTGCTGCGGTTTCGGCTTCCGGCACATCCTGGTGCAGCGCGACTTCTCCAGGTCCTTCGCCACCCTCCGCAAGATCGAGGTGATGAAGGAGGAGGCCAACCCCGACGTCGTGCTGACCCACGACACCGGGTGCGTCACCACCCTCGACAAGAGCCAGTTCGCGGCCAGGGCGCACGGCCGCAACGTCGGGCTGCCGGTGATGAGCGACGCGCAGTTCGCGGCGCTGGCGCTCGGGGCGCACCCCTACCGGGTCTGCCAGCTGCACTGGCACTCCGCCGACTACCGGCCGCTGCTCGAGAAGATGGGCATCGACTGGGAGCGGGCCTGGGCCGAGTTCCAGAGCGATCTGCGGCGGCTCGAATCCGGCGAGAAGCGTTATCTCGACTGGGATGACGCCGACGGTCTGAATGACGACAACGGGCCCCACTAACCGCCCGGCAGGCACGACAAGACAGTTGAGGTGAGAAATGTCCTCGGACACGGTTGCGGTAATCGGGGGGGACCTGGCGGGCTGCGCGCGGCGCAGGGAATCGCTGACATCGGCCACAAGGTCGTGCTGATCGAGAAGCAGCGCCATCTGGGCGGCTCGCCCATCACGCAGAAGTACTACGGCCTGACCCCGCGCGGCGAGCCCGCACAGCCGCAGATCCAGAGCCAGATCGACCTCGTGGTGGCCAATCCGCTCACCGAGGTCCGGCTCGGGACCGAGGTCGTCGCCGTGGACGGGGAGGCGGGGGCGTTCACCATCACGCTGCGCACGGAGGGGGCCCGTGACGAGACGTTCGAGTGCGGTGCGATCATCATCGCCACCGGTTTCAGCCACTTCGACCCGGGCCGGTCCACCCAGATGTACGGGTACTTCGAGTTTCCCGACGTCATCACCCAGCCCGACCTCGAGGCCATGCTGACCGAACAGCGGGTGCTGCGCCCGTCCAACGGCGAGGTGCCGGAACGGATCTGCTTCATCCAGTGCGTCGGCAGCCGCGACCGTCAGATCGGGAACGAGTACTGCTCGAAGGTCTGCTGCGGGGTGGCGTCGAAGGAGGCCACCGAACTGCGGGAGATGCTGCCGGACTCCAAGGTGCTGATCTTCTACATCGACATGCGGATGTACGGCTACTGGGAGAACGAGATCTACTGGCCCGCCCAGGAGAAGCACCACATCCAGTACGTCAAGGGACTGATCACGGAGGTGCTGCCCAAGGGCGACCGCCTGCTGGTGCGCGGCGAGGACACGACGATGGGCCGGCCGATGGAGGTGCTCGTGGACCTCGTCGTGCTGTCGGTCGGGATGGAACCGTCAGCGGGGACCCGCGATCTCGCCAGGCTGGCCGGCGTGCGGCAGAACAAGTACGGATTCATCGACGCCCCCGGCACGCCACTCGACCCGGTCAGCACCGACCGCGAGGGCGTTTTCGCCTGCGGCGCCGCCCTCGGCCCCGCGGATCTCGAGGACACCGTCTCCTCGGCGGCCGGGGCGGCCATGAGAGCCGTCGGCTACCTGCGGTCCCGCGCCGTCGCGAAGGCGAACTGAGGCCGCTTTCGTGATGGCTGGTCCCGTCGTCGACACACCGAGCGCGCTGGAGTTCCAGCGCGAGATCGCCGACCTGATCGGCGACGCCGAGCTGCGGGCCGTCGCCGCCGGACTCGAACGCAAGTCGGCGGCGCTGCAGGGGCTCCTCTTCACCGCGCCGCCCCCATGGGACCGGGCGACCCTGCGCCAAGTGCTGCGGCGGGTGTTCGCGACCCGCAGGCGGGCCGACAGGATCCTCGACCTGGCCGGCCCGGAACCGCTCTCGGCAGCCGTCGCCGGGCTCCTCGCCCCCGGCGCGCCGGTCGACGAGCGGATCGACCGCTTCGATGCCGCACTTGGCGACCTCGGACTCGGGGCGCTCCTCGCGGGCTGCGGCTTCGAGTTCGCAACCGAGCTTCTGCATTTCGCGTTTCCCGACCAGTACTGGCTGTGGACGAGGTGGATCTGGGATCCCGACGCCCGGACCGGTGCGCTCTCCCTGGTCACGACCGATGGGATCGACCTGGGCACCGGGGACACCAGGGGGGCGATGTACCTGACGGTCGGGCGCGCCACGGCCTTCGTCGACGAGACCGGCAAGGCCGCAGGATTCACGACGGCGGGTCCCGGCCTTTTCGGCGTGGACGTCCTGCTGGCCTCGGTCTACTCCGTCTACATGCACACTGTCCTGCGGCTGCGGCTGTCCCGGGAGTTCAACCGGGTGATCCCTCCGCCGTCCGATCTCGTGCGCCGCCTGCTCGGCGTCCACGACGGGAGGTCCTAGCACGATGCCGGTAGGCGGACGGAAGGTCGCGCCCGTTGCGGTGGAGAAGGAGACGGCGACGGTCGCCTCGACCATCTCGGGACGCGAGGTCGAGCTGACCGCGACGTGGAACCGGATGTTCGAGCCCCGGGTCCTCACGAACTACGGCCCGGAGGGGTTCGCCGCGATCGCGGCACTGCCCGGCGGCGAGTCCCTCGAATGGTGCTACGGCTGCGGCAAGTGCGTGCCGGCCTGCCCGGTCGACATGGTGGGCGACTACGGGCCGCGCAAGCTCCACCGCAAGGTCCAGACCGGCACGGAGCTGCTCACCGACGCCGACCTGTGGTTGTGCACCGCCTGCGGGAACTGCCTGCGGGTCTGCCCGAAGCGGGTGGACATGCTCGCGATCATGCCCGCCGTGCGCGAGGCCGCCCTGGGCGGCACCGCCGTGCCGGCCGAGCTGCAGGACGTCTTCGAGAAGACCTTCCGGCAGGGCAACGCCCTCGGTCAGAGCCAACGGCGCCGCGCGCAGTGGGCGGACTCGGCCGGGGTCCCGGTCCGGATCCTCGCCAAGGACCCGGCACCCGTCGACGTGCTCTTCTTGGTGGAGGACTACTGGAGCTTCCACCCCCGCGGCCAGGACGCGGCGCGCGCCTTCGCGAGGGTCGCCACCGCGCTCGGCATCGACTGGGCGATCCTCGGCGCGGAGGAGAAGACGCTGGGTGACTCGCAGCGTCTCGCCGGGGAGAAGGGCCTGTTCGATGCGCTGGTCGAGGACGCCGCGACGACGTTCGCGAAGTACGACTTCCAACGGATCGTGACGCCGGACCCGCACGCCTTCAACGCCCTCGTCAAGGAGTACCCGGCCCGCGGGCACAGCTACGACGCCCTCCACTACACCCAGCTCCTCGCCCCGCTCGTCGGCCGGATCCGCTGGGCGCGGCGGCTCGACCTGAAAGTGACGTTCCACGACCCGTGCTACCTCGGTCGCCAGAACGGGGAGTACGACGCCCCCCGGACGCTCATCGAGGCCATCCCCGGAGTGCAACTGGTCGAGATGGACCGCTGTCGCCAGAACGGCTACTGCTGCGGTGGCGGCGGCGGGGGGATGTGGCTCGACAGCTTCACGGGCGACCACACGACCGAACGCCTGTCCGAACGCCGGGTGCGGGAGGCCGCCCAGACCGGGGCTGACGTGCTCGTGGTGTGCTGTCCCTACGAGGTGTCGAGGTTCTCAGACGCCGCCAAGGCGACCGGCCACGGCGACCTGCGGGTCTGCGACATCATCGAGCTCATCGACGAGGCGATGGGAGACGGAACGGACGGTGTCTGAGCCGCTGCGCGTGATCGACTTCGGGTGCTGTCCGCCCTTGCGGTCGCAGACGCTGTGGCACGCCGTCGGCTACGGGGTCTCGGCGGGCGCGCCGGCGACCCTCTCCTTCGTCCGCCCGGCCGCCCCGTACGTCTGCGTCGGCTACCACCGCCGGCTCGACGAGGTCGACCTCGAGTACTGCCGGGGGCACAGATTGCCGGTCCTGCGGCGGATGGTCGGCGGCGGCCCCGTGTACCTGGACTGCGACCAGCTGCTCTTCCAGATCTGCGTACCGGCCGGCGCCGTGCCACCGGCGCGGCGGCGGGCCCTGCAGCGGCTGCTCGAGCCCGCCGTGGCCGCCTTCCGCGCCGTCGGGGTGCCGGCCGGGCTCGACGAGGACCTGGAGATCTGTCTTGGCGACGCCAAGGTCTGCGGTCACGGGGCGGGCCAGATCCGGGACGCCGTGGTCGTCTGCGGCAACCTCATCGAGCACTTCGACCACCAGCGCGCGGTGCGGGTGCTCGCGATCGCCGATCCCGCCCAGCGCGACCAGACGCTCGCCCTGATGCGCCGTTTCGTCGCCGCGACCCCGGTCGACCAGGCCGCCTTCCGCATCGCGTTGACGACGGCCTATGGCGCGGCACTCGGCCTCGACCCGGTCCCCGGCGAGATGACCGGAACCGAGCGGGCGGCCCTCGCCGAGCTCGACGAGCGGTTCGAAAGCGACGCCTGGCTGGCCGGACCGGCACTGCCCGCCTCGCCGAATGGCGCACCGGTCGCCCGCCAGGTCAAGGTGCGCGCCGGCGTGTGGACGCTCGCCGCGACCCGTGACGGCGCCAGCGTCGCGGCGGCCCTCGTCAAGGGACGGGTCCACGAGGTGCGGCTGTACGACCGCGAGTTGGACGGCCGCACGGACCGGGCCGAGCAGTCGCTGGTCGGACTGCCGCTGACCGCCGTCGCCCCGGCGCTGGCGGCGTTCGGTGACCCGGGGCGCCGGCTGGCGGCGGCCTTCGGCGCCGCCGAGCCCGGAAGGCTGTGATGGAGATGGCCGGATGGGCCTTCGTGGCCGGTTTCCCGCTCGCCCTCGACCGGCGCTACGAAGCCGAGACACACATGTGGGTGCTGGTGACGGAACCGGGCCGCGCCAGGATCGGCATGGACCCGGTCGGCATCGAGACGAGCGGCACCCTGGCCCAGCTGTCCTTCGCGCGCGTCGGGACCGAGCTCGCCGTGGGCCAGCCTTTCGGCCAGCTCGAAGCGGCCAAGTTCGTCGGGCCGCTCGTCAGCCCGGTCTCCGGAGTGGTGCTCGGGGTGAACGAGGCGGTGGCGGCGAACGCCGGCCTCGCCGAACGGGACCCGTACGGCGCCGGCTGGCTGATCGAGGCCGGCCTCGACGAGTCCGGCGGCGGGCTGGCGGGGCTGCTCGCCGATCCGGCCGAGATCACCGCCTGGTTCACGGCCAAGATCGCCCGCTACCGGCTCGAGGGGGTGATCGCGCAGTGACCGCCGCGCCCTCCGCCCCGCACCCGTTCGAGGTGCGGCGGGGGAACTTCCCCGACGTGATGGACTTCTACGCGCCCGGGCTCAAGCGCTGGCAGACCTCCGAGTGGGTCCCGGCCAGCTCCCGCCGGTTCCTGCCCGTGTCGGTGACGGGCTCGACGTGCGCGCTGTCGTGCGACCACTGCCAGGCGAAGATGCTCGAGGAGATGGTGTCGGTCCGGGCGGACCGGGACCTGTTTGCGCTCGCGGCACGGCTCCACCAGGAGGGCTGCGAGGGGCTGCTCGTGTCCGGCGGCTCGACCCGTTCGGGCGCGGTCCCGCTGCTCTCCCAGCTGCACCACATCTCGCGTATCCGCGACGAGCTCGGGATGCGAGTCATCGTGCACCCGGGTTTCGCCTCGCCGAAGTTGGCGGCCGGTCTGGCGGCCTCCGGCGTCGACGGGGTGATGATCGATATCGTCGGGTCCGACGCGACGCTGCACGACGTCTGCCACCTGGACCTGACCGTCGCCGACGTCGAGCGCTCGCTTGGGCTCCTCACCGGTCACGGCCTGCGCGTCATCCCGCACATCGTGCTGGGCCTGCACTACGGCCGCTTCCTCGGCGAGCACCGGGCACTGGAGATGCTCACCCGCTACCCGGTGTCCACCCTCGTCCTCGTCGTACTGACGCCGCTCGCCGGTACGCCGATGGCGCGCGTCGCCCCGCCGGGTCCCGGCGCCGTGGCCGACTTCTTCGCCACCGCCCGTCTGGCCATGCCGGGTACCGCGATCAACCTCGGCTGCGCCCGCCCGCCCGGCGTCGCCAAGCGCCAGCTCGACGAGGCCGCCATCGACCTGGGGCTGAACGGCATCGCCTACCCGGCCGACGGGGCCATCGACTACGCGTGGTCGCGCGGCCTGACACCGCGCCTCTTCGAGTACTGCTGCTCGCTCACCTGGCGCGAGGCAGACGAGATGGACTTCGTGGCTCCGCAGGTGGCCGGGTGAGCGGGGCCTGGCGGTTGCTCGCCGACGACGGCGTCGGCGCGGCCGAGGGACTGGCGCTCGACGAAGCGCTGATGGGCCGGTACGCCCGGGGTGAGCCGGATCGGCCGCCAACTTTGCGCCTCTACAGCTACCGAGACCACTGCGCCCTCGTCGGGCGGTATCAGGACCTCGCAGCCGAGATCGACCTGGAGGCCTGCCGCGCCACCGGCACCGAGGTCAACCGCCGGCCCACCGGTGGCGGCGCGATCATCATGGGCTCGGGCCAGCTGGGCCTCGCCTACCTGGACCGGGCGCCGACGGGTGGGCGTCCCCGGGAGATCATCGAGGAGTTCTCGGCGGCGCTGGCGCACGGGCTGGCGCGGTTGGGCATCACCGCCTCTTTCCACGGCAAGAACGACCTCGAGGTCGGGGGCCGCAAGATCGCCGGTCTCGGCCTGTATGTCGATCAGGCCGGCGCCATGCTCTTCCACGCGAGCGTGCTCGCCGACCTCGACGTCAACCTCATGGTGCGGCTCCTGCGGATCCCCGCGGCGAAGCTGGCCGACCGCGCCGTCGCGGCGGTCGCCGAGCGGGTCACGACCGTCACGGCCGAGACCGGCAACCCCCACGACGCGACGACCATCCGGCCGGCGATCGCCGAGGGGTTGGCGACGGCTTTCGGCGTCGCCCTCGATCCCGGGTCGCCCGACGAAGATGAATGGGCCCGCGCCGCGTCGCTCGCGGCGAGCAGGTACCGGTCGCAGTCCTGGCTGGACGGGCGGCGCGCCGCGTCGGACGCCAGTGGTTCGGCCCTGCTGCGCACGCCGGCGGGGCTGGCGCGCATCTACCTCACCACCCACGGCGACCTGATCAAGAGCGCAATGGTGGTCGGGGACTTCAACGAGCTCCCCGCTGCCCTCGCGGCGATGGAATCCGGGCTGAGCTGGCGGCGCCTGGACCACGGCTCCGTCGCCGCCGTGGTCGACAGCTCGGGCGCCTCCGCCGCCCTCGGGGTTCCTCCGGAAAAGCTCGTCGCCGCCGTGATCGAGGCGGGCCGGCAGGCAACCGTCACGGCCGGCGCCGCCGGTCCCCGCGTCGCGCGCGACGAGATCTGAGGGGAGACGGCATGGTCGTTCGCGAGCTCGCAGCCCCGGCCGGCACGGGCGAAGCCGCCGGGTTCAGCCCGGAGTACGTGAGAATCTCGATGGCGAGCGCCATCGCGCTGCGGTTGCACTCCGGTCGGTTCAGCCGCGATTTCGGCTTCGGCGGCATCAACCTCCTGCTCAACTACGAGGAGGGATGCCGGTCCGACTGCGGCTACTGCGGGCTCGCCCGTGGCCGCCCGGGCGGCCACGCCGAGAAGTCGTTCATCCGGGTCGCGTGGCCGCTCGTCAGGACCGACGAGCTCGTGACGAGGCTGGCCCGCTTCGAACCGGCTCTCACCCGGCTGTGCATCTCGATGGTCACGCACGGCCTCGCCTATCGCGACACCTGTGACATCACCCGCCGGGTCAGGGCGCGGGTCGGAACGCCGATCTCGGTCCTCGTCGCGCCACCGGCGATCAAGCGGGAACGGCTGGAGAACCTCAAGAACGCCGGCGTCGACATGATCGGCGTCGGGCTCGACGCCGTCACGGAGGACCTGTTCCGGGCGATCCGCACCGACGTCCCGGCCGGCGGGCTCAGCTGGGACAGGTACTGGGAGGTCATCGGCGACGCCCGCGAGATCTTCGGTGCGTGGAAGGTGAACGTCCACACCCTCGTCGGACTGGGCGAGACCGACGAGGACCTGCTCACCCTGTTCGTCGCGCTGCGCGACAGGCAGGTCTTTTCCTACCTCTTCTGTTTCAATCCCGAGCCGGACTCGCGCTGCGCGGCGTGGCCGCAGCCGCCGCTCGCCCGATGGCACCGGGTGCAGCTCGCCCGGTACCTCATCGAGGCCCGGGGTTTCGGACTCGAGCAGTTCGACTTCGACGACGAAGGCGGGATCGCCCGGATCCGGGCGGCGCGCTCGGTTCTCGACGCCGTCGTGGCCGAGGGCACCGCCTTCATGACGGGCGGCTGCCCGAGCGGCAGCGGTGGGCCGGGGTGCACGAGGCCCTACGGCTCCTACCGGCCCGCGGAGCCGTTCCGCGACTACCCCTTTGCCCCGACGCCAGGCGACCTGGAAGGGATCCGCCGGCTGCTGGGATTGGACGACCTGATCAAATGAACACGAAAGAGGTGGCCTGACGTGCGAATCGTCGTGCCGATGAAATCGGTGCCGGATCTCGTCGAGGAGATCGAGCTCACCGCCGACGGGACCGGTATCGAGCGCGAGCAGCTGAAGTTCGTCCTCAACGAGTGGGACGCCCAGGCGCTCGAGGAGGCACTGCTCCTCAAGGACTCCGCTGGAGCCGAGGTCGTGGCCGTCGGCTGCGCCGTCGACCCCGAGATCGACCAGATCCTCTACACGGCGCTCGCCAAGGGGGCGGACGCGGCGGTCAGGCTCGCCGACGCCCGAGCCGGGTCGCCCTTGGGACCGGCGGGGATCCCGGTCGCCGCCCGGGCCGCACTGCTGGCCGCCTACCTCGAGGACCAGCCGGCCGACCTCGTGATCTCCGGCGTGCAGGCGCCGGACGACCCGGACGGGCAACTGCCGCCGACGCTCGCCGCCCTGCTCGGCCTGCCGCACGTCTCGGTCGTCGTCGCAGTCGAGGCCGAAGGTGACGGGGTCACCGTGCGCCAGGAGTTCGCCGGGGGCCTGTCCCACGAGCTGTGGGTGGGGCTCCCCGCCGTGATCGGCGTCCAGTCCGCCCGCCAGGCCCCCCGCTACGCGCCCATCTCCCGGATCCGCCAGACGATTGCCGCCGGCGGCCTCGGCGAGCTGGCGGTGACGCCGCGGGAACCCCTGCGCGGTCCAGTCCCGCGCCGGATGCTCCAACCGGAGACGACCGGCCGGGCCGAGATGCTGGCGGGCAGCCCCGGGGATGTGGCGGAACAGATCGTGGAGCTTCTCCGCTCCCGCGGCCTCGTGAAAGGTGAGTGACGCCGTGAGTTCCAATGTGATGGTGCTCGCCGAGCACACCGCCGGGCAGGTCTCGGAGGGGACCCACGAGCTGCTGACCAAGGCGGCCGAACTGGCCGCCGTCCTCGGGGGCGCGACCGAGGTGGCCCTTCTCGGCCCGCGCGCGCTCGCCGACCAGCTCGGTGAGGCCGACGTCGTGGTCTGCGTGGAACACCCGGCGCTCGCCGAGTACCTGCCGGAGGCCTACGAAGTCGCACTGCTCGAGGTGCTGGCACAACGCTCCCCCCGACTGCTTCTGATGTCCAACGCGACGGTCGGCCTGGACCTCGGGCCGGCGCTCTCTGTGCGCTGGGAGGCGCCGCTCGCGGCCTACGTCGCCGCGCTCGGGTTCGACGACGGCGCCCTCGTGGCCACTGCGAAGATCCTCGGCGGCAAGGTGCTCGCCGAGGTCGAGCTGCCCGGCGAGCGGGCGATCGCCACCGTGCTGGGCGGCGCCTTCGCGGCCGGGGCCGGCGGGGGCGGGGGCGCCCAGATCGCCGAGATCGCGCCACCGGCCGGGCTCGACGCGCTGCGGATGTCGCTGCGCCGAGTCATCGAGCCGGACGCCGGCGACGTCGACATCGCGGCGGCCGAGATTCTCGTCAGCGTGGGCCGCGGGATCGAGAGCGAAGACAACCTCGAGATCGTGGCCGAGCTCGCCGACGCCCTCGGCGTGCCGCTGGCGGCATCCCGACCCGTGGTGGACGCGGGGTGGCTGCCCAAGACCCGGCAGGTCGGCCAATCGGGCCTGAAGGTGAAGCCCCGGGCGTACCTGGCCTTCGGCATCTCGGGAGCTCCCGAGCACCTCGAGGGAATGCGGGGTGCCGAGCTGATCGTCGCCTGCAACACCGACCCGGGGGCGCCGATCTTCGGCGTCGCCCACTACGGCACGACCGTCGACCTTTTCGACCTGGTCCCCGAGCTCGTCGACCGGGTGCGCAACTGACCATGACCGGCATGGTCGGCCTCGTCGCGACGCAGGTGACCCGGCCCGTCTTCGAGGGGATCGGCCTGGCCGGCAGGGCGCTGTTCTACGCCCTCGCCGCCGTCGCGACGACGGTCTTCATCTGGGGCGTCTGGCACCGCGTCCGCAAGTACCGGATCGGGAGGGAGGCGGGGCGCGGCCCGATCATCCGGCAATCGCTCGCCCGCCGGCTGGGGTCGATCGGGTCGGGTGCCTCCGTGACGCGGGGCAACCTCGCGACCGGTGTCGCCCATTTCCTCATCTTCTGGGGCTTCCTCGTCGCCTTCGCGGCGACGATCATCCTCACGATCGACACCGACATCGTCCGGAACGTCTCCCGGCTTCTGGCCGGCCACGCCGACAGCTTCTTCCACGGCACCTTCTTCATCGTTTTCACGTTCGCCGTCGACACGGCGGGGTTCGCCTTCCTCGTCGCCCTCATCTACATGGCGCTGCGCCGCGGCGTGCGGCGTCCGGCGCGGCTCGGCTACGGGCGTGCGGGCGCGCCCGCCGGCGGCTACTCACGCCGGGGGATGGCCCAGGGAGACTGGCTCTTCCTCGGACTGCTCCTCGCCGTGCTGGTCACCGCCTATCTCGTCACCGGTCTGCGGATCCTCGGCCAGCACATGCCGTGGTTCACGGTGTTCAGCCCGTTCGGCCGGGCCGTCGCCGAGATGTTCTCCGCGACGGGCATGACGCCGGCCGAGGCCCTGCGGGCGCACACCGTCCTGTGGTGGACGCACGCCACGCTGGCGCTTGGCTTCATCGCCTACCTGCCCTACTCGAAGGCCATGCACGTGCTGGCCGACGGGGTGAACCTGCTCGCCACCGACCGCTTCGAGACGCTGCGGCTGCCCGCGCCGCCCCCGGGCCGGGTCGGCTACCGGGAGATCGCCGACTTCACCTGGAAACAACTCCTCGACCTTGACGCCTGCACGAAGTGCGGCCGGTGCCACGAGGTCTGCCCGGCGACCGCCGGCGGCGCGCCACTGTCACCACGCGACGTGGTCCTCGACCTGCGCCAGTGGGTGGACGCCTCGACCGGCGGCCTCACACTGCTCGACCGGGAACGAAGGCCCGACAACACCGGCCCGCTCTCACCGGGGACCGGCGTGCGGATCGCCGGCGACGTGGTCGAGGCCGGCGCACTGTGGTCCTGCACGACGTGCATGCACTGCGTCGACGTCTGCCCGGTCGGGATCGAGCACGTGCCCACGATCGTCCAGCTCCGGCGCAGCCTGGTCGACGAGGGGACGATGGGCCCGACCCTGCAGCAGTCGCTCCAGAACCTCGCCACCCAGGGCAACTCGTTCGGGAAGTCGGGCCGCATGCGGGGCCGGTGGCTGCGCGAGCTCGACTGGACGGTGCCCGACGCCCGCAAGCAGCCGGTGAAATACCTGTGGTTCGTCGGCGACTACGCCAGCTTCGACGAGCGGGTGCAGGAGAGTTCCCGCCTCCTCGCCACGATCCTCCACGACGCGGGCGTCGACTTCGGCGTGCTCTACGAAGGAGAGCACAACACCGGCAACGACGTGCGGCGCGTCGGCGAGGAGGGCCTGTTCGAGATGCTCGCCGAACACAACATCGCGGCACTGTCCGGAGCCCAGTTCGACGAGATCTTCACCACCGACCCGCACACGCTCAACGCCCTGCGCAACGAGTACCCCGCGCTGGGCGCGACGTGGCGGGTCCGGCACTACACGGAACTCCTCGCCGAGCTGCTCGACGCCGGCGCCATCGACGTCAGGCCGCTCGGACAGCGCGTCACCTACCACGACCCGTGCTATCTCGCCCGCTACAGCGGCGTCGTCGAGGCGCCCCGGCGGATCCTGCGGGCCCTCGGCTGTGAGCTGGTCGAGATGCCGCGCCACGGCGTGGACACCTTCTGCTGCGGCGCCGGTGGCGGCCGGATCTGGATGGACGACGACCTGCTGACCGCGCGGCCGAGCGAGATCCGGATCGGCGAGGCGCTCGGGTTGGGCGTCGGGCAGTTCGTCGTCGCCTGCCCGAAGGACGCGACCATGTTCGCCGACGCGGTCAAGACCGTCCGGGCCGACGACCGGCTCGTCGTCCGGGACATCACGTCCCTCGTCGCCGAGGCCGTCGCCAAGCCCGCCGAGCCAGGCCTCGTCGGAGCGACGGTGTGAGGGGCGGCGCTGTGTCCGCCCGCGCCCCGGCGTCGCCCCGGCACACCCCCCTGCCGGGGACGGGTCCGGCGCGGGGCCCGAGGCCTGACCCACCCGAGCGGGAGATGGACCGATGACACGTGTCAACAACTGCAATCTTCCCGAGGACCTCTACTACGTCGTGGAAAAGCACGTCTGGGCGCGCCCGGAGGGCGAGCTTGTGACGGTCGGGATGACCGACGTCGCCCAGAACATGGCGAAGGCCATCGTGGCGGTGACATCGAAGGCCGTGGGCGTCACCGTCAAGAAGGGCCGCAACATCGCGACCGTCGAGAGCGGCAAGTGGGTCGGCGCCGTTCCCGCCCCGGTGAGCGGCGAGATCGTCGCCGTCAACGAGGCGCTCGCCACCTCGCCCGGTCTCCTCAACTCGGACCCGTACGGGGCCGGCTGGGTCGTCCGGCTGCGCCCGTCCGACTGGGGGGCTGACGCCGCCGATCTCGTGACCGGCCCGGAGGGCGTGGAGGCCTATCGCCGGTTCCTCGACGCCGAGGGGATCTCGTGTGGGTGACGAGCGTCACCGGGATCGGGCGAGATCCAGGGTCGCGCCGTTGGCCCGGGGATCCCGGATGGGCCTGACGCAAGTACAGTTCATCTATCTCGTCTAGGTACAAGCTGTACTAACAAGGGAGCCACGAGACGTCGGGTCCGACGGAAGACCCTCGGGCGCCCACGCCGAGAAGGAGAGATCGACATGACAGACACGAAGACCGGAGCCGCCTCCGCCGTCAACGAGGCCGAGCCGAAACGAATGGCCATCATCTGCTGGAGCAACGATCTCGACCGGGTCTGGCCCGTCATGATCCTCGCCACCACCGGTGCTGCTTCCGGCCTCGAGGTCGACGTCTTTTTCACCTTCTGGGGGTTGCGCGTGCTGCAGAAGAACGGCCAGCGCGTCACCGGCAACAACTGGATGCAGAAGGCAGAGTCGCTGTTCGACCACGGGGGCAACGAGCACCTCAAGTTGAGCAAGTTGCACTTCGGGGGGATGGGCACCTCGATGATCAAGATGCTGGCGAAGCAACACCAGGTTGCCAGCGTGTCCGAGCTGATGGAGATGGCGATCGAGGCCGGCGTACGGCTACACCCGTGCCAGATGACGATGGACCTCTACGGGTTGAAGACCTCCGACTTCATCGACGGGATCCAGCCCACCCTCGGCGCGGCCAGCTTCATCGACATGGCGGCCAAGGCCGACATCCAGCTCTTCATCTGACCCTGCGGCAGCCCGCGCGCCGGCATCGCCCGGCCGGGCGATGCGGTCCGCAGGGCAACCGCGGCCAGCTCGTCTCCCCGGAAGATGCCAGCCTGCGCCCGGCGACAATTGCCCAGTCCAGCTCACGATTTCGCGACTACACTGAGTCAGTTATTATGGTGGAGTATGACTGCGCAACTGGAACTCGGGCGAGGGGACATGAGGCCTGGCAGGCGCCTGGCCGCGTGACGACCGGGGTGCCATTGCCTCGGGGGGAGGTCGCCCGTTCCGGCGGGCGGATGGCGCGCCCGAAGATGGAGTTCGACCTGGAGGTTCCTTGGAGATGCGGCGCACGTCCCTGCGGGCCGCGCAAGAGGTGACACCTCCGACGTGTAGTGGCTTTTGTCCGGCCCGTGACCGCCCCGTCCATGGTGCAGGGCGGCCCCCCAGGGAAAGGTTCTGCCATGCCCAGAGCAGCAGCGAACGACGCGCCGACGACCCCCGCACTGACCGACGCCGCGGCACGCCAACTGACGAATGTCACGAAGAGCACGGCGCAGCTCGACACGATTACGCCGCGATGGCTGATCCGCATGCTGCAGTGGGTGCCGGTCGAGGCAGGTAGCTACCGGCTGAACCGGGTCAAGGATCCGGCGTCGGTCGCCGTCACCGCCCCCCGAGACGAATCCGAGCTGCCGACGACGTACGTCGGCTACTACGAGACACCGCGGGAGTACTTCCTCGACACGGTGACGACGGTCCTCGACGTCCCCACCCGAATCTCGGACCTGTACAGCAGCCCGTTCGACCAGGTCGCCGAGCAGATCCGGCTGGCGATCGAGACGGTGAAGGAGCACCAGGAGAGCGAGCTCATCAACAACACCGGCTACGGCCTGCTCGCCTCCGTCGACGCCGGCCAGCGCCTCGCCACCCTGGCGGGTCCGCCGACCCCGGACGATCTCGACCAGCTGATCACCAAGGTCTGGAAGGAGCCGGCGTTCTTCCTGGCCCACCCGTTGGCCATCGCGGCCTTCGGCCGCGAGTGCACGCGGCGCGGCGTGCCGCCCGCCACGGTGAGCATCCACGGCTCGCAGTTCATCACCTGGCGCGGGCTGCCGATCATCCCGTCCGACAAGGTGCCCGTCGTCGGCGGCAAGTCGAAGGTGCTCCTGCTGCGGGTGGGTGAGCAGCGCCAGGGCGTGATCGGCCTGTACCAGCCCGGTCTCGCGGGCGAGCACTCGCCGGGGCTGTCCGTGCGGTTCATGGGCATCAGCCGCAGCGCCGCCGCGTCCTACCTGATCTCGCTGTACTGCTCACTGGCCGTTCTCACTCCCGACGCAGTCGCCGTCCTCGACGACGTGGAGGTCGGCAGGTTCCATGACTACTCGCCCAGCTACCGGTGAGGGTGTCGGCGACGCTCCGTCCTGGCTGCCGGACGAAGCGACACTGACCCGACTCGCGACCGACTCCTACGGCGCCATGCCGGGTCACACACCACGCCCCCCGTCGAGCGCCGTGCTCTCGGCCGATGAGCACCAGGTGCAGCCCGGAATCAGTACGGGCGAGCTCGTGCCCCCCTCGGTGGCCACCGGGTACCGGCGGCCGACCACACCTCCCGGCCACGGCCACGCCGCGCCGGGGGCGGGTGAGCCGGTGACACCGGCGGGTCATCCATCGGCCGACCCCGCGCTGGACCTGCCACGGGCGCTCGCCGCCGGGATCCTCCGCGCCCCGAGATCCGACCTGTCAGGAGAATCGTTCCGGCCGCCGGAGGTGAGCCCGGCGAGTACGCCGTCGTTCTACTTCCTCGACGAGCAACTCCCGGCAGGCGGACCGCGCCGTCCCGCGCCGGCCGCGGCTTCCCCGGTCTTCGATGTCGAGGCGGTGCGGCGGGACTTCCCGATCCTCGCTGAGCGGATCCACGGACGACAGCTCGTCTGGCTGGACAACGCGGCGACAACCCAGAAGCCGCTGGTGGTAATCGACCGCCTGGCGCACTACTACTCGCACGAGAACTCCAACATCCACCGGTCGGCGCACTCCCTCGCGGTGCGGGCCACCGACGCCTACGAGGGCGCCCGGGCCACGATCGCGGACTTCATCGGCGCGCCGAGCGCCGAGAACGTCGTCTTCACCCGGGGCACGACCGAGGCGATCAACCTGGTCGCAGAGAGCTGCCGACGGCGCAAGTACATCGGCCCCGGCGACGAGATCGTGATCACGCACCTCGAGCACCACGCCAACATCGTGCCCTGGCAGCAGCTCGCCACCGAGACCGGGGCGAAGCTGGTGGTCGCCCCCGTCGATGACGACGGTCGGCTCCTCCTCGACGCCTACCGCGCGCTTCTCAACGAGAGAACCCGGGTCGTCGCCGTCGCCCAGGTCTCGAATGTGCTCGGGACGATCGTCCCCGTCCACGAGGTCATCGAGATGGCGCACCGGGTCGGCGCGAAGGTGCTGATCGACGGGGCACAGGCGATCGCCCACATGGTCATCGACGTCCAGGCGATGGATGCCGACTTCTACGTCTTCTCCGGGCACAAGGTGTTCGGGCCCACCGGAATCGGCGCGCTGTACGGCAAGGCCAGCTGCCTGGAGAAGCTGCCGCCCTGGCAGCTCGGCGGGAACATGATCGCCGACGTCACCTTCGAGCGGACCCTCTTCCAGCACCCGCCGACCAGGTTCGAGGCCGGCACGGGGAACATCGCCGACGCCGTCGGACTGGCGGCGGCGCTCGACTACCTGACCCGGCTCGGCCGGATCGCGATCGAAAGCTACGAGCACGATCTCATCGCGTACGCCGTCGCCGAGATCTGCCGTGTCCCCGGCCTTCGCCTCATCGGCACGGCGCCGGAGAAGGTCAGTGTGCTCACCTTCGCACTGGACGGCTGCCAACCGGCTGAACTCGCCGCGGCGCTCGACCAAGAGGGCATCGCGGTGCGGGCCGGCCACCACTGCGCCCAGCCGATCCTGCGCCGCTACGGCCTCGAAACGGCCGTACGCGCGTCGCTCGCGATGTACAACACCCACGCCGAGGTGGACCTGCTGGTGGCGGCACTGCATCGGTTTGCGGCGGCCGCCCGAAACCGTCACTGACCATCCCCGCGGCGCCGCGTGTGGCCGCCTCAGCGAGAGGCCAAGATAGGGGGATGCGGATCTCCTCCAAGGCCGACTACGCCATCCGGGCCGTCGTCGAGCTCGCCACGCTCGAGGACTCCTGGCCCGTGAAGGCGGAGACGCTGGCGTCGGCCCAGGACATCCCCGGGAAGTTCCTGCTCAACATCTTGTTCGAGCTGAAGCGGGCCGGCATCGTCGCCAGCCAGCGCGGCAACGAGGGCGGCTTCCGGCTGGGACGCGCCGCGGCCGAGATCAGCCTGGCGGACATCGTCCGCGCCGTCGAGGGGCCGCTCGCCCAGGTCGGCGACGTCCGGCCCGACCAGCTCGACTACCGCGGCTCGGCCGAGCCGCTCGTCGAGGTCTGGATCGCCGTCCGCGAGCACATCCGCACGATCCTCGAGTCGGTCTCCGTCGCCGACATCGCGACCCGCAACATCCCGCTCACCGTCCGCCTCATCACCGCCGACCCCGAGACCTGGATGCCGCACACCCCGGGGACCGTCCCGGGACCCCAGGCGGTGCGGGTCGCCGGGTCGACCCCCCGCACCCGCGGCGTCGTCTCCTCGCCCAACCGCCGGAGCTGAACCGGCCGGCCCGGCTGGTGCCCGGCCCCGCCGCACGACCAGTGCGATTGGCGGTCGACCCACGGGGATCGGCGCGCGCCGGGCCCGCAAGGTTGAAGTTGCTCAGGGCTTGCGCTGATCGCTCGCCCGCGTCACCCGGGCGCGACAGCCCAGTGTCCGGCACGCGCGACCGCTTCCTTCCAACGGGCATGCCCCCGGTGTCGGTCGACACGACCTGACTGGGGCTCATATCGGCGACCCGACTCGCGCAATCGGGCGACTTCAGCCTGGTCGCGCCACAATCCGGTTGCGAGTCCCGCGCAGTACGCCGCGCCAAGTCCCGTTGTTTCCACTGTGGCGCAGACGTCGATCGGCATGCCCAGAAGATCGCTTTGGAATTGCATGAGCCACTCGTTGGCGGACGCGCCTCCATCGGCGCGCAGTTCACTCACCGGGCGACCTGTAGCCGCCATCGCCTCGGTCACGTCAAGCGTCTGGTACGCGATGCCCTCGAGGACGGCCCGCACGATATGGGCCTTCGTCGTCCCTGGCGTGACTCCGAGCAGGGTGCCGCGCGCCTCGGGATCCCAGTGCGGAGCACCAAGACCACTCAGCGCCGGCACGAACCAAACGTCGTCGTTGTCCGGGACGCTCGCCGCAAGCTCCGCCGTCTCGTCCGCAGACTTGATGATTCCCAGGCCGTCACGGAGCCACTGCACGGCAGCTCCCGTCGCAAAGATCGAGCCTTCGAGCGCGTAGCAGACAGGACCGCCTGGCGCCGAGAACGCCACCGTGACGACGAGATTGTCGGCGGCAGGACGTTGGCCACCTGTATTCTCGAGCAGGAATGATCCTGTGCCGTAGGTGTTCTTGGCCAGTCCTGGATCCACGCAGGCCTGCGCGAAGAGGGCGGACTGCTGGTCGCCGAGTGCGCCCGCGACGGGAACGGGACGGTCAAGGCCCAGACTGCCCTTTGCCTCCCCGAAGACCTCAGCCGAGGCGCGTATCTCGGGCAAGAGCACCCGCGGGATGTTGAACAGCTCGAACAGGTCTTCGTCCCACGCCAGCGTCGCGAGGTCCATCAACATCGTGCGGGAGGCGTTCGTCGGCTCCGTGACATGAACCCCCTGGGTCAGGCGAAATACGAGGAAACTATCGATTGTGCCGGCACAGATTTCTCCACGTTCGGCCCGACGCCTCAGGTCGGCGCCGTTGTCGAGAAGCCAAGCGATCTTCGAGGCTGAGAAGTACGGATCAAGTACGAGCCCGGTACGCTCGCGCACCCAACCCGCGGCTCCGTCGGCGACCAACCGCTGGCACATCGGTGTGGTGCGACGGTCGTGCCAGACGATCGCGTTCGACACCGCACGACCAGTTGATCGCTCCCACAACACGACGGTCTCGCGCTGGTTCGCAAGGCCGATCCCGGCGACATCGGAAACGGAGCACCCCGACTGGGAGAGCGACTCACCGATGAGCGTGCGAACATCGGCCCAGATGCGCTCGGGATCGAGCTCGACCCATCCCGGGCGGGGAAGAAGAAGCGGCAGTTCCCGCGCGGAATCGGCGACAACCCGACCGGCACCATCGACGACGAGCACTCGCGTGTTTGTCGTGCCCTGGTCGATGGCTACAACACACGATGCCCTCACGCCCGCTTCACTTCCCAGCCGGAATCGGAAAGTCGCAATGACGCGGCCACTCCAATGACGTCGGACCCCGCTTCAGGCACAGCTCGAACCCGACACGGCTGCGGCACACATCGATCCCATCGTCCTCCGACCCCAGCAGTGCAGAAAGCCTTCATGACTATCGCGCTGCTGGCCGACGAGGATTGGCGCGCGGCCTCGAGCCTGTTGACCAGCACTTACCCAGCGCCGCCGACGCGCGCCACCACGGTCGGACGGAACACCTCGGGCATTCCGGTATCTCCGAGGCGGCAGCCCGACACCCAACGATGGACGGTGCTCGATCACTCCCCTGACTCTTGAGCGAGTTCGACCAGCCGATTCGTGAAAGTCTGCGTCCCGGCGCAAACTGGGGCAGAATGCGCGAAATGCCAAGGCCAGGTCGCTGAGGAGAGTGAACCGATGGCAGATCGAGCCGATTTGAAACAGCAAGGAAGAGGTCCCGACAGGCGCGTTCGCGAACGCGAGATCAGATGCGCGAACGGTCTTGCATTCCAGCCGACTGCCGATCTCCATCTCAGACTCGGCAAGCTTGAAACTGGAATCAACCGCTTGGCGCGTCGCTTCACCCACGAACAGCCGGTACCCGTCCGATGACGGCGCGCCACATCACAGTGCGTGTCGTTCGCGCCGTAGCGGCGTGCTCCGTGCTCGTGATCGCTCTTGGAACTGCGACCGCCAATCCGGCAAGCGCAAGGACGGCCCGCACCGTCGTCCACAAGTTCACCCCGTGGGAGTCAAACGGCACTCTCGACCCGGCCGTCACGATCTCGGCCCATCGCACAGGTCACTGTTGGACCGGATCGATCGCGGTCGACAACTCACGCGCGTGGCGTTGTGTGAGCGGAAACGCTATCTACGACCCATGCTTTGCCCCGGTAGACCAAGCTCATGCGACGGAGGTCGTATGCGACCCACTTCCCTGGTCGGGTGCGACCCTGCTGCGGCTGAGCACCGCTCTGCCGCTGAAGAGCGCTGATCGATTCCCCGTGTCCAGTCCGTCTGAAAAGGTCTGGGCATTCGAGTTGAGCAACGGGGCTCGGTGCTCCAATGCAACCGGGGCGGCCATAAGGATCAAAGGCGTGGCCATGATCTACCTCTGCACGAGCGCGGGCAGCACGGCTTTCCGAGACGGTAGCGCGGGCTCTTTGTCGACGAGCCGACAGCCTTGGGTGGTCGAATACGTCCACTCAATCAAGTTCAGAGGGACGACACCAGAAGGGCAATTGCAGTCGACGGCGATCGCTGTCGCCTGGAGCGGGTAGCTCCGTCGCTTCCACGCCCGATGGGTTCGTTCGCTTGTGGGGTGGCTTGCCCAGGCGCGACGCACTGAACGACGCCCGCCAACCAAAGCGCTTTCCCTTCTCTACCTGCTGGTGGTGGAACTCCAGTCGAGGGTTTGTAGAGGCGCCAGGCCGGCGAATTTCACCTTTTCGCGGTCGACTGCGGTGCGCGGCGAACGTCCAGGGCATCTCAAACTCGCCGGATGCCGGGGGATTGGAAGCCACGAGCGAGGTGTTCCTTCCGGGAGCCAGCGAAGGCGCCAATGCACCCCCTAGGCCCCCGGCGGTTGTCGCGTAAAGAGGGAGGCTGTAGCGTTCCGCGTCAGCGGTAATTGTGTGAGAGAACGACCGGGCGGAGGTTCGTCATGCAACGACGCGTCCACGAAGCACAGTGTCACCATTTTTCCCGTAGAGGCTTTCGATCGACGGGCCCCGTGCGCATTTCTATGGCAGCAGCGCTCCTCATGGGTGGGTTCCTTGTCGCCGACGTCAGTCTCCTCGGTGCTGTCCCAGCGGCAGCCGTAACCACCACCCTGTACGCGTACCCCTCGGGAACGGCGAGCTCCCCGACGAGCTGCCCTGAGACCGCCACGGCCAGCAGCGAATGCACGCTCACCCAGGCATTGAGCCTTGCTGCAGCCGGCAACACCGTGGCCCTCGCCACCTCCGCCGCCCACTACGTAGGCAACTTCACCATCTCCGCGGGGACCGTCTCCGCACCGGTCACCATCGCGCCCGCATTGGGAGTGACCGATCCGATCCTGGACGGCAACGGTGGCAGTGCCACCGCCTGTCCCACCACCGCCTGTAGCGGCCCCGTGCTCAACATCGTCAGCGGCTTCTACGCCACGATCGAGGGCATCACGGTCCAAGATGCCTTCAACACCGTCATTGCGAGCCCCTTCGGCCAACGCGGTGGCGCGGTCTACAACGGTGGTACAGCCACCCTGACCAATGACACCTTCTCGGGGGACTCGGCGACGCAATACGCTGGTGGCGTCTTCAGCGATGCCGACAGCACCATCACCCTGACCGATGACACGTTCTCGGGGGACTCGGCGAACTACGGCGGGGGCGTTTTCATCAACGCCCCCGCCACCGCCACCCTGACCGATGACACCTTCTCGGGGGACTCGGCGGCATCGGGCGGTGGCTACGGCGGGGGCGTCCTCAACAATGGCACCGCCACCCTGACCGATGACACCTTCTCGGGGGACTCGGCGACGTTGGGCGCCGGCTACGGCGGCGCTGTTTTCAACGAGAACACCGCCACCCTGACCGACGACACCTTCTCGGGGGACACGGCGAACTTCGGTGGCGGTATTGACAACGACGGCACCGCAAGTATCTCGAACTCTGTTCTCAATTCGGCTCCCTGCCAAGGCACGATCACAGACGGTGGCTACAACGTCGAGTCCGACAACACCTGTGGCTTCGTCACACACGACGTCGTGAATAGCACGACGATCCACCTTGCCTCCTCGCTGGCCCCCAACGGTTCCACTGGCCCGGAGACCCTTGCGATCGGGACCAACAGCTCCGCCTATGAAGAGGTGCCAAGCGCAGAGTGCACGCCCACGACCGATGAGCGCGGTGATCCCCGTCCCGGCTTCTCAGGCAAGAACTGCGATGCGGGTGCCTTCGAGTACCAACAGCCCACGCCCACCACACCTTCGATCAGCAATCTCCCGGCCAGCGGCACCTACGGCGGCGGCTTCACCGCGACGGTCTCCACGACCGGGGACGGGACGAAGTCGGTGACCTCCAACTCGACAGGCATCTGCACGGCGAGCGGCCTCGTCGTCTCCTACGTCGGGGTCGGCCAGTGCTCGCTCACGGCCCACGTCGCGACGGGGACCGTTTACGCTGCCGCTGATGGGACTGCCCAGACCTTCTCGGTCGGCAGCGCCACGCCGACTGCGCCGTCGATCAGCAACCTCCCGACAGGTGCCGTCTACGGCGGCGGAGGTTTCACCGCGACGGTCTCCACCACCGGGGACGGGACGACCTCGGTAACCTCCAACTCCACGAGCATCTGCACGGCGAGCGGTCTGGCCGTCTCCTACGTCGGGGCCGGCATGTGCTCGCTCACGGCCCACGTCGCGGCGGGGACCGACTACACAGCCGCTGACGGGAGTGCCCAGACCTTCTCGGTCGGCAAAGCCACGCCGAGCACGACGTCGATCTTCAATCTCCCGGGAAGTGGCGTCTACGGCGGCAGCTTCACCGCGGTGGTCTCCACCGACGGGGACGGGACGCAGTCGGTGACCTCCAACTCGACGGGCGTCTGCACGGTGGGGGGTGATGGCCTCACCGTCTCGTACGTCGGGGTCGGCCAGTGCTCGCTCACGGCGCACGTCGCGGCGGGGACCGACTACGAAGCTGCTGACGGGAGTGCCCAGACCTTCTCGGTCGGCAAGGCAACGCCCACCAAGCCGTCGATCAGCAACCCCCCGGCAAGCGGCATCTACGGCGGTGGCTTCACCGCGACGGTCTCCACCAAAGGGGACGGAAGGACCTCGGTGACCTCCACCTCGACAGGCGTCTGCACGGCGAGCGGCCTCGTCGTCTCCTACGTCGGGGTCGGCCAGTGCTCGCTCACCGCGCACGTCGCGGCGGGGACCGACTACGAAGCCGCCGACGGGAGTGCCCAGACCTTCTCGGTCGGCAAAGCCACCACCAAGACCGCCCTCAAGCTGTCTACGACGAAGGTCACCTACGGACACGAGCAAACTGAGCACCTCTCGGTCACGGTTTCCCCGCAGTTGGCAGGCTCGAAGCCGACCGGGACCGTCACTGTCAAGGCCTCCACGGGAGCGCTGTGTGCGATCACACTCTCGTCCGGCAAGGGATCGTGCACGTTGTCCGCCAAGAAACTCAACGCGGGCACCTACCACCTCGTCGCCACCTACGGCGGCAGCACGAAATTCAGAGGCTCGGCTTCGGCCAAGAAGACCCTCACCATCGTCAAGTGAGGAGCTGCTGCCTCGTCGCTCTGGGGGTTGCCATCGATCGCTGACACGCGATCCAGGTCGGACCCCGTGACCCTCTGGTCGCGCCGTCGGAGCTGCGGCACCGGCTCGGACACCTCGACCAGTCTCGACGCGCCGATGAACCGGGGAGTGTCGTTGCCGCGTTCTGTCAACGGCCCGTGTTCCACCGACTCACCAACATTGTGCCCGCGTGGATCGTGGGCACGACCCGACAGGTAGTCCCAGGCCTGGCTCACCTCGTCGTCATCAGGGAAGGTTCTTCGTCGACCCTGGGGAGTTCCCAAGATCTCCTGTGCATCTCCTCGCCATGACAGCGCGATGACCGGCCTGCTCCCGAAGAAGTGCTCGCTGCGCTCCTCAGATCACCGCTCATCCATGGTGTCACCGAGCTGGACCCGCGGCGCTCTGGCAGGTCGGTGCCTGCCGGATTCATCGCGCGCGAACGGCGGTAAGCTGGGATTTGTCGATCGGAGACGATCGCGATCGAGGCGGCCGGCGACTTCTGCGGGTCGGCCTCCGCAACTCGCCGAGTTTCGGCGGTTGGCTTCTTGCAACGGTTGTTTCATCCGCTCGCATCTCGCGAACGACAGATCGCACTGAAAGCGGAAGCACCGTGGCAAACGTGCGGGCAGAACGGGACGAGGAAGATCTCGTCCGGCTGTACCTCCACGACATCGGCCAGTACCCGCTGTTGACCAAGGACGACGAGGCGCGCCTCGCCCAGGCAATCGAAGCGCGGTCTCAGGCCGATCTGGACGTCGTGGCGATGGAGACGACGCTCACCGCGGCGCGTCGCCGTGAGCTCCAGAGGATCATTCGGCGCGGAGACGAGGCCCAGCGCACCTTCGTCCAGTCGAACCTCCGCCTCGTGGTTTCCATCGCCAAGAAATACCAGGCGTCCGGTCTCCCTCTCCTCGACCTCATCCAGGAAGGCAACCTCGGCCTCATCCACGCGGTCGAGAAGTTCGACTGGCGGAAGGGCTTCAAGTTCTCGACGTACGCGACGTGGTGGATCCGCCAGGCGATCACTCGCGGCATCGCCAACACGGGGCGCATGATCCGGTTGCCGGTCCATGCCGGCGACCTCGTGATGCTCGTGCAGAAAGCACAAGGACGACTCCAGGTGAAGCTCGGCCGTTCCGCGACGCTCGCAGAGCTCGGGATCGAGGTGGGACTGGCCGAGGAGAAACTGGCAGAGGTTCTCCGCTACCGGGTTGAGCCCTTGTCACTCTCGGAGCCACTTCGTGAGGATGGGGACGCTGAGCTCGGCGACGTTGTTGAAGACCGGTTGGCAGAATCGCCATTCGAAGCCGCCGCGACGGCCCTCCTCCCGATTGAGATCGGACACCTTCTCGCCCCGCTCGACGGGCGCGAGCGGGAGATCCTCCGGCTGCGATTTGGTCTCGACCGCGGCGAGCCACGAACGCTCGAAGAGGTTGGGAGACACTTCAATCTCACTCGCGAACGGATCCGGCAGATCGAGGCTCACGCGATGAGCAAACTTCGTCATCCCGCCAGCGACACTGGTGCACGCGATCTGCTTACACTCTGATCGACCTCAAACACGCCCGCCCCCGCGAGAAGCCAGCAGACGAGTGTCGAGCGAAACCGCCCCCACCGAGAAGGCCCGAAGGTACGCAGCGGTGCCGATCCTCGCGGAGCCGCTCGAACAACCCGCGCTCGATCGGGGCGAGAATCTCCAGCTCGACGGCTACTGCTAACAGCTGGGACTCGATTTCCTGCATCTGTGGACTTGCATCGGGGTTGGCACCACCAAGAGCGCGGCACCGCCCGCTGGGCACCCGCGTCGTGGCACCGCAGCGCCTCATCACCGAGGGTCGACATCGGGTCCCAAATTCGAACCGCTAGTGCTGCGAGGTCCCGCACGGACCTGGTGCGCCACAGGCGTTCCTCTGTAGCCGCCTACGCGCGCCGTGGCGGTCAAGACCCGCCGAGGACCTGTCGCCTGAACGCCGCCCCTCTGAGCGACAGTTCTCGACACACCGGCGCGACGCGCCGGTGATCGAGGAGAGTGGACGGCTTCATCCCCGCTGGACGCACACGACGATCGTCCCCGGCCCGAGGTGCGCGCCGGCAACTGGTCCCATGTAGGCCGTGATGATCTTCTCCGTGGGGAAGATGGGCTCTAGCAGCGCGAGGAACACGTCGACGTCTTGTGCATCGGCGTGGGTGATGGCGAGTTTGCGGATGGGAAGCGCAGCAGCCACTCTGTCCGCGAGGTAGCGGAGGGATCTCGCCCGCGTCCGTTGACGCGACTCACCTTCGATGACGCCGTTTCTCAGTTCGACGATCGGTTTGATCGAGAGCAACGAGCCAATGAAGGCCTGCGCGGAGCCGATACGGCCACCTCGACGGAGGTATTCGAGGGTGTCCAAGGTTCCGAATGCCTCCAGGCTCGCAATCTCGGCGCTCACCGCGTCACAGAGGACATCGAGGTCGCTGATCTCACACGCTCGTTCCGCGGCGTCCAACGCCAATAACCCCTCGCTCATCGTCCCGAAGCGCGAATCGATGACGCGGACCGCAATGTCGCCCTTAGCTTCGTTCGCTCCCGAGCACGCGGCCTGAAACGTGGCGGACAGCGAGGACGAGAGTGTCACGCAGCAGACCCCGCTGAAGCCCTCGTCGCGAGCGCGAAGGAAGGCTTGCGTAAACGCGCCGGGAGAGGGTGCCGACGTCGTGGCCATGGCGCCAGTGGCGCGCACGCGGCGCCAGAACTCCTCTGGGGTGGCCCTGGTGAGATCCTCGTCGCCGAGCCGAACGTCGAGTGGTACCACGTCGATGTTGCACGCAGCGAGGAGATCACTCGGGATGTCGCTCATGCTGTCAGTCACGACCTTGATACCGGCCACGGCTTCCCCCTGCATTATGCGTTAGGGCTCCATAAACACGGGCCCACTCCAGTGGCGCGTACCGGTCGAAGACGGTGGCGCGATGGTCAGAAGCTACTTGGTCGCTGGCGCGCGGTCCACGGCCCCGATGGGCTGGTTGGGCACGCCGCCAGGGACGCTCGAGCCGGCGGTTCCTCGCTCGGCCCATCGCGTCCGGGCCTTGGAGCCCGCAGCTCTCGCCCTTGGTCTCGGCGATCCGGCACCGGTGGGTGAGCCGATCGACGATGACCCCGACGAGACGCCTGGAGCCCAAGACCTCGGTCCGGCATTCGGAGGGCCGGTTGCCGGTCACGATCGGCTTCGCACTCCCACGGGCGAGCTCGACCGCACGACGTTGGAACTCGGGCTGGGGGACGTGGCACGTGGACTCCTCTCCGAGCTGGGCAACGCTCAATTCAGGGCAGTTGTCCGTCAAATCAGCGGCAGCTCACGATCCCTGTGACGGAACTTTCGGACAGCCTGTTGAGGTGGCGGGTCCTGGCTGACCCGGAGGGCAACGTCTTCTGCCTCGGAGAACGACCGTCGCCAGACTCCTCGCGCCCCGCCAGGAAGTCGGCCAGCGCCGGGAGTAAGGGCAACGACAGCCGGCGGTGACAGATGCCCCCTGTCCTCTAGCGGCTTCCAAGTGTTACCGACCATATCGCCACGTGCGCAGTGCCAGCAGTCCAGATCCTCACCTCGATTGTGTCGCCTCGGACTTGCGGAACGGGGAAGTCACGGAAAGTTCCGACGCCCTGGTAGATGACAGCGGGCTTCTCGTGTCCAATTCGAAACGGCAGTTGGACATCCCAGGTCCTGGACGACCCGGTCGTGCCCCTGCGGGCGAGAAGACGGTTCGCGGTGTCATCCCACACCTCGACGTTCACCGGACCAGTCGCCGAGATTCGGACGGTGGCGAGATAACTTCCACTGAGTTCCCGCCAGTAGTCGCCGCTCAGGACGTAACCGCGGCGCCCATTGGACGCGAGGTGCCACCCGCTCGGCGAGCCCGCACGGACCGGAGTCGCGGCCGTACCAGGAGCCGTCCAAGCGTCGAGTTTGTCCCCTTCTCCGAGAGTTACCGACCGGTCCCCGGCGGGGACTTTCCAGCGCAGCACGTAGATCCCGTGAGACGCGGTGATCAGCCTCGCGCCGGGCAACGCCACGACGTCGCCCAACGCCCGCTCCATGACCGCCGTCGGTACGACCTCGATGCCCTGGGCAGGGGACATCACGAACCAGACCACCCCGCCTCGAACGGGTATCGTCCCTGGTCTGCCAAACACGTAGAGGTTGGCGTGATTGCCGAAGAGTCCGGCGAAGCCGTTCGTCGTCACGACCTCGTCACTCGTCGGGATGACGTGTTCTGCCCGCCAGATGACCGAGGCAGCTGCTGTCGAAGTCTCCACCCAGTGAACACGGGTCTTCGGAAACCAGACCGCGAACCATCCCACCTCATTGGCGATGACGAGCGCGCAGATGACCAGACCGACGACGAAGGTCTTTCGGCGCCGGACGAGGTGAGCGACGAACCCGGCTGTGCCGAGAGCGATGAAGATGAACGCCGGGATGTTCTGGAAGAGCGGGTAAGAGAAATTCTGCCCCTTCATCAGATTGTCAATCAGCAGCGTCGGCACGGCCATAAAGAACCCGACCGGCGTCAGCAAGCCGAAGAACCCAGCCCCGGAAGGGCTCGCCCAGAGGTTCCAGCTGTGCGACACGAGTGTTCGCAGCGCCGATATCGGATGACGAAGCAGCCCGCCTACGACTGAGCCGTACGTCACGTGCAGCACCCTCGCCCCTGTCGGACCGACCAGGTACGCGAAGCCTTCCGTCGGGGAACCCTGAGTGGCATGCAACAGACTGAGCGAGATCACCCACAAGATCGAGGCAATCATGAGCAGGGCGCCGGGAATCGCGTCGCGCGCGACGACGCTGCGGACACGACTCGATCCCAGGGAATTCTTCTGCTTGCCGCGGGACAGGTACCAGTGGCCCACCGATTGCCCGCCGAGGAAGAGCCCGAGGGAGAACACATAGACGATCGATGCGACGCCGCAAAGCGCCGCGCCGAGCGCGTACACGTACCCCCGTCTCTGGTGTCTTCGGAAAGCGACAAATGCGCAGGCAATGAAGAAGACGCCGAAGACCTCCATATGGACATCGAACGAGACAACCCAGTAGATCCAAGGGTCACAGACGAGAAGAACCACGATCGTCAGCCACGCCGCAACCGCAGCGACAGCCTTGCGGTTGATATCGCGTTCTCCTCTCGGATGCATCCAACGGTCGGTGACGAGCTTGTAGCAGACGGCGATCGTTCCCGAGAGCGCGAGATCCTGGAGCCAGAGCAACCCCAGCAGGTGATCCGGAAACAGCCAGTAGAGCGGGGCGAGAAGATAGATGATGAACTCTCCATCGTTCTGCCAGAAGTAGTAGCCGCCCTGCAACGTGTCGCGCGGAATCAGGTGACCGTGAGCGATGAGGTTCCAGGGCTGGGAATAGATGGCCGCATCCCATGTAAGGCTCGCATGGGACATGAGATACCAACTCCACAGCAGGAACCCGACGAATTGGGCCGCAATCAGCGCCCAGCCGACCCATCGGAGCACGAGGAGAAGACGACCGAATCTTGCAACGTCACCACTCCGCGGCGCGGACGGCGGTTCCCGCCGAGAAGCTGCTGCGCCGCGATCGGAAGTCATGTCGACCCGACACCGACCGCCTCGGAATACGGTCCGATGGCGACAGTGGCCATGGCGGGATGATAAGCCGGTCGACGCTGCACGACACTGAACCCCGATCGGTCGACCATCGGCGATGACGAAGGGATGCCAATCGTCGAACTGCCTCTGCGCGTCGCACCGCGTCGGGAGCCCTGTCGGCGACCTACCCATCCACCGATCCGCGGGCGTGGCCATTCCGGCGGCGTCGAGGTTCCTGTACACCTCGCGCGCAAGACCTTGGTGGAGGTGAGCGGACTCGAACTGCCCACTTCGACGTTGCGACGACGTATCGTCGCAACGTCGCAGTTCTCTGAACAGGATTTGCGCGCATCCACCTCTTCCCGCTCGCGCACCACGCGGCAGGATGCGGCAGTTCGGACGCGCCCGCCGAGGGGGTCAATCCATCCGACTCAGGAGACTCGACCGACTCGCGCTTAGCAACCCGCACCGAGCCGGCGATAGGTGTCGTTTTCGACGCGCCAGTCGCCGAACATCATGGGGTGCGTGTCGCGCTCCAGATCCGTCTGGATGGCGCTGATCCCGCCTAGACCGTTGGGCGACGACACAGATGAGACGTTCTGTCCCTTCTGCCGTGATCGGCCAAGCGTCGCCCGTCGTCGCGAGGGAGAGGTGGGGGCTCGTGTCGGAGGGCCGCCGTCGCGGATCTGCGACCGGCGTACCGTCTGGAATTTCGGGTGCGTGCCCCGAGGTGAATGAGCGCGGAGTTGCCCTCGCTCTGCGTGTCCGGACAGGGCTGACCGCGGCGAATCTTTAGTACCTGTCGAAGGGTCTGAATCACAGCCCGGGCTCTCGACTCGGACTCGCTCGGCACCGCGCGTGCGACACCCGGGCGAGCACGCGGCGTAGCTCCTAGCATCGCCCGCGGCGCTCACCGGGCGGATCGCCCATCGAGTGCGTGGAGGTGGGCATGAGACCCCTGACAAAGAAGATGCGTTTGCTGTCTGTCGGCGTCGCCGCTGGCTTGACACTCGGCCTCGTCGGCACAGCAGCCGCCGTAACGAGCAGTCACTCCCCGGCGGCACCGCACCGCGCCATATCGCTGACAGCTGGGAAAACAGGTCCACGAGGTCCGCAAGGACCCCGAGGTCCGCAAGGACCCCGAGGGCCACGCGGTCCGAGGGGCGCCACCGGGGCCAACGGAACCAACGGAACCAACGGCGCAAAGGGCGCGACCGGTGCCTCGGGAAGTCCCCTCGACCTCTCCAAGGTCGCCACCCTCAACTGGCAGGGCTGGCTCGGCGTCAACAACTTCTCGGACGGCTCTTACGACTTCAGCGACCCTTGGGGCATCGCCTTTGACGGGTCCCACCTCTGGGTGGCGAACGACGAGGGCAACTCGGTGACCGAGCTCAACGCCTCCGACGGATCGTGGGTGCGGACCGTCACGAACACGAGCTGCACCTCTTGCGGCTTCAACGAGCCTCGGGGCTTCGCCTTTGACGGGACACACCTCTGGGTGACGAACTATGGCAGTAGCGGCGGCACCGGCTACTCGGTGACCGAGCTCAACGCCTCCGACGGATCTTGGGTGCGGACCGTCACGAACACGAGCTGCACCTCTTGCGGCTTCAACGAGCCTTGGAACATCGCCTTTGACGGGACACACCTCTGGGTGACGAACTACAACGGCAACTCGCTGACCGAGCTCAACGCCTCCGACGGCTCGTGGGTGCGGACCGTCACGACCACGAACTGCACCTCGTGCGGCTTCAACGGCCCCGGGGGCAGCGCCTTCGACGGGACCCACCTCTGGGTAGCGAACTACAACGCCAACTCGCTGACCGAGCTCAACGCCTCCAACGGCTCGTGGGTGCGGACCGTCACGAGCACGAGCTGCACCTCTTGCGGCTTCAGCTCCCCTTGGGGCATCGCCTTCGACGGGACCCACCTCTGGGTGACGAACCACACTGGCAGCTCGGTGACCGAGCTCAACGCTGCCGACGGCTCGTGGGTGCGGACCGTCACGACCACGAGCTGCACCTCTTGCGGCTTCAGCGAGCCCATGGGCATCGCCTTCGACGGGACCCACATGTGGGTGGTGAACTTCACTGACTCCTCGCTGACCGAGCTCAACACTGCCGACGGCTCGTGGGTGCAAACCCTCACGACCTCGAGCTGTGCCTCTTGCGGCTTCGACTACCCCGAGGTCGTCGCCTTCGACGGGACCCACATGTGGGTAACGAACGCCGGCAACTCGGTGACCGATCTCCCAGCGGGGTAGCAAGCTCTAGCAACTGGACACGCTGGCACGAAAGCACGGAGGTTCCGAACCCTTCTAGCAGCGCCCGAGGCGTGGCCCGGGGGGGGCCACGGCGCTGCTTGTGGGCGGTTCTCGCGTCGGGGCGGCAACCAGCCTGCGCTGATCCTCGATGGCAGCCTGCGAGGAGGTGGTGAGCTCGATACGGACGTCTCGCCGTCGCAGTACGGCGCTTATTGCGCGCGCCCGTCGCGCGCCGAACCATCTCTTGGAGGTGCCGCAGAGGCCTGCGAATAGCCACCTGAACTGGGAGTTCTTTGGTGTAGGTGAGCGGACTCGAACCGCCGACCTCCACGTTGCGAAGAAGGATCGTCGCAATCCTGTGAACAGGACTTACGCGAACTCACCTCTTCTCACCTGCGGCAGCACGCGGCACCATGCCGCAGTTCAGATGCGCCCGTTCGCATCCAGTGCGGAGGGTCAATTCGTCCGGGTCGAGGCACCCGACCGAAGCTCTTCGAAGATGCTGCTTCGAGCCGTCGATCTGGTGTGGTTGACCCAGCCGATGGGCCCGTTGTCACCAAGGCGAGAAGGGTCGTTCTGTGCTTCTGAGCTAGGCAGAGCTCAGGAACGTTCTGGTGACTCATCGGTCGGCGCTGGTCGGCGACCACTTCCCAGCCGGCCTCGCGGCGAACTCTTGGGCGCACCGGGGCGGTGAGCTCGGCAGTCAGCTCGTCGTGCCAGAGTTGAGTCATGGAGAAACTCAGCAACCAGCAGATCGTCGATGCAGGTCTCGCCGACTGGCGCAAGCTGTCTCAGGCGCTGCACGCTCGCTATTCGATCCCGAACTACGTCGTGGCAGCGGCGTTCGTCGCTGCCGTGGCACAGATCGCGGAGGCCGAGGATCACCACCCCGACCTGAAGCTCACCTACGGCGTCGTCGACGTCTCGCTTTGCACCCATGAGGACGGCCTGTGGGTCACCCAAAGAGACGTCGACATGGCCAGGAGGATCAGCGAAATCGCCCGCGAGCAAGGACTCGATCCCGAGCCCGGCGCGGTGACGCAGCTCGAGATCGCGCTGGACACCGCGCACGAAGATGACGTCGGCCGCTTCTGGTCGGTTCTGCTCACTGGTAGCCCGGACAACAAGATCTACGACTCGGTCTTCGACCCCACCGCCCGGGTCCCAAGTCTCTGGTTCCAGGGCACCGACGACCACGAGACCCCCCGCCAGCGTTGGCACTTCGACCTGTGGCTGGCGCCCGAGGTGGCCGAAGGCAGAATCGCGGGCGCCGTGGCCGCTGGCGGGTCCGTCTTCGACGACTCTGCAGCACCGTCCTTCACCGTTCTCGCCGATCCCGACAGCAACCGGGTCTGCATCTGCACCGCAACGGGACGCTGACAGTCGGACATGTCGGCACAGGTGCAGCCCGCGACCGCCGATCGAGTGGAGGTGAGCGGACTCGAACCGCCGACTTCCACGTTGCGAACGTGGCGCTCTACCAGCTGAGCTACACCCCCAGGCGAGCGGTCAGGACGGACCCGCCGACCCGGAACCCGTCTGAGATTACTCGCTGCTCGCTGGCAGCTGGCCGGGGACAAGGTGCCCGAGCCCCTTACCCATCAACGCTCCTCACGCGGCGCCGATCCCGCGGAGCGATCTCCGGAACGCAGTCCCAGTGCGCTAGTCGGGCCAATCCGGGCCAACGAGGTGGGGCCCGCTGAAATCGGCGTCGGGCGCCACCACGACGTGCACGCCACCGCCCGCGGCGAGCACACGAGGTTCCTGTTCGGACAGGGGATTGCGCGGACCCACCGACAACGCGACGACTTTCCGTGCACGCTCGGCCGCCGCCGATTCTGCCGCGGCACACCGGACGAGCAGCGCGAGGTACACGCCGGTGACGGTCGCCAGCAGGACGGCCACCACCCAGAAGGCCCGGAGCTCGGGCACCTCTCCGACGAGGAGGGTCGAGCAGATCCCCGACCCCAGGAGGAGCAGCGTCTCGCGCCGTCGGGTGCGTTGCGCCTCGATGCGTGCCCGGATCTCCCGCAGCGCTGTGAGCTGGGATTCATCAAGCACCGGCGCCCTCGGCGGAGAGCCCGGCGCACGAACACCCGCGCCGACGAACTTCACATGAGTGCGTTCGAGCATCTCCGTCTGATGCCGGAACCGCGCGACCGACGACACGAGCTGGAATTCGGAGAGCTTGCGCACCGCGATCGGCAGGGTGACGACCAACCAGATCAGCACGAGGACGAGCACAACCATCCCGTTGCTTTCCTTCACGTCGGCCTGTTCCTGCGGTCGCCTCGACGCTAACGGACGTCGGCCGCCAAGAGGTGGACCGCCGGATCACCGGCTCGGGTCGGATGCGTCGCCTGCAGGATCAGAGGGAGGAGGCCGCGGTACCGTCGTCGGCCCGCCGCCAAGATCCGGACCGGCCACCACTCTTCTCCCAGAGCTGCAGCTCGCCGATTGACATTGACCGATCAGAGGACTTGCACATGTCGTAGACGGTGAGTGCGGCGATGGCGCAAGCGGCCATCGCCTCCATCTCGACCCCGGTGCGGTCGAACGCTTCGACGTTCGCCTCGACCTCCACGCAGTCGTCTCCGATCGTGAAGTTGATCGACACCTGACCGACGAGCACCGGGTAGCAGTACGGGAAGAGATCCGAGGTCCTCTTCGCCGCCTGGATCCCCGCGACACGAGCCGCGCCGAGCACGTCGCCCTTCGTGATGGCGTTCGTCGCGACCTTCGCCGTCGTCTCCGAAGCCATCGAGACCTTGCAGCGGGCCTGGGCCCGGCGGTGCGTGGCGTCCCGCGGCGCGACGTCGGCCATCCTCGCCGGGCCGAGCGGGTCGAGACGTGCGAGGTTCCGTTCCGGCATTCCGCCGAGTGTAGGCAACCCGGGTCGTTCCCGTCGCACTGGGGCGCTGGGGCACCGGGCGATGGTGACCGTGCTGCGCCGGAGGCCGGATATACTTGGCACTCGCACCACAGGAGTGCTAGCGCCGGCATCACAGCGGACCGGCTGGCGAAGGAACGCGATGCCGACCTACGAGTACGTCTGCAAGAACTGCGGCGACGGCTTCGAAGTGACGCAGGCGTTCACCGACACGCCACTCACGACCTGCGAAGAATGCGGCGGACCGCTGCGCAAGGTCTACGGCTCGATCGGGATTGTGTTCAAGGGCGGCGGTTTCTACCGGACCGAGAACCGCCGGGAACACACCTCGTCGTCGGGTGGCAGTGGCTCGCTAACCAGCACGGCCGTAACGAACGTGTCCGAGTCCAGCCCCTCCTCGAAAAAGGACACCCCGGCGGGGAGTTCCGCCGGCTCCGGATCGACCGGCGAAACGAAGACGGCGCCCTCGAAATCCTCCCCGAAGCCCTGACCGGACGATCCGGCCTTCAGCTCCCGCTCATCGCGACGTCGCCGATCGCGATCGTCAGTCCCGCGGCGGCGCTCGGCAGCCACTCGATATCACCACCCACGATCTCGATGCCCTGCAGCAGGCTCTGGATCGTCGACGCGATCGTGATCTCGCGCACCGGTTGGGCAAGTTCGCCCCGGCGGATGAGGAGTCCCTCCGCCCCGACCGAGAAGTCTCCGCTCACCGCGTTCACCCCCGAATGGATCCCCGAGACGTCCTGGATGAACAGCCCCTCGCCGACAGCCCCGATCACCCCGGCCTGGTCGAGGCCGCCCGGCGCAAGGCTGAGCGCGCGGGCACCCACCCCCGGCGCCGACTTGAACCCGGCACGCACCGCAGACGCCGTCGACTGCGCGCCAGCCAGACGCGCCGAGTAGGTGTCGTACAGGAAGGCGACGAGCCGGCCCTTGTCGATGAGCGGGACACGACGGCAGGCGAGGCCCTCGGCGTCGTAGCGGGAGGCGCCGAAGGCGAAGCTGTTCGTCGGGTCCTCGACGAACGTGACCGACGGCGAGGCGACCTGCTCACCGAGGCGTCCAGCGAACAGCGACCGGCCCTTGGCGACCTCCTCGCCCGAGAGTGTCCCCGCGAGCACCGAGAGCAGCGTCGCCGTGACCTCCCGGTCGAAAACCGCCGTCACGCGTCCGCTCGGCGGCTTGGTCGCCCCGAGCATCCGGGTCGCCCGCTCGATGGCATCGCGTGAGGCCTTCTCGATCTCGAGCTCGCCCGGTGCCCGACACACGCTGTACCCGCCACCGGTCTGGGTGTCATCGCCCTCACCGGCGACTGCGTAGACGACGAGATAGCAGGTCGTCGAGCGGGACGCGGCGCTGATCCCCGTCGAGCTCGCGATCGCCGCCTCGCTCTGGTCGTCCCCGTAGTCGGCGCTCACGACTTCACGGATGCGCGGATCGCCGGCGCGGACCTGGCGCTCGAGCTCGAGTGCCAACGCCACCTTCTCCTCCGTCGCCATGGCACCGAGTGAGTCGTCCCACAGCTCGAGGTCGGTCGGCGCGACACCGTCCGGCGTCGCCAGGCCGACGTTGGCGTCCGGCGTCGCGAACGAGGCGTTGTCGCGGGCCTCGGCGAGCGCCTCCCGGGCGAGGGTCTCGTCGAGGTTGCCGACGTAGGCGAACCCCTGGCGCGCGTGCGCGACGACACGGACACCGACGCCGGCGGACTCCGCCGACGACAGCGACTCCACCTCACCGCCGTAGGCCCGCACCTCGGTCTCCCGCTGCCAGCAGGCGAATGCCTCGACGTCCTCGCCGGGACGTGCCCACGAGGCCATCTTCTGGGCCAGATCGAGCAGCTCAGTCACCGCCCGTCCCTCCGATCGTCACCGAGGAGATCCGCAGGGTGGGCTGGCCGCTGCCGACCGGGACCAACTGGCCGTCCTTGCCGCAGGTCCCCGGGCCCATCTCGAAGTCGCTCGCGATGGCGTCGACCTTCATCAGCACGTCCGGCCCGTTGCCGATCAGGTTGGCGTCACGCAACGGTTCGGTGATCCGGCCACCCTCGATGAGGTACGCCTCGGTCATGCCGAAGACGAAGTCCCCCGTCGCCGTGTTCACCTGGCCCCCGCCCAGCTTGGCGAGGTACACGCCGAAAGGCGTCTGGGCGATGATCTCCTCGGGGTTCTCGCTCCCGGGCAGGATGAAGGTGTTCGTCATCCGGACCATCGGGAGGTCCTGGTAGCTCTGCCGGCGCCCGTTGCCCGACGACTCCCGCCCGTCCTGGCGCGCCCGCAGGTAGTCCCACATGTACTCCGTGAGCACGCCGTTCTCGATCAGCACGTTGCGCTGCGCGGCGTGCCCCTCGTCATCGATCGTCGAGGTCCCCCAGCTCTCGGTGACGGTGCCGTCGTCGACGAGGGTGACGAGCGGGCTCGCCACACGCGTGCCGAGTCGACCGCGGAAGGCCGAGGCGTCCTTCATGATGTGGTCGGCCTCGAGTCCGTGCCCACAGGCCTCGTGGAAGATGTATCCCCCGGTCCCGCCCTTGATCACGACCGGGTACGGCCCCGAGGGTGCCGGACGGGCGGAGAGCTTCCCCACGGCACGCCGGGCGGCCTCCTGTGCGGCCTCCTCGACGCTGAAGCGGTCGAACAGCTCGAAGCCGATCGTGCGCGCGAGCACCTCGTAGCCGGTCTGGCGGCCGCCGTCCCCCGCCGCGACGCAAGAGACCGCGAACCGCGTCCGAACCTGGTCGTCCGACACGTACAGCCCGTCCGAGTTGGCGATGACGATCCGGCGCCGGCTGTCGCCATAGCCGGCGGACACCTGGACGATCGAGCCGCTCGCCGCCCGGGCTTCGTCGTCGGCGCGGGCGAGGAGTTCGACCTTCGTCGCCTTGTCGACGTCCTCGGGGTAGATGCCGACCGCGCCGACCGGGTCGTCCCGGCGCTCGGTCAGCGCGGCGGTGCGGACGCCGCCCGCGCCGGAGTGGGCGACCGCCGCCGCGGCCTCGGCCGCCTGGTGCAGGCCGCGGACCGAGAGGTCGGCGGTGTGCGCGAAGCCCGTCGTCTCGCCGACGACGACGCGGATCCCCGCCCCGCGGTCCCGGCCCGAGGAAAGCTCCTCGATGCGACGGTCGTCGAAAGAGATCCCCGTCGAGTGGCGATCCTCGACGAAGACCTCGGCGAACTCGCCCCCGCGGGCGAGCGCCGCGCTGAGCGCCGCCTCGATCGCGTCGCGCTCCACGAGCACGGCGTCCTTGTCACCCATCGGCTCCCGCTCCCTCCCGGCCTTCCGAGCCGCCGGCCGGCCCAGCGGCCGCGGCGAGCAACAGAAGGAGCACGTCAGTCCCCACAGCGTACCGATGGCCCGGTGTCCTTCTGGCCGGGGACCGACTGGCGCGCCGGGCGATCCCACTCCCAGCGCTCTCGACCACCCCCGGTGGTGGCTGGGAACGGCGCGATGCGCCGGTCGGCCCGGATTCGTTTCGGTTCCTGGCCCGCACCGGCCCCGCCTTGAGCAGAATCTCGGCCGTACGGGTGGCAAAGTTCCCCACCCGACGCGCAGCGGACCGGTACCATCGGGACGGCAGGCGCACTGCTGCCCGGTCGGGTCCGCCGGGCGCATCGAGAGGCGAGCGAAGCGCCGGGAGGCGCTGGGAGGCGAGCATGGAGGAGTCTCGAGCGTCGCAGATGGACGAGGCCACACCGATCTTCGGTGCGTATCGCCGGGGCTACGACCCTGAGCAGGTCGATCGCTACGTCGCCGCACAGCAACAACGGCTCGACGAGTCCTTGCGCCGGGCCGCGGAGGCCGAGCGCAAGCTCGCCGCCGCCGTGGGTCAACTTCGCGAGCTGCACCGCCGCGTCGGCGCTCTCGAAGACCAGCGCCGCCCCTCGCAGACGTTCACGCTCGACGGCGTCGGCGAGCACATCCAGCGGATCTTCGAAGAGGCCCGCGAGGGAGCGGACGCGCTCCGTGAGAGGACCGAAGTCGAGCTGGCGGAGCTCCGGGAGAAGACGGCCAGAGAGGCCCAGACGATCCTCGCCTCGGCCCGCGGCAAGGCCCAGCAGATTGAGGGCGACATCGAGCAGCGGCGGCGCGAGCAGCTCGGACGTCTAGAGGAGGACCGTTCCCGGGCGGTCAACCAGCTCACCTACCTGCAGGAACAGCGCAAGAACGCGGTCACGGAGCTGAAACGCCTCCGCGACGTCATCGACTCGACGATCGCAGAGGTCGCCGCGGACGATGCGCCGGCGACTGGCGCGCCGCCGAGCGACCTCCAGGGGGACGAGCTGGACTTCACGCGACGTGGCGCGCTCAGCGAGCGACACCCGTCGATGTCGAATCGCTACCTCTCGGCCAGCCGTGTCACCCCGACTCCGGCCGCCGAGACGCGTACACCCACGCGGCCGCCGGTGCGCAACCTCAGGCCGCCTTCCGACCGGGGAGGTTCCGAGGCGGCGCGGCTCGTACGCGAGCACCGGGCCACAGTTGCGACGGAATCGAACTTCCCGAGGGCTCGCGCCCTGGCGCCGCGCCCGGCCGCAACCCGCTCGGTCTCAACTGTCTTCGACTTCGAGGAGCACTAGCGGGTGTTGATCCAGCCGGCTTGGTCCTAGCGGGCAAAGCTGTGACCTGCACGTTTGCACCTGAATCGGACGCACAACGGGACCAAGTCAGCAATCTCCCAGCGGGCCTCGGCGCGCGAAACCTCCATCGAGCCGGCACCAGCACTCGCCTTCCGTGGGATCTCCGGCGCGCCGTCTCCTACGATGCGTCCTGAACAACCCGACTGGTCGCGCTGGATCGCGCCCGGCGTCGGGTCGGTCAGATCGGGCCGCTAGCTCATCGGGTAGAGCAGCGGGTAGAGCAGGCTTTTAATCCCAAGGTGCCGGGTTCGAGACCCGGGCGGCCCACTGGCTCGCTGGCGTTTCCGCACACCCGCGCGTGAACCGCGGGCAAACCGCCCGGGCAGACCTGCGCCGGGCGCCGCTGTGGGACGATACGGATACGGCGCCGACAAGCCAAACGGCGACCGTTGGGCCGACAAAGGGGAGCCCGTGACGAGTCGGACATTCCAACACCCGGAGCGGCTGGTGCGCCTGGCCGCCCTCGGGGTCCCCGCCGCCGTCGCGGCCGCGCTCGTCCCGGTCCGGACGAGCTTCCCTGGCATCGACGCGGCGCTCGTGATGGTCGTCGTGATCGTCGGCGTCGCCGCCTGGGGGGACCGGCTCGCCGGCGCGCTGGCGGCCATCTCCGCCGGCATCTGGTTCGACTTCTTCCTCACCCGCCCCTACCAGACCTTCGACATCAACCACCGCCCGGACATCGAAACGACGGCGCTGCTCTTCGCCGTGGGCCTGGCCGTGACCGAGCTGACCGCCCGCGGGCGTCATCACCGCGCCGTGGCGGCGGAGGAGTCGACCTACGTGGCCGCCCTCCACGACGTCGCCCGGATGATGGCCGAAGGCGATGACCCCGAGGAGATCGTGACGCGGGTGGAAGGCGTGCTCGCGACGCTGCTCGAGCTCCGCAGCTGCCGCTACAGCCCGGGGCCCCCGACCGAGCCCACCGCGGTCATCTCCCAGGAAGGCGCGGTGCTGCTGGCCGGGTTCAGCTGGAACACGCTCCCCGGTGACCGCGTGGAGCTGCCGGTCCAGTACCAGGGACACCTGTTCGGCAGGTTCGTGCTCGTCCCGAGCCCCGGGGTCACCGTGCCACTGGAACGTCGGCTGGTGGCGACCGCACTCGCGAACGAGATCGGCGCCGTGCTCGCGGGGATCAGGCGCCCCCAGCACTGAGACGACCACCGCGACGACCGGATCGACCGGCATCTGTTCACGGTGACAATCCGCAAGCAGCCCGGAGCCGTGCCGAGCCGTCCCGCCCCCGTCACTTCCACGGCGCACCCGGGCGGGCGGCGGATCATCCCCCCGGATCCGCGGTCCCTGGTGCCGCGTCGAAGGCAGCCGCACAACCCGCGCCACAGAACCAGTAGTCGACGCCGTCGCGTGTCCGGCGGGCAGCGGTGGCGGTATCCACCCTCATCCCGCAGATCGGGTCGACGGCGCGCCCGGATCCAGTCCCCGCCGGCTCCGACGTGACGAGCACAGGGATCGATCTGCGCGTGGACATGCCCTCCGGACGGTCAGCCGACGCGGCGAAGCGCTCCGGTTCCGCGAGGAACCGCGCCCGGCACCGGTCCGAACAGAACCGGTAGTGCACGCGCCCGAATGACGCCCATGCCGGCGCGTCGTCCACCCGCACCTGCATGCCGCACACGGGATCGCGGACGTAGTCGCGTCCGCCCCCGAACCGCGCCCTGTTGCGGGCCAGCCACCACACCGCGACGGCGAAGACGAGGAAGACGATGTCGAGATAGGTGGTGTAGTTCCAGACGAACTGGGTCGATCGCGCCTGAATCGTCCGCGTCGCCGGGATCGCGCCGACGAGCCCGAAGATCCCCTGGGTCGCGAGACCGGCGATCACCATCACCGCGTAAAGGAGGCCGACGATCCGCAGGGCCAGCCGTGACCCGTAGTACTTGCGGTAGATGAGGACGAGCGGCATCGCGATGAGGTCGGCGAAGATGAATGAGACCACACCGCCGAAGCTGATCCCGCCGGACCAGAGCGCCGCCGCGAGCGGCACGTTCCCGATCGAGCACACGAAGCTCACCACGGCGATGAGCGGCCCGACGAGCGCGTTCTCGAGGACCGTCCAGAACCCGTGCCCGGAAACGAAGAGAGCCTCCCAGGCACCGGCCGGCACGAGGACGGCGAGGAACCCCGCGACCCCGTAGCCGACGACCAGTTCCCGGCGCAGCATCGTGACGTCGGCGACGGCGTAGCCGGCGGCATCCGAAAGTGCCGCCGGGGAACGCAGCCGCGCCGTCCACCTGGTCCCGGTGGGCGCCTCGGATCCCGGCCCGTGGTCCCGCGCGCCGCCCGGCCGTCCCTCCAGCCGGCGCCTGGCGGCCCCGACGAGCGGCCCGCGCAGGACGAACCCGCCGAAAAGCGCCACGAGGGCGATCATGAGCGGGCCGCCGACGAACTCCGCGAACATGAACTGCCAGCCCAGCAGGACGAGCATGACGACGCCCAGCTCGATTACGAGATTCGTCGACGCGATCATGAAGACGAGCGCGGCGACAAGATCTGCCCCCTTTGCGAAGAGCGACTTCGCCATCGCCGAGGCGGCGTACGAGCAGCTCGACGAGACCATGCCGTAGCCGGCGGCGCGGCCGACCGCCGCCGGTCCGTGGTTCCCGAGCTTCGCCTGCATCTGCTCTTTCGACACGAACGCCTGGACGAGGCCCGAGAGCGAGAAACCGAGCACGAGCGCCCACAGCGTCTCCCAGAACATGTACGCGCCCGCACGCACGCTCCGCCCGACATCGACGACGGGGGAGACGGCCGCCAGGTGGATCACGAGCGCACCAGCCGGGCGATCGCGGCCGCCGCCTCGCTGATCTTCGCCTCCGCCTCCGCCCCGCCCTCGGCCACGGCGTGCGCGACGCAGTGCGACAGGTGCTCGGTCACCAACGCGAGCGCGACGGCCTGCAGAGCGCGTGTCGTAGCCGAGATCTGGTCGAGGACGTCGATGCAGTAGCGGTTGTCGGCGACCATGCCCCGCAGCCCGCCGACCTGACCTTCGATCCGCCGCAGCCGCTTCTGGATGGCGGCCTTCTCATCGACATAGCCCGGCATCGTCATGTTGATCTGCCCTCCCGATGCCAGGAGGCTATACCCATGGGGGGTATGCAATTCCCCCGGGCCGACGACGCGGCTGCGGCCAGGTCGGAGCTGGTCTCAGGCCCTGTGACCCCGGACGAGCACGTCGATCGCCGCCGCCTCGCCGTCCGCGGTGCTGACCGCACGCCGCACGAGCTCGGCCCGCTCGATCTCGAGCCCGGCGAGGTCGTCCGCCACCTCCTCCGGGCTGTAGAGGACCTCGGGATCCTGTGGGCCGCCGTAGCCGCCGGCCAGGTTCGCCAGGGCGTGGCCAACCACGAGCATCGTCCCGCCGGCCGCGACCGAGGCCGCCATGCGCGCGAAGACCCGTCGCCGAAGCTCCGCCGGCAGGTGCAGGTACAGCACCACGACGAGGCCGTAGCTGCCCGCCGGCTCCCAGGCCGAGAGATCGCCCACAACCCACTCGACCTCCACGCCCCGCTCCGCCGCCAGGCGACGCGCCTTGTCGAGGGCCACGGGGGAGAAATCCACGCCGACCACCCGCCACCCCCGTTCCGCGAGCCAGATGGCGTTGCGGCCCTCGCCGCACGCCACGTCGAGGGCGACCCCCGGTGCGAGGTCGCCGACCTCGTCAGCAAGGAAGCGGTTCGGGCCCGAGCCCCACACGAGCTCGCTCCCGCCGTACCTTTCGTCCCAGGATTCGCTGTTCATCATCCCCAGTCCTGTCACCTGCAGCCCGCGACGGAGAAGAACTCACGCTACCGGCGGAACCCTCTCGGCCGGGCGACGTGGGAAACACCCGCGACACCGGACGGATCGGCGAGAATCTCCCCCGTCTATCGAGAAGCGACAGGGGCGTGACCCGATGATCGGAGACGGCAACCCGAACCTCCGGGCCCACGTCGTCGTGCGCGGCAGGGTCCAGAACGTCTTCTTCCGCGCCTCGTGCCGGAGAGAGGCCGAACGGCTGGGCGTGACCGGCTTCGTCTCCAACCTCCGCGACGGGCGGGTCGAGGCCGTGTTCGAGGGTGAGCCGAACGCCGTGCGCGCCGCCGTCGACTGGTGCCGCCGCGGACCGCCGGGGGCCACCGTCGACTCGATCGAGGTGGACTTCGAAGAGCCGGTGGGCGAAGCCGGGTTCCGCGTCCGGTGAGCCGGACCCGCCGGGAGAGGACTGACCGGGAACGAGGGCGCGCCGCGCCGGCATCAGGGACCGCCCGGCCACCCCGGGCCCGGCAAACCTCGGGGCGAAAGCCCCTTTGGGCGGCACGGGAGCGATGACAAGATGACGCCCGTGGAATGCGCAATCCAGGTTGAGGAGCTCGTCAAGCACTTCGGACACGTCCACGCAGTCGACGGCGTCAGCTTCGACGTCGCACCGGGAACCGTGTTCGGCCTTCTCGGACCGAACGGCTCCGGCAAGACGACGATCGTGCGGATCCTCTCGACGATCCTGCACCCCGATGCCGGCACGGCCCGGGTGCTCGGGCGCGACGTGGTGCACCAGGCCGACGAGGTGCGCTACCTGATCGGTCTCGCCGGCCAGTTCGCCGCGATCGACCCCAACCTCACCGGGGCCGAGAACCTGCGGCTCACGGGCCGGCTCGCCCAGCTGCCAGGCCGGCTCGCGCGGACCCGCGCCTATGAACTGCTCGACCGGTTCCAGCTGCAGGATGCCGCCAACCGCCCCGCCCGCACCTACTCGGGGGGCATGCGGCGGCGTCTCGACGTGGCGGCGGCCCTCGTACAGAGGCCACCGATCGTCTTCCTCGACGAGCCGACGACCGGGCTCGACCTGCACAGCCGCAACGAACTCTGGGACATGATCCGGGAGCTCGTGGCCGGGGGAGCCACCGTTCTGCTCACGACCCAGTACCTGGAAGAGGCCGATCGACTGGCCGATCGGGTCGCCGTCATGAACGAGGGCCGTGTCATCGCCTCCGGCACCCCGGCGGAGCTGAAGTCTCAGCTCGGGAACACGGTGCTCGAGATCGGCCTGAAGAACGAGGCCGAGGCGGTCAGGGCTGCAGACCTCCTCACCCGGGCGACGGGGATGAAGACCGACAGGGAGGGAACCCTGGTGCATCTCAGCTCGGCGGACGGGACCCGTGTGCTACTGGAATCCGTGCAGGCGCTCAACGAGAACGACCTCGCGCCGACGACGCTCGCCGTCCGCGAACCCAGTCTCGACGACGTCTTCCTCTCGCTCACGGGACAACGCACGAGAACGGACGAGACCGACACCGCCGAGCCGGCCGCGAGGAGCCGGCGATGACGACCGGCGCCGCAACCCTCGACGCGCCGGCCGTGCGGCACCCCTACCGGCTGACCCGACCGTTCCGGGACTGCCTCTCGGCGGGCAGCCGCAACCTGATCGCCTACTGGCGGGTCCCCTCGCTGCTCGTCTTCTCCACCATCCAGCCGATCATCTTCGTCCTCATGTTCCGCTACGTGTTCGGCGGCGTCGTGGGGCTCTCGGGCCTCATCAACGTTCCCTACGTCGACTACCTGATGCCCGGCATCTTCGTGCAGACCACGGTGTTCGGCGCCATCGGGACGGCGATCGGCCTCTCCACGGACCTGCAGAGCGGGCTGCTCGAACGGTTCCGCTCGCTGCCGATGTCCCGCTCGGCGGTCCTGGCGGGACGGACCCTCGCCGACCTCGTGCGCAACGTCTTCGTCGCGGCCCTCATGGTGGGGGTGGGCTACGCCGTCGGCTTCCGGGCCAGCGTCGGTGCCTTCGGCCTCATCGCCGCGATGCTCGTCGTGCTGTTCTTCGGCTACGCGCTCTCCTGGGTCTTCGCCTCGGTCGGCCTCATGACGGGCGATCCCGAGACGGCCCAGGCGGCCGCCTTCCCCGTGATGGCCCCGCTCGTCTTCGCGTCCTCCGCCTTCGTCCCGGTCTCGGTGATGCCGGGCTGGCTCCAGGCGTTCGCCGCCCACCAGCCGGTCTCGGTCACGGTCGCCGCCGTCCGGGCGCTCTGCATCGGCGGGCCCACGGCGACAAACGTGCTCGAGGCCCTCGCCTGGAGCGCCGGCATCCTCGCGGTCTTCGGCCCGCTCGCGGTCCTTCGCTACCGGCGGTCCGCCTAGAGGTCATCCGGGACACGGGGCCAACGCCCCGCTACGCGGGACCCTCAGGCTTCCCAGGACGCGTAGTCGCTCATGTTGGCGGCGCGCAGCGCGCCCACGTAGCCCGCCCGCTCGTAGTCCGCACCGTCCGCTTCGGCCGGCACGGCGAGCCGGCCACGGGCCGCCGCGAGGTTCTCGAACCCCTTGCGCCCCATCCAGTCCGACAGCCCGTCGAGGAGCACGGCGGCGTACTCGGGACCGTGGCGCAGAAGGGCCGAGGCCGTCATCACGACGTCGGCGCCGGCGAGCAGGTACTTGCACACGTCGTCCGGGTCCTCGACGCCGGTCGTCGCCGCCAGGTCGGCGTGGACCCGCCCGTAAAGGAGGGCGATCCAGGTGCGCGGCAGACGGGCCTCGCTCGGGTGGGAGAGCCCGATCTGGGGCACGACGGAGAGCGTCTCGGGGTCGATGTCGGGTTGCAGGAAGCGGTTGAACAGCACGAGGGCGTCGGCGCCGACCTCGTCGAGGCGCATCGCCATCGCGCCGACCGAGCTGAAGTGCGGGCCGAGCTTCACCGCGACCGGCACGCTGACCGCTTCTTTCACACTTCTCAGCACCTCGACGTAGCGGTCCTCGACCTCACGGCCCGTGACACGCGTGTTCCCGGGCAGGTAGTAGATGTTCAGCTCGATCGCCGCCGCACCGGCGTCCTGCATCCGGCGCGCGTAGTCCACCCAGCCGCCGGGTGTGACGCCGTTGAGGCTCCCGAGCACCGGGATCTCGACGGCGGCGGCGGCCCGCTCGAGCACGCTCAGGTAGTGACGCGGGCCCGGCTCGTCCTCCGTCACGTCCGGGAAGTACGTGAGCGACTCGGCGAAGCTCTCGCTGCCGGCCTCGACGAGCCGCGCGTTCTCGGCCGCCTCCCGGCGCACCTGCTCCTCGAACAGCGAGTACAGCACGACCGCGCCGACCCCGGCGTCCGCGACGCGCTGCACTCCCTCGACGGTCCACGACAGTGGTGCGGCCGACGCGACGAGCGGGTTGCGAAGTGCCAATCCCATGTAATCGGTCGCGAGGTCCATCACCGCTCCTTGCGTGCGTCGGCGGCGAAGTGCTGGGCGCCGCGGGTCGCCATCTCCTCGTAGACATCCCACTGCCGCTCGACCTGCTGCTCTCCGAGCCCGTGCAACCGTTCGGCCTCGGCCGGATCGGTGTTCGTGAGGGAGCGGTAGCGCAGTTCCCGGTTCGTGTAGTCGCCGAGCGGGATCCGCGGCCGCGTCGAGTCGAGCATGAACGGGTTGCCGCCCGCCGAGCGCACCACCGGGTCGTAGCGGACGAGCGGCCAGTAGCCGCTCGCCACGGCCCGGTACTGCTGGTCGAGCCCGTCGCGCATCGCGATCCCGTGGGAGATGCAGTGGCAGTAGGCGAGCACGAGCGAGGGGCCGTCGTAGGCCTCCGCCTCGCGGAACGCCGTCAGGGTCTGCTGCGGATCGGCGCCCATCGCGACACGGGCGACGTAGACGCTGCCGTACGAGATCGCCTGCAGGACGAGGTCCTTGCTCACCACGGTCTTGCCCGAGGTCGCGAACTTGGCCACGGCCCCCAGCGGCGTCGCCTTGGACATCTGGCCGCCGGTGTTCGAGTACACCTCCGTGTCGAGCACGAGCACGTTGACGTTGCGCCCGCTCGAGAGCACGTGGTCAAGCCCACCGGACCCGATGTCGTAGGCCCAGCCGTCACCGCCGACGATCCAGATGCTCCGCCGGACGAGGAAGTCGACCACGCTGGCGAGGTCCTCGGCGGCGGTCCCGTCGACGCCGTTGAGCCGCCGCTTCAGCTCGGCCACCCGTTCGCGCTGGGCGCGCAGCTCCGACTCCCGCTGCTGCGGGGCCGAGAGGATTTCGTCGACGAGCTCGGGGCCGAGCGCGTCGCGCAGCTCGAGGAGGCGCCGCCGGGCGAGCCCGGCGTGCGTGTCCGCCGCGACACGGAATCCGAGCCCGAACTCGGCGTTGTCCTCGAACAGCGAGTTCGACCAGGCCGGCCCGCGCCCGTCGGCGTCCTTCGTCCACGGCGTCGTCGGCAGGTTACCGCCGTAAATCGAGGAGCAACCGGTCGCGTTGGCGACCATCAGCCGATCGCCGAACAGCTGCGAGAGCAACTTCACATAAGGGGTCTCGCCACAGCCCTCGCAGGCCCCCGAGAACTCGAACAGCGGCTCGAGGAACTGCGTGCCTCTCACCGTGCCGAAGTCGACCCGGGACCGGTCGGTCGCCGGCAGGGTCTGGAAGAAGGCGATGTTCTCCCGCTCGGCCTCGACGAGCGGTGCCCGCTCGGTCAGGTTGATCGCCTTGCGTACGGGGTCACCGGGCGTCTCGACCGGGCACGCCTCGACGCACAGGCCGCAGCCCGTGCAGTCCTCGATGTAGACCTGCAACGTGTAGCGCGCGTCCGGCAGGCCGACGGCGTCGAGCCGCGCCGAGCGGAACCCGGCCGGCGCCCCCTTCAGGTGGGACTTGTCGTATTGGCGCGAGCGGATCACGCTGTGCGGGCACACGAAGCTGCAGTTGCCGCACTGGATGCACGTCTCGGGCTCCCAGCGGGCGATGAACTCCGAGATGTTCCGCTTCTCGTACGCCGCGGTGCCGCTCGGGTACGTACCGTCCACCGGGAGGGCGCTCACCGGGAGGCCTTCGCCCCGGCCGGCCATCATCTCGGCCGTGACGCTGCGGACGAACTCCGGCACGCCGTCGGGAACGATGCGCGGCAGCTCGCGGGTCGCCGTCACCTTCCCGGGCACCTCGACCCGGTGCATGCCCTCGAGGGCGCGGTCGACGGCGGCCTGGTTCTTCTCGACCACCTCCTTGCCGCGACGCCCGTAGGTCTTCGCGACCGCCTTCTTGATCCGGTCGATCGCCACCTCGCGTGGCAGCACCCCCGAGATCGCGAAGAAGCAGGTCTGCAGGATGACGTTCGTCCGGCCGGCGAGGCCCACCTCACGGGCGATCCGGCTGGCGTCGATCACGTAGAGGTCGATCCCCTTGGCGATGATCTGGTCCTGGACCGGCCGCGAGAGCGAGTCCCAGACCTCGTCCGGCGGGTGCGGGCAGTTGAGGAGCAGGGTCGCGCCCGGCGCCGCCGGGCCGAGGACGTTGGCGCGGTCGAGCAGGCCGTACTGGTGGCAGCCGATGAAGCTCGCCTGGCTCACGAGGTACGGCGCCCGGATCGGCTTCGGACCAAAGCGCAGGTGCGACACCGTCTGCGAGCCAGACTTCTTCGAGTCGTAGACGAAGTACCCCTGCGCGTTGAGGCCTTCTTCGTCGCCCAGGATCTTGATCGTGTTCTTGTTGGCGCCGACCGTCCCGTCCGACCCGAGTCCGAAGAAGATCGAGCGGACCGTCTCGGCGGGCTCGATGTCGAACGTCGGGTCCCACGGGATGCTCGTCCCGGAAACGTCGTCGTTGATGCCGACCGTGAAGCCGCGGCGCGGCCGGTCGGCGGACAGCTCGTCGAACACGCCACGCACCATCCCCGGCGTGAACTCCTTCGAGGAAAGGCCGTAGCGGCCGCCGAAGACCTCCGGCATCGTCCGCCCCGTGCCCTCGGCGACCGCTTCGCTGAGGGCGGCGACCGTGTCGAGGAAGAGCGGCTCACCCATCGAACCGGGCTCCTTCGTCCGGTCGAGCACGGCGACGCGCCGCACGGTCGCCGGCAACGCCGCGGCGAGAGCCTCGGCGGGGAAGGGGCGGAACAGTCGGATCTGGACCACACCGACGCGCTCCCCTGCCGCGACGAGCGCCGCCACGGTCTCCTTGGCTGTCTCCCCGCCCGATCCCATGATGACGATCACGCGCTCGGCCTCGGGGTGCCCGGAGTAGTCGACGATGTGGTAGGGCCGGCCCGTCCGCCCGGCGACACGCGCCATCGCGTCCTCCACGGCATCCGGCACGGCGGCGTAGAAGGGGTTCACCGTCTCGCGTGCCTGGAAGTAGATGTCCGGGTTCTGGGCCGTGCCGCGGATGAACGGGTGTTCCGGCGACAGCGCCCGGCCGCGGTGTGCCTGGATGAGCTCGTCGGACACGACGGCCGCGATGTCCTCGTCGCTCAGTATCTCGATCGTGTTCAGCTCGTGCGACGTGCGGAATCCGTCGAAGAAGTGCAGGAACGGCACACGAGTCGCGAGCGTCGAGGCGTGCGCGACGAGTGCCAGGTCATGGGCCTCCTGCACCGAGGCCGAGGCAAGGATGGCGAAGCCCGTCTGGCGGACCGCCATGACGTCTGCGTGGTCCCCGAAGATCGAAAGACCCTGGGCGGCGAGCGACCGCGCCGCGACGTGCAACACCGCCGGCGTGAGTTCGCCGGCGATCTTGTACATGTTCGGGATCATGAGCAGCAGCCCCTGCGAGGCGGTGAACGTCGTCGCCAGAGCACCGGTCTGCAGCGCGCCGTGCAGTGCGCCCGCCGCGCCTCCTTCGCTCTGCATCTCGACGATCGTTGGCACGCCGCCCCAGAGGTTGACCCTCTTGTGGCTCGCCCACTCGTCGGCGAACTCCGCCATCGGCGACGACGGAGTGATCGGGTAGATGCAGCAGACCTCGCTGAGCCGGTATGCAACCGAGGCCGTGGCCTCGTTCCCGTCGACTGTCACGCGCATTTCAGTTCGCCTCCGCCACCATCTCGATCGCATGTACCGGACACTGTTCGAAGCACGCCCCACAACCGGTGCAGAGGTCGTAGTTGAACCGGTAACGGTTCCCGACGCCGAGCTTGATCACGGCGTCTTCGGGGCAGGAACCGAGGCAGCCGTCGCACTCGAAGCAGTTGCCGCAGGACAGGCACCGGCCCGCCTCGTACACCGCCTCGTCGGCAGACAGACCGCCGACCACCTCGTCGAAGGCGGCGACGCGCTCCTCGGGCGCGAGCTCGGGCTGCTGGCGCCGGGCATTGTCGCCGAAGTACCAAAGGTGCAGCCGGTCGAACGCCGCCAGGTCGTGTTTCGCTGCCGTCGCCCCGCCGGCCCCGTTCAGCCACCTGTCGATGTGCCGGGCCGCCTTCTTCCCGTGGCCGACACCCACCGTGACCGTGCGCTCGCTCGGCACCATGTCGCCACCGGCGAACACACCGGCGCAGCCGGTCTCCATCGAGGGCGACACCTTCACGGTGCCGTCCTTCTCGAACTCGACTCCCGGGACCCTGTGCAGGAACTCCGTGTCGGTCTCCTGCCCGAGCGCCAGGATCACGGTGTCCGCCGAGAGGGTCTCGAACCGGCCGGTCGGCTGCGGGAAGCCCGACTCGTCGAGCTCCATCACCTCGACCTGCATCTCCGAACCGTCCATCTCCTTGATCGTCCGGAGCCAGTTGATCCGCACGCCCTCACGCTCGGCGTCCTCGGCCTCCTCGGAGTGGGCCGGCATCTGCTCGCGCGTGCGCCGGTAGACGATCATCGCCTCGTCCGCGCCAAGCCGCTTGGCGACCCGGGCGGCGTCCATCGCGGTGTTGCCGCCGCCGTAGACGGCGACGCGCCGGCCGATGACCGGCCGCTCGCCCGAAGCGACGCTGCGCAGGAACGAAACCGCATCCAGCATCGGACCGGTGTCGCGGGCCGGGATGTCGACACGCCGGGACAGGTGTGCTCCGACGGCGACGAAGACGGCGTCGAAACCGCCCTCCTGCTTCTCGGTCACGAGGTCGTCGACCTTGTGGTGCCCGGTCATCTGCACGCCAAGTGCCGCGATCCGGGCGAGCTCGGCGCTGAGCACGTCTCGGGGCAGCCGGTAGGCCGGAATGCCGTACCGCATCATCCCGCCCGGTTCGGCTCCCACGTCCCGGATCTCGACTTCATGGCCGAGCCGGGCGAGGTGGTAGGCCGCCGAGAGCCCGCTCGGGCCGGCTCCGATCACGAGCACCCGCTTTCCGCTGCGGACCGCGGGCGGATCGAACTGCCAGCCCTTCTCGAGCGCGAGGTCCCCAAGGAACCGCTCGACCGAGTGGATCGACACCGCGCTGTCGAGGTTGGCGCGGTTGCAGACGCTTTCGCACGGGTGGTAGCAGACCCTCCCGTGGATCGCCGGCAACGGGTTGTTGGTGACGAGCTCGCGCCAAGCCTGCTCGTGGCGGCCCGCCAGGGTGTGCGACAGCCACGCCTGGATGTTCTCGCCGGCGGGGCAGCCGGCGTTGCAGGGCGGCAGTAGGTCGACGTACACCGGGCGCCGCTCTCGGACCGGGCCGGAGTGAGTGCGCCCGTGCGTCAGGTCCGGCAACATCGCAACATCCCACAACCGGCTGCTCATGACTGTTTCCGCTCCTTATGGGCTATGGCGGTCAAGCTAGCTGGCCGAGTACCGCCCGACCAGCAAAATAGCGTGCTGACCTGCAACTCGTATACCGGCCGACCGCCCATGCTCGGTTGAAGACAAGCAACGCAAAGGCCTTCGGGTCGGGCCTCTCTTGCGGTCCTCTCCTCCGGTCCAGCCATCGAGGTACTCCCGCTTTCCGGTCGCGCCCCGACGACGCGGCACATGATCACAAGCGCCGGATCCTGAGAGCCCATAACGAGAAGGACGCTCAGTCCCCCGCGCCAGTCCCCGGAACGGTCCTCACGGAGACGCTCAAGGGTGCGGCGATTTCGCCGTGGTGACGAGCCAATCCGGACTGAAGAGCATCGTCAGCGATGCGATCACGACCGCTCGAACGAATCCTACTTGACGCTCACCCGGGACCTAAGTCCCTGTTTCGCCCTATCGGCGAGGACCGAGGAGCGCGAAACCTATCCCTTGTCGTGTCCGTGGCCACGGTGGTTGTGACGGCCCCGGCAGTGGCCGTGCCCGCTTCCATGGCAGGGGCCGTGGCCCCAGTGGCCGTCGGGCCCCTGACCTGACGCGCCGGACGGCCCCGAGGGACCCGATGCCCCCGACGGCCCGCTCGATCCCGACGGCCCAGTCACTCCGGAGGGACCCGATGGGCCGCTCGAACCGCTCGGCCCCGAAGGCCCACTCGGCCCCGAGCAGCCCGATCCCGGACCGTGGTGTCTCCGCCCCCAGCCGAACCCGAAGCCACCGTACCGGTGGCCCCAGTGGTGCCGACGGCCGAAGCCGAACAGTCCGTGCCGCAAGCTCCCGGCGATGACGACCGCGGTGGCGGTCACCTTCGTTCCCGAGGTCGTGCCGAAGACGGCGATGATCTCGCCCCGCTTCACGTTCGCGAGCGTGGCGTGCGACACCCCGTACTCGGCGTAGGCCGTTGTCGGCGTGACATCGACTGTGACGATCTTCCTGTTCCAGGCCACGATGGTGAATCCTGTAGAGGTCGGGCCGGCCCGGACGATGCCCGCCGTCGCGAGGTCGAGGATCAGGCTGGGTTGCACGATGAAGACCTCGGTCGCCCTCACCGTCGCCCCGGAGTCCAGGCTGAGAACACCCACGAAATCGCCCTTCGTCACATCGTCAATCGTGGCGTGCGACGCTCCGTACTCGGCATAGACGGTCGTCGCCGTGACGTCGACCGTCACCGTCGTCCCGCCCCAGCTCGTGACCGTGAATCCCGCGGCTGTCGGGGCGGCCCGGACGACGCCCGCTGTCAGGAAGTGTCCGTGCAGCATCAGACGCGCGATCAGGACGTCGTTCGCGGTCACCGTCGTTCCGTCGGTCGTGCCGAAAACCGCGACAAGCACGCCGGGGACCACGTCGTCGAGCGACGCGCCGGACACGCCGCGCTCGAAGTAGTTCGTCGACCCCGTCACGTCCACGGTCGACCTGGCGCCCGAGATGGTGATGATCGCGAAGCTGCCGTCGGCCGGTGCACTCGTGACGATGCCTGCGGCGACGGGCCTGCCGCGGTCACACCGCGGCGCCCAGATGTTGACCTCGGTCGCGGTCACCGTGGTCCCGGCGACCGAGCCGAATACGGCGACAAGCTCCCCCGCCGACACGTTGTCGAGCGTGGGACTGGACACGCCCCGCTCGGCGTAGACCGTCGTCGCCGTCACGTCCACGGTCACGGTCGCACCGAAGCGCGTGGCGATCGAGAACACATTGCCGACGGGTGCACTCGTCACGGTGCCCGCGGCGACCGGACGGCCGCCGAAGTCCCTCCCGTGGTACGAGGGTTTGGTCGACGCGGCCGCCCCGTCCGCCAGGGCCGAGACGAGCCCGATCACCAACCCGAGGGCGACGAAGACGCGCACGGCGGAGGCGAGGACCCGCCCTTCACGGAGAGCTTCACCCGAGCGAGGCATACCCACCTCCACTGTCGACCTGGCGACAGTCTGGCAAATGATCCTGTGGCGTCCGTTAGGAAAGGGTTAGGGGGACGAGAAACCCCCAATATCAACGACGAGTTCGCACAACGAACCTGTGACGGGTGATCCGTTTGGCCATCTTCGCCTGGGCCGAATCCGTCAGTTGGACCCGACGGACCAGTCGCCCCGGGGCGGGGAGGCCGAGACGTCGATCCGAGACCTGATGCCATGCCGACGTCTCGCACCCGACTCTGTGGCGGGGGTCATCGCCCGCGTGGCCCGCAACAGCCCTTCGCCGGTGACATGCGGGCGCGCCGCCCGCTCAGGTGCCCGTCACGGGGGCGGACTGCTGCCGAGGGCCGGTGCCGGTGACCCGAGCACTTCCGCGGGACGGATCGGGGGGGCGTTCGACCAGGTCGCGAGGATCGACCCCACGATGATCACCGGGAAGCCGATCGCGATGCCCAGCGTGAACGGCTCGCCGAGTGCCACGACGCCGAGCAGCAGCGCGACCGCCGGGTTGATGTAGGTCACGACCGTCGCGCGGGTCGGGCCGATCTCCTTGATGAGCGCGAAGAACACCATGAACGCGAGCACCGTGCACACGACCGACAGCGTCACGACGGATTCGGCCGTCTCGGCATGGAACCGGCGCGGCAGGTGCGTCAGCGCGAACGGCAGGTAGATGAGAGCGGTCACGACCATCGAGGCGGCGACGACCTCGAAGCTCGGGGCCTTGGCAAGGCGCCGGCTGACGATCATCGGTGCGATCGCGTAGCCGATCGAGCACAGCACGACCTCGCCCATCGACACGAGACTCGATCCCTTGACTCCCACGCCGGCGAGGATGACAACCCCGGCGAAGCCGAGGATCAGACCCGACACCCGCCGCGCCCCGGGTCGTTCGTGACCCAGTGCCCAGGCGATCAGCAACCCGAAGATCGGCACGGTCGCGACCAGCAGCCCCGCCAGCGAGCTCGACAACTTCTGTTCCGCCGTGGCAAGCAGGAACCAGGGCACCGTGATCTCGGTGAGCGTGTAGGCGAGGACGGCGGGCCAGTGTTTGACCAATTCGCGCCACTTGCGGCGGTGGACCACGAACGGCAGCAGGATGAGCGAGGCGAGTCCCGTGCGGAAGCAAACGAGCGTCCCCGGATCGAGGTCACGGACGGCGATTCGGATGAAGAAGTAGGGAAGTCCCCAGATCACCGCGATGCCGGCGAACTGCAACCAGGCGCGCTTCGACATCGCCGGCCTAGGCTCTTCCGCCGCGGCAGCGAGTGCTCGGTCCACCAGAAGATCGAGCGAAGATCTCCAGCGCGGGGCACGATCGCATGGCCATACGGTAGAGGCTCCGGCGATTCCCCCGGGACGGCCCGGACCGCGCCTGTGACAGGCAACGCCCGATGCACAAGACTCGGATCGTGCTCACGTCTCCGACGCTGCGCGGGCGCTTCGTCCAGCTCGAGCCGCTCGTCACCAGCCACATCCCGGGTCTTTTCGCGGCCGCCGCCGAGGACCGCTCGTCGTTCACCTTCAGCGAGGTCCCGGACGGCGTCGAGGAGGTCAGGAACTACGTCGAGAAGAACATCGACCTGGCCCGGTCGGGACGTCAGGTCCCGTTCACCGTCCGGCTGCTGGAAACCGACCGGATCGTCGGCGCGACGCGCTTCATGGACCTCGAGGTCTTCGAGTGGCCACCCCCCTGGCCGCCGGGTGTGACCAGGGGACCGGCACCATCGGACGACAACCCGCCGAGTGTCGTCGAGGTCGGAGGCACCTGGTACGCGGCGTCGGCACAGCGGACCGTCGTCAACACCGAATGCAAGCTGTTGCTGCTCTCCCACGCCTTCGACACCTGGGGAGTTCTCCGAGTCTCGCTGAAGACCGACGCCCGCAACGAAAGGTCACGCACGGCGATTCTGCGGATCGGCGCGCGTTTCGAGGGCATCCGCCGCGTCCATGCGCCGGCCGTCGACGGTGGCGTCCGCGACACCGCGTACTACTCGATCGTCGCCTCCGAGTGGCCGGAGGTTCGCGCGCATCTCGAGGCGCTGCGCGACCGGTGAGCGGTCCTTCGGCGCCTCCCCGCGCCAGACTCGCGCCATCCGCCCCGGCTCAGTTCGATTCGTCCAGACACAGCAGCAGCGCCTGCACGAGAAGCGATTCGTTGGGGTTCCGGCTGAGGTGCGCCGCCGCAGCGTCGATCGCCTGGCACGCCGCGACGAGCGAGACGGCCCGTCGGGCCGCAAGATTCTCCGCGCCGAGCCGGGACCGGTAGGCCGCGGCGAGCGTCGCCAGACCGGCACGCAACTCGTCCGTACGCACCTGGCGCTGTTCCCGGCGGTGACGTTCCTCGATGGCCCGCCGCCCGGGCGTCCGGCGCTCGCCCGCGGCCTCGGCGGCGGCGTCGGCACTCGCGAGCTCCGCCTCCTGGTGCTCGGTGAGCACGACGAGCAATTCGTCCGTCGCGGCGAGCAGCTCTGCCGCGAGCGTGGCAACGGCCGCGCCAGTGCCGTCGAGACGTTCGGGAACCGAGCGCCAGCGGGCCTCGCGGGTCGCGAACCCCGGATCCCCGACGAGCAACCTCGCCCGGTCGAGGCGCCCGTTCGCCGCCGACGCGGCCGCCAACGCGACTTCCTCCGTCGCGCCTTCCGCGCGCAACGCGCCGGCGATGCTCTCGACGTCGAGCGGGGAGAACTCCACCTCGACACAGCGGCTGGCGATGGTCACGAGCGCGGGTGCCCGCGTATCGGCGAGGACGATGAGCACGGTCGTCGCGGGCGGTTCCTCGATCGTCTTCAGAAGTGCCGGAGCCGCTCGGTCGACGAGATGGAAATCAGCAAGGACGAGGACCTGCAGGCGCGAGAACCGCGGCGTCCGCTGCGCAAGCTGGGTGACCTCCCTCGCCTCGTCGACGAGGATCGAGGCGCCGTGACGCTCCACGAAAACGACATCGGGATGGCGTCCCGCAAGGACATCGTGACACGACGGGCAATCGCCACACCCCCCGTTCGGACAGATGAGCGCGGCTGCGAAGGCCCGAGCAGCCCCGCGCTTGCCCGAACCGGGCGGACCGAGGAAGAGGAAGGCGTGCACGGGCGACGCGACGAACGAGCCGAGCACCGCCCGCACACGCGGTTGCCCGACGATCCGGTCGAGGACGGGTGAACCCCGGCTCGCCGCACGACCCGAAGTCGATCTCGTGCTCAGCTCTCCCTCACATCATCTCGCTCTTACCTGTCAAGCCGAGACGGGCGGCGGCGACGGCGCGCACACGGTTGGCAACTTCCTCCCGGGTCCCCGAGGCGTCGACGACGACCCAGTGCTCAGGATCGGCTTGCGCGAGTTCGTGGAAGCCCTTTGCCACCCGGGCGAAGAAGGCCCCATCCTCTTTCTCGAAGCGGTCGTCGGGTTGCTCCCGGCGCGCTGCGCCATCTGCGATGGGCAGGTCCAGGAGAATGACAAGGTCGGGTGAGAGTCCGGCACAGCTGAGGTCGTTCGCCGCAGTGATCTCATCTAGTGGCAGGCCGCGTCCGTATCCCTGGTAGGCGAGCGTCGATCCCGAGAAACGATCGCAAACGACGTCGTGGCCGGCAGTGAGCCAAGGCTCGATCCGCTCGGCGACGTGCTGGGCGCGCGTGGCGAGCATCAGCATCAGCTCCGCCCGCGGATCGAGAGGTGCGAGTTCGCCATCGAGCAGAATCGACCTGATCCTTTCCCCGATCGCGGTTCCGCCGGGCTCACGCGTCGACTCCGCTCCGAGATACGCCGCGAGCAACTCCGCCTGGGTCGACTTGCCGCACCCCTCACCACCCTCGAGGACGATCAATCTCCCGCGCGCGTCCATCACATCCGAGACTACGACACTGGGAGTTCGCGGCGATCCGGCGAGGTGGACTGACTAGCCCCGTTTGGCCGTGGCCCGACCGGCATGCTTGACCGCCGTCTTCTTGGCCGCCGTCTTCTTGGCCGCCGTCTTCTTGGCTGCCGTCTTCTTGGCTGCCGTCTTCTTGGCCGCCGTCTTCTTGGCCGCCGTCTTCTTGGCCGCGGCCCGCTTCGTACCGCCCGCCCGGCGGGGGGACCTCGGTCCGGCTGCCCTCCTCTCGGCAAGCAACTCGGCCGCGCGCTCGAGCGTGATCGATTCGGGGTCGTCGCCGCGCCGCAGCGAGGCGTTCACTGTCCCGTCGGTCACGTAGGAACCGAATCGGCCGTCACGAAGAAGGATCGGCGAACCCGACTCCGGATCGATACCGATCTCCCGGCCAGGTGAGCCGCCGGCCCGACCGAACCGGCGTTCCTTCGGGCGCGAGAACAACTCGAGCGCGCTCGCGAGGTCGATCTCCAGCAACTGCTCCTCCGTCGCGAGACTGCGCGAATCGCGGCCCCGCTGCAGATAGGGCCCGTAGCGACCGTTGCGGGCGAGGACCTCCTCGCCCGTCGCAGGGTCGAGGCCGACGACTCGGGGAAGGCGAAGCAGCTCGAGGCCCTGTGCGAGCGTCAGGGCGTCGGGGGTCATCGACTTGAACAACGACGCCCGCGGGGGCTTGTCACCCTTGGCGGCCGTCTCGCCGAGTTGGACGTACGGCCCGAAACGCCCGGTCCGCACCGACACGACGAGCCCGGACTCCGGATCGACCCCCAGCTCGCGCTCGCCGGACGGCGCGGCGAGCAGCTCGAGGGCACGTCCGAGCGAGAGCTCGTCGGGGGCGAGATCCTCCGGGATCGAGGCGCGGTCCTCGCCCCGTTGCAGATACGGGCCAAACCGGCCCACCCGGATGACCACGGCAACCCCGTCGTCGTCGGCGCCGAGTGGGATCGAGTTGACCTCCCGGGCGTCGATCTCGCCGAGGTGATCCACGACCGCCTGCCGCAGTCCCTGGCCGCCCTCGACCGAGGCGGGACGGCCACTGCCACCCCCCGGCGTGCTACCCGGCGCGTCACCGAAGTAGAAGCGCTCGAGCCATGGGACCGCCTGCTCGGTGCCCGCCGCGATCTCGTCGAGGTCGTTCTCCATGCTGGCCGTGAAGTTGTAGTCCACCAGCGAGGGGAAGTGCTCCTCCAACAGGCCCACGACGGCGAAGGCGAGGAAGGCGGGCACGAGGGCGCTCCCCCTCTTCCAGACGTAGCCGCGGTCCTGGATCGTCTGCAGGATGCTGGCGTAGGTGGAGGGCCGGCCGACACCCAGCTCCTCGAGACGCCGCACCAGCGAGGCTTCGGTGTAGCGGGCCGGAGGCTTGGTGGCGTGCTCCTCGGTGGCGAAGGACTCGAGCGCGAGCGGGGCACCGCTTTCGACCTGGGGCAGGCGGACCTCGTCGGGGCGGCGCGATTCCTCGGGCTCGTCCTCGCTCTCCCGGTAGACGCGCAAGAACCCCGGCGAGGTGATGACCGTCCCGGCGGCCGTGAACTCGGCCACGGTGCCCCGGGGTGCGACGGGGGTCGCCGCCGTCGTGGCACCGCCGATGCGGAGCCGCGCCGTGAACCCGGTCGCGTCGATCATCTGCGAGGCGATCGTGCGCTGCCAGATGAGCTCGTAGAGCCGCCGCCCGTCACCGCCGACGCTCGCATCGATCTCGCCGGGGAGCGGGAAGCTGTCGCCGGCGGGCCGGATCGCCTCGTGGGCCTCCTGGGCGTTCTTCACGCGCCGCTCGTAGGTGCGGGCGCGCTCGGGGACGAGCCCGGCCCCGTAGAGCTGGCTCGCCTGGCCGCGCGCCGCGGCGATCGCCGTCGACGACAGCGTCGTCGAGTCCGTCCGCATGTAGGTGATATGGCCCTGTTCGTAGAGACGTTGCGCCACCTGCATCGTGCGCTGCGCTGAGAAACCGAGCTTGCGGGCCGCCTCCTGCTGCAACGTCGAGGTGATGAAAGGAGCCGAGGGTGACCGCCGGTAGGGCTTGGACTCGACGGCGGCGACCGAGAACGTCGCGCCCTCGAGCGCGCCGGCGAGCGACGCCGACGACGACCCGTCGAGCAGGATCGGGCCGGTCGGGTCGGCGAGCTCGCCGGCCGAGGTGAAGTCCGAGCCGTCGGCGATCGACCGCCCGCCGAGGCCGGCGAGCTCGGCGGTCACCGAATCACCCCCGTCGGTGGCGAAGCTCCCGTGCAGGCTCCACCACGTCGCCGAGCGGAATCGCATGCGCTCGCGTTCGCGTTCGACGACGATGCGCGTCGCGACGCTCTGGACGCGCCCCGCCGACAGGCCCTGCATGACCTTCTTCCACAGCACCGGCGAGAGCTCGTAGCCGTAGAGGCGGTCGAGGATGCGGCGCGCCTCCTGGGCGTCGACGAGGCGGCGGTCGAGCTCACGGGGGTGGTCGAGCGCGTGCTTGATCGCCGAGGGGGTGATCTCGTGGAAAACCATCCGCTTCGTGGGCACCCGCGGCGAGAGCACCTCCAACAGGTGCCATGCGATCGATTCGCCCTCGCGGTCCTCGTCGGTCGCGAGGTAGAGCTCGCTCGCCTCGCGCAGCAGCGCGCGCAGCTTGCGCACCTGGTCCTGCTTCTCGTGGGCGATGACGTACAACGGCTTGAAGTCGTTCTCGACATCGACCCCGAGCCGGGACCACGGCTCCCCCCGGTAGGCGGCGGGGACCTCGGCGGCCGAGCGGGGGAGGTCGCGGATGTGACCGATGGAGGACTCGACCAGGTAACCGGGGCCGAGGAAGCGCGCGATCGTCTTCGCCTTGGCGGGCGATTCGACGATCACGAGTGGCTTGGGCACGAGAACCCTCCGGGACGGTGGCGAACGATAACGGGAGAGACCCCACCGGGCCAGCACCCCAGCCCCCGGAGGTCGCCGGGCGGAGGTGGTGAGTTGTAACGACCCCCGGCAGCGTGTTCGATGGATGGCATGGACGCTGCCCGACGGGACGGCCCCAAAGCCGCCGGGGCGCCGCCGGGAGGAGCGCCGGAACCGTCGTCGGCGGCCCCCCGGTCCTCGCCGCGACCCCTCGGCGAGGCGGCGTTCTTCGACCTCGACAAGACGATCATCGCCAAGGACGCGATGGCGGCCTTCGGCGGGCCGTTGCGCAAGCGGGGCCTCATGAAGCGGCGTTCGCTCGCCCAGGTCGCCCTCGCCCAGGTCATCTACCTCATCCTCGGCTCGAACGACCGCCGGCTCGACCGCCTCCGGACGGCCGTGCTCCGGCTCACGAAGGGCTGGTCGCGGGCCGAGGTCCTCGCCATCGTGAACGACGCCCTCGAGAGCGTCGTCGAGCCGATCATCTACGACGAGGCGATGGACCTCATCGACGACCACCACTCGGCGGGCCGCAAGGTCGTCATCGTCTCGGCTTCACCGCTCGAGATCGTCCAGCCGCTCGGCCGCCATCTCGGTGTCGAGGCCACGATCGCCAGCGAGGCGGCCGTCGACGCCGCCGGCTGCTACACGGGCGAGCTCGCCTTCTACGCCGCCGGGCCGCAGAAGGCCGACGCGGTGCGCGCCTGGGCCGCGAGGGCCGGTGTCGACCTCGCCCGCTCGTACGCCTACAGCGACTCGCTCACCGACCTGCCGCTCCTCGAGAGCGTCGGCCACCCGGTCGCCGTGAACCCCGACCGGGGGCTCGCCAAGGTGGCCGAGGAGCGCGGCTGGGACGTCGAGAGCTTCATCCGGCCGGTCCGCCTGCGGGACCGGGTGCGGGACCGGGTGCGCGCCGTGCCCCCGAGGCCGGCGATCGCCATCGGGACGAGCACGGTCGTCGTCGGGGTCGGCGCCGCGGCCCTCGGCTGGTGGCTCCACTCCCGCCGCAGCACCGGGCCGGCCCTGGAAGAGATCCGCGTCGGCTGACGCGAAGCGGGATCAATCGGGGCTGAGGCGCCTCGCCACGACGAAGCCGAGCGCGACGAGCACGGCCAGGATGAACAGCTTCTTCAACATGCCCGCATCGTAACGGCCGCCGGGATCGCAACCCGGTAATCCCGGGCCGGTGGCGCCAAGGTCAGACGGTCAGGAGATCGCGGGCTCCCGTGTCGCTCGAGGGGTGGCGCAGCTTGGACATCGCGCGCGCCTCGATCTGGCGGATCCGTTCCCGGGTCAGGTTGAAGTGCTCGCCGACCTCCTCGAGCGTGCGCGGCTCGCCGCGGTCGAGACCGAACCGCAGCCGCAGGATCTCGCGCTCGCGTTCGTCGAGCGGCGCGAGGAGGCGGTTGATCTCGACCGGCAGAAGCGCCGTCGCCGCCATCTCGAAAGGTGACTCCGCCGAACGGTCCTCGACGACATCGCCGAGCTCGGCGTCGCCGTCCTCGCGCAGTGGTTCCGAGAGCGAGAGCGGCTCGGCGCGGAACCGGAGCGCTTCGATCAGCTTGTCCTCGGGCAGCTCGACCTCGGTGCCGAGCTCGGCGAGTGTCGCCGGGCGCCCGTACTTCAGCTCGAGGCGCGCCTGTGCCTTCTGCACCCGGGCGAGCGTGTCACCGGCGTGGACCGGCAGGCGGATCGTCCGTCCGGTGTTGGCGATCCCGCGCGTGATCGCCTGGCGGATCCACCAGGTGGCGTACGTCGAGAACTTGAAGCCCTTGCGCCAGTCGAACTTCTCGACGGCGTGCATGAGGCCGAGGTTGCCCTCCTGGATGAGGTCGAGCAGCGGCAGTCCCGACGCCTGGTACTTCTTGGCGATCGACACGACCAGCCGGAGGTTCGACTGGACGAAGGTGCGCTGGGCCTCGTCGCCCAGGCGGACGGTCCGCTTGAGCTCGCGACGGCGCGCCGGCGTGATCCCCTTCGGCGGCTTGGCGAGCTCCTCCTCGGCGGAACCGCGGCGCTCGATCGCCTGGGCCAGACGGACCTCGTCATCCTTGGTGAGCAGCGGGTACTGGCCGATGTCGGTCAGGTACAGCCGGACGAGATCTTCCTCGTCGCGCTCGACTCGCTCCTTCGCCAATGCGGTCCGGTCCTTCGTGGGTTGGTGGAGCTGCTGAGAGCGGACTCCCGACGCCCAACCACCTGGCGACGTCTTTCCAGCAGCGGTAACTGCACCGGTCCGACACGGCTCGAATCCCGTCAGTTCCCGCAGTCAGTGTAACGACGCAGTCAAGGGGCTCCCGCACACCCGCCACCTGGGATGACACGAGTCCCGCGCCCTCAAGGGGTGCGACGCAGCGGGCCGAACGGGCCGGGGACCTTCTCGAGGAGCTCGTGCACGCGTGCCGAACGCGGCGTCCCGCCTGACGGCGGCGCGAGCACCCGGCCCTCCGCGGTCGTGGCCGCGAGATCCGCCAGCAACCGGCGCAGCATCCGGTGCACCGCCGCATCGGCCGGGGACACCGCCACCGCGAGGTGCTCGGCGTAGCTGGCGGCCATCGCCGGGTACAAGGTGCCGACGAGCGCGTCGAGCAGCTCCCCGTCTGAGCCGGCCGCCGTGAGCACCTCGAGCGCCTCGTCGAATCGCTCCCCCGGCGAGCGGGTCAACTCGGCCGCCGCCGGCAGACCGTCCGACACCGGCAGGAGCGGCTCGACGAGGCCGGCCCGGAAGCCGTGCGCCCGGCTCGCCCCCGCGAGGTAGACGACGACCGCGGCGTCCTCGCAGGACGGGGCGCGCCCGCCCAGGCGGGCGAAGAGCGAGAGCTCGACGTGACGGTAACGACCGAGCAGGTCCGCCGCCTCGGCAAGGGTGAGCGGCGCCGTCACGACCCGTTCGCTCCCGGCGGGCGGCTCGCCCGGAAGCGGTTCGTGATCGGCATGCGGCGGTCCTTGCCGAACGCCCGGCTCGTCACGCGCGGCCCCGGGGGGGCCTGGCGCCTCTTGTACTCCGACAGGTCGACGAGGTCGAAGACCCGCCGCACCGTCGCGGCGTCGAAACCCTCGGCGACGAGATCGTCGACGGTCGCGTGACGCTCGACGTACGCCTCGAGGATGGGGTCGAGGACCTCGTACGGGGGCAAGGAGTCGTCGTCTCGCTGGTCCGGACGCAGCTCGGCCGACGGCGGCTTCGAAAAGACCTCCTCCGGGATCACCGGCCGCCCGGCGGCGGCGTTGCAGTGGCGGGCGAGCGCGTAGACGAGGAGCTTCGGGACGTCCCGGATGACGGCGAAGCCACCGGCGGTGTCGCCGTAGAGCGTCGAGTAACCGACGGCGGTCTCGCTCTTGTTCCCCGTCGTGAGCACGAGCCAGCCGAACTTGTTCGAGAGCGCCATGAGGAGCGTGCCTCGGATCCGCGCCTGGAGGTTCTCCTCGGCGACGCCCGGCGGGGAGCCGGCGAAGCCCGGCGCCAGCAGCCCGAGCATCGCGCCGTGCGCCTCCTCGATCGGGATCACCCGGAAGTCGATGCCGAGGCGGTCGGCCAGCGCGGCCGCGTCGGCGAGCGAACCGGGTGAGGAGAAGCGCGACGGCATCGCCACACCGTGCACCCGGTCCGGCCCGAGCGCCTCGACGGCGATCGCCGCGACGAGCGACGAGTCGATCCCGCCCGACAGCCCGACGACGCAGTCGAGGAAGCCGTTCTTGGCGACGTAATCGCGCGTCGCCAGCACGAGCGCCTCGTAGGTCAGCGCCTCGTCGTCGAGGACCCCGGCGATGGGACCGGGAACGGGGCGACCGGCACGCCGGCGCGCCCGGCTCACCTCGACAAGGCCCGCCGGCGGCCCCAGCGCGCCGGTCCCGGCGAACGGGACGTCGACCACAACGACGTCCTCCCGGAACTGCGCCGCCGAGGCGAGCAGCGACCCGTCCGGCGACACGACCATCGAACCCCCGTCGAACACCAGCTCGTCCTGGCCACCGACGAGGTTCACGTAGACGATGGCGCACCGGGACTCGACCGCCCGGCGGGCGAGCATCTCCTCGCGTTCGGCCCGCGCCCCGGCGCGGAAGGGCGACGCGTTGAGCGACAGCACGATCCCCGCCCCGGCGGCGGCGAGACGGGCGACCGGGCCCGAGGCCACCCAGGCGTCCTCGCAGACCACCACCCCGACGGGTGCGCCGCCGATCGCGAAGACGGGCGAGTCCCCCGCACCGGGGACGAACCACCGCTGCTCGTCGAACACGCCGTAGTTCGGGAGCAGTTCCTTCACCGCGACGCCCCGCACCGCGCCGGCGGCGCAGACCGCGGCCGAGTTGCGCAGCCCGCCGGAATCGGCCACGTAGCCGACGACCGCCGCACAGCGGCCCACGCGGGCCGCGACGGTGGCGAGCGCGGCCTCGCTCGCGGCGACAAAGTCCGGCTCCAGCAACAGGTCCTCGGGCGGGTAGCCGGTCACGACGAGCTCGGGGAAGACGGCGACGTCGGCGCCGGACCCCTCAGCCGTGGCCAGCGCGCCGAGGATCCGCCCGATGTTCCCTTCGAAGTCGCCGACCACCGCGTCGATCTGGCAGAGCGCGACGGTCAGCCAGCCCACGTCGCCATCGTAGCGATGGGACCTCCATGGTCCGTGGGGAGCAGCCGTGACTCCCGGGGTTTGGTCGGGCTCGTGGGGTCTGCGAAACTTGTCGGTGCGACTCGGCCGGTCGCGGTCAGGAAACGCCGCGGAAAGGTGACCCGATGGAGAACCAGCGCGAGTACGTCCTGAAGACGGTGGAGGAACGCGGGGTCCGCTTCATCCAGCTCTGGTTCACCGATGTGCTCGGCACGCCGAAGACGTTCTCGATCCCCCCCGCCGAGCTGGAGAACGCGATCGACGAGGGGATGACGTTCGACGGCTCCTCGATCGACGGCTTCAGCCGCATCCAGGAAGGCGACGTGATCGCGCACCCGGACCCGAAGACGTTCCAGATCCTGCCCGCCATGTCCGGCGGGGACGCCACGGTCGCCCGCGTGTTCTGCGACATCTCGAACATCGACGGCACGCCTTTCGAGGGGGACCCGCGCCACGTGCTGCGCCGGGCACTCGAGCGCGCCCACGAGCGGGGCTTCAGCTTCTTCGCGGCCCCCGAGCTCGAGTACTTCTACTTCGCGAGCTCCGAGGCCGACGCCGACGTGCCGCCGCAACCGCTCGACTCGGGTTCGTACTTCGAGCTCACCGTGGCGGACCTCGCGACCGACATCCGCCGCAAGACCGTGCTCACCCTCGAGGACATGGGGATCCCGGTCGAGTACGCCCAGCACGAGGATTCGCCCAGCCAGCACGAGATCGACCTGCGCTACACCGACGCCCTCACGATGGCCGACACGATCATGACCGTGCGCCTCCTCATCAAGGAGATCGCCCAGGAGCACGGCGTCTACGCGTCGTTCATGCCGAAGCCCCTCGCCGGCGTCCAGGGTTCCGGGATGCACACCCACTGCTCGCTGTTTCGCGGGGACAAGAACGCCTTCTTCGACGCCGACGACGAACACGGGCTCTCGGCGACGGCGCGCCAGTTCATCGCGGGCCTCCTCGAGCACGCCTGCGAGATCACCGCGGTGACGAACCAGTGGGTGAACTCGTACAAGCGCCTCGTCGCGGGTTACGAGGCGCCGTTCACCGTCTCGTGGGCGTACAACAACCGCTCCGCGCTCGTCCGCGTTCCCGTCGTGCGGCAGGGCAAGTCCGAGTCCGCCCGCGTCGAGTACCGCGCCGTCGACCCGGCCTGCAACCCCTACCTCGCCTTCGCGGTCATGCTCGCGGCGGGCCTGCAGGGCATCGAGAAGTCCTACGAGCTGCCCGACGAGGCCGACGCCAACCTGTACACGATGAGCCAGCGCCAGCTCGCCTCGGCCGGCATCCGCCCGCTGCCCCGCACGCTCGACGAGGCGCTGGCGGCCATGGAGAGCTCGGAGCTCGTCCTCGCCACGCTCGGCGACCATGTCTTCGAGTGGTTCCTGCGCAACAAGCGGGCCGAATGGGACGAGTACACCCGCCAGATCACGCCGTTCGAACTCATCCGCTACCTCCCGGCCCTGTAGGAGCCGCCATGACGTCACCACGGACCCGGCGGTAGGCGGATGGAGCAACTGCTCTGCTTCCCGGACCCACCCGGCCCCGAGCTCGCGAAGGCGCTCGACTCGGCCGGCTACGCCTTCATCGCCGTGGCCAACGCCGAAGCGGCCGGCGCGCTCGAACCCCCCGAGGGCTGGTCAGGCGCCGTCGTCTCCGCGGTCGAGTCGCCGGAGGCCGCCTTCGGGCTGTGCGACGCCCTGCGCCGGCGCGAGGAGCCGGTCGCGCCCATCCTCCTCGTCGTGGAGGCCGGACAGCTCGGCGCGCTCGACGGGCACAAGGAGCTCTTCGACGACTTCACGCTCACCGAGACGGCGCCGGACGAGATCGAGACGCGCCTAGGCCACCTGCTCTGGAAGACCGGGCGGGGAAAGCACCACGACGTGATCGCCTACGGCCCGCTGGCACTCAACCTGGAGACCTACCAGGCCGTCGTCGCCGGGCGCTCGCTCGACCTCACGTTCATGGAGTACGAGCTGCTCCGCTTCCTGGCGGCGCATCCGGGCAAGGTCTTCACCCGCGAGACCCTGCTCGCCCGGGTCTGGGGCTACGAGTACTTCGGCGGCGCGCGCACCGTCGACGTCCACATCCGCAGGCTGCGCGCCAAACTCGGCGAGGAGAACGCCCACCTCATCGAGACGGTGCGCAGCGTCGGCTACCGCTTCGGGACGGCGCGCTGGCGGCCGTAGGCGCGCCGACTCGTCACGCCCGACCCCGCGAGGGGGGCTTGTCCCCCGGGCTAGTCCCCGGCGGCCGGCTGGTACGCCCAGGCCTCGATCTCCACCGCCGCGCCCATCGGCAACGCCGTCACCGCGACGGCGGAGCGGGCGGGGAGGTGGTCGCCGAAGGCCGAGGCGTAGGCCTCGTTCATCGCCGCGTAATCGCCCATGTCGACAAGGAACACCGTCGTCTTGGCGACCGCGTCGAGCGACGAACCCTCGGACTCGAGAAGGGCGGCGAGATTGGCGAGCGCCTGGGTGAGCTGGTCGGCGACGCCCCCGCCGACGAGCACGCCGCCGACCGTGCCGAGCTGGCCCGAGCAGATGAGCCAGTCGCCCGCTCGCACGACCGGACGGTAGAAGCGCCGGGGCGGGCCCGGCGCGGCCTCGGGGCTCGCGCTCAGCTGAACGACGAGCCGCAACCGCAGGTGCGCGTGGCGGCCGGATTCGTGATGTGGAAACCGGATCCCTGCAGGCCGTCGCTCCAGTCGAGCGTCGCCCCCTTGATGAGATCGGCGCTTTCCGGGTCGACGACGACCCTGACCGTCCCAAAGGTGCGCACGATGTCGTCGTCGGCGACTTCGGCGTCGAAGAACATGTCGTAGCTGTAGCCCGAACAGCCACCCGGCCGGACGGCGACCCGGAGCGCGAGGCTCTCGCCGTCGGTCTCGCCGGCGAGCAGCTCGGCGACCTTGGCGCTGGCGGCGTCGGTGAGACTCACAGGGCTCGGCCGCTGGCCGATCTTGACCGTCGTGGCGCTGTTCACAAGTCGCTCCTTTGCGCTTTCCGCCCCGATCGTAACAAGCCGGCCACGCGATCCGGTCCCGTTAGCGTGGGCTGAAATGCTCCCGGACCCGACCCCTGCCGGCGCGCCGACCGTCCCCCCGACCCACGACCAGCTCCTCGAGGCGCTGCGCGACGTCGTGGATCCCGAGCTCGGCGAGGACATCGTCACGCTCGGCATGGTGCGCACCGTCTCCTGCCGCGACGGCGCGGCACGGGCCGAGATCGCCCTCACGGTGGCGGGCTGCCCACTGCGCACCCAGCTGCGCGCGGACGTCACCCGGCGCCTCGAGGCGGTGCCGGGCGTCGAATCCGTCGAGGTGACGACCGGCGTGATGGGATCCGAGGAGCGGGCCCGCCTGATGTCGACGGCCCGCCGGGCGGCGCAGGGGCGCGCCGTGCAAGCGAGCTTCCCGGACTCGGCCCGCGTGCTCGCGGTCGTCTCGGGCAAAGGTGGCGTCGGCAAGTCCTCGGTGACCGCCAACCTCGGGATCGCCCTGGCCCGGCGGGGGTACGCGGTCGGCCTCCTCGACGCCGACATCTGGGGATTCTCGATCCCCCGCCTGCTCGGGGTCTCCGGGCCGCTGGCAGTCGCCGCCGGCAAGATCGTCCCCGCCGAGGTCGCGGTCGGCGACCGCCAGCTGCGCGTCGTGTCGATGGGCTTTCTCGCCGACGAGAACGAGGCGATCATGTGGCGCGGCCTCGTCCTCGCGCGGGCGGTCCAGCACTTCCTCGAGGACGTCGCCTGGGGCCCGCTCGACTACCTGCTCGTCGACATGCCCCCGGGTACGGGCGACGTCCAGATGGCCCTGGCGAGGATGCTGCCGCGCGCCGAGTTCCTCGTCGTCACGACGCCCTCCGCCGCCGCGGCCAGCGTCGCGGGCCGGGCCGCCGACATGGCCCGCAAGGGCCACGTCCGGGTCGCCGGGGTCATCGAGAACATGGCCCCGTACACGACGGCGGACGGCCGGCGCCACGCCATCTTCGGCGACGGCGGCGGCGCGTCACTCGCCGCCGCGATCGGCGTGCCGCTTTTCGGCTCGCTTCCCCTCGACCCCGGCTTCTCCGCCGCCGGCGACGCGGGGGCGTTCATCCAGCTCGACGCCACGAGCCCGATCGCCGTCGGGTTCGCCGCCATCGCCGAGCGGCTCGCGACCGAGGCGGCGCCTCTCGAGATGGGGGGTTGCACGGCGCGCCTCATCGACCAGGTCGACAGGGCCCTGGCGAGGCCGGCGAGCTAGGGGCCGACTCAGCCGGCGCGGCGTTCGAGGATCTGCTTGCGCTCGACCTCGTTGAGGCCGCCCCAGATCCCGTGGGGCTCGCGGATCCGGATCGCGTAGTCGAGGCAGGCACGCTGCACCGGGCACAGGGCGCACATCGACTTCGCGGCCGCCTCCCGGTCGAGCCGCTCGTCCTTGCCCTCGGGCTGGGTCGGCGGGAAGAACACGGTGGCCTGCGGCCCGCGGCATGAAGCCTTGTGGTACCAGGACTGCTCGGATCGCTCCACGATCACGAACCCCTCCCAATCTCGTCCCCTCGGGGACGACCGCTCAAGCGGCGCCACCGGCACCACACCGCGACGAAGGCGGTTGGCCAGCTGTTTGGTGACGCTACCGCCACCCCCGGCCGCCTGACAAGGGGTTCCGGGGCCCTGCCGCCCGTCACCACCGGGCCGGGGACCCGGGTCCCGGTAGTGTCGGACGCCGGATGGAAGTCACCGGATTCCTCCGCCGGAGCAACATCGTCGTCGTCGCCGGCAAGGGTGGGGTCGGCAAGACGACGACGGCGGCGGCTCTCGCGAGCCTCGCCGCCGACGCCGGCCTCGACGTGCTGGTCGTCGCGCTCGACGACGCCTCGGGGCTCGCCGCCCTGTTCGGCTACGAGGGCCAGCTCGGCTACGACGAGGTGGTCGTGCGACCGCCCGACGGCCCCGGCGACAGCCCGGCGGGGCAGGCCGCCGGCCGCGTGCGGGCGAGGGTGCTCACCTCGGACGCGGCGCTGCTCGAGTATCTCGGCACCCACGGCCTCGGCCGCTTCGCCGGCCGCCTCGTGCGCACCGGGGCGCTCGACGTCGTCGCGACGGCGATCCCCGGAATCCGCGAGGTGCTCATCCTCGGGAAGGTCCGCCAGCTCGAGGAGGCCGGCGCGGCCGACCTCATCATCCTCGACGCCCCGGCGACCGGCCACGCCCTGCGCTTCCTGGCGAGCTCGGGCGGCCTCGCCGACGCGGCCCGCGGCGGGCCGCTGCGGACCCAGGCCGACCAGGTCGTCGCGATGCTCGCCGATCCGGCCCGCTGCCAGGTCGTCCTCGTCACGATCCCCGAGGAGACCCCCGTCAACGAGACGGTGGAGACCGCCTTCCGGCTCGAGGACGAGGTCGGCGTGGCCCTCGGGCCGGTCGTCGTCAACTGCTGCTACCCGTTGCTCGCGCACCTCGACGCGGACCCGGCCCGGGCGGCGGCGGCCGCGGGGTTGCCACCTCCGCTGCCGGGGGTCGCCGATTCGCTCGCCCGCGCCGCCGCCTTCCGGCGGGCGCGCCAGGAGCTCCAGCTGGCCCAGCGGGCGCGCCTCGCCGAACGGCTGCCCCTCGACGAACTCGAACTCCCCTACCTGTTCACGGCCGACGTCGGTGCCGCCGAGCTCGGCCGCCTCGTCTCGGAGCTCGCCGCGGGGATCGCGGCGCTGCCGTGAGCGTGCTCGACGACCTGATCGACGAGCGCGCGGTCCTCGTCTGCTGCGGCTCGGGCGGGGTCGGCAAGACGACGACGGCGGCGGCCCTCGCCGTCGCGGCGGCATTGCGCGGGCGCCGGGCCTGCGTCGTCACGATCGACCCGGCGCGGCGGCTCGCCGACGCCCTCGGCGCGAGCGGGGTCGGCAACGCGCCGCACGAGATCGCCGGACCCTGGCCGGGGGAGCTGCACGTCGTGATGCTCGACGCCACGACGACTTTCGACGAGCTCGTCCGGCGCTACGCGCGCGACCCCGACCAGGCCTCCCGCATCCTCACCAACCGCCTCTACCGCAACCTCGCCTCGGTGCTCGCCGGGACCCAGGAGTACATGGCGACCGAGAAGCTGTTCGAGCTGCACGAAGAGGGCACCTACGACCTCATCGTCGTCGACACGCCCCCGACGCGCCACGCGCTCGAGTTCCTCGACGCGCCCCGGCGGCTCGAGAGCTTCCTCGGCAACCGGATCTTCCGGGTCTTCGTCGCCCCCGGGGGCTCGTACCTGCGGGTGGCGAGCCTCGCGGGCCAGCTCGTCCTGCGGTCGGTCGCGCGGGTCGCCGGGGCCGAGATCGTCGACGACACGCTCGCCTTCTTCGGCGCCTTCCAGGGCATGGAGGAGGGATTCCGGGACCGGGCCGCCCGGGTCGAGCGGTTGCTCGCCGAGCACTCGACCGGGTTCGTCCTCGTCGCCACCCCCCGGCGGGACGCGATCGACGACGCCCGCTTCTTCGCCAACGAGCTCGGGCGGCGCGACGGCGTGGTCGACGCCCTCGTCGTCAACCGGGTCCACCCCCATTTCGGGACGCCCCCGGAGGCGGGACCCGCCAGCGACGGACCGGCCGGCGCCGCCTGGCGCGAGCTCGACGGGAACCTCGCCGATCTCGAGGCGATCGCGCGCCGGGAGGAGGGTTTCCTCGCGGAGCTCGTGCGGGCGATCGCCCCGGCACCGGTCGTGCGGGTCCCGTTCCTCGACGGCGACGTCCACGACGTCGAGACCCTGCTGCGCGTCGTTCGCCACCTCATCGACTGAGCGCTACCTTGGGCGAGTGACGAAGATCCTGCTCGTGGCCGACACGACCGCCGTGCTCGCCGAGCTGACCGCCGTCGTCGACGACGACGCACGCGAAATCCGCGAGCTGCGCAGCGGCGCGGCCGTCCGCGCCGTGACCGCCGAGTTCGAGCCGGACCTCGTGATCACCGACAGCCAGGTCCAGAACATGGGCGGGTTCGCGATCGCCTTCGACCTCGCCAACGAGGAGTCCGGCGGCAGGCTCCCGCACGTGCCGGTCCTCGTCCTTCTCGACCGCCGGGCCGACGTCTTCCTCGCGAAGCGCGCCGGCGTCGAGGGCTACCTCGTGAAGCCGCTCGACCCGGTCCGGTTGAGCCGGGCCGTCGAGCGTCTGCTCGCGGGGGGAACGTTCCACGACGAGTCGTTCACGCCGACCACCGTCGCCGCCGGCTAGCACCGGGTCGGACGTGACCGCGTCCCCGCATCCCGACGGCGACCCCGGCCGGGGCCCGCGATGAGACGCCCCCGGCTGAGGCGTGCCCCCGCGACCGTGGCCCGGGCGCCTTCTGAACAAGAGCGACAGATCACGAGCGGGCTGAAGGCGCTGCGCGAATCGACCGCCCGCGAGGTGATGACGCCGCGGGTCGACGTCGTGGGGCTGGCGACCCCGGTCAGCTTCGCCGACGTCGCGCGGGCGGTACGGCGGTCCGGCCACAGCCACTACCCCGTCTACACCGACGATTTCGACCATCTCCTGGGCGTGCTGTTCGTGAAGGACCTTTTCAACCTGGAGCTGCCACTCCCCCCGGGCGAGAGCGCCCGGATGCAGGCGTTCCTCTCGGGCGCCGACGTGACGGCGAGGCTGCGCGACCCGTACGTCGTGCCGGAGTCACGCTCGGCCCTCGAGATCCTCGCCGACATGCGCCGACGCCGACGCGGCTTCGCCGTCGTCGTCGACGAGTACGGCGGTTTCGCCGGCGTGATCACGGTGAACGATCTCGTGAGCGAGCTCGTCGGCGACCTGCGTGACGAGTTCGACCGCACGACGAGCCCGGCGATCCTCCGCATCGACGCCCGCCGCTACCTCGTCGACGGGGCCTGCGCCGTCGACGAGGTCGCCGAGGGACTGGGCGTCCCGATCCCCGCCGGCGACTACGTCACGCTCGGGGGGTTCCTCCTCGACGCCCTGGGCCACATCCCGGCCGAGACGGAGACCTACGAGCTGAACGGGTGGACCTTCCGCGTCACCCGCATGGAAAAGCGGCGCATCGCCAAGGTCGTCGTCGAGGCGCCATCGGCTACGATCACCCCCGGAGACGGCGCAAGCCGGACGTCCGACGGGAAGTAGCGCAGCTTGGTTAGCGCGCAGCGTTCGGGACGCTGAGGCCGCGGGTTCAAATCCCGCCTTCCCGACCAGAGAGTCCTTTCAGGCCAGCTCCACTGGCCACCTCGTCGAGTCACGGATCGCGTCGCGTGCGCGGCCGCGCGGGAGATCCGCCCGCCGGGACGATCCCGCCGGATGCGACCAGCGTGGTGTTGGCGATGGGTTCTCGCCGAGCCCCGGCGATCCGAGGGCGAAGCGCCGTGCGGCCGCCGGACGGATTGGCCCGTCGGGATGCCGCACCAGCCAGGGCGGTCTCGCACTTTCGCCCCGGCCTCCGCGGTGGTGGTTGACTACGAGACGAGCGAGAAACTGCCTGGCCCGCGAGGAGCCCCGCCATGAACAAGCAGCTCTACGTCGCGACGAACGCCGAGGGCGTCGAGCAGACGGCATCCGGTGCGGTCCTGTGGGGCTTGCCAAGACCGGGAGGCGACCGCATTTTGCCCGGCGAGGTGACGGCCGCCCCGGAAGGTGGCGAGCTCGTTCTCTACCGGCCGGCGGCGCTCCTCGAGGCACTCGACGAGCGGATCTTCGTCGCGGAACCGGTCGGCGAAACCGACGACCGCGTCGACACCGCCGGCGCACGGGCGGCGCGGCTCACCTCGGAGACCGCCTGGGGGGTCGAGACCGCGGCCCGTTTCGCCCTGGACTGCGCGGCCCACGTGCTCGGCGCGGCGGCGTCGACGGCACTCCCGGACGGGTCGACGCTCGGCGACGTCGTCGCCGAGGCGCGGGAGATCCTCGACCACACGAGCCCGGCGGGCGAGGAACGGCTCGGCCGGCTGGCGCGACTCGCGGCGCTGCGCCGGCTTCGCCGGCTCGGCGGCGAGCTCGGCGATGTCACCCTGGCGAGGCTGAGCGCGAACCTCGGGAACGACCTCGACGCCCTCGACGACCCCGCCTGGACGACGATCGCGGCGTGCTCCGAGGCGGTGCTCGCCGCCCTCGAGGCCCTGCGGCACCTCGCGATGCCGCGCTACGTCCGCGCACGCGAGGACCCGCTCGACGAGCACCCCACCGACGCGCCGAGCACGGGGCGCGCCCCCATCCCGACACCGTGGGGACCGATCGTTCTCGGGGCCGAGCACCGCTCGCCCTACGAGCCCGCCTGGGCCGCCGCCCGTGACGCGGCGGTGCGGGCCCGCGAATCAGCGGCCGGCGACCGGGATCCGACGGCCGAGCGCGCCTTTCAGGCTGATCGTCTCGAACGGATCCTTCTGGGCCGCGAGGCATAGCGCCGCACCCCTGTGCGCAGGGGATGGTGGAGTTTCGGGGCGTGGACGCGGTGGCGCACCCCGAGACTGAGCGGCCCGACCACCCCCGGCACCGACGAGGGATCGGCCCGCGGGGACGACACCGTGAGCGCGACCGAGCTCGCGCCGAACGCTGCCCGGTACGGCAGGACGTGGAGCCACTCGGCGTAGGGGAACCCCCACTCGGCGTTCGGTGCCGTCGTCGGGTCCTCGACCCGCCAGTGGACCACGTCGAGCCGGTACCTCCAGTAGCCCGGGCCGACGTTCTCCTGTGAGACCGTCACTGTGCCGTCGCCGGTCGCGCGGTCGACCGAGCTCGCGGAGACGACCGCGACGTGCCCCGGTGACCAGCCGTCGAACCCCGGCGCGTCCGAGAAGCTGATGACGTCACCCTTGACCGGCGGGTGCGCGACGGCACCCGGCGAGCCGTTCACGTACAGCCTCGTGTTGGCGTAGGCGGCGTGGTAGTTCGCGGCCACCTGCTGGCCGTTGGCGAACACCGGCGTGAGGCCGTCGACGACCGCCAGGAACCGGTCGGCGAGCTCGACGCACTGGAACCCCTCCGTCGCGTTGAAGTACCCGTGCTGCGTCCCGTACGGCCCGGGAAGGTCCACCATCGACCAGGTACCCCCGTTGTTCGGGCCGGGACCGCAGATCGGCAGATCCGGCTTCGTCCCGGTCCAGCCGACGACCGACGAGCCAAAGCGGGTGCACCACGACGGCGTCGTCCCCGGGATGGAGCCCGCCGCGGCCCGGGGCGCGACACCCGGCGGAACGAGCGCCACCAGGAGCGCGCCGAACAACACCCCCGCACTCCCAACCAACGCGCCAAGCGGACCTCTTTGCATCCCGCTCCTCGTCGATTCGCACGGTTCGGCACCACAACACCGGAAGGACGACGCAGAAAGCCACGGGCTGTACCCGGTTCGCTGTCGCGGCGAATGTACGGAACCGCGCCGGGTGCCGCAAGGTGACGGGTGTGACGATGCCGTGACAATGACATCGTCCCTGCGCACGGCGCCGCGCCCCCGCCGTCCTCCCCACCGGGCGTGGTGGAATCCCACGCTCGGTGGCGCCCGGCCGGACCCTCGCGGCGGGAGCGCCGCGGAGTTGGCGCGGGTCGGGTCGGTGATCCGCTACGTTCGCCACCCAGCGCAACGATTGCGCCAGCCGAGCGAAAGACCCGACTAGATGGCAAAGACGAACGAACGCGGGATCACCCCCCAGAGCGAGGACTTCTCGGCCTGGTACAACGAGCTCGTCCTGCGGGCCGAGCTCGCCGACCGCGGCCCGGTGCGCGGCACGATGGTCATCCGCCCCTACGGCTACCGGATCTGGGAGCTGCTGTCGGGCGAGCTCGACCGGCTGATCAAGGCCACCGGGCACGAGAACGCCTACTTCCCGCTCTTCATCCCCGAGAGCCACCTCCGCCGGGAGGCCGAGCACGTCGAGGGGTTCTCGCCCGAGCTGGCGATCGTCACCCACGCCGGCGGTGAGGACCTCGAGGAGCCGCTCGTCGTCCGGCCGACCTCGGAGACGGTCATCGGCGAGATGTACGCCCGCTGGATCGACTCCTACCGCGACCTGCCCGTGAAGATCAACCAGTGGGCGAACGTCGTGCGCTGGGAGCTGCGCCCGCGCCTATTCCTGCGCACGACGGAGTTCCTCTGGCAAGAGGGCCACACCGCCCACGCCACGGAGGCCGAAGCCGTCGCCGAGACGATGGTCGCCGCCGACTTCTACCAGCAAGTCGCCGAGGGCTTCGCCGCGATGCCGGTCCTCGTCGGGGACAAGACGCCCTCGGAACGCTTCGCCGGGGCGGTCCGCACCGTCTCGCTCGAGGCGATGATGCGCGACGGCCGAGCCCTGCAGGCCGCCACCTCCCACTACCTGGGCACGAACTTCGCCCGGGCCTTCGGCATCGAGTACACCGGCGTCGACGGCAAGCGGGCGCTCTGCCACACCTCGTCCTGGGGGATGAGCACCCGGATGATCGGCGGGGTGATCATGACCCACGGGGACGACCGGGGCCTCGTGCTCCCCCCGAGGATCGCCCCGCACCAGGTCGTCGTCGTGCCGATCGGCAAGGAGGGCGAGCTCGGCCCCGTCACGGTCGCCTGCGAAGCCCTGGCGGCCGAGCTCTCCCGGGCCGGCGTCCGGGTGCACGTCGACACCCGCACCCACGTCTCGGCCGGGTTCAAGTTCAACGAGTGGGAGCTGCGGGGGGTGCCGGTGCGCATCGAGCTCGGCCCCCGCGATCTCGCCGCCGGATCCGCCGTGGTTGTCGACCGGCTGACGGGTGCCAAGACACCGCTCCCGATGCCCGAGGTCGCAGCCACGATGGCCGCCCGCCTCGACGCCTTCCAGACGGCGTTGTTCGACCGGGCGAGGCAGTTCCGCGAGGCCCACTCGGCGACCGCCGACACCTTTGACGAGCTCGCCGAGGCGACCGCGACCGGTTTCGCCTGGGCCTTTCTGTGCGGTGACCCCGCCTGCGAGAAGACGATCCAGGAGCGCACGGGTGCGACGCCGCGCTGCGTGCCACGGGACGGGGTCGCCGAGTCCGGCCGCTGCGTGGCGTGCGGCGGCCCGGCGGACTACGGCCGCCGGCTCGTGTTCGGTCGCGCCTACTAGCCCCGGGGCGGCGCCGAGCGGCGCGCCGCGAGGATCTCGGCGATCTGCACGGCGTTGAGGGCGGCGCCCTTGCGCAGGTTGTCGCCCGAGACGAACAGCACGAGGCCGTTCTCGACGGACGGGTCGCGCCGGATCCGCCCGACGTAGACCGGGTCGCGTCCGGCGGCCTGCAGCGGTGTCGGCACGTCGGAAAGGACGACACCGGCGGCTCCGGCGAGGATCGCCGCCGCGGCCTCCGGCGGGAGGGGTCGCGCGAACTCCAGGGCGAGCGCGAGCGAGTGCCCGGTGAAGACGGGAACGCGCACGCACGAGCAGACGACCCCGAGATCGGGCAGGCCGAGGATCTTGCGGCTCTCGTTGCGGAACTTCTGCTCCTCGTCGGTCTCGCCGGTCCCGTCCTCGACGATGGAGCCCGCCAGCGGCAGGACATTGAAAGCGACCGGTCGCGCGAACTTCGCCGGTTCCGGGAACATGGCGGCGTCACCGTCGAAAGTCAGCGCTCGCGCCTCGTCGGCCACGGCCCGGACCTGCCCGTCGAGCTCGGCGACGCCCGCGAGCCCCGCTCCCGAGACGGCCTGGTACGTCGCCGCCACGACGCGGCGCAGGCCGGCCGCGGCGTCGAGCGGCTTCAGCACGGGCATCGCCGCCATCGTCGTGCAGTTCGGATTGGCGACGATCCCTTTCGGGATCGAGGCGAGCGCCTCCGGGTTCACCTCGGCGACGACGAGGGGTACCTCGGGATCCATCCGCCACGCCGAGGAGTTGTCGATGACGGTCGCCCCGGCCGCCGCGACCCGCGGCGCGAGCCAGAGCGAGGTCGCCTTGCCGCACGAGAAGAGGGCGACCTCGAGGCCCGAGAAGTCCGCCCCGTCGGCGTCCTCGACGACGACCTGCGACCCGCGCCATTCCAGCTTGGACCCCGCCGAGCGGTGTGACGCGAAGAAGCGCATCTCGTCGACCGGGAAGCGACGCTCGTCGACGAGGCGCCGCATGACCCCACCGACCTGGCCAGTTGCCCCGAAGATCCCGACGCGCATGGCATCAGGTTAGCCAGGGCGCGCCGCCCTCTCCGGTCGGTATCAGCCTCCGAGGCCGAAGGCCTCGTGCAGGCTGCGCACCGCGTCGTCGACCGCGCTCGCCCGCACGACGCAGGAGATGCGGATCGGCGAGGTCGAGATCATCTCGATGTTGATGTTCTGCCTGGCGAGCGTCTCGAACATCATCGCGGTCACGCCGGGATGCGTCTTCATCCCCGCGCCCACGATCGAAACCTGGGCGATGCCCTCGTCGACGAGGACCGCGCGCGCCCCGATCTCCGCCGACAGGGACTCGGCGACGGCGCGGGCGGCGCCGAGCTCGGTGCGTCCGACGGTGAAGGAGATGTCGGTCAACCCCTCGACCGAGGTGTTCTGGACGATCATGTCGACGTTGACGGCGCCGTCGGCGAGCGCGCGGAACACGACCGCCGCGACCCCGGGGCGGTCGGGCACCCCGGTGACCGTCACCTTCGCCTCCGAGACGTCGCTCGTCACGGCAGAGACGATGGGCTGCTCCATGGACAGATCCTCCTCGGTCACCCACGTCCCCGGCTCCCAGGTGAACGAGGAGCGGACGTGGACCGGCACGTGATGGTTGCGGGCGAACTCGACCGACCGGAGGGCGAGCACGCGCCCCCCGGTGGCGGCGATCTCGAGCATCTCCTCGAACGAGACCTGGCGGAGCCGGCGGGCGCTCGGCACGACCCGCGGGTCGGCGGTGAACACCCCCGAGACGTCCGTGTAGATCTCGCACCGGTCGGCGGCGAGCGCCGCCGCCAGCGCGACGGCGGTCGTGTCGGACCCGCCCCGACCGAGCGTCGTGATGTCGCGGGTCGTCGACACGCCCTGGAAGCCCGCCACGACGGGTACGACACCCCGGGAGAGCGCCTCGGTGAGCCGGGTCGCCCGCACCTCGACGATCTTGGCCTTGGTGTGCGTCGTGTCGGTGATGATCCCGGCCTGGCTGCCGGTGAACGACTCCGCCTCGACGCCGAGCTCGGCGAGCGCCATGCACAGCAACGACATCGTGATGCGCTCACCGGCCGTGAGCAGCATGTCGAGCTCGCGTGCCGGCATCACGGAGCTCACGTCCTCGGCCATCCGGACGAGCTCGTCGGTCGTCTTGCCCATCGCCGACACGACCACGACGACCTCGTCGCCGTTCTGGCGCGTCCAGGCGATGTGCCCGGCGACCTCCCGGATGCGGTCGGCGTCGGCGACCGACGTGCCGCCGAACTTCTGGACGATGAGGGCCACGTCGACAACCTAGTGCCCGGTCGCGACTAGCTTGGCTGGCCGTGCCAAGTGAAAAGCGGGCGCGCCAACGCGCGATGCGTCAGGTCAAGGTCACCCAGATCCAGAAGCACAAGCGCCGCAGGCGGTGGCTGCGCCGGGCCGCCGGCGCGCTCGTCGCCGTGGCGGCCCTCGTCGGGGTGATCGCCCTCGTCAGCCAGCACTCCAAGCCGGTGGCACCCCCGCTCAACAAGGCGATCGCGCCGGTCTGCCTGCCCAACGGCCAGTTCCTCGCCGCCTACCGGCACACGAGGTTCACCGACGCGCCCCCGCTGTGCATCTCGGCCAAGGCCACCTACGACGCCACGGTGAAGACCGACGTGGGCACGTTCGTCATCGCCATGCCGGCGGCCGACTCGCTCCAGGCGGTGGACAACTTCGTCTTCCTCGCCGGGTACCGCTTCTTCGACGGGACGATCTTCCAGCGGGTGATCCGGGGCGAATTCGCCCAGGGCGGCGACCCGACCGGGACGGGGAGAGGTGGGCCGGGCTACGCCTGGACCGGGAACACGCCCCCGGCCTCGTGCTCGGCCAAGAAGGACTGCTACCCGGCCTGGAGCGTCGCCTACGCCAACTCGACCGGCCCCTCGACGAACGGGAGCCAGTTCTTCATCGTCGTGCCCGGGGGCGGGACGGGATTCCAGCCCGACTACACGCTGTTCGGCACGGTCGTCAGCGGCCGGGCGGTCGTCGCCAGGATCGTGGCGGACGGCGGGAGCCCTGCCAGCGAGCTGGGCAAACCCACGAAGGTCCACCACATCATCTCGGTCCGGATCACGAAGGTTCCGAGCTAGCAGCCGGACGCCGAAAGGAATGCCATGACGAGCGAGTGCCCGCCGGCGGACGGTTCCGCCCTGAAAACGGTCCGTTTCGCCGGACCCCCGCCGATGTGCATCGACCCGGCGAAGCGCTACTCGGCGACGATGGTCACCTCGAAAGGCACCCTCGTCTTCGCCCTCGACGCCGCACGCGCGCCGCAGACCGTCAACAGCTTCGTCTTCCTCGCCCGCTACCACTTCTTCGACGGGATCGCCTTCCACCGCATCATCCCCGGCTTCGTCGTCCAGGGGGGCGACCCGACCGGCACGGGCACCGGCGGGCCGGGCTACCGCTTCGCCGACGAGCTCCCGCAGCCCGGCCGCTACGAGATCGGCTCGCTGGCGATGGCGAACGCCGGACCGGACACGAACGGCAGCCAGTTCTTCATCATCTCGGGGGCCCAGGGCACGGCGCTGCCGCCTTTGTACTCACTGTTCGGCCAGGCGGTCGCGGGCCTCGACGTGCTCGCCGCGATCGAGGCGACGGGGAGCCCGTCGGGCAAGCCGACGGCGCGGGTCGTCATCGAGTCCGTGACGATCGCCGAGGCGGACGACTAGCCGGCGCGGGCTCAGCCCCCGGCGGCCCCCCAGGTCGCCGCCAGCCGGTCGCAGAGCGCGTCGAATCCGGCCTCGACCGACCGGCGTGCCGGATCGGCGTCGTGCCAGCCGACGATCTCCGCCGCGCCCGCCACGAACGGGATCGTCGCGACCCAGCCCGGCACGAGCGACTTGATCTTGTGGTTGTCGAACACCATCGAGTGCGCCTTGTCGCCTAGGAGCCCCGCGCCCCACTCGGGGTCCACGGCGGCGATCCGCTCGGAGGGGATGTGCACGATCCTCGCCTCCGCGCCGGCGGCGGCGGCGAGGAGCCGGGTGATCTGGTCCCAGGTGAGCACCTCGTCCGAGGTGATGTGGAAACTGTCCCCGATCGCGCGCGGCTCGGCGAGGAGCGCGACGAAGGCCCGGGCGAAGTCGGTGTGGTGGGTGAGCGTCCACAGTGACGTCCCGTCCCCGTGGACGATGACGGGTGCGCCCCGGCGCATCCGGTCGACGACGGTCCAGCCCCCCGTGAACGGCACCGACGTGGCGTCGTAGGTGTGCGAGGGCCGCACGATCGTCGCCGGGAACCCCTCCTCGCGGTAGGCGGCGACGAGGAGGTCCTCGCAGGCGATCTTGTCCCGCGAGTACTCCCAGAAGGGATTGCGCAACGGCGTCGACTCGCTGACCGGCAGGCGGGCGGGCGGGGTCTGGTAGGCCGAGGCCGAGCTGATGAACACGTATTGGCCGACCTTCCCGCGGAACAGTTCCAGGTCGGCGGCCACGTGGTCGGGCCGGTAGGCGACGAAGTCGACCACGGCGTCGAACTCGCGACTCCCGAGCGCGGCGCGCATCGAGGCCGCGTCCCGGGCGTCGGCGATCAGGACGTGCGCCTCCCCGGGCAGTGGCCGGGTGCGGGTCGTCCCGCGGTTCACGACGTAGAGGTCGGCGCCCACCTCGACGGCGCGCCGCGCGCACGCCGAGGAGATGATGCCGGTCCCGCCGATGAAAAGGATGCGTCGTGTCGTCACCGCACATCGATAGCACGCCGCCGGCCGGCGGTCCCGCGGCCCGCTCACGAACCGACCGGCAGCCCGGCGAACGACACGGCGACGCCGACGGCGCCGGCGGCGAGGAGGCCGATGACGACGTTGCGGCGCAGCACGACGAGCCAGACGAGCGCGGCACCGAGAACGCCGACCTGCCAGAGGTGGACGAGCGCCAGCCCGAGCGGGAGGGCGGCCCCGGCGATCGCCCCGATGGCGGAAGGACCGGCCCCGGTGAGGAAGGCCTGGACGCCGCCGTGAGCACGCATCCGGGCGAAGTGCGGGCCGCCAAAGAGCACGAACAGGAACGACGGTGTGAAAGCGGCCAGCGCGGCGATGATGCCCCCGCGCAGTCTCGCCGCGGCGTAGCCGACGACGGCGACGGTCTGCACGACGGGCCCCGGTGTGATCTGGCCGAGCGCCACGGCGTTCAGGAACTGGCTGTTCGTCATCCAGTGGTAGGTGTGGACGGCGTCGGCCTGCATCAGCGGCACGATGACGAAGCCCCCGCCGTAGGAGAGGGCACCGATCTTGAAGGCCTCCCAGACCACCGCGCCGATGCCCCCGACCGCGGCCGCCGCCCCCAGCACCGGCAGGATGACGAACCCCGGCAGCACCGTCGGCGGCCGGTACCGCAGCTCCCGCACCACGACCTCGGCGGCACCGCAGGCGGCCAGCACGACGACGAGGAACGGACCGATCGTCGCGGCGGCGACGCCCCCGGCGACGGCGTAGACGACCCAGCGGGTGTGCTCGGCGCGGCGAGAGCCGATCCTTTGCCAGCTCGAGGGCATCAGCCCGATCGCCGCGTTCAGCGCGACCGCGGCGACCGCCGCCCCCGCACCGGCGGCTGCGCCCTTGGCCCAGTGCGGCGGGTGCTTGGAGAGGAACAGCGCCGAGAGCGCCAGGATTGCGACGAGGCCCGGCAGGATGAAGCAGACCCCGCCGACCAGCGCGCCCAGTCGGCCCCGCAGCCGCCAGGCGCAGAAGATGGCGAGCTGCGTCGAGGCCGGTCCGGGTAGCAGGTTCGTCGCCGCCACGCCATCCTCGAACTCGGCCGCCGAGAGCCAGCCGCGCTCTTCGACGCAGCACCTGCGCAGCAGGGCGATATGCGTCGGCGGGCCACCGAACCCGATGCAGCCGATGCGGCCCCACTCGGCCGCGATCGTGGCGAGACTGACCCGCTCGAACGTCCCGCCGCGCTCGTCGCGGCGAAGCGACTCAGGCACGGCCCGCGCCACCGGACGGGCGGGCCCCGCGGCCCCGGTTCGGAGCACCCCGGCCCACGGTGCGATGCGACACGGCGTCTCGTCGCGCGGGCGGGCGGCCTAGCGGTCCAACCGCCAGAAGCGATGCGTGAACACCACGGATCCGATGACGCAGAGCACGAGGACGCCCAGCAGGTAGCGCATGAACGTGACCGGGGGCCGCAGGCCGAGCCAGGACGACGCCTGCCACGCCATCAGCGCCAGCCAGGCGAAGCCGAGCGAGAGCCACGAGTACGCCCGCTTCGTCAGTGCCCGCCGGACGAGGTTGGGAACAACCACTTCACCGCTCAGCGCGGTGAGCGCCGAGAAGGCGGCCTCGTCCGTGTCGCGAACCGACCAGTAGCGAACGCCGTTGTGTGCCGCGCTCATCTTCCCGTTGCCGGCCGGCAGCACCAGGTCGTGCATCTGGTCCGCCTCGGCAGCCGCGAGATACGGCGCGAGGGCGGTCACCGCGGCCACCGCGTTCGTCCCGCTGGCGATCACCCCGATCGCGCCGAGCGGCTCCGGCGCGTCAGCACCGAGCAGGTCCAGTAGCACGGCCAGGAAGTAGGCGAGGTCGTTGCCGTCGCCGTGGCAGGAGCTGCCGAAGTCGGTCCGCACGGGCCGGCAGAGCGGCGCGAGGTGCCCCACCGGGAGCCGGACGGCACGCAGTTCGGCGACCCGGCCGCCGGTGATCGCCCACTGGAACCTGGCGTGCCGCAGTCGTGACCTCGGCACCGGGTCCTCGGACACGACGATCGTGCCGACCCGGAAGTACTGGTGCGGGGTCTTGATGTAGGAGTCCCGCGCCACCGTGCGCACGTGATTCGCCACGAACTCGGCGGCGACGAGCGAGACCCGCTCGCGCTCGGGCTGGTCGAGGCTGGTGAGCACCTCCTCCGCCGACGGGCTCGGGGCGACGAGCGCGGAGGAGAGGAACCCCGCCTTCGACACGCCCCAGGGCAGATCGGCCATCGTGAAGACGTTGCGGATGAAGGGGAAGGCGACGGCGGAGACGGCCTCCGGTTCGGCGACCGCGGTCTGGTCGGCCTCGCGATCGGCGGGGAGCGACGGGAAGACCCGGTCGCGGCGGCTACCAAGCGGTCCCCTGGCGGCGGAGGGTTCCGGCGGCGGGGCTCCCCGCTCATCGTGCGCGGCGTCCTTGTCCAGCTCCGTCAGGTCCCCCACGTCCTGATCGAGGTCGCGCTCGGAGTCCACCTCGCGGAGCATATGTCGGTCCTCCCGGCCGGTCGGCAGCCACGCGGGACGACCGGATCCCGTCAGTCGCCGAGCGTGGCCTCGACGACGACGCGCGCCTTGCGCCGGGCCGGCAGCGGAACGATGTCGCCGGGAACGTGCCGGCCGTCGACCACGAGCGCCACCGTGTCGCCCGGGCCGGAACGCGTCACCGTGATCTCGTAGGTGGTGCCGCGGAAGCGGCGCCGGCAGGCGAAACCCGACCACGCCGGTGGGATCGCCGGGGCCACCTGGAGCCCGTCATGGGTCGGCCTGATCCCCAGGATCCACTGCGTGGCGGCCACGTACATCCACGCCGCCGCGCCGGTGAGCCAGGAGTTGCGCCCCAGGCCGTACTGCGGATGGGCGGGGCCGCAGATGTTCTGACAGTAGACGTAGGGCTCGACGGCGGCGCGATCGACGTCGGGGCGGGCCAGGGGGAGGAGCTGGCGGTAGTACTCGTAGGCCCGGGCGCCGTCTCCGAGCTGCGCCGCGGCGACGACAGACCACGCCGCGGCGTGGCAGAAGATGCCCCCGTTCTCCTTGGCCCCCGGCGGGAAGGTGCTCGTCCCGTTCACCCGCTTGTCGTCGCCGTCGTACGGCGGCCACAGAAGACTCGGCCCGTAGGGGGTGTCGAGCATCCGGTGTGCCGAGTCCATGGCGAGCAGCGCGCGCTCGGCGGGCGCGACCTCGCCGATCACGCACCAGCTCTGCGGGATCAGGTTGATGCGGTGACGTCGCTCCGCGGCAACACCGATCGGCTTGCCGCGATCGTCGAAGCAGCGCGCGTACCAGAGCCCGTCCCAGGCCCAAGCGTTGATCGCCGCCGCCATCTCCTCGTGGAGCCTGCCGAATCGCGCCGCCTCGGCCGTCTCGCCCCGGTGGGCGGTGAGCTCCGCGAGGTCGAGTGCCACTCGGCAGAACTGCATCCCGCACCAGACGCTCTCGGCGCGGCCCGACCCATGGTCCACGTTCAGCGTGTCGTCCCAGTCCGAGTAGCCCGCGCGCGGCAGGCCGTGGGGCCCACGGTGGGCGAGGGTGAATCCCACCGCCGCCATCATGTGGCCCCAGATCGTGTCGTCGGCACCCGACGGTCCGTCGTCCCCACCCGGCTCCGCCCCGGCGTAGGGCACGTGGCGCGCGAGGAACCGGTAGTCGCCCGTCTCCTTCAGGTAGTTGCAGGTGGCGAGCACGAGCCAGAGGTGGTCGTCGCTGAACCACTGGGGCCGTTCCGGCCTCTCGCCGGCGAGACCGGGGCCCCCCTCGTTCGAGAGCGGGAAGTACTGGTGCCAGGCGTGACCGTCGGCGAACTGCATCCCCCAACCCCTCGCCAGGCGGGAGGCGGCCTCGCGGGGGGCGGCGTGGACGACCCCGAAGGTGTCCTGGGCCGAGTCGCGCGTCCCCATCCCGCGCCCAAGTCCCGTCTCGTAGCCCGACACGAAGCGTGACCAGTACAGGGTGGTACGACACTGCAGCGGCGCGAGGAAGTTGACGGTCGCGTCGGTGTCGGCGTCCGGGGTCGTGACGCTGAAGGCGTCGAGGTAGTCATCCCAGTCGGCGCGCAGCGCCGCGAAGGCACCCTTCACCGCCTGGCGGTCGCGGTAGCGGCTGACGACTTCCCCGATGGCATCGGGGGTGTCGGTGACCCCGAGCATGTAGACGATGCTCGCCTCGGCGCCCGGGCGGAGGCGGCACTCGTGGCTGAGCGACCCGATGCTGTTGCCGCGGGCGGATTCGCTGCGCCGGGACGCGCCGCGCTCGACCACCTCCGGCGCCTCCAGCCCCCGGTAACGCCCGACGAAGGCCTCCCGGTCGCAGTCGTAGCCCCGGGGGGTCCGGTCCGAGGCGAAGAACTGCCGGGTCTTCTGGAACCTCGTCCCCGCCACGATGGCGTGATTGGCCCCGTCATAGGCCGAGCTCACGATGTGGCCGGCCCAGTCGAGGTTGTGCTGGTCGTTGAGGGCCGAGACGAAGCTGAGCTCGACGTAGCTGAACGTCTGGACGACGAGGCTCTCGTCCGTCGTGTTGGTCAACCGGACGACCCACAGCTCGGCCGGACAGGCCTCCGTCGGCGGCGTGGGCGGCACGAAGTACAGCACCTCGGCCCGGATGCCGGCGTGCTGCGTCGTGATCCGGCTGTACCCCGCCCCGTGGCGGCACTCGTAGTGCTCGAGCGTCGTCCGGGTCGGCTGCCAGGTGGCACCCCAGAACTCGCCGGTGTCCTTGCGCCGGAGGTAGATGTAGCGACCGGGCTGGTCAGCCGGGAGTGAGTTGTAGCGGTAGCGGCTCACCCGGCGGTCGCGCGGATCGCGGTCGAACGAGAAACCGCCGGCCGAGTTGGAGATGATCCCCCCGTAGCGGCCCTCGCCCAGGTAGTTCATCCACGGTGTCGGCGTGTCGGGGCGGGTGATCACGTACTCGCGGGCGGCGGCGTCGTAGTAGCCGTACGGATTCACTCCGAGACGCAACGCACCGTCGCCGCTGGAACTGGCACCACGCATCGTCCGTCACCCCGTCCCTGGCCGGTGGACAACCCGGCCCCTCGGGCCGGTCCCGGCTGCGCCCGGATCGGCCGTCCGGTGAGCATCCAAGCACAAACCGGTGGCAGGCAGACGGAGGCCAGGCCGGGCGGGACGGTGCCGAGCGGCGAGCTCCCGCCAGTTCGGAGGGCCGCGCTAGTCCGGGGCGGGGAGGAGCGAGACGCCGACGACCGCCCCCGCGGCGACGTCGAGGCGAACCGCCCCGCCCTTTGGGATCGGCGACGGCGAACCCTCGAACGCCGCCGAGGCGGCGAGCGCGTCGATGACACCGACGAGCACGTCGCCGTGCGTGCAGGCGACGACGATACCGGGATGCTCCGTCGAACCGGTGATCTCGAGCAGGTGCTTCAGCGCGGCCGGCCCGTCCGAACCCTCGGCGAGGAACGGTGCGATCTCGACGAGCCGTCCCGCCTCCCGCGCGATCCCGGCGACCGTCCCGACGCATCGCCGGGCAGGACTGGCGAGCACGCGCGCGACGGGCTCAGGCGCGAACTCACGCGCCAGCGCAAGCGCCTGGCGGTCGCCCCGGCGCGAGAGCGGCCGCAGCTCGTCCTCACCCTGCCAGCTCGAACGGGACAACGCGACGGCGTGCCGGAGCAGATAGCACGTACGGACCTCGGGAGCCGCGGCCGGACCGTGGCCCGCAAGGTGACGCCGCAGCAAGGGCCCGCCTAACCGGCCGTCGCGCCGACCGCGGCGCCGATGCCATAGGTGATCGCCCCGGCAACCGCGCACACGAGGAGCGACCGCACCGCCGAGACGACGATCGAACGGTTCGTGAGGAACGAGAGCGCGCCACCGACGATGAGAGCAGCAACGGCGGTGGCTGCGATGGCGATCAGGATCGCGCCGGACCCCGACGACCCGCCGAGGAAGGCGGCCAGCGGGATGAGTGCACCGATCGCGAAGGTCACGAACGAGAAGAGCGCCGCCTGGATGGGCGAGCCGAGTGCGGCCGGGTCGAGGCCGAGTTCCTCGCGGGCGTGCGTCTCCAGCGCGATCCGTGGATCCGCCATCAACGTGTCGGCGATCTTCTCCGCGGTCTCGGTGTCGAGCCCCCGGGTCTCATACAGGTACACGAGCTCGGCGCGTTCGCTCTCGGGCCGGGTCTCGATCTCCTCCTTCTCGACGTGGAGCTCGCGCTCGAAGGCCTCCTTTTGGACGCGCATCGAGATGTACTCGCCGGCCGCCATCGAGAACGACCCGCCGAAGAGCCCCGCCAGGCCCGCGAGGCGCACGATTCCGGCCCCCGGATGGGCGCCCGCCGTGCCGAGCACAAGGGACACGTTCGACACAAGCCCGTCGCTCACACCGAAGACCGCGGCACGCAGGCCTCCGCCTCGCACGTCGCGGTGCGTGTGCTCCACGAAGCGCGGCCCGCCCGGCACGGCCCGCGACTTGAAGCGCAGGACGTCCCTGGCCGCGGCGAGCTGCCTCGATGGCCAGGAAGACATGGCGCGAGGTTACCGCCCGAAGACCGCTTGTTCGCAGGCGAACAGCCCGCGCCCACCCCGGGGGCCTGGCGGGCCGAAAGGACAAACCCGAGATTTCGTCGCGGCGTCACGAACTGTTCACCCGTGTCTCACGGAGCTGTCATCGTCCCGGGTAACCATCGCGTGCATCGGCGACGAAGCGACCGGGGAGCGCGATTTGGTGAACGCGGTGGCGATCGAGCGCGAGAGAACCGAGTGGCCGCGCGTCCTCATCATCGAGGAGGACGAGGACCAGCTGTTCGAACTCACCATCGGACTCGGACGCGAGGGCCTCGCCATCTCCGGCGCCCGGGACGGCGCCGAGGCGCTCGCCGCCATCGAGCGGGACCGGCCCGATGTGATCCTCCTCGAGGTGACGCTCCCCGGAACCTCGGGGATCGACGTCTGCCGCGCGCTGCGCGACCGGGGGATCTCAACGCCGATCATCATGCTGAGCTCACGCAACGAGGAGCTCGACGTCGTTCTCGGCATCGAGATCGGTGCCGACGACTACGTCGCCAGGCCCTATCGCATGCGCGAGCTCGTCGCGCGGATCGGCGCCCAGCTCCGCCGCAGTCTGCCCACCCCCGCCCGCGAGGGCGCCCGCCCGCGCCGGGGCGCCGCCGCCTCGAGCCCGATCCTCAGCGCCGGTGGGGTCGTGCTCGACCCGGAACGGCACGAGGTGACCGTCGCGGACCGGGAAATCGAGATCCCGCTCCGGGAGTTCCAGCTGTTGCGGGAGCTCCTCGAGCACGCGGGGCGGGTCGTCACCCGCGACGAGCTACTCGAGCGGGTGTGGGGTCTTGACTACGACGGTGACCCGCGCATCGTCGCGACCCTCGTGGGTCGCCTGCGGGCGCGCATCGAGGTCGACCCGGACAATCCAACCCACATCGTCACGATCCGCGGGGTCGGCTACCGGTTCAACGACAGGTCCTGAGGCGGATGCGAGAAGGGGACCTCCTCGGGCCCTAAGTTGGGGCCCGATGGCGAAGCGACCGACCCCCAGCGGTGACGGCGCGCAACCCGGCTCACCCGGCGGGCCGGACTCCGGCGGGGAACTGCTCGAACTTGTCAGGTCGCGTGCGTACACGCGTGCCACGGAGCCGTTCCTGCTCGCCTCGGGCGCACTGAGCTACGACTACGTCGACATGCGACGCGCCGTCGCACGGGGCGAGGACCTCGGGATCGCGGCCCGGGCGGTCATCGACCATCTCGCCGCGCTCGGGGTCGACTACGCCGCGATCGGCGGGATGACGATGGGGGCGGACCCCGTCTCGCACGCCGTCGCCCTGCTTGCAGCCAAGGCCTGGTTCTCGATCCGCAAGGGCGAGAAGAACCACGGCAACCGCCGGCGGGTCGAAGGCACCGCCATCGAAGGGGCCCGCGTCGTGCTCTTCGAAGACACCGCCTCGACGGGCGGCTCGATACTCGAGGCGTACGACGTCGCACTCGGGGCCGGCGCGATCATCGTGCACGCCTGCGTGCTGTTCGACCGCGGCGACAACACGCGGGCCGAATTCGCGACGCGCGGCGTTCCCTACTCGTGCCTGCTCGACTACCGGGACCTCGGGATCGACCCGATCGTCCCGCCGACGACCCGGCCGTAGGCGAACCGACCGGCCGCGGTGGACGCCCTCGACATCGCGATCATCGCCTTCTGCCTCGCGGCGGCGATCCACGGGGCCCGCGTCGGGGGACTGGCCCAGATCGCCGAGTTCGCCGGGCTGATCGGGGGTTTCGTGCTCGGCGCGACCCTCGTCCTCGTCATCTGTCCACGCGTCTCGGGGACGATCGCCAAGCCGGTGGTCGCGGTCACCCTCCTCGTCCTGCCGGCGGCCGTCATCGGCGTCGGCGGACGGCAGCTCGGGATCCGCCTTTCGGCAGCGCTGCGCCGGTTCCGCGTCCACATCCTCGACGAGACCGTCGGGGCGCTCACCGCGATCGCCAGTGTGCTCGTCGTGCTCTGGCTGTTCGCCTCGGTCCTCGTGAACAGCCCGCTCACCTCGGTCTCCAACGAGATCGAAGGTTCCGCCATGCTGCGCGGCGTCAGCCGCGTGATGCCACCGATCCCCGACGTGTTCTCAGGCGTCGAGCGCTACCTCGCCACCACCGGCTTCCCACAGGTCCTCGCCAACATCGTCCCCCAGTCCTCCGCCCCGGTGCAGCTCGCCACCGAGCCGGAGGTCAAGCTGGTGGCGCGCCGCGACGCGCGGTCCGTGGTGAAGGTCGTCTCCTACGGATGCGGCGGAGAGCGCGAGGGCTCGGGGTTCGTCGTCGCTGGTGGGCTCGTCGTCACGAACGCGCACGTCATCGCCGGGACGAGTGGGATCCAGGTCTCCGCCGTGAACGGCCGTTCGTCGACCGGGGTACCGATCCTGTTCGACCAGCGTTTCGACCTCGCCGTGCTGCGCGTCTCCCAGCCGCTCCGGGTTCCGGCGCTGGGGCTGGACAACCGCCTGTTCTCACGGGGCACGGCCGCCGTCATCCTCGGCTATCCCGGAGGCGGACCACTCGTCGCTGCTTCCGCCGGGGTGATCTCGTTATTCGCCGCTCAGGGCCGGGACATCTACGACCAGTCGCTCACGGTGCGCAACGTCTACGAGCTCGAGGGGACGGTGCTGCCGGGGAACTCCGGCGGACCGCTCGTCGCGGCGGACGGGCGGGTGTTCGGGGTGGTGTTCTCGCGTTCGACCGCGAACGCCGACGTCGGGTTCGCGCTCGCCGCCCCCGGCGTGTTGCAACGCGTCGACCAGGCGCTGCTCAACGACCGACACGCGACGACAGTCTCGACGGGATCCTGCATCACCTAGCGCGCCGGGGTGGCGCGGTTGCCGGCCGGACGCGGACCGCGGACTACCGCGCCCGGGGCGGCGGGCGTTCCGGCGGAGGGAGTGGGATTCGAACCCACGGTACGCAGGACGTACAACGGTTTTCGAGACCGCCCGATTCGGCCGCTCTCGCATCCCTCCGGGCGGCGAGGCTACCCGACGCGCCGCCTCCCCATCGACGAGTCAGGTCCCGCCGGGGCGGCGGCGGTCCGCGAAGAACTCGGCGAGCAACGCCGCGCAGCGCTCGGCGAGGACCCCGGGTTCGATCTGGACGTCGTGGTTGAGGCGCGGATCGGCGAGCAGGTTGTAGAGCGATCCGCAGGCACCGGCCTTCGGGTCAGCGGCACCGAACACGAGGCGCCCGACACGGGCGGCGACGAGCGCTCCCGCGCACATCGGACACGGCTCGAGCGTCACGGCCACCGTGCAGTCCGACAGCCGCCAACGACCGAGACGGGCTGCAGCGTCCCGTAGGGCGAGGAGCTCGGCGTGGGCGGTGGGGTCGGCGGACCGTTCACGCTCGTTGTGGCGCCGCGCGACAACGACACCGTCGGCGACCACCACGGCCCCGACCGGGACGTCCCCGTCGGCGAGGGCGAGCCGCGCCTCGGCGATCGCCAGCTCCATCACGGCAGCGTCGTCAAGCGGCGCGGGTGGGTCCATGCGGCCTCCAGACAAGCTGCTCAACTGGCGCGGGTGCACAGCACCGTCTTCTGACCCGCTCCCCGCGGTCGTATCTTACCCCGACAAATGGCCATCTACCAGGGATAACCATGCGACGAGCGTTGCCTAGTCGCTCAGTGAAAGCTTCGTCACGGCGGCGATAGCGGGTGGGTGACTGGCCAGCTAACCAGAGCGTCGTAACCGTGCCGCCGGCCAAGCCAAAGGTCACAAGCCGGGATCGAAGCCTGTGTGACGTTTCGGACCTTCCCGTTCTCGACGGCGACCGAGCTCGAGTCGCGCGCTCTTTCCGAGGAGGTGGACTTCGCGCTCGACGATGTCTCACACGATGTCGAGATCGATGGTCAGGTAGCCGTGAACGACTCGATTACGAAACCCAGCTATGTCGTTCCATGGGATTTCTGGATGTGCTTCCTTGAAGGACGCTGAGAGGCGCTGCGACGACTCAGCCAGGGTCTGAAGGCGGTACAGCGTCGCGTCGCGAAGTTCGAAGTCACTGTCCAGAGCGCCCTTGCCGCGCGACAGTGCTGTTCGCTCAATTTGAGCGGCCGCGTCGTCGATGTGCGCGAGATAGAGCGCGTCGTCGTGTTCAGTCACAACTGAACGAGCTGTGACTCGACGCGCGCACGAACCACTTCGTCGAGTCCAGTCCCAACCTCGACGGGGTAACCAAGGAGCTCTTCCACCTCGCGAGCGAACGCAAACAGGTCGAGACCCCGGTGTCCTCGCTCGAAGTCAACAAGAAGATCGATGTCACTGGTCGGAGTCGCCTGGCCACGGGCCACTGACCCGAAGACCCTGATATTCGACACGCCGCGATTCGTAGCTGCACGAAGGATCTCGTCGCGGTGCGCACGTAGCATCCGCAACGACGGTGCCGGTCGGCCGGCAGCCAGGTCTTGACCCATAGCTTCATCGTAGACAGGCCGTGCATCGAACAGGCCGACGCTATGGGGACGGACGACCCGCCTTGTCGGAGGGCTGACGACTTCCGGCGGAGTTTGAAAGCAGAACATCCGGCGTTTCAGCGAGCGAATGCCAGATGTGGAGCGCTAGCAGGGACTTCGTTGTGATTCTGACAACGGCGGAGGAGGTGGGATTCGAACCCACGGTCGGTTGCCCGACACACGATTTCCAGTCGTGCCGATTCGGCCGCTCTCGCACCCCTCCCGAAGGCCCAGACGCTATCGTGTCGCCGAGCTGCGGCGCCCTCGAGCGCAGCGGCCGGGTTCTGCGCGACGGGGCCCCGTGAACCGAGTCAGGGTCGGAAGACAGCAGCTCTCAGCGGACAGCCACGTGTGCCGCAGGCGACCTGGCCGCTGCGCCCGGGGGCGCACAGCACGTTCGGCGGCGGGCGTACGAGCGCAGCCGTAGCATCGTCGGCGTGCCGCGCTCCCGACCGACCCCACCGGTGCAATCCGACCAGGATCGGCCCTTCCAGTCCCTTTACCGGCGCTTCCGTCCCCAGCGGTTCGCCGAGGTCCGCGGGCAGGACCACGTCACCCGGGCGCTCACGAACGCCGTGCGCGACGGCCACGTCGCCCACGCCTACCTCTTCAGCGGTCCGCGAGGGACCGGCAAGACCTCGACCGCGCGGATCCTCGCCAAAGCGCTCAACTGCACGGCGCCCGACGCGGGCGAGCCGTGCGAGACGTGCGAATCGTGCCAGTCGATCACCGCCGGCACCTCGTTCGACGTCCACGAGCTCGACGCCGCCTCGAACAACGGCGTCGACGCGATGCGGGACCTCGTCGCCCGGGCCTCGCTCGCGACGCCCGGACGCTGGAAGATCTACATCGTCGACGAGGTCCACATGCTCTCGACTCCGGCGTCGAACACGCTGCTGAAGACGCTCGAGGAGCCACCGGACCGCGTCGTGTTCGTGCTCGCGACCACCGACCCGCAAAAGGTACTGCCGACGCTGCGCAGCCGGACCCAGCACTACGAGTTCCACCTCCTCGACGAGGGCGAGCTCTCGTCCCTCGTCACCGCGGTCGCCCGCGACGCCGGCATCGAGCTCGCCGCCGATGTGCTCGACTCGGTCGTCCGGCGCGCCCGCGGCTCGGCCCGCGACGCCCTCTCGGTGCTCGACCAGGTGGCGGCCGGTGGCACCGCCTATGACGACTCCGACGCCCTGGCGGCGCTCGTGGCGGCACTCGCCACAGGTGACGTCGCCGGAGCCCTGCTTGCGGTCGACGGGGCCATCCGCCAGGGACGTGACCCCGCCCAGTTGGCTGTCGGACTCATCGAACGGCTCCGTGGCGACTTCCTCACGCTCGTCGGCGCGGCAGACCGAGCTGAGGCTTCCAGCACTCGCGGCGACCCCTCCGAGATCGTCGACTCGCTGGGGGCTGTCCGCTGCGTACGGGTGATGGAACTCGTCGGCGGGGCAATCGTCGCAATGCGCGACGCCCCCGAGCCCCGCATCACCCTCGAGATCGCCCTGATCCGCGCGGCGAGACCGGAGGCCGACGTCCTGCCCGAGGCCGTCCTCGACCGGATCGAGCGCCTCGAACGTCAGCTCGAGGCCCACCCCCCGAGCCCCGGGCGACCGGCGGCTCCCGCCCCAGCCGGGCCCGTGGCCCGCGTACTCCCCGCCCCCCGGCCGGAGGTGTCCCTCGCTTCCGAACCGGCTCCCGCCCCGCCACCGCCGGTGCGCGCCGGCGACGAGCCCGCCGGCGGGCGATCGGACGCGCGGCCCGACGCGCCGAGCCGGGACGACCTCGTCACCGCCTGGGCCGACGACATCCTCCCGAGGCTGCGACCGAAGGTGCGCGCCATCTACCAGGCGGGCCGGTTCGTCGGGACCGACGGACCGGACGCGCTCCTCGCCCTGCCGAACGAGGCCCATATCTCGCACGCCGAGCCACTGCGCACCGAGGTCATCGAGGCGCTGAGCCGGCACTTCGGCCAGCCCGTCGGGGTGCGGCTCGTCGCCGAAGCGGCCGCGACGCCGCGTGCCCCGGCAAGGCCCGCGCCACGCCGCGGTCGGCGCACGCCGGAGGCGCCGGCGGCTCCCGCCGAGAGCGACGACCTGGTCGAGGAGATGGCCGACGACGCCGGGCTCGAACCGGCGCCAGCAGCCGAGAGGTCGCCTTCGAGCGCCGACGTCCTCGAAGGCCGTCTCCTCGAGGCGTTCCCCGGCGCCGAGGAGGTGTGACAGCGATGACGACGCCCGCTGACGACGCCCTCTCCCGGCGGATGGGTGACTTCCGGCGCCGGCTCGCCGAGGCCGAGCAGATGGTCGGGTCCGACGACGTCATCGGCACGGCGGGCGGCGGTGCGGTCCGGATCGGCGTGCGCGGCGAGTTCTCGTTCACCTCGGTCGAGATCGACCCCCGGGTCGTCGACCCGGCCGAAACCGAGCTGCTCGAGGACCTCCTGCTCGCGGCGCTCCGGGACGCGGTGACCCGGCTCGCCGAACGGCGACGCACGGCCCTCGGCGGGATCCTCGCCACGCTGCTCGACGACGAGGATGGACCAGAGCCCCCAGCCGGCCCACCGCCGGCGCTCGATTGAGTTAGGAGCCGACCCTGGCGCTTTTCGAAGGTCCCATTCAGGAGCTCGTCGACGAGTTCGGCCGCCTGCCAGGCATCGGGCCGAAGTCGGCGCAGCGGATCACCTTCTACCTGCTCCGGATCCCCGAGGAGGACGCGCTGCGGCTCGCCCGGGCGATCGTCGAGGTGAAGGAACGGACCGTCGTGTGCTCGGTCTGTTTCAACATCGGGCTCGCCGAGCTCTGTTCGATCTGCGCCGACCCGAAGCGGGACCCGTCGATCATCTGCGTCGTCGAGGATCCCCGCGACGTGATCGCCGTCGAGAAGAGCAGCTCGTTCCGCGGTCGTTACCACGTGCTCGGCGGCGCGCTGAGCCCGCTCGAGGGGATCGGCGCCGAGCAGCTCCACGTCCGTGAGCTGCTCGGGCGGGTGGAGCGCGACCACATCGCCGAGGTCATCGTGTGCACCAACCCGAACCTCGAGGGCGACGCCACGGCGATGTACCTCTCCCGCGCCCTCAAGCCCTCCGGCGTCCGCGTGACCCGCATCGCGAGCGGGCTGCCGGTGGGGGCCGACCTCGAGTATGCCGACGAACAGACGCTCGGCCGGGCCCTCGACGGCCGCCGGGACGTCGACGCCTGAGTCCGGCGGGGACGACGGTCGTCCTCGCCCGGTAGCCTTCGCGCCATGTCGGACGTAGCCGGAGACCTGCGGGCATCGCGGCTCGCGGAGCTCGAGCGGCGCAAGGCCGAGTCCCGGCGGCCTGGCACCGAGCGGGCGATCGAGGCGCACCGCGCCAAGGGCAAGCTGACGGCCCGCGAGCGCATCGAGTACCTCCTCGACGCCGATTCGTTCCAGGAAGTCGACGCCCTCGTCCGCCACCGGGCCCACGGAGTCGGGCTCGACGACCTGAAGCCCTACACCGACGGCGTCGTAACGGGTTTCGGGATGGTCGGCGGCCGGCGCGTCTGCGTCTACAGCCAGGACTTCACGGTCTTCGGGGGCTCGCTGGGCGAGGCCCACGCCGAGAAGATCCACAAGATCCAGGACCTCGCCGTCACCTCCGGCGTGCCCCTGATCGGGATGAGCGACGGCGGTGGGGCACGCATCCAGGAGGGGGTCGCCGCGCTGAACGGCTTCGGGGGGATCTTCTTCCGCAACGCCCGGGCGTCGGGCGTCGTGCCGCAGATCAGCGTCGTGCTGGGACCGTCGGCCGGTGGCGCCGTCTACTCGCCGGCGCTCACCGACTTCGTCTTCATGGTCCAGGGGACGAGCCACATGTTCATCACCGGCCCGGACGTCGTGCGCACCGTCACCGGCGAGGAGGTCACCGCCGAGCAGCTCGGCGGGGCGATGACCCACGCGACCCGGTCGGGCGTCGCCGCCTTCGTCGCCGCCGACGAGAGGGCCTGCCTGGACGACGTCCGCTACCTCCTGTCCTTCCTCCCCTCGAACAATCTCGAGGAGCCGCCGCGTGTTGTCCCGACGGACGACCCCGACCGGCTGACGCCCGAACTGCGCGACCTCGTGCCGGAACATCCGAACCAGCCCTACGACATGAAGCGCCTGATCGAGGCCGTCGTCGACGACGGCGAGTACCTCGAGTACTTCCCGTTCTGGGCGATGAACCTCACCTGTGGGCTCGCGCGGATCGCCGGCCGTGTCGTCGGCGTCGTCGCCAACCAGCCCCAGGTGCTCGCCGGTGTGCTCGACATCGACTCGTCCGAGAAGGGCGGGCGCTTCGTCAGGACCTGTGACGCCTTCAACATCCCGCTCGTCACGCTCGTCGACGTGCCGGGGTTCATGCCCGGCACGGACCAGGAGTTCGGCGGGATCATCCGCCACGGCGCGCAGCTGCTCTACGCCTACTGCGAGGCGACCGTGCCGCGCGTGCAGCTCATCATCCGCAAGGCCTACGGCGGCGCCTACCTCGTCATGGACTCCAAGTCGATCGGCACCGACCTGAGTTACGCCTGGCCCTTCGCCGAGCTCGCCGTGATGGGCCCGGAGGGGGCCGTCGAGATCGTCCACCGCCGGGAGCTCCAGGAGGCGGCCGACCCCGCCCAGCGGCGCGCCGAGCTCGTCGCCCGCTACACCGAGCGCTTCACGACCCCGTACGTCGCCGCCGAGCGTGGCTACGTCGACGACGTCGTCGACCCCGCCGAGACCCGCCGCGTGCTCGCCCGCAGCCTCGAGATGCTGGCGACCAAGCGGGAGGATCTGCCCAGCCGCAAGCACGGCAACATCCCCCTGTGAGCCCGCTGCAGTCTCCCGACGACCCCCACCCGCCGTTGGCGGCGCCGCCGGACGTCGTCCTTGCGATCGAGGCCGCCGTCGAGGCCCTCTGGCCCCGGGAGGAGGTCGTCGCGCCGGAGACCTCGTCGGGCTGGCCGAAGGCGTCCCGCCGCACCTGGCGGTTCGCGAGCCGGCGGGGGGTCTCGCCCGTCCAGCTGCGCCGCGAGCAGTCGGGCTGACGCCTGGCCAGCGCCGGACGGCTTCGACCCTGACGAGCTCACCGACACCGTCGCCGCCTGGCTGCTCGACCGGTGGGGTGGTCCTCCGGGACCTCGTCGTGCGGGAAGCGCTCGCCGTCGCCTGGCGCGACGTGCGGTGGGCCCTGCGCCGCGCCAGAGCCCGGGGGACCGCGCGCGGCGGACGGTTCGTCGCCGGCTTCTCCGGCGAGCAGTTCGCCCTGCCGGAGGCGCTTGACACCCTCTACGAGGTCGTCTCCCGCCCACCCGAGGGCGTGACCGTCCGGCAGTCGGCGGCGGACCCGTTGAATCTCACGGGATCGATGCTCGGCCGGGCGCGCCTGGCGGCGCTTGTCGGGCGCCGGCTCACCCTCCTCGACGGGTCTCCCGTCGGCATCGACGACGGGCCGGACCGTACCCGGCTCGCGGCGTCCTGACCGGCGCGCCCGTTGCCGGGAGGATTCAGCCGCCGGCCAGACGTGCCTCGAGGGCGTCGAGCTCGGCGGCGAGGGGAGCCGGCAACCGGTCGCCGAAGATCTCGAAGTACTCCCTGATCGCCGCGGCCTCCTCGGCCCAGGCGGCCTCGTCGACCGCGACGAGCTCGTCCATCGCCGCGGCGCTCAGGCCGAGGTTCTCGGTCGAGATCGACCCGGGCGCGGGTAGGAGGCCGATCGGCGACTCGACGGCCCGGCCCCGCCCGGCGCAGCGCGCCAGAACCCAGGCGAGGACGCGGGAGTTCTCCCCGAACCCCGGCCAGAGGAACCGGCCGTCCGGCCCGCGCCGGAACCAGTTCACGTAGAAGATGCGGGGGAGCCTGTCGGCGTCGAGCCGCCCGGCGAACGACAGCCAGTGGCCCCAGTAGTCGGCCATGTTGTAACCGCAGAACGGGAGCATCGCGAACGGGTCGCGCCGGAGCTTTCCCATCACACCGGCCGCCGCGGCGGTCATCTCGGATGCCATCGTCGCACCGAGGAAGACACCGTGGTTCCAGTCGCGGGCCTCGTAGACGAGCGGCACCACGGAGGAACGGCGGCTGCCGAGCAGGATCGCGGAGATCGGCACCCCTTCGGGATCGTCCCATTCCGGGGCACTCGCCGGGTGCTCCGTGATCCGCACGGTGAAGCGCGAGTTCGGGTGCGCCGCCGGTTCCGGCGAGTCCGGTGTCCAGTCGTCCCCCCGCCAGTCGACGAGGTGCGCCGGGGGTTCGGGCGTGAGCCCCTCCCACCAGACGTCGCCGTCGTCGGTGAGCGCCGCGTTCGTGAAGATGACGTTTCTCGCGAGCATGGTGATCGCGTTCGGGTTCGTCTCGGCGTTCGTACCCGGTGCCACGCCGAATAGCCCCGTCTCCGGATTGACAGCCCGCAGCGTCCCGTCAGGACCGATCCACATCCAGCAGATGTCGTCGCCGACCGTCTCGACTCTCCAGCCGGGAAGGCTCGGCACCATCATCGAGAGGTTGGTCTTGCCGCACGCCGAGGGGAACCCGCCGGTCACGTAGCTCACCTCACCCTCGGGAGAGGTGAGCTTCATCACGAGCATGTGCTCGGCGAGCCAGCCCTCGTCCCGCGCGATCGACGACGCGATTCGCAACGCGAGGCACTTCTTGCCCAGCAGGGCGTTGCCGCCGTAGCCCGAGCCGTACGACCAGATCTCGCGGGACTCGGGGAAATGGACGATGTGGGTGTTCTCCGGGTCGCACGGCCACGGCACGTCGGCCTCGCCGGGCGCGAGCGGCGCGCCCACCGAGTGCAGGCACGGCACGAACTCGCCGTCCACGCCGAGGGCCGCGAGCGGCGCAGCCCCCATCCTCGTCATGATCGCCATGTTGACGACGACGAGGGCCGAGTCGGTGAGCTGCACCCCGATCTTGGCGTGACTCGACCCGACCGGGCCCATCGAGAACGGCACGACGTAGAGCGTGCGCCCGCGCATCGCGCCCGCAAAGAGCCCCGTGAGCTTGGCGCGCATCGCCTCTGGTTCCGCCCAGTTGTTCGTCGGCCCGGCGTCGCCTTCGACGGCCGAGCAGATGAACGTCCGGGCCTCGACGCGGGCCGTGTCACGAGGGTCCGAGCGGGCGAGGTAGCTGCCGGGCCGCTTCGCCTCGTTCAGGCGCAGCATCGTCCCCTGTGCGACGAGGAGCGCACAGAGCCGCTCGTATTCCGCCGCGGAACCGTCACACCACTCCACCCGTTCGGGTCCCGCCAGATCGGCGAACCACTCCACCCAGGCGGTGAGCTTGCGATGGCTGGTGGGTGCTGCGCTCAACGATCCTCCCTTTCCTCGGATCCCATCCACCTCACCCACGGCCAGGAGCGGCCCGCGCCACCTGGCCCTCATGACCCCGCCCGGCTGCGCCGGGTCGGCAGTCGCCGACGGCACGGTGGCGATCGACCCCCCTGTGAAGCGGGCGCAGCCAGTGACGCGCGACCACCGAATCGCGCGTGACGAGCTGCAAGTGAGGTCTCATCCTTGTCGGCCGACGCATCGGCGGCAAACCGGTGCGCAGCGGCGAACGGTCTGCCGTCCGCGGCCGTTCGTGTCTGCGTTACCGACGTGGGCTTGCACCGCGACCACCTCCCACCCACCGGGTCGAGCGGTCCTGCCAGGTCACGGCGGGCCGGATTGGCGGGCCGCGATGGTGCCGGGCTCGGGGAGGCGCCGTCGAGATCGGCTTCAGCCCAGGTGGAACCTCGGCTACCGCCCGGGCGGAGAGCCCGTCCGGGTGGTCGAGCCCGCCCCGCTAGTATTGTTGCTGTCCGATAAGCAACTTAACCGGCGGGACCCCTCCCGGGAAGGCGAAGGTGCCAGAAGCGAGACGTCGGGCGGGAACGCCACCGGCGGCTGACGATGACGTGGCGGTGCGCCTGCGCATGGCCGTCGCGCGCCTGTTCCGGCGGATCGAGCGGACCCGGGCCGGCGCCGCCCTCACGCCGTCGGAGACGACGGTCCTCTCCGCCGTCGTGCGGCAGGGGCCGCTCCGCCTCTCGGACCTCGCGCGTGCCGAGGGCATGAACCCGACCATGCTCTCCCGAATCATCCGGGACCTCGAGGATGCCGGCCTCGTGCTGCGCCGGGCCGACCTGGTCGACCGTCGCGCCGCGTTCGCCGAGGCGACCCCGGCCGGCCGACGCCTGCACCACAGGATCCGCTCCGAACGCAGCGACGCCCTGTCGGCGGCGATCGAGCTGCTCTCGCCCGACGAGAACATCGCCCTGGGTGCAGGCCTGCCCGTGCTCGAGGCGCTCGCCGAAAGGTTGAGAGGCGGGTGCCCGTGAAAAAGCGCCTGCGCCGGATCAGGAGAACAACGTTCTCCGCGCTGGCGATCCCCAACTACCGGCTGTTCTTCACCGGCCAGTCGATCTCGCTCATCGGCACATGGATGCAGATCACCGCCCAGGCATGGCTCGTGTACAAGCTCACCCACTCGAGCACCGACCTGGGCCTCGTCGTCGCGATCCAGACCCTCCCGGTGCTGCTCCTCTCCCCCTACGGCGGCGTCATCGCCGACCGGGTGGACAAGCGCCGCCTGATGGTCGTGCTGCAGACCTGCATGGGCCTCCAGGCGCTCACCCTCGGGCTGCTCTGCCTGCTCGGCGCCGTGCACTTCTGGGAGGTCTGCGCGCTCGCCGTCGTGCTCGGGCTGAACAACTCCTTCGAGATGCCCTCCCGGCAGGCGTTCATCCGGGAGATGGTCGGCCGGGACGAGCTCCGCAACGCCGTGACGCTGAATTCCGTGATGAACAACGCCGCCCGGGCGGTCGGCCCGGCGATCGCCGGGGTGCTCCTCGCGACGGTCGGCGACGGGGAGTGCTTCGTGATCAACGCCGCGAGCTTCGGGGCCGTCGTCACCTCGCTCGTCATCATGGACAGCGCCGCGCTGCGGCCGAGTGTGCCCGAGCCCCGGGCGAAGGGCCAGCTACGGGAGGGTTTCGCCTACGCAGCGCGCACGACCGAGATCGCCGTGCCACTCGTGATGATGGCCCTCGTCGGCATGCTCGCCTACGAGTTCAGCGTCAGCCTGCCGTTCTTCGCGACCCGCACGTTCCACGGCGGCTCCGAGGTCTACGGCTTCATGACGGCGACGATGGGGATCGGCGCCGTCGTCGGCGGACTGTTCACGGCGGCCCGCGGCCGAACCGGGCTGCGCCCCATGATCCTCGCCTGCGCCGGCTTCGGACTGGCGATCCTTTTCACCGCGCTCGCGCCGGCGCTCGCCCTCGCCTACGTGGGGTTGCTCTTCGTCGGCTGGGGGAGCGTCTCGTTCGTCTCGGTCGGCAACTCGACCATCCAGCTGAGCTCGGCGCGGACGATGCGCGGCCGGGTGCTCTCGTTGTGGCAGCTCGCCTTCCAGGGCACGACTCCGATCGGCGGCCCGCTCATCGGCTGGGTGATCGCCGAGTCCGAGCCCCGGATCGGCCTCGCCGTCGGCGGGGCCACCTGCCTCATCGCGGCCGGCCTCGGCGCGGCCATCGCCCGGCACCGTCTCGTCTCGGCCCACGCACCCGACGCGGTCGCGCTCGTCGCCGCGGAGGCGACCACCCGGATCGCGTGACCAGCGGGGCCCGGGAAGCCCCGTCGCGAGCGCCACGGCACCGTCGAATCCGGTCGCCACGTCCCGACCGGTGGCCTGTTCACCGGGACCGCCTCCGACCAGCGCCGCCGGCAGCCGTTCCGGAACGGAAAATCAGGTGAGCCGAGCCGCCGCTCTCCCCAGGTGGGCGAGGGGGGACTTGAACCCCCACGTCCTTGCGGACACAGGAACCTGAATCCTGCGCGTCTGCCAAATTCCGCCACTCGCCCGGTGAGGTCGCGATGCTAACCGACGACCGGAACGAGTTTGTCCATCCCGATAGTGTTGAAACGGCATGGGACTCCAGCAGTTCGAGCGCCGGCTCGAGCGGATGGTCGAGGGAGCGTTCGCGAGAGCGTTTCGCGGCGAACTCCAACCGATCGAGCTCGGCCGGCGGCTGACCCGGGAGATGGACCTCCACCGCGCGGTGTCGGTCCGTGGACTCGTCGCGCCGAACGAATTCGAGGTCGTGCTGTCCCGGGACGACTACGAGCGCTTCGAGGGGTTCCTGGAGGCGCTCGCCAAGGAGCTGGCCGAGGCGGCCCGCGAGCACGCCCACATCGAGGGTTACACGTTTCTCGGCGCCGTGGCCGTCGAAATCACCTCCGACGAGGCGTTACCGCGAAGCTCGTTCGAGATCGCGAGCGACGTCGTCGAGAACGCCGAGAAGACCGCCGGGTGGATCGTGCTGCCGGACGAGCGCCGGGTCGGCGTCGGCGCCGAACCGGTGACCATCGGGCGGATGCCCGACTGCACCGTGCCGCTCGCCGACCCGAACGTGTCGCGGCACCACGCCGAGATCCGCCGCGACGGCGACCGGGTCTTCCTCATCGATCTGGGTTCGACGAACGGCACACGGGTCAACGGCGTCCCGGTCCACCAGAGGCAACTCGTCGGCGGCGACGTGGTCACGGTCGGGATCACCGCATTCCGCTACGAGGCCGGCTAGCCCAGCTGCGATGACGCACGGCATCCTCGACATCCTCCGCTTCTTCCTGCTCGCACTGATCTGGCTCTTCCTCCTCTATGCGGCGCGCATGGTCTACGTGGAGGTCCGTCGGGGCCAGCGCGAGCGTGCGCCCCGCGGCGGGGACGCAACGGCCAAGGCCTCCCCACGCCAGGTGCCCTACCTCCGGATCCTCGAGTCCAAGGACCGGAAGGGTGAACGCTTCGCCCTCGGCGACGAGACGACCATCGGCCGCTCGCCCGCCTGCACGATCAGCCTCGACACGGACAGCTTCGTCTCGGGCCTCCACGCCCGCATCGTCGAGCACGAGGGGATGTGGTGGATCGAGGACCTCGGCTCGACGAACGGCACCTTCCACAACGCCCGGCGGATCGCGGCCCCCGAACGGCTGCGGCGGGGCGACCGCTTCACCATCGGGTCCACGATCTTCGAGGTCGCCCGGTGACGAGGCTCACCGCCGCCATCGCGACCGACCCGGGAAGGGTACGGACCTCGAACCAGGACCGGGCGGTCGCCGGCGCAGGGTTGCTCGCCGTCGCCGACGGGATGGGCGGGCACGTCGGGGGGGAGGTCGCGGCGGGGATCGCCGTCGAGGCCGTCGGGCGTTCGTACGCGGCCCACCCGACGGCCGCCGGGCTCGTCGCCGCGGTCCGGGAGGCGAACGACGAGATCTGCGCCCACGGCACCCAGGACCGGGGCCTGCACGGCATGGGCACGACGCTCACGGCGGCGGCGCTCGTCGAGACCGCGGGGGGTGCGCGACTCGTCATCGCCCACGTCGGCGACTCCCGCGCCTACCTCTACGGGCGGGGCGGGCTCCGCCAGCTCACCGAGGACCACAGCCTCGTCGAGGAGATGGTGCGCCGGGGCGAGATCACCCGGACCGACGCCTTCTTCCACCCGCACCGCCACATCCTCACGAGGGCACTCGGCGTCGACCGGCAGCTCGACGTCGACACGTGGACGCTCGACGTGGCTGAGCACGACCGGATCCTTCTGTGCAGCGACGGCCTGACGAACGAGTGCGCCGACGGTGAGATCGCGGAGATCCTGGCCGCCAACACCGATCCCGGCGCCGCGGCGCAGGCCCTCGTCGTGCGCGCGCTCGAGCACGGCGGGAGCGACAACATCACGGTGGTCGTCGCCGACGTCGAGGGGACCGTCTCCCGAGCCGGCGTGCCGAGCGGCGGCAAGGCGGCGGCCGGCGCCGCCGCGGCGACCTCCCCGGCAGCCGCGCCTCTGGGCCCCGGCACGGCCTATGCCCGGCCGAGACCCCCGTCCCGCCGCCGCCCGCGTCCCGGCGAGCGTCTCGTCACGCCCTGGTCGGCGCTGTTCGTGCTCGCCCTCGCCGGGGTGCTTGCCGGCGCGGCCGGTTTCGTCGAATGGTTCGTGAAGGCCTCGTATTTCGTCGGGTTCGAGCGCAACAGGGTCGCCATCTTCCGCGGGCGACCGGGAGGGTTCCTGTGGTTCAAACCGACCCTCGTGGAGACGACGTCGCTCGCGCGCAGCGCCGTCTACCCGCCCAGCCTGCCGTTCCTGAAGGCGGGGCTTCTCGAGCCCTCCCTCTCCGCGGCCCAGGGCGTGGTGCGGACGCTTCTCTCGGAGAAGAACAAGCTCGGGCTCTCGGTGCTCATCACGACAACGGGGACGACTCCTGGGCGCCTCTCACCCGGCGCGGCGGCGCGAGGGGTCTGAGATGAACCGGCGGATTCGCACCTTCGCGCTCGTGTCGCTCGCCTGCTTGGGCCTGCTCCTTCTGCAGCTCGGCAACCTCCAGGTCCGCCAGGCGACGGCACTGCAGCGCTCGAAGTACCAGCCGAGCGCCTACGGGGGCGACCCTTTCGAACAGCCCCGCGGCGAGATCGTGTCTTCCGACGGCGTGGTGCTGGCCGAGTCGATCCCGTCGACCAGCGGCTACCGCTACTTCCGCCACTATCCCGACGGGCCGCTCTTCGCCGGGATCACCGGCTACTACGACGTCACGGGGTCTTCCGCCCCCTACGGGATGGAGGCCGAGTACAACCACTACCTCAGCCCGAACACGCCGGTGGTGCACAACCTGCAGGGCATCCTCACCGAGCGGACCGGCACCGACTCGGTCGAGATCACCGTCTCGGCGGCGCTCCAGAAGATCGCCGCCGCGGCCCTCGGCAGCTACCGGGGTGCGGTCGTCGCGATCGACCCGCAAACGGGCGCGATCCTCGCGGCGTACTCGAGCCCGACGTACAACCCGAACAAGCTCTCCTCGACCGACGCCCAGGCGGTGGACGACTACTACACCTCGCTCGACCCCGAGAGCGGCGACTCACCGCTCGTGAACGGCGTGACCGCCCAGCGCTACCCGCCGGGATCGACCTTCAAGGTCATCACGACCTCGACGATCTTCGACCACGAGCCGTCGCTCGAGACCTTCGTCGCCAAGGAGGCGTCGTCCATCTCGCTGCCCGACACGGTGCTGCGGCTCCACAACTTCGACTACGAGACGTGCGGCGGCGGCCTCGCGGTGGACCTCGCCAAGTCGTGCGACACGGCCTACGCCGAGATCGGGCTGCGGCTCGGCGCCCAGCGCCTCTACGACGAGGCGGCCTCGTTCGGCTTCAACAAGGTCCCGCCGATCGACCTGCCCGCGGACGAGGTCATCCCGGCGGTCTTCCCGCCGGCGGCGAGCTTCGCCGGGAACAAGCCGGGCGTCGCCTACTCGGCGATCGGCCAGGAGAACGTGGCGGAGACGGCCCTCGAGGACGCTCTCATCGCCTCGGGGATCGCCGATGACGGGACGATCATGACGCCGCACTTCCTGTCCCGCATCGTCGACGCCGCCGGGAACGTCGTCGCGCGCTACACGCCGCACCCCTGGCTCGAGGCGACGTCGCCGACGACGGCCGAAGAGGTCCGCACGCTCATGCTGGGCGTCGTCACCGACGGGACGGCGTCGGCGGTCGGCTTCCCGCCGAGCCTCAACGTCGCGGCCAAGACCGGCACGGCCGAGACACCGAACAGCCCCTGCAACGACGACTGGCTGATCGCGACGGCCCCCGCCGGCGTGGGGGAGACCCCGACGGTCGCGGTGGCGGCCGTCGTCGTCCAGCCGCCCGGGCAGTGCGACGGCACCGGCGCAGAGGTGGCGGGACCAATCGTGAGGACGGTGCTCCTCGCCGCACTCGGAATGGGCTCATGACAAGGCTCCGGCCGTCGTTTCTCGCCGCGCCCCGCACGCCTAGGCTTCCGCGCACATGACGATGACCCCGCACACCGTGATCGGTGGGCGCTACGAACTCGGTGACCAGATCGCCCGCGGCGGGACCGCGCAGGTGTTCCTGGCCCGCGACCTCCTCCTCGGGCGCCCGGTCGCCCTGAAGGTCCTGTTCTCCGAGCTCTCGGCCGACTCGGCCTTCGTCGAGCGGTTCCGGCGCGAAGCCCAGGCGGCGGCGAACCTGTCACACCCGAACATCGTCCCCGTCTTCGACTGGGGCGAGACCGACTCGACGTACTTCATCGTCATGGAGTACGTCGACGGCGAGGCGCTCTCCTCGATCATCCGCACGCAGGCCCCGCTCACCTCCGCCCAGGCCGCCTCGGTCGCCTCCGACATCGCCAAGGCGCTCGCCTACGCGCACCGCCACGGGGTCGTCCACCGCGACGTCAAGCCCGGCAACGTCCTCATCACCGCCGACGGCCAGGTCAAGGTGACCGACTTCGGGATCGCCCGGGCGATCGGCGTCGACGAGCAGGTCACCCAGACCGGGCTCGTGATGGGGACCGCGACCTACTTCTCGCCCGAGCAGGCCCAAGGGCTCGGAGTCGACGGGCGCAGCGACATCTACGCCCTCGGCGTCGTGCTCTACGAGATGGTGGCGGGCCGCCCCCCCTTCGTCGGCGAGTCGCCGGTCGCCATCGCCTACCAGCACGTCCGCGAGACCCCGCAGCCACCGAGCGCCTACAACGCCAAGGTCTCGCCGGCGCTCGAGGCCATCATCCTGCAGGCCATGGCGAAGCTCCCCAAGGAGCGCTACCAGACCGCCGAGGAGTTCCGCGCCGATCTCGAGCGGTTCGCGCGCGGCCAGCCCGTGCACGCCCGGGTCCACCGCGAGGAGCCGCCGACGGTCGCCGTCCCGGCGACGGAGGCCGTGACCCGCCTCAGCACGCCGGTGACGGCCGCGCCGCCCGCTGCGGCGGCGGGCGGTCCACCGCCGGCGAAGAGGACCACGCCGTACTGGCTTTTCAGCGGTGGAGTCTTCGCCGTCGCGATCTGCCTCATCGTCTACTTCGGTGGTCACGCGCTCGGCTACTTCGGGGGGGCGCCGTACTTCGCCATGCCCAATGTCCAAGGGCTCTCGGCGAAGGCCGCGCTCACCAAGCTCACCAAGGACGGCCTCGACCCCGTGCGCAAAAGCGTCAAGGGGAGCGCGAAGACCGAGGGCACGGTGGTCTCCCAGGTCCCGGCGAGTCCCGGTCAGGTGGCGAAGGGCCAGAAGGTGACGATCTACGTGGCGCTGCCGCCGGCGAACACCCCCATCCCACCCGTCACCGGGCTCACCCTGGTCATCGCGGAAGCCGACCTGCGTGCCGCCGGATTCAAGTGGACCATCAAGTGGCAGGCCCCGGTGGCGGCCGGCGAGGTCCAGAACCAGGTCGTCGACGAGGTTCCCGCGCCGCCCGCCGGCGCGCCCGCCGGGACGGTTGTCACCCTCGGCGTCATCAAGGGCAACTACTCCATCGCCGTGCCTCCCGTCGCGGGCATGACCCAGGCGCAGGCCGACGCCGCGATCAACACCGCCGGCCTCCTCCCCGGCACCGCCACGACGGAGTACTCCAATTCGGTGGCGTCCGGCCTCGTCATCCGCTCGAATCCCCCGGCGGGCCAGAAGGTGGCCGCCAACTCTGCCGTGAACCTCGTCATCTCGTCGGGTTCGCTCATCGGAATCCCTTACGTCATTGGCGAAACGCTCGAGCAGGCCCAGACGGACATCAAGAACGCCGGGCTGACCTCCGTGATCGTCCCGATGACGGTGAGCTCGCCTTCCGAGGTCGGCCTCATCGTCAAGGAGCAGCCCGGGGGGGGCCAATTGGTCAAACCCGGCCGCCTGGTGACGCTGTACGTCGCGGTGTCGAACTCGACCACGACGACGACCACCACGACCACGACGACCACCACGACGAACCTGCCACCGTCCACGTAGACGTCTGGGACCGTCCCGGGCCCGCGATGAAGCCGGGCACAGCGGGTCGGTCACCGTCTCCGCGCCAGGGCCCCGCGGTCAGTATCCTCGGGCTCCGTGGCAACCAAAGCGAAGGCTCGGGGACAGGGACACGGACGGACGACACCCAAGGGTCGCGAGGCCACCGGCCGCTACACCCCGCCGATCCCGCGGCAGGTCAAGCGGAGCCCGAGATGGTACCCCTGGCTGCTGCTCGGCCTGCTCGTCCTGGGCGTCCTCGTCATCGTGCTGAACTACATCGGCGCCCTGCCCCACAGCCCGGCGAACTGGTACACGCTGGGTGCCATCCTCGCCATCATGGCGGGCGGCCTGATGTCGACCCGCTACCGCTGACCGCATCACAGCCCTGTAATTCTCCCCAGGGTTGTCCACCACAGTGGACAACGGACGATGTCGCCGTTGGTGGCCCCACCGGGCGGGTACCCGTCTGAGTCAGCGGCCCCGCCCGAACCGCCATCGGTCGACGAGCCACACGAAGGTCTGGCGACCGGGCCCACCGGGCGCGCCGCCCGCCGCCCGACGGGGTCAGGGCAGGAATGCCGCTAGACGAGCGGTCGGACTTCGAGCACCGCCGCGATCCCGCCGCTCGCCGTGTCGAGCTCGTCGAGACCGAGGTCGACGAGGCCGTGCACGACAAGACGCTCTCCGCCCGCCACCCCGATCACCCGGGCGCCGAGCCCGGCGTCCGCCGCGAGCCGGCAGAGCTCGTCGGGAAAGCGTGTCGCGACCAGGACGCGGGCCGGGAGCTCGGCGAAAAGACCGCCGTGGTCGGCGATGCCGTCCACCTCGGCGCCCGTGCGGGAGGCCCGCGCACACTCGGCGAGGGCGACGCCGAGACCTCCGTCGGCGACGTCGTGCAGTCCGCGCACAAGCCGCGGCGGATCGTCCTCCTGGACCTCGCGGGCGACGAGCTCACGGACGAACCGGCACAGCTCCCGGTGTGACACCAGGTCGACCGGCGCCAGCACACCGCCGGCGCAGCCCGCCACCGATCTCGCCCAGCGCGACCCCGCGAGCCCGCCGGGCGGCGGGCCGAGGACGACGAGGGAGTCGCCGGGATGCCACCCCGGGACCGGCGGCTTGCGCACGATCCGCCCGAGCAACCCGACGACGGCGATGACCGGGGTCGGGTCGATGTCGCGTCCCCCGGACTCGTCGTAGAGCGAGACGTTGCCGCCGATGACCGGGATGGCGAGCGCCTCACAGGCCTGCGCCATGCCGTCGATCGCCTCCGAGAGCTGCCACATCACCTCGGGATGCTCCGGATTGCCGAAGTTCAGACAGTTCACGAGGGCGAGCGGGATCGCGCCGGCGCACGAGACGTTGAGCGCCGACTCGCCGACGGTCGCCGCGGTACCGGCGCGCGGGTCGACGGCGCACCACCCGGGGTTCCCGTCGACACTCATCGCGAGCGCCTTTCCCTCCCAGGGGAGCCCGGGCGCGGCGAGCTTTAGGACCGTGGCGTCCCCCTCGCCCGGGCCGATCACCGTGTTCAGAAACAGCTGGTGGTCGTACTGGCGGTAGACGGGAGCCGGGTCGGCGAGGAGCTCCAGCAGGTCGCCGCCCGGGTCCGAGGGCGCGGGCAGCCGCGAGGGGTCGTCGGCACGCCGCTCGACGAGGTCCGCCGGCGGCGCCGCCGGCCGGTCGTAGCGGGGGGCGTCGTCGGCGAGCGAGGAGGCCGGGACGTCGGCCACGACCTCGCCCCCGGGGCCGTCGAGGATCCGCAGCCGGCCGATGCCCGCCGCGTCCGGTTCGGTGACGACACCGATCGCCGTCGCGGCGACCTCCCAGCGGTCACAGACCTCCTGCACGGCGGCGAGTGATTCGGGCGTGACGATCGCCAGCATCCGCTCCTGGCTCTCGCTGGTCATCACCTCGACCGGGCTCATGTGCGGCTCGCGCCGCGGCACGCGGGAGACGTCGACGTCCATGCCGAGGCGGGCGTGCGCCGCCGTCTCGCTCGTGGCACACGACAGGCCGGCACCACCCAGGTCCTGAATGCCCACCACGAGACCGGCGTCGAGGAGCTCGAGACAGGCTTCGATCAGCCGCTTCTCCTCGTACGGGTCGGAGATCTGGACGCTCGGGCGCTTCGTGGACTGGCCCGCCGCATCCGCCTCGGCGAAGCCCGCCGAGGCCAGCACGCTCACGCCACCGATGCCGTCTCGCCCCGTGGCCGAGCCCAGCAGTACGGCGAGGTTTCCCACCCCCGAAGCCGAAGAGAGCGCGAGACGGGATATCGGCAGCACGCCGAGGCAGAAGACGTTGACGAGCGGATTCGACCGGTAGGTCGAATCGAACGTGATCTGACCCCCCACGGTCGGTACCCCGACCGCGTTCCCATAGCCGGCAACACCGCGTATGACTCCGTCGAGGATGTACCGGCTCCGCGCGTCATCAGGCAAGCCAAAGAAAAGCGCATCCATGACCGCAATGGGCCGCGCCCCCATCGTGAAGATGTCGCGGAGGATCCCCCCGACACCGGTCGCCGCCCCCTGGTACGGCTCTATATACGAAGGGTGGTTGTGGCTTTCGATCCGCATCGCGACGGCGATCCCGTCGCCCACGTCAATGACTCCGGCGTTCTCACCAGGACCCACGAGCACGTGGGGCGCCTTGGTCGGCAGCCGTGCGAGGTGGACCCGAGACGACTTGTACGAACAGTGCTCGCTCCACATCACGGAGTACATCGCGAGTTCCGTGTCGGTCGGCGCGTGACCCAGAATCCTTACGATCATCCCGTACTCGTCGTCGGTAAGTCCGAGGCTCCGATGACGTTCCAGGTCGTGAGATTCTGCACGATCGGCGGAGACGTTCAACGCCTTCTACCCCTTCCACACGGTGTCACGAAATGGAGAATCCCAGCTACCTGCATTAAGGAATTGCATTCGAACGCTTCCTCGGCCATAGTGAGGTCATGACACCCCCAAGGAAGCGAACCTCGATGACGTCGGAGCACAAGGCGGCGCTCGCAGCGGGCCGGGTACAGGGCCTGGCCGTGCGACGTTACCTGGAGGCCCTGGAGCGGAACCGCCCGCGGCGCGGGCGCCGACCGAGCGCCGAGTCGCTCCGCAAGCAGCTGAACGACATCTCCACCCGCCTGAAAGACGCCGACCCGCTGCAGCGGCTCCACCTCATCCAGCACCGCAAGAGCATCGAGGCGCGCCTTGCGACCGGGAGCGGCCCCGACGACATCTCCGCCCTCGAGAAGGACTTCGTCGCCGCCGCCGCCGAGTACGGCACCCGCAAGGGCATCGACTACGCGACGTGGCGCGAGGCGGGGGTCCCCGCCGAGGTGTTGCGGCGCGCGGGCGTCCACCGGAGCGCCGGGGCCTAGCTCGCCGCTTCCGCCGGCTCGGAACGCCGGCCGGCGGACTGCCACTCCTGGGCTGCCTCGAGCAGCGACTCGAAGAGCACGACCCCGTCCGTACCGACGCCGAGGGGATCCGAGGCGCGCTCGGGGTGCGGCATGAGACCGACGACGTTGCCCTCCTTGTTGGCGACACCGGCGATCGCGTGCAGCGCGCCGTTCGGGTTCTCCCGGTAGCGGAGCACGACCTGGCCGGCGGCCTCTATTGCGGCCAGCGTCGCCGCGTCGCACGTGTAGTTGCCCTCGTAGTGGTTGATGGGCAGCCGCAGCACCTCGCCGGACATGCCCCGCCCGGTAAGCACGCTCGCGACCGACTCCACCGTGCACTCCACGGTCCGGCAGATGAAGCGCAGCCCGACGTTGCGCGTGAGGGCTCCCGGCAGCAGACCCGCCTCCGTCAGCACCTGGAAACCGTTGCATATCCCGAGGACGGGACCGCCTTCCTCGGCGAAGTCGGCGACCGCCCGCATGACCGGCGAGAAGCGCGCGATCGCGCCGGGTCGCAGGTAGTCGCCGTGCGCGAAGCCTCCGGGGATGACGACGGCGCCGACGTCCCCGATGGTGTCGGCGCCGTGCCAGATGATCTCGGTCGACGCGCCGAGCGCCGACAGCGCCCGGGCGACGTCGAACTCGCAGTTCGAACCGGGGAAACGGATGATGCCGATCTCAGCCGTCATGCCGGGATCCCCGGGGAGCCGGCGACGACGCGGATCTCGGCGGTCTCGATCACCGGGTTGGCGAGCAGCCGCTCACACATCTCCTCGGCCGTCCTCCGCGCGACCGCCTCGGTCGGCGCCTCGACCGAGAAGCGGAAGACCTTGCCCACGTGGACGCCCTGCACCCCGTCGAAGCCGAGTGAGGGCAGCGCCCGCTCGATCGCGAGCCCCTCGGGGTCGGCGAGCCCGACGAGGCTGCGGATCTCCACGATGATGTCGTAGTTCACGTTTCCCCTCCGTTGCCCCACCAATCGGCGAGCCGTAGCCCGGTGATCCGTTCATAGGCCTCGACATAGCGCGCCCGCGCCGACACGACGACCTCGTCAGGCAACGGCGGGGGCGGCGACGCCATGTCCCAGCCGGTCGCGGCGGCCCAGTCGCGCATCGGCTGTTTGTCGTACGAGGACGGTGTCCGACCCGGAACCCAGGCTCTAGCGTCCCACAGGCGGGAGGAGTCCGGGGTGATGATCTCGTCGCAGATTGTGAGTTCGCCGCCGACCAACCCGAGCTCGAACTTCGTGTCGGCGATGATGACGCCCCGGCCGAGCGCCGAACGGGCAGCCAACTCGTAGGCCGCGACGCACAGCTCGCGCACCCGGCCGGCGAGGCTGGCGCCGATCAGCCCCGCGGCCGCGGCAAACGAGATGTTCTCGTCATGGCCCGTGGCGGCCTTCGTCGACGGCGTGAACACCGGCGCCGGCAGGCGGCACGCCTCCAGCAGGCCCGTGGGCAGCGGTTCGCCGTGCATCGTGTTGTCACGCTGGTACTCCCGCCAGGCCGAGCCGGCGAGGTAGCCGCGCACGATGCACTCGATCGGCAGCATCTCGGCCCGCCGGACGAGCATTCCCCGGCCGGCGAGGCCGGGCCAGCCACGCGCCTCGGCGGGGAAGCAGGCGGGGTCGGCGGTCACGAGGTGCGTCGGGGCGAGCGGGGCCAGCTCACCGGCCCAATATGCCGTCATCGCCGTCAGCACCCGTCCCTTGTCCGGCACGGGCTTGTCGAATACGTAGTCGTAGGCCGAGATCCGATCGGAGGCGACCATCAGGAGTAGGCCGTCGCCGACGTCGAAGACGTCGCGCACCTTGCCCGAGCAGACGAGCTCGAGGGTCACCGCCCCACCTCCCGCACGGCGTCGGTGATGCGATGGGCGTGCCGAAGCGCTCGCTCGAGGTCGAACGCCCCGTCGAGGACCGTGGCGACCCGGTCGGCGCCGAGCACGGCGGCGAGCTCCCCGTCCGCCTCGAGCACGGCCCGGAACGGGCGCCGCTCGGCTGCGGCAAGGTGGGCGTCACGCTGGACGATCGCGTAGGCGGCGTCCCGGTCGAGGCCGGCGCCGACCAGCGCGAGCAGGACAGGCTGCGAGAAGACCAGCCCGTACGAGCCCTCGAGCAGGTTCTCCCGCATGCGGTCGGCATGCACGACGAGCCCGTCGACGAGGCGGGCCGCGCGCGTCAGCGCGTAGTAGCAGAGCTGGCTGGCGTCCGGCAGGATGATCCGTTCGGCCGACGAGTGCGAGATGTCCCGCTCGTGCCAGAGGGCGACGTCCTCCAGTCCGGCGACGAGATAGCCGCGCAGCAGACGCGCGATGCCGACCAGGCGCTCGGCGGTGATCGGGTTCCGCTTGTGCGGCATCGCCGAGGAGCCCTTCTGTCCCGAGCCGAAGGCCTCCTCGACCTCGGCGACCTCGCTGCGCTGCAGATGCCGGAGCTCCACGGCGATCGCCTCGATCGTGGCCCCCGTCGACGCGACGGCGTAGAGGAACTGCGCGTGCCGGTCGCGGGAGATCACCTGGTTCGCCGGGGTCGGCGTCAGCCCGAGCGCCGCACAGACGTGCGCCTCGACCCCCGGGTCGACGTTCGAGTACGTCCCGACCGCGCCGGAGAGCTTGCCAACGGCCACCGCGGCGCGGGCCTGTTCCAGTCGGACCCGGTCGCGCTCGACCTGCAACGCGAACAGGGCGAGTTTCGCCCCGAACGTCGTCGGCTCGGCATGCATGCCGTGGGTGCGGCCGACGATCGGCGTCCCGGCGAACTCGACCGCGCGGCGTGCGAGTGCCCCGGCGAGACCGTCGGCGGCGCCGATGAGGAGGTCGGCGGCGCGACACAGCGTCACCGAGAGGGCCGAGTCGACGACGTCGGACGACGTGAGCCCGTAGTGGATCCAGGCGCTCTCGGGGGGGCCGATCGCCCTCCCGACCACGTCGACGAAGGCGGCGACGTCGTGGTCTGTCACGCGTTCGCGCTCTGCGACCGCCGCGACGAAAGCCGCGTCGACCACGGGTGCGCGCCGCCGGACGACCGCGGCCGCGGCGGGCGACACGACGCCGACCTCGGACCACCCCTCGACCGCGAGGAGCTCGATCTCGAGCCAGAGCGCGAGCCGCGTCTCGTCGCTGAACAACGCTGCCATCTCCGGCAGTGCGTAACGCTCGATCAAGGCGTGCTCCTGACTTCCTCGGGGTCCGCGATATCCCCCCGATATTGGACGCCCTCGATCTCGACGGCACCGATCGCCTCATAGGCCCGCTGCCGGGCCGCACCAATCGTCGGCGCGACCGCCGTCACGGCGAGCACCCGCCCGCCATCGGTCCGCAGTGTGCCGTCGGCATCTCGGCGGGTCCCGGCGTGCAGGACGGTCACCCCTTCGACGGCACCGGCCGCGTCGAGACCACCGATCACATCCCCGCGTCGCGGGTTGGCCGGGTAGCCCGCGGCGGCAGCGACGACACAGACGGCGGCGGTCGGCGCACACGCGACCCCGTCGGGAACCCTCCCCCCGGCGGCCGCGGCGAGGAGCCCCGTGCAATCCCCCGCCATGCGGGGTAGCACGACCTCGGTCTCGGGGTCGCCGAAGCGCACGTTGAACTCGACGAGCTGCGGCCCGTCGTCGCCGAGCATCAGCCCCGCGTAGAGGACGCCTTTGTAGTCGATTCCCCGGCGACGCAGCTCACGAAGCGTCGGCAGCACGATCCGGTCCATCGCCTCGTCGACGGTCTTGTCCTCGACGAAGGTGACGGGCGAGCAGGCGCCCATGCCGCCGGTGTTCGGGCCGAGGTCGCCGTCGAGGGCGCGCTTGTAGTCCCGCGCCACCGGGAGCGCGAGAGCGCGCTCCCCGTCGCAGACGGCCAGCAGCGACGCCTCCCGGCCGACGAGCGCCTCCTCGATCACGACACGCCGCCCCGCCGCGCCGTACGCCTCCCCCGACAGCTTCGCCACGACGTCCGCCTCCGCCGCGGCGCGGTCGGAGGTGACGAGCACCCCCTTGCCGGCGGCGAGTCCGTCCGTCTTGATCACGTACGGGCCGGCGGCGGCGCGCAGGTGGGCGAGCGCGTCATCGGGGCGCTCGAACACGGCGAAACGGGCGGTCGGCACACCGGCGGCGGCGGCGAGCTCTTTCATGTACGCCTTCGAGCCCTCGAGCCGGGCACCGTCCGCCCCGGGACCGAACACGAGCCCGCCGAGTCCCCGCAGGCGGTCGGCGAGGCCGGCGACGAGCGGTGCCTCGGGCCCGATGACGTAGAGGTCGGCCTCGATCTCCTCGGGGGGCGCGGTGCGGGACTCGAGCGTGTGCCCCTCGGGGGATCGGCCCTGGATCCCGGGGTTCCCCGGCGTCACGACGACGTCGGCCGTGCGCGCACAGGCGAGGGCGAGGGCGTGTTCCCGGGCGCCTGACCCGACGACGCAAACGTTCACGCCGCGAACCGCACGTACTGCTCCCGGCCGGGTCCGACGCCCACGTAGGTGACCGGCACCTTGGCGTACTCGGCGATCATGCGGACGTAGTCGCGGGCCGCGGCCGGCAGGTCACCTGTCTTTGTCGCCCGGGAGAGGTCGTCGCCCCAGCCCGGCAGCTGCTCGTAGACCGGCCGCACCCGATGGAGCACGGACTGGTGGTAGGGGAAGCCGGTCAGGCGCTCGCCCTCGTACTCGTAAGCGACGCAGGCCTTGACGCTCTCGAAGGCGGAGAGCACGTCGAGCTTGGTGAGGGCGATCTCCGAGACGGAGTTCAGCCGCACCGCGTGTCGGAGCATGACGAGGTCGAGCCAGCCCGGGCGGCGGCGGCGCCCCGTGTTGGTGCCGTACTCGTGCCCGCGCTCGACGAGCGTGTCGGCGAGTTCGCCATCGACCTCGGTCGGGAACGGCCCGGCACCGACGCGGGTCAGGTAGGCCTTGGCGATCCCCACGACGCGGTTGATGTCCCGGGGCCCGATCCCGCTCCCGGTACAGGCGCCCCCCGCAGTCGGGTTCGACGACGTGACGTAGGGGTAGGTGCCGTGGTCGAGGTCGAGAAACGTCGCCTGCGCCCCCTCGAGCATGACGTTCTCGCCGGCGTCCAGCGCCTCGTGCACGAGTCCGACGGTGTCGCCGATCATCGGCGCGATGCGCGGCGCGAGCTCTTCGAGGTAAAGGCGCGTGATCTCCCGCCCGTCGAGGGCGAGCCGGTTGAAGACCTTGGCGAGCACGAGGTTCTTCTCGCGCAGCGCCACGTCGAGCTTCTGGCGGAAGATCTTCTCGTCCAGCAGGTCCTGGACCCGCAGGCCGATGCGGGCCGCCTTGTCCGCGTAGGCCGGCCCGATGCCGCGTTTGGTCGTGCCGAGCTTGTTCTTGCCGAGCGAACGTTCCGTCGCCCGGTCGATCTCGTAGTGGTACGGCATGATCAGGTGGGCGTTGCCCGAGACGACCAACCGGCTCGTGTCGACGCCGCGGGCCCCGAGCGCGTCGCACTCGGCGACGAGGACCGCCGGGTCGACGACGACGCCGTTGCCGATGACCGGCACGGTTTCGGGGTAGAGCACGCCGCTCGGGATGAGCTGGAGGGCGAAGGTCTCGCCACCGACGACGATCGTGTGACCCGCGTTGTGGCCGCCCTGATAACGCACGACGAGCCGCATGCCGCGGGCGAGAAGGTCGGTCAGCTTCCCCTTCCCCTCGTCGCCCCATTGGGTACCGACCACGACGGTCGCGGGCACCAGGCTCCCCTCCGGCTCGACCGCCCCGATCCTACCGGCCAGTGCCAGCAAACCTGGTAATCGGCCGAATTGGCCCTAGTTGAAGGAAAACTTCCCGTCGACCGCGTCGACGCGCACGACCGCCCCGTCGGGATAGCGGCCCTCGAGAAGGGCGAGCGCCAGGGGATCGCCGAGATCGCGCTGGATGACCCGCCGCACCGGCCGGGCACCGAACTGCGGGTCGTAGCCCCGCTCGGCGAGCAACGCCCTCGCCGGCGGCGAGACCTCGAGGCGGAGGTCGCGGTCGGCGAGCCGCTTGCCGAGCACGGCGAGCTGGATGTCGACGATCGCGTCGACGTCGGCGCGGTCGAGCTCGCGGAACCGCACGATCTCGTCGATGCGGTTGACGAACTCCGGCTTGAAGAAGTCGATCGGCTCTCCTTGCAGGTTCGAGGTCATGACGAGCACCGTGTTCGTGAAGTCGACGGTGCGCCCCTGGCCGTCGGTGAGCCGCCCGTCGTCGAGCACCTGCAGCAACACGTTGAAGACGTCCTGGTGCGCCTTCTCGATCTCGTCGAGCAGCACGACCGAGTAGGGCCGGCGCCGCACGGCCTCGGTGAGTTGCCCACCCTCCTCGTAGCCGACGTAGCCCGGGGGGGCGCCGACAAGGCGGGCGACCGTGTGCTTCTCCTGGTACTCACCCATGTCGAGGCGGATCATCGCCCGTTCGTCGTCGAACAGGAACTCGGCGAGTGCCCGGGCGAGTTCGGTCTTGCCGACCCCGGTCGGGCCGAGGAAGAGGAACGAGCCGATCGGCCGCTGCGGGTCCGCGAGGCCCGCCCGGCTGCGCCGGATGGCGTTGGCGACCACCGTGACCGCCTGGTCCTGGCCGACGACGCGTTGGTGGAGGACCTCCTCCATCCGGACGAGCTTGGCGACCTCGCCCTCCATCAGACGGCCGACCGGCACTCCGGTCCAGCGTGAGACGACCTCGGCGATGTCCTCGGCGTCGACCTCCTCCTTCAGCATGCGCTGGCCCGCCTGCAGCCCGGCGAGCTTGGCGGTCGCCGTCTCGATCTGCGCCTCGATACCGGGGATCTCGCCGTAACGGATCGCCGCGGCCCCGCCGAGGTCGCCGTCGCGCACGAAGCGCTCGGCCTCACCGCGGCGCTCCTCGAGCCGACCCTTCAGTTCCCGGATGGAGCCGATGGCGTCCTTCTCGGCCTGCCAGTGCGCCGTCATGGCGCGCTCGGTGTCGTGCAGGTCGGCGAGCTCGGACTCGATGCCCCGGCGGCGTTCGATCGAGACGGGGTCCGTCTCCTTGGCGAGGGCGACCTGTTCGATCTCCACCTGGCGGATCCGGCGCGTGATGACGTCGATCTCGGTCGGCATCGAGTCGATCTCGATGCGCAGCCGGCTCGCCGCCTCGTCGACCAGGTCGATCGCCTTGTCCGGGAGGAACCGGCCGGTCACGTAGCGGTCCGACAGCACCGCCGCGGCGACGAGCGCGGCGTCCTGGATCCGTACGCCGTGGTGGACCTCGTAGCGCTCCTTCAGGCCGCGCAGGATCGCGATCGTGTTCTCGACCGAGGGCGGGCCGACGAGGATCGGCTGGAAGCGGCGCTCCAGGGCGGCGTCTTTTTCGATGTGCTTCCGGTACTCGTCGAGCGTCGTCGCCCCGATGAGGTGGAGCTCGCCTCTGGCGAGCATCGGCTTGATGATGTTCCCGGCGTCCATCGCCCCCTCGGCCGCCCCGGCGCCCACGATCGTGTGGAGCTCGTCGAGGAAGGTGATGACCTCGCCCTCGGAATCGACGATCTCGCGCAGCACCGCGCGCAGCCGTTCCTCGAACTCCCCGCGGTACTTCGCGCCGGCGACCATCGCCGAAAGGTCGAGGGCGACGATGCGCTTGCTGCGCATGCCCTCGGGCACGTCGGACTCGACGATCCGGTTGGCGAGGCCCTCGACGATCGCGGTCTTGCCGACGCCGGGCTCGCCGATGAGGACCGGGTTGTTCTTCGTGCGCCGGGAGAGCACCTGGATCACCCGGCGGATCTCCTCGTCCCGGCCGATGACGGGATCGAGCTTGCCGCGGCGCGCGAGCTCCGTGAGATCGCGCCCGTAGCGCTCGAGGGCGCGGTAGGTGTCCTCCGGGTCCTGCGAGGTCACGCGGTGCGAGCCGCGCACCTGGCGGATTGCCTCCAGCAGCTTCGCCCGGTCCACACCCAGCTCGTCGGCGAGCGCGAGCAGCAGGTGCTCGAGCGAGAGGTAGTCGTCGCCCATCTCCCGGCGGATCCTGTCGGAAAGCTCGAGGGCCTCGATCGTCGACTTGGCGAGTTGCGGTGCCTGGCCGCCGTAGGCCCGGGGGAGGTGCTCGAGGGCCGATCTGAGCCGCGCAACCGTCGTCGCGGGGTCGACGCCCATGCGCTCGAGCAGTCCCGGCGCGAGGCCGTCGGCCTGGCCGAGCGAGGCCACCAGCACGTGGGCGGGGGTCACCTCGGCGTGGTGCGCGTCGGCGGCGTGGCGTGTTGCCTCGGCGAGGGCCTCCTGGGTCTTCAGCGTCCAGCGGTTCGGGTCGGGTGCCATCGTGTCTTCCCCGTCGTCAGCTGCGTCGCGGTGCCGGGAGGTGCTCCCCCCGGGCCGGGACGAGATCCCTGCGGTACTCCCGGTGGATCCGCCGCACGGCCTCGAGCGCGGCCGCCTGGGCGGCGACGAGTTCAGCCTGCAGCCGGCCCACCTCGGCCTCGAGCGCGAGGATCCGCCGCACGCCCTCGAGGTTCACCCCGGCCGTCGTGAGCTCCTGGATCCGCCGGAGCTGTGCGATGTCCGCGTCGGAGTAGCGCCGGCTCCCGCCCCCGGTCCTCTCGGGGTCGATCAGGCCCCGGCGCTCGTAGATCCGCAGCGTCTGCGGGTGGACGCCGGCGAGCTCGGCGGCGATCGAGATCACGTAGACGGCCCGCGGCAACGGGCGGGGGCCCCGGAGGGGTGCCACCGCTCACACCCCCAGGTGAGCCCGCGGCGAGGCGGGCGCGGCCTGGGCGAGGGCCTCGATCGCCTTGCGTTCGGGCTCGGTGAGCTTCGCCGGCACGAGGACCTCGACCGTGACCAGGAGGTCCCCGGCCTGCGACCCGTGCTGGAGCCCCTTGCCCCGGAGGCGAAGGACCTGGCCGGTCCTCGTCCCCGGCGGGATCTTCAGTGTCACGGGGCGCTCGAGGGAGGGCACGGTGATGGTCGCGCCCAGCGCCGCCTCGGGGTAGGTGACCGGGACGGCGAGCGTGAGGTCACGCCCGCGCCGGCCGAAGAGCGGGTGCGGCGTGACGTGGAGCGTGACGAGGAGGTCGCCGGCGGGACCCCCGTCACGGCCCGGCTCGCCACGGCCCTTCACCCGGATCCGTTTGCCGTCCTCGACACCGGCGGGGACGCGCACCCGCACCCGGCGCTCGCGGCGCTCGAGCCCGGTCCCGAAGCACGTCGCGCACGGGTCTGAGACCTTCGTCCCCCGCCCGTGGCATTCCGTGCACGTCGTCGCCAGCGAGAAGAGCCCCTGGTTGTCGTTGACCACCCCCGTACCGCCACAGCGCGGGCAGACAACGGGCATCGTCCCCGGCTTCGACCCCGATCCTCCGCAGGTGTGACACGCCACCGGGGTCGTGACGTTCACCGTCGTCACAACGCCCTCGACGGCTTCAGCGAAGTCGAGGTGCAGCTCGGCTTCGACGTCCCCTCCCCGGCGGGGTGCCGCGGCCGACCCGCCGCGACGCCGTCCGCCACCCGAGCGGAAGATCCCGCCGAACAGGTCGGACAGGTCGTCGATGTTGAAGTTGAACCCGCCGGGCGGCGCGAATCCCGGGCCGCCGGCCCCCAGCCGGCGCACCTCGTCGTATTCCTTGCGCTTGTCCGGGTCGCCGAGCACGTCGTAGGCGGCGGAGATCTCCTTGAAACGCTCCTCGTGGCCGGGATTGGTATCCGGATGGTGCTGCTTGGCGAGCTTGCGGTAGGCCCGCGTGACCTCTTTCTCGGGCGCGTCCGGGCGGACGCCGAGAACCTGGTAGTAGTCGGTTTCGAACCACTCCCGTTGGGGTGCCACGCGACCCCTAGCCCTTCACCATCACCATCGCGGGTCGCAGTACCCGCCCTTTCAGGCGGTAGCCCGCACGCATGACCTCGAAGACCCGCACACCGTCCTCGGTGTCGGTCCCGTTCTCGGTGTCGGTCCCCTCCAACCGCTCGCGGGGGATGTGGGCCACGGCGTCGTGGATCGTCGGGTCGAAAAGGACGTCGGAGGCGTCGATCCTCTCGAGACCCTCTGAGGCGAGCGTGTCACGCAGCAGCGCGTTGATCTGCCCGAGCGCGCTCTGCAGATGCTCCGCGGTCACCTCCTCCTCCCCGACGTGGGCGAGGGCGAGATCGAGCGCGTCGAGCACCGGGAAGAGCCGTTCCACGACGCCTTCCGACGCCCGCCCCAACAGGTCGGTCTGCTGGCGCATCGTTCGCTTCCGGAAGTTCTCGAACTCCGCCTGGAGGCGGCGGAGCGCATCGAGGTACTCGTCACGCTCGGCAGTCATCTCGGCGAGCGCGACGAGGGTCTCGGCGTCCTCGGCCTCCCGTCCCGGGTCCTCGGCGACGCCGGCTACCCGTTCGTCGTCGGGCGACCGGGGCTCATCCGGCCCCGGCTCGTCGTGCGGGTGGTCCCCGGTCATGCCTCGGAGGACCCCGCGTCATCGACGATCTCGGCGTCGACAACCTCGTCGTCTGTCGGCGGCGTCCCCGAGGCCTCCGACGAGCCGCCCGCCCCGGGCGCCGACGCCTGGGCCGAGGCCTGCTCGTACAGGCGCTGGGCAAAGGCCTGTGACGCCGACAGGAGGGCGTCGGAGGCCGATCGGATCGCCTCGACGCTCGTGCCGGCGAGGGCCTCCTTCAGACCCTTCAGCGCCGTCTCGACGCGGTCCTTCTCGTCGCCGGTGAACTTCGGGCCTTCGTCCTTCAGAAGCTTCTCGGTGCGGTGGACGAGGGTGTCCGCCTGGTTGCGCGTCTCCGCCTCCTCCTTGCGCCGCCGGTCGTCGGCGGCGTGTTGGTCGGCGTCCCGGACCATCCGCTCGATCTCGTCCCGGGGCAGCGAGGTTTGGCCGGTGATCGTCATCGACTGCTCCCTGCTCGTCGCGCGGTCCTTCGCCGAGACGTGCACGATGCCGTTGGCGTCGATGTCGAAGGTGACCTCGATCTGCGGGATGCCCTGCGGCGCCGGGGGGAGGTCGACGAGCTGGAACTTGCCGAGCGTCTTGTTGTACATCGCCATCTCGCGCTCACCCTGCAGCACGTGGATCTCGACGGACGGCTGGTTGTCCTCGGCCGTGGTGAAGACCTCGGAACGCTTCGTCGGGATCGTCGAGTTCCGTTCGATGAGGCGGTGCATGATGCCGCCCTTCGTCTCGATCCCAAGGCTGAGCGGCGTCACGTCGAGGAGCAGGATGTCCTTGACCTCGCCCTTCAGCACACCGGCCTGGATCGCCGCGCCGACGGCGACGACCTCGTCCGGGTTGACGCCCTTGTGGGCCTCCTTGCCGGACATCTCGCGGACGAGCTGCTGGACGGCGGGCATGCGTGTCGAACCGCCCACCAGGATGACGTGGTGGATGTCGGAGTTCTTGAGACCGGCGTCCTTCATCGCCTGCTCGAACGGGCCACGGCACGCCTGGACGAGGTCCTCGGTGAGCTCCTCGAACTTCGCACGCGTGAGCTTGATGTCGAGGTGCTTGGGTCCGTCCGAGGTCGCGGTGATGAACGGCAGGTTGATCGTCGTCTCCTGGACGGCGGACAGCTCGATCTTGGCCTTCTCGGCAGCCTCCTTCAGGCGCTGCAACGCCATCTTGTCGTTCGACAGGTCGACGCCTTCGGTGTCCTTGAACGACTTCACGAGCCAGTCCATGACCCGCTGGTCCCAGTCGTCACCGCCGAGGTGGGTGTTGCCCGAGGTCGACTTGACCTCGAAGACGCCCTCACCGATCTCGAGCACCGAGACGTCGAACGTCCCGCCACCGAGGTCGAACACGAGGATCGTCTGGTCGGCGCCCTCCTTGTCCAGACCGTAGGCAAGGGCCGCAGCCGTCGGCTCGTTGATGATCCGCAGGACCTCGAGTCCCGCGATCTGGCCGGCCTCTTTCGTCGCGGTGCGCTGGGCGTCGTCGAAGTACGCCGGCACGGTGACCACGGCCTGGTTCACCGAGTCGCCGAGGAACGCCTCGGCGTCGCGCTTCAGCTTCTGGAGGATCCGGGCGGATATCTCCTGCGCGGTGTAGGCCTTGCCGTCGATGTCGATCGACCAGCTCGAACCCATCTGCCGTTTCACCGAGCGGATCGTGCGGTCCGGGTTCGTGATCGCCTGACGCTTCGCGACCTCGCCGACGAGCACCTCGCCGGACTTCGCGAAGGCGACGACCGACGGGGTCGTGCGACCCCCCTCCGCGTTGGGGATGACCGTTGGCTCCCCGCCTTCGAGGACGCTCACGACCGAGTTCGTCGTCCCGAGGTCGATACCGACCGCCTTTGCCATTCGTCCTGCCTCCACTGTTGTGATGACCTGTCCGGGCGGCTCGTGGCGTGACAGCCATCAGCCACCCGGTCTGTTGACATAAAGAATAGCAAAGCTAAGTGTCTTGTTGTCAACTTTGTTCGCGAGATACAAAACACCTGGTCACGACTTTCTAGTCGGCAAGATCCTCGCTCCGCGCGCCGGGGCGGGCCGGGGACACCCGTCGTCGCCACACCATCGGCACGTCCCGTCCCCCGGGCTCCCGTCGCGCTCGCTACCCTGAGCCGGTGCACACCCTCGTGATCCTCCGCCACGGCGAGAGCCTGTGGAATGCGTCGAACCTGTTCACCGGCTGGACCGATGTCGACCTCTCACCGAAAGGAGAGGACGAGGCCCGGGCCGCCGGCGCCCTGCTGGCCGCCGAACCCGGCCTTGTCATCGACGTGGTCCACACCTCCGTGCTCACCCGTGCCGTCCGCACGTGCGACCTCGCACTTTCCGTCGCCGGCCGCAGCTACCTGCCGGTACAGCGGCACTGGCGGCTGAACGAGCGCCACTACGGCAAGCTCCAGGGGATGAACAAGAAAGAGGCCGCCGAGCGTTTCGGCGCCGACCAGGTGAAGGCGTGGCGCCGGGGCTACCTCACCCCGCCCGACCCCGTGGCCCTCGACGACCCGAACCACCCCGTGAACGACCCCCGCTACGCCGACGTCCCGCCGGACGCGCTGCCGGGCTCGGAATGCCTCGCCGACGTCGTGCGACGCATGGTCCCCTACTTCGAGGACCGCATCGGCAAGGACCTCCTGGAGGGTCGCACGGTGCTCGTCGTCGCCCACGGCAACAGCCTGCGGGCGCTCGCCAAGTACCTCGAGCACATCAGCGACGACGACATCGTCGGGCTCGACATCCCGACCGGCGTGCCGCGCGTCTACGAGCTCGACGACAAACTGCACACCGTCTCGGCCCGCTACCTCGGCGACCCCGAGGCGATCCGCGCGGCTGCGGAGGCGGTCGCCCGCCAGGCGGGCTGAGCCGCTCACGTCACGGTGGCCGGCGGGCACGCCGCCACCGGGCGCCTAGCGGTCGGGTTCCTCGCGGAAGTTCTCGAAGTAACGGCTCGGTGTCGGGCCGCGCTGGTTCTGGTACTTCGAGCGAAGCGATGCCGACCCGTAGGGACGCTCGGCCGGTGACGTCATCAGGAGGAAGCTGATCTGGCCGATCTTCATCCCCGGGTAGACGGTGATCGGCAGGCTGGCGACGTTCGACAGCTCCAGGGTGAGGTGCCCCGCGAATCCCGGGTCGACGAATCCGGCCGTCGAATGGATGAGCAGACCCAACCGGCCGAGCCCCGACTTGCCCTCGAGGCGACCGACGAGATCGTCCCCCAGCACCACCCGCTCGAGCGTCGAGCCCAGCACGAACTCCCCCGGATGCAGGATCAGCGGCTCCTCGGGATTGATCTCCACGAGCTCGGTGAGGGACTCCTGGTCCTTTTTCACGTCGATGACGCGCTCGGTGTGGCTCCGGAAGACCCGGAAGTACCGGTCGACGTGGAGATCGACCGATGACGGCTGGATGGCGGCTTCGTCGAGCGGGTCAATGACGATGCGACCCGCCGCGAGCGCCTCGCGAATGGACTTGTCGGAAAGGATCATCCTGGGTTCGCACGATACAGTGACGGCGCCGGCTCGGTGGATCCGGAGGCGCGTGAGCGTTCCGAGTCGTCCGATCGGTCAGGCGAGCGTAGTTCAGCGGCAGAACATCAGCTTCCCAAGCTGAGAACGCGGGTTCGATTCCCGTCGCTCGCTCACCTGTCGCTCTCTTGCGCTGGTCACAGCGCTTCTCCTAAGTGCCGTGACTGACCTCTCGCGTTTCATCCGACCTGGGATCACGCGTTCGATCGCGCCCGGATCGCGCCCAAGATCTCGGGCTCGCCTTCGTGCCCGGCCACAAGGCCGGGGAAGCGCCGCCAGAGCGGTCTCTCATTGACCCGAAATACGTCGCCGAACTGCCGGTCGGGTCATGTCGCCGGGATCTGTCGAGAACGCATCGCCCGCGAAGCCCACCACCGCTGGTGCGCTTGCCCGCCTGCGGCGGGACGACCCCCCGCTTCCGCCATTTGTCACCCACTGAGCCCGCGAGCTCGCCGATGCCGGGACCGCGGTCCCGGCGGCGGGCCGAAGATGCCAGATCATCCTGTGCTCAGCGCCGACGCGTCACTGTCCAAGCGATCACGCCGCAACCCGCCACCGTCCACGCGGCGAGAACGAGGAATGACGTCGTTACCTGAGTCACAATGCCGGTTGTCAGCCCGGCTCGGATGGCGACTGCCATGTTGTAGAACGGCAGGACACGATGAATCGCGAACAGCCACCCAGGCAGCTGAGAGGGCGGGTACACGATCGGTGAGAACAGCAGGACCACGAACATCAGTGCGTTGGTGACGAGGTTTGTCACCAAAGGATCTGATATCGCGAGCGCCATGCCGTACCCCACGGCTATCGCCATGAGCGCGCACAGCAACACGGCGGGAAGCAGCAGCGGCGACGGCGAGAGGTGCACTCCGTAACGCCAGGCGGCGACAACCAGCGCGAGCACGGTCCCCGGCAAGGCGAGCAGTGCGTAGAGCAGGAAGGTGGATGTTGCCTGGGCACTTCTCGGTGCGGGCAGCGCCCAGATGTAGTCGAAGGTGCCCTCGATCTTCTGTTGCCCAACGCTGCCCGGAAGCATGACGAAGCCGAGCGGGATGAGCGCGAGAGTCGGGGCACCTGTTGTGATGTACAGCGCGCGCAATGGAGTGATGTGCGGGTAGAAGAACCCATACAGGAGCGCCATTCCGGCACCCATCATCGTCTGGATGAGAACCAACATCGCCGCCCACTCGCGCATCCGGCCGTAGTCAAACCGCAGCATGGCGCGCAGACTGGTGATCCAGTATCCGGCGCCGGACCGCAGTTCGGAGGGAATCACGCTCGCCGTCCAAGTGCCCGCCCCGCCAGGGCGACGCAGAGGACCGACCACGCGCCGAGCACGCCGTAGGCGACGAGCACCGCTGAGTTCGGTCCCGCCGTCAAGGCGGCACGGACGACGACGGCCATGTGGCGGAACGGCAACCACCAGTTGAGTGTGCCGAGCCAGCGCGGCATCTGCGCGATCGGGAACAGGATCGGGGCGAACCCGAAGATGACGAAGACCAAAAGCTGGGTGAGCAACCTGGTTGCCATCGGGTTGGCGATCGCATGCGCCAGCGCGTAACCGAGCATCGCCCCGGTGAATGTCGTCAGCGCGACAGCAGGCACGATCATCACCGAAACGTGCAGCGGGATGCCGTAGCGGAGCCACGCGACGAGAAGCGACACGACCATTGCCGGAACCCCGCCGGCGAGGCACACCGTGTACCAGGCTCCGGCCGTTGCCAGGCGACCTACCGGTATCGTTCGCAGGTACTCCTCGCTTCCGTTGGCCTTCTGGTCCGCAACGAGCTGGGGCCCGAGGATCAGTCCGACCATCAGCAAATTGAGAACGGGCACGCCCGTCGACACGAAGAGCGCGGCACGGACCGGAATGTGCTTGAAGAACAACGCGATTCCGAGGACAAAGCCAGCGCCAGTCAGCACCTGCACGCCCGTGAGCGCCACGAACCATATCCGCAGGCTGGCTAGGTGCCACCGGAGCATCGAGATGTAGTCCCGCCACCAGCGCGCCGCGCCGCGTCGCACACTGCTCGGGGGTGCAATCGTCGTCACCGCCGCAGGGAAGCCTCGTCGTCGTCGTCGGACATGTGGGACGTGAGACGGATGTAAGCGTCCTCCAACGTCATCGCGCCGAGCGCGTATTCCTCGGCGACGCCGGCATCGACCAAGGACGCCGCCCAGGCGATGCCTGCGCCGGCGTCCTTCTCTGCGATCGTTGTCACGAGATTGTGGCCAACCCGAGTTGCCGTCCCGGCCCAAGGCGGAAGGGCCGGTGTCGTGATCCCGGGGGCGAGCGCCACCTGCAGGCGAAGCTGCGAGCGATCGGCCGCCTTGAGCGACGCCGGGGTCCCGTCGGCCACAACGCGGCCCTGGTCGATCACCGCCAGGCGATCGACCGACTTCTCAGCCTCGAGGACGTTGTGCGTCACGAGCAGCACCGCGCATCCCGCGGCGCCGAGTTCCCGGACCTGCTCCCAGAGGAGGCGGCGGCGCAGTGGATCGACGTCGTTCGTCGGCTCGTCCAGGATCACGACACGACCCGGGCAGACGGTCGCCATGCAGAATCCGACCAACCGTTTGAGGCCACCAGACAGGTTCTTGCCGAGCGTGTCGCCCCATTCGCCAATGTCGAGCGCCCCGACGAGCGTGTCCGTGCGCTTCGAGACCTCTCGCGTCCGGCCGCCCCTGATCCGGCCGGCCAGTTCGATCGCCTCGCGGACGCGGAATGAATCGATCGGCAGCTGCGCCTGAGGCAGGTACGAGCACAGTTGGCGCGCGGCATCGGGATCCGCAACGAGATCGAATGGACCCAGGGTGATCGTTCCGGTTGTCGGTTTCAACAGGCCGATCGTCTGTCGCACCAGAGTCGACTTCCCAGCACCGTTTGGTCCGAGGAGTCCATAGACCTCGCCTGGCGCGACCCGCAGCGTGATCTCGTCGTTGGCCACGAGCGCGCCGAATCGCTTCGTGATCCCGTCGATCCGCAGGCTCCAGTCGTCAGCTCGCGACGCGAGCGACGGCTCCGGGCGTTTCTCCACGGTCACCCTTTCGGCTCGTCACAAGAAATGTATTGGTAGGAACCATCGCGGGGCAATGGACCAAGTCCTGCCGACAGGCCGGCGGCGCGTCCGACAGGCCTTGGCATGGAAGGAAGAACCGACCTCCACCTCCACGATCTTCGCCACAGTGGGCTCATTCTCGCGGCAGCAACCAGCGCGACCACCGCGGAGTTGATGCACCGTGCCGGTCACGCTTCGACGAACGCTGTACCTCGGTTCCAGGGCAGGTCTCGGGATTCGCCTTTGCTACCGTCTCGGGGTGGCGTCGTCGCCTGGCCAGTCAGCCGAAGGCACCGAAGAACTCCGGACCTCGGCGAAGGTGATCCCGGCCGGGACGTGTGGGCGCCGACGCGTGACCCTGGCGGCTCTCGTTCTCTTTGCCGTCGGCGTCCCGTACTTCCTCGCGCTCGCGACCCACAACCTCTCCATCCCCCACAACGACTCCTGGTCCTACAGCAAGATCGCGCAGATCTTCGCCCGGACCGGCCAGATTCATCTCCAGAACTGGAATCGCAGCGCGCTGATCGGCCAAGTGGTGATGCTCGGACCGCTGGGCCGGTGGATCTGGGCCGAGCAGAGCGCGATCGCCGTGCTCGGCGCGGTCGGTCTGCTCCTCACCTACCGGATCCTCGCGAGACGCCTCGCGCCGGAACCGGCTCTCTTGGGAACGGCGCTCGTCGCCGTGCTCCCCGGCTACGGACTGCTGTCCACCTCGTTCATGGACGTGATCCCCGCGTTTGTCGCCGCGGTCGCCTGTCTCGCCGTCGCCGACGTCGCCATTGCGCGCCAATCACCGCCTCTCCTCGGCGCGGCGCTCGTTCTCGGGTCCTTCGGCGCGACGATCCGGGAAGAGGACCTCGCGGTCGTCGTGGCGGTCCTGGCGGCGGCCCTTGTGTCCTGGGGCCGCCGACGGGTTCGCACCGTCGTTGCGCTGACCGTCATCCTCGTCATCGCGGTGGCGGCATTCGAGATCTGGCGGACGCGCCTTCCCGGCGGGGACCGTCCGGCCCTCCGGTTGAGCCCGCTGGCGGCGGTGGACGGCACCGCACGCGGCTATCTGACGTTGGCGCTGTTCTTGGCCCCCGCGGTGCTCGTCTCCGGTGTCCTCCGGCACCCGTCCCGGCTCGGCGCGGCGCTCTCCTTGCCGGCCGCGGCCGTCGGCGTCGCCAGCGTCGTGCACTTCCACGCCGGGGTCTTCCTCGGCAACTACCTCGCTTCGAACGGTGCCTACGGCCTCGCCGACATCGGGGGCCGGACCGCGGCCGTCATCCCGGGCGTCGTCATGGGCGTCCTCATCGCGCTGGCGCTCGTCTCGGGGGCGGCACTCCCCGCGGTCGTCGTGACGAGGTGGCGCGAGCTCGACCCGATGCTCGCCATGCTCGGCGTCTTGACGGTCGTCGTCGTGATCGGCGAATGCTTCGCCCATGAGCTCGTCTACGACCGTGATCTCATCGTCCTGCTCGTGCCCGGCGCGGTCCTCTGTCTGTGCAAGCCGCCGGCCCCCGCTCCGCGCCGCTCGCTCGGCATCGTGCCGCTCGCGGGACTGGCGGTGGTGTCGCTTCTTTTGTGCGCCAACGCCCTGGCACGCGACGCCGCCATCTGGGGAGCGGCGGACAGGCTGGTCGCCAGGGGCATCCCGGCCACCGGCATCGACGCCGGGCTCGACTGGGTCGGCTACCACGCGACCACGCCGGCACGGGGCGGGCCTCAGGGGCAAGACACGCTCCAGGGCTTCTGGGAGCCGATGTTCCCTCGTTCCCAGGCCTGCTACGAGATCACGGTCCAGCCCCTGCCCGGCCTCACGCCCATCGCGCGCGTGTCCTACCGGACCTACGCCGTTGTCGGCACCTCCCGACTCGACGTCTACCGGATACGCGGCTGCACGCCACACCCCTTCGTGCGCGCCCCGGGTTGACCCCCCGCGGGTGGGGCCCCGCGAATCGCCCGGTCACCGCCAGAAGCCCGGGAGCGGAGTCGCCGGGCGATGATCGGTGTCAGCCGCCCGTCCGGCGCACCTGCGACGCGGTTGTGACGGAGAGCCCCAGGGGAACTTGCGCGATCACGCCCCACGGGGCGATGACGAGCATCTCGCCGCCGGCCGTGCCGGGCGGTTCCCCCACGGGCGCGTGTGCCGACAGGCCGGTGCCGGTCGAGATCCTCTCGGTCAGCTTGAGCCCGCGCCAGACGACCACGAAGCGCGCCTGTGGCGGTGCGAGGAGCGAAATGTCGCCCCCACGCTGCGGGAGCGTGACCGTGGCGACCGTCGCGCCCGGCCTCGCGACCCGCCAGGCGACGAGCCCACGCGTCGCCGAGTCGAGCAGGCCCTCGTCCACGAGGGCCGCGTCCCACAGTCCCCCGGGCTGGCCGAGCGCGGCGGTGACGACGAGCACGCCGTGGTGCCGCAGGGTGCGGAACGCCGCCGTGACAAGACAGCCCTGCGCCGCGAGCGTCCAGCCCGACTTGATGCCCTGGATCCCGTCGTCGCCGATCGCCGGATTGACGTTCCAGATCTTCCCGACGACCGGGAAGCGGAGATCGCCTCGACGGACGATCCCGCGGATGACGGCGTGGCCCATCAGGTCGGAGCCCAGCCTCGCCTGGTCGGCGGCGGTGCTCTCCGAGAGCGGGTTGACGCCGCTCGCGTCGGCGTAGTGCGTCGAGGCGAGCCCGAGGCTTTCCGCCGTGGCGTTCATCTTGGCGACGAACCGCCCGACGCTGCCCGCATCCCAGGTCGCGAGCAGCCCCGCGATGTTGTCGGCCGAGGGGATGAGGAGCGCCTCGAGGAGTTGATACTCCGAAAGTGTCTCGCCCGCGACGACCTTCACCGTGCTGTCGCCTTTCACGGCCTCGGTCTCGTAGATCGCGACGTCCGACGCCGTGATCCGGATCAGCGGCCCGGACTGGCCCGGTGAGAGCGGGTGATCGCGCAGGACAACGAAGGCCGTCATCATCTTGGTGAGGCTCGCGATCGGGACCCGCCGTTCCCGCGGCGACCGACCGACCATCCCGACGCCACGCACCGCCACGGCGGCCTGCCCGACCTTGGGCCAGATGAGGTCCGGCACCGTTCCCGGGACGACCGCCGATCGCACGACCCGGATCGAGGCCGACCGACCGCTCGTCCCTTCCACCGTCGACATCCCCGTCGCGACCCCAACGGCCACCAGCGCCACCGCCGCGGCGACGACCCGCCCCCGGCGCAACCTTCTTCGGGCCCGCGACGGCCCGCACCGGACCGCCGGCTCTTGCGCCCGTTGCTTGTGCGCGATGGGCACGGTCGGCTCGTTCACGCTCTGGTCCCCTGCGATCGGTGCTGGCGAATCCGCAGAAAATCTACCTGCTCCCCGCAGAACCGGAGCCGCGACGACCGCCGATTCGCCTGAGCATCCGCGACCCGCCGCCCGCCCCGGCGGCGTAGCCTCGGGTTCGTGCCGGCTTTTCGTCGTGGTCATCTCACCGACCCGTCGCGGGCGCCGTCGACGGGCGAGACCGTCGAGGAGGTCTTCGGTCTGCACGGCGTCGTGATCGAACAGATCCTGAGCGGCGAGCTCGCCTCACCCGTCGAGTTCGACCAGGATCACGACGAGTGGGTCGTCCTGCTCGACGGCGGCGCGGAGCTCGAGCTGGACGGCGAACGCTGCCAGCTCGTCCCTGGTGACTGGGTCCTGTTGCCCCGACAGACGCCACACCGGCTCGTCCGCACCGATCCCGCCTCCCGCTGGCTCGCCGTGCACTTCGCCGGCGAGTCCCCGGAGGAGACACTCCCACCGGTCCGGCGCGCCCCCACCCGGTGACGGCCGACGATCCGTACCGCCTCGCGCGCTTCGTCGAGGCACAGGACGCCGGGGGCGCCTTCGAAAACGCCCTCGACGAGCTGCACCGCGGACGCAAGACCTCTCACTGGATGTGGTTCGTCTTCCCCCAGATCGCGGGGCTCGGCCACTCGCAGATGTCCCGCTACTACGCCATCTCGTCACTCGACGAGGCCCGCGCCTACCTCGCGCACCCGGTCCTCGGCCCCCGGCTCGTCGCCTGTGCGGCCGTCCTCGCCACCGGCGCGCGGACGCGGGCGGCAGGGGTCCTCGGGGAACTCGACGCCCAGAAGCTGCGCTCCTCGATGACGCTGTTCGCCCGGGCGGCACCGGACGAGCCGGTCTTCCAGCAGGTGCTCGATCGCCAGTTCGCCGGCCAGGCCGATCCCGCCACCGACCGGCTCGTCTGAGACGGGGCCGCTACCGCTTGGGCGCGAGCCGCGACCAGACGAGCCGCGACATCCCCTCGATCGTCGAGATCCCGTAGCCCTCGGTGAGGTTGCCGTTCGTGAGGATGGCGACGATGTAGTCGCGCCCCTGGCCGTTGACGTAGCCGATGCTGTTGATCTGCCAGTCGTCGTCGACGATCGGCACCCAGCCGTTCTTCAGCGCCACCGTCACGCCCGCCGGCGGCCCGGCGCAGACCCCCCACCGGTCGAACGGGATCACGTGCTCCATGAGACCGAGTTCGTAGGCGCGCGCAACCGCGTCAAGGAGCTTGTTGGCGAACACGAGGTGCTCGACGAGGCGGACCTGGTCGAGCGCTGTCGTCATCGTCTCGCCCCAGTAGCCGGCCGTGTTCGGCGTCGTGTCGGTCAGTCCCGCCGCAGAGTCGTAGCGCGCGATCGCGGCGGCCCCACCGACCTCGTTCCACAGGTCCGTCGCGTCGTCGTTGTCGCTCTCCTCGATCATCCCGGTGGCGAGGTACTCGTCGTCACTGTCGAGCGGCCGGTACAGGTGCTGCTCGGTGTGGAGCAGCGTCTCGAGGATGTCGACTTTCACGATGCTCGCCGTCTGCTCGGTGACACGCGGCCGGTAGAGAAAGAGCGTGTGGGTCCTCACGTCATAGAGCGCGGCCGTGATGTCGCCCCGGCGGCCTGCCAGGTAGGTGCGCATCGCCCGGGTCGTGAACGGATTGGCCGGCACCACCGTGCGGCTCGCGGCGCGCGGACCCGGCTGCCGCAGCGGCCCCGCCTGTGCCCCCGACAAGACGGCTCCTGACAGGCCGATCAGCGCCGTGGCGACCGCGGCGATGGCGGTCAGCCGCGGGATCGACCGGCGCCGCACGTGATCCCTCATGAGCCTCCCTCGCTGTCCGTGGTCATCGACTAGTTGATAGCAGACTCGCCGCGACTCCGGCCCGCCGTCCGGGCGGCGTCAGGCGAGCGCGACCTCGCCGGCGCGCAGCGGCGCGGGAAGGTCGGTCGATCCCATGAGGTAGGCGTCGACCGCCGCCGCGACGGACCTTCCCTCGGCGAGCGCCCAGACGACGAGGCTCTGACCCCGGGCCATGTCTCCGCAGGCGAAGACCCCTTCCGCGCTGGTCATGTAGTTGGCCCCGACGGCGACGTTCTGCCTCGCGTCCAGGTCCAGCCCCAGCTCACCCACGACGCCCAGCTTCTCCGGGCCCACGAAGCCGAGCGCCAGCAGCACCAGGTCGGCCTGGATCTCCCGGCGCGTGCCCGCGACCGGCTCGAAGCGACCCTCGACGAAACGAACCGAGTCGAGGACGAGCCCCGCCACGGCGCCCTGTCCGTCGTCGAGGAACGACGAGGTGGCCAGGGAGTAGAGCCGCTCGCCGCCTTCTTCGTGGGCGGGGGCGAGGTGCAACGTGCGCGGCCAGGTCGGCCAGGGATTGTCGGGGGACCGGGTGGCGGGTGGTTCCGGCAGGATCTCGATCTGGTGCACCGACAACGCCCCCTGGCGGTGCACCGTCCCCAGGCAGTCGGCCCCGGTGTCGCCGCCGCCCAGGATGACGACGCGCCTGCCCGCCGCGTCGATCGGCGGATCGGGGAGCTCTCCCTCGCAGACGAGGTTCGCGCCTTTCAGATAATCCATCGCGAAATGGATCCCGGCGAGCTCGCGCCCCGGGACGGGCAGGTCACGCGGCCTCGTCGAGCCGATGGCGAGCACAACGGCGTCGTGGCCGGCCCGGAGCTCCGTCGCGGGGATCACCCTGGCGTCCGGCGCCGCCGCCCCGGGAACCTCGCTCGTCGAACCCCCACCGATCGCGGTGCCCACCTCGAAGCGGGTCCCCTCGGCCCGCATCTGCGCGAGCCGGCGGTCGATCACCGCCTTTTCCATCTTGAACTCCGGCACGCCGAAGCGCAGCAGACCGCCGAGCCTCTCCGCCCGCTCGTACACGGTGACCTCGTGACCGGCCCTCGTCAGCTGCTGTGCCGCCGCCAGACCCGCCGGACCCGAGCCGACGACGGCAACGCGCCGCCCCGTCGCGGGCGAAGGCACCTGCGCTTTGAGATCCGCCGTGACCCACTCGGAGATCTCGAGCTCGACCTGCTTGATCGACACCGGGTCGGCGTTGGACCCGAGCACGCAGGCACCCTCACAGGGGGCCGGACAAAGCCTCCCGGTGAACTCCGGGAAGTTGTTCGTCGCGTGCAGACGGTCGGCGGCCTGCTCCATGTCGTCCCGCCAGACGAGGTCGTTCCACTCCGGGATCAGGTTGCCGAGCGGGCAACCCTGGTGGCAGAACGGGATCCCGCAGTCCATGCAACGCGCCGCCTGGAGCCGCAGGCGGTCACCGGGGAACGGCAGGTAGACCTCGCGCCAGTCCCGGAGCCGCTCGGTGACCGGGCGCCGGCCCGGCGACTCCCGCTCGAACCTCAGAAACCCGCGGGGATCAGCCATGGGCCGCCGCCATCACCGCGTCGTCGACCGACTCGCCGCGCGCGACCGCCTGGCGGGTCGCCTCGAGCACCCGGCGGTAGTCGATCGGCATGACCTTCCTGAAGTCCTCGAGCGCACCGGGCATCGCGGCGATAAGGCGTGTCGCCAGCTCGGAGCCGGTGAGCTGACGGTGGCGCGCGATCACGGTGGCGAGGAACTCCCGGTCCTCGTCGTCGAGCGGGTCGAGGTCGACCATCTGCCGGTTGAGCCGCCGGTCGAGGTGGCCCTCGGGGTCGTAGACGTAGGCGACACCACCCGACATCCCGGCGGCGAAGTTCCGCCCGGTCGGTCCCAGCACGACGACCCGCCCGCCCGTCATGTACTCGCAGCCGTGGTCACCGACCCCCTCGACCACCGCCGTCGCGCCGGAGTTCCGGACGCAGAAGCGCTCACCGACCTGGCCGGAGATGTAGAGCTCACCTGCGGTCGCCCCGTAGGCGCAGACGTTGCCGGCGATGATGTTCTCCTCGGCGACGAAGCCGGCCCCGACCGGCGGGCGGACGACGACGGTGCCGCCGGAGAGCCCCTTGGCGAGGTAGTCGTTCGTGTCCCCGTAGAGGATGATCTCGACGCCACGCGGGATGAACGCGCCGAAGCTCTGGCCCCCCGAGCCCGTGAGCGTGATCTCGATCGTGCCGGTCGGCAATCCCTCCCCGCCGTACCGGCGAGTCACCTCGGCGCCGAGCATCGTGCCGACCGTGCGGTGCACGTTGCGCACCGCAAGCGAGATCTTGACCGGCTCCCCTGTCTCCAGGGCCGGCCGCGCCAGTTCGATCAGCTCCCGGTCGAACGCCCGGTCCAACCCGTGATCCTGGGCGCGCACCTGGTGCAGCTCGGTCGTGCCGAGGTACGGCTCGACCCGGCAGAGAAGCGGTCGCAGGTCGAGCCCGGCGGCCTTCCAGTGCCGGACGGCGGGCTCCACGTCGAGGCACTCGACGTGGCCGACGGCGTCGGTGAGGGTCGGAAAGCCGAGCGCCGCGAGGTACTCGCGTACCTCCTCGGCGATGAACCGGAAGAAGTTCTCGACGTGCTCCGCGCGTCCGGAGAAGCGCTTGCGCAGCTCGGGGTTCTGCGTCGCGATCCCGACCGGGCAGGTGTCTAGGTGGCAGACGCGCATCATCACGCACCCCATCACGACGAGCGGCGCCGTCCCGAAGCCGAACTCCTCGGCCCCGAGCAGGGCTCCCACGATGACGTCACGGCCCGTCTTCATCTGCCCGTCGACCTGGACGGCGATGCGGTCGCGCAGGGCGTTGCGGACGAGCGTCTGCTGCGTCTCGGCCAGGCCCAGCTCCCAGGGCGCGCCGGCGTGCTTGATCGAGGTGAGCGGTGAGGCGCCGGTGCCACCGTCCTCGCCCGAGATGAGCACGACGTCGGCGTGCGCCTTGGCGACCCCCGCCGCGACCGTTCCCACTCCCACCTCGGCGACGAGCTTCACGTGGATCCGGGCCCGGTCGTTGGCGTTCTTCAGGTCGTGGATCAGCTGGGCGAGGTCCTCGATCGAGTAGATGTCGTGGTGCGGCGGCGGCGAGATGAGGCCGACGCCCGGCGTCGAGAACCGGGTCTTCGCGATCCAGGGGTAGACCTTGGGGCCCGGCAGCTGGCCGCCCTCTCCGGGCTTGGCCCCCTGGGCCATCTTGATCTGGAGATCGTCGGCGTTCACGAGGTACTCGCTCGTCACGCCGAAACGGCCCGAGGCGACCTGCTTCACGGCCGAGCGGCGCGAGTCGCCGTTCGGGTCGGGAACGTAGCGCGCCGGGTCCTCGCCCCCCTCGCCCGAGTTCGACCTCGCGCCGAGGCGGTTCATCGCGACGGCGAGGGTCTCGTGGGCCTCGGACGAGATCGAGCCGTACGACATCGCGCCGGTCGAGAAGTGCCTGACGATCGCCTCCACCGGCTCGACCTCGTCGAGCGGGATCGCGGGCCTCGGCGCCCCCTCGCCCGTGCGCAGCCGCAGCAGGCCCCGCAGGGTCGCCAGCCGTTCGGACTGGTCGTCGACGAGCCGGGTGTACTGCTTGAAGCGCGCGTAGTCCCCCGACCGCGTCGCCTGCTGGAGCCGGAAGACCGTGGCCGGGTTGAACAGGTGGTACTCGCCGTCGCGGCGCCAGTGGTAGTCACCGCCGGTCTCGATCTCCCGGTGGGCGAACTCGCCCTCGCGCTCAGAAAAGGCGAAGTGGTGCCGGCGGGCGACCTCCTCGGCCAGCACGTCCAGCCCGACGCCGCCGAGCTTGCTCGTCGTCCCGGTGAAGTAGCGGTCGACCAGATCCTGGTCGAGGCCGATCGCCTCGAAGACCTGGGCGCCGGTGTACGAGGCGATGGTCGAGATGCCCATCTTCGACATCACCTTCAGCACGCCCTTGCCGGCCGCCTTCACGTAGTTGCGCACGGCGCGGCGCTCCGGCAACTCGATCACGCCACGGCGCGCCATGTCGATCACCGAGTCGACCGCCAGGTACGGGTTGACCGCGGCGGCTCCGTAGCTGACGAGCAGCGCCATGTGGTGCGTCTCGCGTGCGTCGCCCGACTCGACGATGAGCCCCGCGGCCGCCCGGGCCTTCTCCCGCACAAGGTGCTGGTGGACCGCCGAGACGAGCAGCAACGTGGGGATCGGCGCCAGCTCGGCCGAGGCGTGGCGGTCCGAGAGGACGATGATGTTGGCCCCCCCGTCGATCGCCCCGATCACCTCGTCCCGGATCCGCGAGAGCGCCCGCTCCAGCGCCGCACCGCCGCCGGCCACCTCGTAGAGGCCGTCGACGACGAAGGACTTGAACCCCGGCGTCTCGCCGTGCTCGTTGACGTAGACGAGTTTGGCGAGCTCGTCGTTGGAGATGATCGGGAACTCGAGCGTGATCTGGCGCGCCGAGCTGGGCGTCGCCTCGAGCAGGTTCTGCTCCGGGCCGATCGTCGCCGAGAGCGAGGTGACGAGCTCCTCGCGGATCGCGTCGAGCGGCGGGTTCGTGACCTGGGCGAAGAGCTGCGAAAAATACTCGAACATGAGCCGCGGCCGGTCCGAGAGGACGGCGATCGGCGTGTCCGACCCCATCGAGCCCGTCGGCTCCAGCCCGGTACGGGCCATCGGCGCCACGATCGTCCTGAGCTCCTCGTCGGTGAACCCGAAGAGCCGCTGCTGGCGCACGAGCGAGCCGTGCCGGGGCACGAGCATCTCGCGGTGTGGCAGGTGGTCGAGCCGGACGAGGTTCTGACCGAGCCACTCGCCGTAGGGGTGCTCGGCAGCGAGGCTCGCCTTCACCTCGGCGTCGTCGATGATCCGCCCCTCGGCCGTGTCGACCAGGAAGATCCGCCCCGGCTGAAGACGCCCTTTTCGCACGATGCGCGACGGCTCGATGTCGAGCACGCCCACCTCGGAGGCCATCACCACGAGGCCGTCGGTCGTCACCCAGTACCGCGCCGGGCGGAGGCCGTTGCGGTCGAGCGTCGCGCCGATGAGCGTCCCGTCCGTGAAGACGATCGCCGCCGGGCCGTCCCAGGGCTCCATCACGCAGCCGTGGTAGCGGTAGAAGGCCCGGCGCGCGGGGTCCATCTCGGTGTGGTTCTCCCAGGCTTCCGGGATCATCATCAACAGCGCGTGCGGCAGCGACCGCCCGGCGAGGCTCAGCAGTTCGAGCACCTCGTCGAACGACGCCGAGTCGCTCGCCCCGGGAGTGACGATCGGCAGTAGCCGGCTGATCTCGCCGGGCAGGAGCTTGCTTGCCAGCCGCGCCTCGCGGGCGCGCATCCAGTTGCGGTTGCCCTGCACCGTGTTGATCTCGCCGTTGTGCGCCACGAGCCGGTACGGATGGGCGAGCGACCAGGACGGGAAGGTGTTCGTCGAGAAGCGCGCGTGCACGAGCGCGAGGGCACTGGCGAAGCGCGGGTCCGAGAGGTCGGCGAAGACCCGCCGCAGTTGCACCGACGAGAGCATGCCCTTGTAGATGAAGGTCCGCGTCGAAAGCGAGGGGAAGTAGCACTCGGCGTGGGCGTGTTCGACGCGCTTGCGAAGGGCGTACACGACGCGCTCGAGCGCCATGCCCGAAAGCCCCGGTCGGGAACCGGCGGGGTCGGAAGCGAGGAAGACCTGCCAGAAGCTCGGGGCCATCGCACCCGCCGTCTCGCCGGCGGCGCCCAGCTCGACCGGGACCTCCCGCCACGAAAGCACGGCCAGGCCCTCGTCGGCGGCGACGAGCTCGATCTCGGCCTTCAGCGCCTCGGCGCCGGCCCCGTCCCTGGGCAGAAAGGCGATCCCGCTCGCGTACGAACCGACGGGGGGGAGCGTGGCACCGGCGATCTCCCGGAAGAACCGGTCCGGCATCTGCACCGTGATCCCGGCACCGTCCCCGGTCTCCGGGTCGGCACCGAAGGCGCCGCGGTGGGCGAGGTTCTCCAACGCGGTGAGGGCGAGATCGACGACCTCGTGGCTCGGGCCCTGCCCGAGCTGCGCGACGAACGCGATACCACAGGCGTCGTGCTCAAAGCGTGGGTCGTACAAGCCTTGTTCGGTCTTGGCCTCGTTCACTTCGATCCGCTTGTCTGTAGGGCGACAACACCGTGCAGATTCGCCGAGTTGCCGGGTCGCCATGGGCCGAGCACCTGAACTCTACCGGCCACCGTCGTTTCGCTCGAATGCAGACGTGCCCAGGATGGGCCCTTGGAGCGCATCCTGGGCACCCACGATCCACGGGCCTCACGACAGGGCCCGTTTCACCTCCATCTTTCGGCAGGCGTCGGGGGACCGCCTGATTCGGAGGTCACCGCCGACCCGGCCACTAGCCGCCATCGTCGATCTGGGTCGGTGCCCGCGGTGACGACCGACCGCCGGTGCTCGCCGGCAGGGACTCGCCGCCGAGCGACGGTCCGCGCCCGTCCGAGATCATCTGGAGCAGGCGTTCGTCGTCGACGGAGAGATCGACGTACTCGGCGTGCACGGCGAGGTCACCGATGTTGAGCTCGCTCTCTTTCATCCGCAACGGAATGACGAGGCCGATGAGTTTCAGGAGGATGAACGTGACGGCGCCGTCCCAGACGATGATCGTGAGGGCCGCGAGGAGCTGGATCCACAGGAGGCCCGGGTGGCCGTAGAGGGCTCCCGCCGCCCCCACGGAGGGGTCCTTGGCCGCGAGGTAGACGATCATCTTCGGGTCGGCGAAGACCCCGACGAGCAACCCGCCGACCAGCCCCGCGAGGCCGTGCGTGTACACGACGCCGAGGGCGTCGTCGACCTTGCTGAACGGCCGAAAGCGCGAGAGCTTGTTGAAGCCGAGCCAGACCAGGCTCGACGCGATCACGCCGATGCAGAGCGCCCCCCAGCCGTTGACATAGCCGGCGGCCGGCGTGATCGCGACGAGGCCCACGATCATGCCGTTGACGGCTCCCAAGAAGTTCGGCTTCTTCGGGCCGAAGTGCATGTCGATGAGCAGCCAGACGAGGAGCGACGCGGCGGTCGCGAGGTTGGTGTTCAGCACCGCGGCCGAGGCGTTGGCCCCCGCGAAGTACGAGTCGCCCCCGTTGAAGCCGTTCCAGCCGAGCCACAGCATCCCGGCGCCGACGGCGACGAGCATCAGGTTGGTGGGCGGGAAGGTGCAGCGGTCCTTGGCGAGGCGTGGCCCGATCACCCAGGCCGCGACGAAGCCGGACACCCCGGCCGCGAGGTGGATGACGTAGCCCCCGGAGTAGTCGAGTGCCCCGCGGGCCGCCCAGTACCCGCCACCCCACATCAGCATGGCGTTGACGGTGTAGGCACAGGTGGTCCAGGCGGGAACGAAGACGCACCAGGCCTTGAAGCTCATCCGCCCGAGCACGCTCCCGAGGAACAGCAGTGGCGTGATGGCGGCGAACACGAACTGGAAATAGACCATGCTCGAGGTCGGGAAGTGCAGCGCCGGCATCGAGTGGCTGAGGAGCGGGATGGTGGCCTGCCCCTCCTCGTACAGATGCGACAGGACCGATCCCGGCAGGCCGATGAACGGGCTGAGCGCCCCGTGCCAGAGGTTGAACGGGTGGCCGAAGCCCATCTGGTAGGCCCACAGCACCCAGACGACGAGAACGCTCGCGAAGCCGGCGAACGCCATCAGCATCGTGTTGACGGCCCACTTCCGCTTCACGATGCCGGCGTAGAGAACGGCGATGCCGGGCAGGCTCATCATCCCGACGAGCGTCGCGGCGGTCAGCTGCCAGGCGTTGTCGCCCGGATTGAGCCAGTGCGGGTAGGGGACGAGCACCGCTAGCATCCGGTCTCCTCGGCAAGGTCGGCTCTACGAGCCCTTTTGTCGCACTAAGGCTAAGGAAACCGGATTTCCAGGCTGTGGCCGCCGTGAGAAGGCTGTGTTACCCCACTGTGAACGGCCGATGAACGGCCCTAGGCGCGACGCCGCCTCCGTAGCGACGCGTCGGCAAGCGGCGGCGGCTGCCAGCCGGCGTCGGCCTCGTTGAGCGTCACACCCGGCGGAACGATCTCGTCGATCCGGTCGAGCACGTCGGCTCCCAGGACGACGTCGGCGGTCGGCAGAAGCGCCTCGAGCTGCTCGATCGTGCGCGGCCCGATGATCGGCGCGGTCACCGCCGGGTGCTCCAGGACGAAGCCCATCGCGAGTTCGATGAGGCTGAGCCCGGCCCCCGCGGCGAGATCTCCCAACGCCGAGACGACCTCGAGCTTGTGCTGGTTCTCGGCGAGCGACATGTCGTAGCGCACCGGCATCCTGCTCGCCCGGCGGCTCGTATTCGGCTTCCCGGCCCCGAAGGCGCCGGACAGCCAACCACCCGCGAGGGGGCTCCACGGGATGACCCCGAGGCCGTACTGGAGACAGACCGGCAGGACGGCGGCCTCGACGGCCCGGGCGAGGATCGAGTACGGCGGCTGTTCCGTGGCGAAGCGCTCGCGGCCGCGCCGCTCTGCGGCCCACTGCGCCTCAACGATCTCGTGGGCGGGATAGGTCGAGCTCCCGAGGTAGCGGATCTTGCCCGCCCGGACGAGATCCGTCAGCGCGCCCAGTGTCTCGTCGATCGCGCAGCTCGGGTCGGGCCGGTGGATCTGGTAGAGGTCGATGTGGTCTGTGCCGAGCCGGCGCAGGCTCGCCTCGCACTCGGCCATGATCCATCGCCGCGAGTTGCCGCCCTGGTTCGGATCCTCACCCATCGTGGCGTGGACCTTCGTGGCCAGCACGACGTCGTCGCGCCGCCCGCCCGCCAGGGCTTTGCCGACGATCACCTCGGATTCGCCGGCCGAGTACACGTCGGCGGTGTCGATGAAGTTGATCCCCGCGTCGAGGGCGCGGTGCACGATCCGGACGCACTCGTCGTGGTCGGGATTGCCCCAGGCACCGAACATCATCGCCCCGAGACACAGTGGGCTTACCCGGACTCCGGTCCGGCCGAGCACGCGATATTCCATGTCGCAAGCGTAACCACGGCGACACCGGGTGACGCCGGGTGGGAGCCCCCGTCCGAGCCTCGGCCGGTCCGGCGACTGCCGGCCACCACGCCGCGCCCGCGGAGATGCTCCGGCGCGGTCGCGCGTCCCGCCTGGACGACCCTGCTAGCCGGGTGGCCGTTCGGCTTCGGGCGAGTCACGGTCCCCCGTGTCGGCGTCGGCCCGGCGCGCGACGAGCGGGAGCTCGAGCACGAAGGTGGCTCCCGAAGCCGCGTTGTTCTCGACTCGGGCGGAGCCGTCGTGCGCCTCGGCGATCGACGACACAATCGCGAGACCGAGGCCCATCCCTCCGCTCTCACGGGTCCGCGAGGGGTCGGCACGATAGAAGCGCTCGAAAATCCTCGCCAGGTGTTCCGGCGCTATCCCGGGGCCGTGGTCGGTGACGGTGAGCACCGCCCGTGGTCCCTCAGCCCGGACCGCCACCTCGATGGGTGTGCCCGGAGGCGTGTGATCGAGGGCGTTGCGCACCAGGTTCGCAACGGCCTGGCGCAACCTTGGCTCGTCGCCGAGCACGACGGTCGGTGGCGACGCCTCCAGTGTGATCGCTCGCCCGGGGTCGACGACGGCGGCGTCCGCCGTCACCTCCCGCGCCACCTCCGCGAGGTCGACGGGGACCCGCTCCAGGGGGCGGCCCTGGTCGAGCCGGGCGAGCAGCAAGAGGTCGTCGACGAGCGCGCCCATCCTGGTCGCCTCGTCCTCGATGCGCCGCATCGCCGACGAGAGGTCCTCGGGCCGGTCGGCGGCCCCCCGCCGGAACAACTCCGAGTAGCCGCGGATCGACGTGAGGGGGGTCCGCAGCTCGTGGGAGGCGTCGGCGAGGAACTGGCGCAATCGCTGTTCCGACGCCTGCTGGTTCGCGAATGCCTGCTCGATCTGGGCGAGCATCTCGTTGAGCGAGGCGCCGAGCCGGCCGACCTCGGTGTGCTCGTCGGTGGGAACCACACGGCGTGACATGTCTCCCGCCGCGATCGCGCCGGCCGTCCGCTCGATCTCGACGAGCGGTCGCATGCCGACCCGGACGACGACGAGCACCAGGACCGCGAGCACGACGAGCAGTGCTGCCGAGACCACGAGGTCGATCGTCACGAGCTGTCCGAGCGTGTTGTCGAGCGCGGTGAGGGGGATCGCCACGACGGCGTAGCCCGGTGTGCCGTTGATGAACGCCGGCTGGGCGAGCACGCGGTAGTGAAAGGAGGGGTCCTTCACGGTGCCGACCGAGAAGTAGCGCTCCGTCGACGAGAGCGCCGGCGTGAGCAAGCTCGCGGGGAGTTCCGGCGGCGGTCCCTCCAGGCTCGCCGACGGGGTCTCGACCAGGATCCCCGACGGGGTGACCAAGGCGCCGCAGGTCCCCGCGGGGGTGTCCGGGCCGAAGTCGAAATTGGGGTTGAACGGGCCGCCGCCGGTCTTCAGCTGCCCGACGACCGTCGGGAGCGCCGTCTGCAGCTCGGAGTCGACCTGGCCGGTGAGGTAGGCCTGGACCTCCCGGTAGATGACGACGTCCGCGACGACGAGCCCGATCCCGACGACAACCACGAGCGCGACGGAGAGGCGCGCCCGCAGCGACAGCCGGTGCCATCGCCCGGTGATCACCGAGCCGACGCCCGACGCGCGCTCGCGCCACCGCATCGCGCCGCTACTGGCCCGCGGCCGGGGCCCGCAGGCTGTACCCGACGCCACGCAGCGTATGGATGAGCGGCGGCCCCAGCGTGTCGATCTTCTTGCGCAGGTAGCTCACGTAGGTCTCCACCACGTTGGCGTCGCCGCCGAAGTCGTACTCCCAGACGTAGTCGAGGATCTGGGCCTTGGAAAGTACGCGGCGCGGGTTCAGCAGCAGGTACCGGAGCAGCTTGAACTCCGTCGGCGTGAGTTCGATCGGGGTCTTCCCGCGGAACACCTCGTGGGTCTCCTCGTCGAGCTCGAGATCCGCGAACACGAGCCTCGACGAGGCACTGGACCCCTCGGCGACCCGGCGTAGCACCGCGCGCACCCGCGCGATGAGCTCCTCGAGGCTGAACGGCTTCGTCACATAGTCGTCGCCGCCGAGCGTCAGCCCGCGGACCTTGTCCTCCGTGGCGTCCTTGGCCGTGAGGAACAGAATCGGCACTCGCCTCCCGTCCTGCCGGAGCCGTCGCGCCACCTCGAACCCGTCGAGGTCGGGGAGCATCACGTCGAGTATGAGCAGGTCCGGCCGGCTTGCCGCGATTTCGCCGAGCGCGGCACGCCCGGACAGGGCGGTCACCACCTCGAAGCCCTCATAACGCAGCGCGGTCGCGACGAGGTCGGTGATGTTCGGCTCGTCGTCGACGACAAGGATGCAGTTCGCGGCAGGGCTCACCCCTGAATCATGCGTCAGCGAGCTGAGGACTTCCTGTGAGCCGCCTGTAGGACCCCTGTCAAGACGCCCCGGCTAGACGTGCGCCATGTTCGCGAAGCGCGCGTAGTTCGTGACGAAAGCGAGCTGCACCGCCCCGGTCGGGCCGTTGCGGTGCTTGGCGATGTGGATCTCCGCCGCGCCGCGGTCGGCCGAGTCCGGGTTGTAGATCTCGTCCCGGTAGATGAACATCACAACGTCGGCGTCCTGTTCGATGGCCCCCGACTCGCGCAGGTCGGCGAGCATCGGGCGCTTGTCGGCGCGGCTCTCGAGTCCGCGGGAGAGCTGGCTGAGCGCGACGACGGGGATCGCCAGCTCACGGGCGAGGATCTTCAGCCCCCGGCTGATCTCGGAGATCTCGACCTGCCGGTTCTCGGCGTTCATGCGCCCGCTCATCAACTGCAGGTAGTCGACGACGACGAGGCCGAGGCCGCTGCGCGCCCGCATGCGGCGCGCCTTGGCACGGATGTCCATCACTGTCACGTTCGGGTTGTCATCGATGTGGAGCGGTGCCCCACTGATCCGGCCGATCGCGCTCGAAATCTTCGGCCAGTCCGCCTCGAGCAGGCGGCCGTTGCGCATCCGGGTGGCATCGACACGCGCCTCGGCGCACAGGACGCGCTGGGCGATCTCGAGGTGGCTCATCTCCAGCGAGAAAAAGAGCACCGGTGTACCCAGCATCGCGGCGTTCGCCGCGAGCCCGAGAGCGAAAGCCGTCTTGCCCATCGACGGCCGGCCGCCGACGACGACGAGGTTGGAGGGCTGCAGTCCCGAGAGATGCTCGTCCAGATCCTGGTAGCCCGTCGGCACCCCGGTGATCGTCTCGCCGCGCTCGTAGAGCTCCTCGAGGCGGTCCAGGCTGCGGCTGAGCAGGTCGTGCAGCGACACGATGCTGTCAGTCGAACGGCGCTGGGCGACGTCGAAGACCATCGCCTCCGCGCGGTCGATCGCGTCGGGCACGTCCTCGGGCAGCCCGTAGCCGATCTCAGCGATCTCCTGGGCGACGCCGATCAGACGGCGCAACAGCGAGTTCTCCTCGACGATGCGGGCGTAGCGGCCGGCGCTCGAGATCGCCGGGGTGTTCGACTGCAGCGACCCCAGCATCGCCGCCCCGCCGATCTCCTCCAACGTCCCCGCGCGCCGCAGCTCCTCGGCGACGGTGACGGCATCGGCGGGCTCACCCTGGCCGAAGAGCGACGTGATCGCGGCGTAGATCTGCGCGTGCGACGGCTTGTAGAAGTCGGCGGGCGAGCACCTCTCGATCGCGGTCGTGATCGCGTCCCGCGAAAGCAGCATCGCGCCGAGCAGCGACTCCTCGGCCTCGAGGTTGTGCGGCGGGATGCGGCCGACCGGTGCCGGCCCCACGGCTTGACGCCGGAGTCGTCTTGCCTCTTCGAGGGGTTGCACCATGGTCACGTTCACACTGCACCCAGGCGGCTGCGAATCGATAGACGCACATCCTCGGGATAACCCCACCGATAATGCTGTGCGTTTCCGGTGGAGTACCGCAGCGGTCCTGTGGGTAGGACGAACCACTGCCGTCTGATGCGCGCGCCGAACCTCACGTCCACACGCCGAACCGTACGGCGCGGGTGTCTCAGACGAGCTGGTGAGGAGCTGTTCTGCCCGCTCGGGAGGAGCGCCTAGCTGACGACCTCGACCGTCAGCACGAACTCGACCTCCGGGTGGAGGTGGACACCGACCTCGTGTGTCCCCACCGACTTGATCGGCTCGTGGACGATGAGCTTGTGCCTGTCGAGGACGACCGAAGTCTGTGCCTCGACGGCGGCGACGATCTCCGCCGGCGTCACCGACCCGAACAGCCGGCCCGCCTTCCCGGCGTGCGCGTGGACAGTGATGACGACCGGGACGAGCTGCTGCGCCACCGCCTCGGCGGCCTCGCGGGCTTGCTGGTCGGCGATGTCGCGAGCACGGCGCATCGCGGTGGCCTGCGTCGCGATGTGGCGCGTCGCGACGATCGCCCGGCCCGAGGGAAGAAGGAAGTTCCGCGCGTGCCCGTCGCTCACCTCGACGACGTCACCACGTTTGCCGACGCCGTCGATATCGGCCCGCAGGACGATCTTCACTCGGGACTCTCCGATCCGGCCGCCTCGGGACCACCCGCGACCTCGTCGGCCACGAGATCAAGCTCGACCTCGACCTCGGGCACGGCCTCAGACTCGACGACCGCCACGGCCGCCGGGCGTTCCTGTGGCCTCGAGAACCCAGGTCCCCGGCCACCGCCGCGGCCACCGCCCCGTCCGCCGGGGCGTTCGCTCGTCGTCCGCTGCGTATACGGGAGCAACGCGAGCTCCCGCGACAGCTTGATCGCAGTCGCGACATCGCGCTGGTGCTGGGCGCAGTTGCCCGACACCCGCCGGGCACGGATCTTGCCGCGGTCGGACATGAACTTGCGCAGCAGGTTCATGTCCTTGTAGTCGACGTACTCGATCCGGTTCTTGCAGAAGATGCAGACCTTCTTCTTCGTCCGCCGGCCGTTGTCCTTCGGCACGCGACGCGTCGAGCGTTCCCGATCGTTGTTCCTCGCCATCAGAAGGGCTCCTCGTCCTCACCGGCGACGGGTTCGTTCGGCACGGCGCGGGCCTGCCTCGGGGCACCACCGGCGGGCCTCGCCTCCCCGGCGGGACCGCGCCGTTCGTTCTTCACGATCTGCGCCGTCGCCCAGCGCAGGCTCGGGCCAAGTTCATCGGCGATGACCTCGATCTTCGTCCGCTTGTCGCCGTCCGGGGTCTCCCAGGACCGCTGCTCAAGCCGGCCAGTGACGATCACGCGGGCCCCCTTCACGAGCGACTCGCTGACGTTCTCGGCCATCTCCCGCCAGCAGACGACGTCGAAGAACGAGGTCGCCTCCTCCCACTCCTGGGTCTGGCGGTTCTGCCAGCGCCGGTTGACCGCCAGCCCGAAGCTCGCAGTCGCCTGTCCGGCCGGGGTGAAGCGCAGCTCCGGATCCCTCGTCACGTTCCCGACGAGCACGACCGTGTTGCCGTTCGCCATCTTTGGTCTCCGTCTTCTCTACTAGCTCGCCTGAGCGTCACTCGGGGCTTCGCCGACATGCGCGCGGCCAGCCAGCTTCTCGGGCTGGCGGATGATCCGGTGGCGCAGCACCTCGTCGGCGAGCGTGAGCATCCGGTCGACCTCGGCCATCGCCGCCGGATCGGCGACGACCTCGATGAAGAGGTAGAAGCCTTCGGTCTTGTGCTTCAGCTCGTAGGCGAAGGTCCGGCGGCCCCAGCGGTCGATGCGACCCACGGATCCACCGTGCGAGCGCACGAGTTCGGCGACACGGTCGGTCGTCGCCCGGATGTCGTTCTCATCTAGGCCGACATCGAAGATGACGGCGATTTCGTAGGGCCGCAGGGCGGCTCACCTCCTCCGGACCCGGCGTCGTTGACGGCCGGGGCCCCGGTCGCACCGGGGCAGGGGTGAATATGACCTCGTCATCGTAGCCGAAGACTCCTGATCGTCCGCCGGGCCCAACGAGTGTCGATTCTGGCCGCCGGCAGTATCGCTTCACCTACCGGCCAAGCCCGCGCCGCTCAGCCCTCGGGACCGACCCCGAGCTTGCGCCGCAGATCTGCCGAGGCGTGGTACGTCTCGGCGGCCGACGGGTAGTCGCCCGACCGGACGTCCGCGGCGAACCGCGCGATCGCCTCGCGCGAAGCCGTGGCCAGGTCGGCGTAGCGGCGCACGAACTTCGGGGGCCGCCCCGTGGAGAGCCCGAGGAGATCGTGCAGCACGAGCACCTGGCCGTCGCAGTCCGGGCCCGCGCCGATCCCGATCGTCGGGACCGGAATGGTCGCGGTCACCCGCGACGCCACGAGGTCGGGGACGCCCTCGAGCACGAGGGCGAAGCATCCCGCCCTGACGAGCGCCTGCGCGTCGAGTTCGAGCTCGCCGGCCGCCTCGGCGTCCTTGCCCTGGACGACGAACCCGCCCAGCGCGTGGACCGACTGCGGCGTGAGCCCGAGGTGCCCCATCACTGGGATCTCGGCGTCGAGGATCGCGCGAACGGCCGGGATCCGGCGCCGTCCGCCCTCGAGCTTCACGGCCTGCGCGCCGGCCCGCACGAGGGCGGCCGCGTTCCGCACGGTGTCCGCGGGATCGACGTGGTAGCTCATCCAGGGCATGTCGCCGACGATGAGGGCGCCCGGCTTCGCGCGGGCGACGGCACCGACGTGGTGGACCATCTGGCCCAGGTCGACGCCAAGGGAGTTCTCGTAGCCGAGGACGTTGTTGCCGACGGAATCGCCGACGAGGATGATGTCGACCCCCGCCTCGTCGACGATCCTTGCGAACGGGGTGTCGTAAGCGGTCACCATGACGAGCGGGGGAGCGCCCCGGGCCCGCTTACGGGCCGCGACTTCCGGGACTGACACGGGATCTCGCATCTCGACCTCCTGCCGTCCAGCGCACTCGGCTGCCGGCGACGGTCCCAGGGTACCCGGGTGTCACGAGCCCGAATCGCACCTCTTCGGGCGCGGGATCAGGTAAAGGGTCTCGTTCTCGCCCGCGCGGCGGTGAACATCCGGACGAGGTGGTTCCACGAGCATTCCGTGCAGACTTCGACGATATAGAAGGTGACATCGTCGCGGCTGCGCGCGAGCACGCGCATCTCGGCGTCCATCTCGAGCGCCCTGCCACTCGAGGGTAGGCGGGGGCCGAAGGCGAAGGCGACGTGCACGAGCTTGGCCGCTTCACAGATCGGGCAGTCGACCGCGGTCACCCGGCCGAGGTTGTTCGCGACGCGCATCAGCTCCGGCTGCGCATCGCAGACCTCGAGACGGGAGACCCGACCCCGCTGGTACTCGCGGACCACCGCGTCCCGGGCGAGCCGGTACTCGATCTGTCCGAGGCCCGTCGGCGCGAGACCTCGGGCGAAGGACTCGGGCTCCGGTCGCACGGCGACAGGCTACCCGTACTCCTGACGGGCCCACCGCCTCGTCCCGCGCCACGGGTCTGGGCAGGCCGGGTGCCGTCGTCATGAAATCGACATATCGAGTCGATACATCGACTGCTACGATCGCCCGGTGCTCGAACTCGCGATCCTCGGCCTGCTCAAGGAGCGGTCGATGCACGGCTACGACATCCGCAAGTCGTTGCGCGAGGACTTCGGCGTGCTCTCGAACCTATCCTTCGGCTCGCTGTACCCGGCGCTCGCCCGCCTTGAGGCCTCCGAGGCCGTGCGGGCCATCGAACCGCTGCCACCGTTGCGCCGGGGCAGGCGTCCCGAGGACGAGATGCCGCTCACCGGTTCGCTGACCGGCGAACGCGCCGCCCTCGTCGCCCGCCGGGCGACCGCGAAGGCGGCAATCGCGCTCGGCGGCCGCAGCACCCGGGCCCGCAAGGTCTACGAGATCACGCCGCACGGCGAGGAGGTCTTCGAGCAACTGCTCGAGTCGGCAGACGACCAGGGCCGGGATCCCCGGGGATTCTCGCTCCGGCTCGCCTTCGCCCGGCACCTCACGCCGCAGGCTCGCGTCAGGCTGCTCGAGAAGCGGCGCGGCCAGCTCATCGACCGCCTGCAGCGCGGTGAGTGGTCGATGCGGCGTCGGACAAGGCCGATGGACGAGTACGAGCATTCGATCGCCGAGCACGCCCAGGAGACGATCGCCAACGATCTCGCGTGGGTCGAGCGGCTGCTCGACCGGGAGCGGGCGGCACTCGACCGCTCTGTGCGCGACACGACGGCGCCGGAACCCGGCGCGCTCCAGCCGCCGGTGGCGGCGACGAAGGACCTCAGCGGAATCCCCGCCCACGTCGGAGCGGGATCCGCGCCGGACACAAGGCAAAGGCCATGAGACGAAGGGAACGGTCATGACCCGCACGGAGGGAAGGATCAAGCTCGCCATCGCCGGGGTCGGCAACTGTGCGAGTTCGCTCATCCAGGGCGTCGAGTACTACCGGAACGCGAGCGCCGACGAGACCGTTCCCGGCCTCATGCACGTCTCGCTCGGTGGTTACCACGTGGGGGACATCGACTTCGTCGCGGCCTTCGACGTCGACGCCCAGAAGGTCGGCCTTGACCTCAGCAAGGCGATCCAGTCCGGCCAGAACAACACGATCCGCTTCTGCGACGTGCCGGCGGTCGGCGTCACCGTCGACCGGGGCCCGACCCTCGACGGGCTCGGCAAGTACTACCGCGAGGTCGTCGAGGAGTCACCAGCTCCGCCCGTCGACGTCGTCGACGTGCTGCGGCGCAGTGGCGCCGAGGTCCTCGTCGCCTACCTCCCGGTGGGATCGGAGCACGCCCAGAAGCACTACGCCTCGGCCGCAATGGAAGCCGGAGTCGCCTTTGTGAACGCGATCCCGGTCTTCATCGCGAGCGACCCCGTCTGGGCGGCCCGCTTCGAGAAGGCCGGTGTGCCGATCATCGGCGACGACGTGAAGAGCCAGGTCGGATCCACGATCATCCACCGTGTCCTCACGCGCCTTTTCGAGGACCGCGGGACGGTGCTCGACCGGACCTACCAGCTGAACTTCGGCGGCAACATGGACTTCAAGAACATGCTCGAACGCGAGCGGCTCGAGTCGAAGAGGATCTCGAAGACCCGCGCCGTCACGAGCCAGCTCGACCACCGGATGGAGGCGGACGACATCCACATCGGCCCGTCGGACCACGTCCCGTGGCTCGAGGACCGCAAGTGGGCCTACGTCCGGCTCGAGGGACGGAACTTCGGCGACGTGCCCCTCAACGTCGAGCTGAAGCTCGAGGTCTGGGACTCGCCGAACTCGGCGGGCGTCATCATCGACGCCGTCCGCTGCGCTCGTCTCGGTCTCGACCGCGGCCTTGCCGGGCCGCTCATCGGCCCGTCGTCGTACTTCATGAAGTCACCGCCCGTGCAGTACCACGACAACGAGGCGTACGACCTCGTCGAGCGGTTCGCGGCGGGCGACTGAGCGAGGACCTCAGCCCGGCCGGGAACGCTCCGCCTCCCACCAGGCGTCGAGTCGCCGCCCGGCCTCCTTCTCACCTATGAGACCCTCGTCCAGCCGGATGTCGAGGAGGAACTGCAGCGCCCGGCCGACCGCCCTGCCCGGCGGGATCCCGAGACGCGCCATGACGGCGTCGCCGTCGAGTTCGGGGCGGATCGCGTCGAGCGCCTCGCGCTCGGCAAGCTCGGCGAGACGCCTCTCGAGCTCGTCGACGCCACGCTCCAGCTCGCGAGCGCGTTCGGCGTTGCGTGTCGTGCAGTCCGCCCGCGTCAGCTCGTTCAGCGGCGTGAGCAAGGGCCCCGCGTCCCGCGCGTAGCGGCGCAGCGCCGAATCGGTCCAGCCCATCTGGTAGGTGTGAAACCGCAGGTGCAGCTCGATGAGCCGGCAGATGTCGTCGATCTCGCCGGTCGGGTAGCGCAAAGCGGCGAGGCGTTGCCGGGCGAGGCGCGCGCCGACGATGTCGTGGTGGTGGAACGAGACCCCGTCGGGCCCGATCGCCCTCGTCCGGGGCTTGCCGATGTCGTGCAGCAACGCCGCGAGCCGGAGGATCTTGTCTGGCCGGGTCCGGCCGACAACGGCGATCGTGTGCGCCAGCACGTCCTTGTGGCGGTGGACCGCGTCCTGCTCCAGCGCGAGCGCCGGAATCTCGGGCAGGAACTCTGCCGCCAGGCCCGTCTCCACGATGAACCACAGCCCCGCCTCGGGTTCCGGCAACACGATGAGCCGGTTGAGCTCGTCGCGGATGCGCTCCGCCGAGACGATCGACAACCGCTCATGCAGCGCGACCACCGCTGCCACCAGCTCCTCTGCCGGCTCGAGCGCGTAGCCGGCGAGGAAACGGGCGGCGCGCAGCATGCGCAGCGGGTCGTCCGAGAACGACACCGTCGGGTCGAGAGGAGTGCGCAATCTCCTCGCCGCGAGGTCCCCGAGGCCGTCGTACGGGTCGATGAGCTCGACCGCGGGGAGCGCGAGCGCCATCGCGTTGACCGTGAAGTCCCGCCGCGAAAGGTCGGCGCCGATGTCGTCGCCGAACTGCACGTCGGGTTTGCGCGACTCGGGAAGGTAAGCCTCGGCCCGGTGCGTCGTGATCTCGAAACGCCGGCCCGCGCGCCGGCAGCCGATCGTGCCGAAGCGCTTGCCCTGCAGCCAGACGGCTTCGGCCCACCCCCCGACGAGCGACTCGATCTCGTCGGGGAGGGCGTCGGTCGTGAGGTCGATGTCGGCGTCCCGTCCGAAGGGCTCACCTCCCCCGGGGGGACCGACGACGGCGTCCCGAACGGTCCCGCCCACGATGTAGATGCGCTTGCCGGCCGCGACAAACCGGGCGGTGAGCTCCGCCGTCTCCTCGACGACGGGACGCACGCGTTCGGGGATCACGGCTCGTGAGGGTAGCCTGCGCCCCGCCCCGGCCGCCGGACTGGCGCGGTCCCGCCTGACCTGGGAATCGGCCCGACAGTAGGCTCCCGTCGAACCGGGTTCGATCGGAGGCCACCGCCACCCGTGGTCAGTGAACACTCATCGGTCGGCGCCATCTCGGCGCGCGCCACCGCCGTCGCCTCGGCGCTGGCGCTGGCGCTTGTCGTCGTGATCACGCCGGTGGCACCTGCCGCGACGGCGACTGCCCACCCTGGAGGACGCACCGCTGTCTCGCTCGTCTCGCAGACCGACTGGGTCACCGGATCCCGCATGTCGCTCGACGTCGCGATCCACTCACCCGTTGCGCGAGCCCACCTCGGCCTCAAGCTCACGGTCTACTCCCGTCTGACGAGCCGCTACGCGTTCGGCCTTTCCGAATCCGGGCAGCTCGCACCGACCGAGCTCGTCCTCGACTCGACGCCGATCATTCCCCTGCGTGTCCTCCACGTGACCGGGACCGGTGTCCTCGGCGTCGCGATGCGGGTCCGCCTCACCGATTCCGCCGCCGCCAAACCGGGCGCGCTCGGATCACCCGGCCTCGCCCTCGACTGCGCGCCGCTCTCCTGCGACGGCGTCTACCCGCTCGACGTGGCCGTCGTCGACACGGCGCTTGGCACGCGCCTCGCCTCGTTCACGACGTACCTCGTCTACGTCGCAGGTGAGCCGGGGTCGATCCCGTTACGGGTCGCCCTCGTCCTGCCGTTCGGCTCGGCCCCTGCCCTCGCCGCCTCGGGGGCTTCCGCGCTCACGTCGGGCGAGATCACCTCCCTCGCCGCCACACTCGCCACGATCGGGCACGACGCCGGAACCCGGGTGACGCTCGAGGTCTACCCGCAACTGCTCCTGGCGCTCGCCGAGTCGCGATCGCCCATGGCCGCCGTGGTCCTCGGCGAGCTTCGCGCCCTCGCCGAGCAGAAGAGTGGCGCACCCTCGCTCGAGTTCCTCGAGGCGCCGTTCACCCCGGTGAGCCTCGACGAGCTCACCGCGGCCGGGTTGGGTCGCGAGTTCCCGCGTCAGCTCGACCGGGCCGCGCAGGTGTTCCGGAGGTTGCTTCGGGCGACCCCACCCCAGGGCGTCTACCTCTCGACGACGCCGCTCGACGACGCCAGTCTCGCCGCGCTCGCCCGCAACAGCATCGAGCGGGTCGTCATCCCGGCGACGGGTCTGCCCACGAGCAAGTCGATGTCCCAGACCGCGCCCCTGAGAATGATGCCCTCCGCCGCGCGGCCCTCAGCGAGCACCCTCCGGCTCTCGGCCCTCGTCGCCGACCCGGCCCTGGCGGCCCACTTCGCCTCGAGCGCCCAGCCCGCGCTGGCCGCCCACCAATTCCTCGCCGAGATCGCGCTCGTCTACTTCGAGCAGCCCTTCGGCCAGCAGGCCCGTGGCGTGGTCGTCGCGCCGGCGACGATGCCCAGATCGCCGGCGTTCCTGTCGGACCTGCTCGAGGGCCTTGAGGCGAGTCCGATCGCCGAGCAGTCAACCGTGGCTTCGGTGTTCTCGGCCGTCCCGGTCGGAGCGAACGGCGGGGTTTCCCGCGTCACCGCGGTGCGCGCCGGTACGACGTCCTCCTACGCCTTCGCCTCGGCCGTCGGGAACGCCCTCTCGACGGTCGATGCACTCGCCTCGATCGTCCCGGGTGACGCCGCGTTCCTGTCCCGTGCCGGGGACGCCACGCTGCTTGCCGAGACGGCCGGGCTCCGACGGGACGCCTGGATGCGTTACGCCGCCGAACCGTTCGTCTTGATTGGCCAGATCGAGCATGCGATCTCGCTCGCGGGAGCCCGGACCGTGACGCTCACGCAGCGCAAAGCCAAGGTCCCGCTCACGATCGTCGCCGCCTTCCCGAGCCCGATCCACGCAACACTCATGCTCTCGAGCAGCACCCTCGCGATCGCGTCGCGCTTCTTCAGCCTGCCCATCGTGCTCGCGCACAAGAACTCGCCCTTCGAGATCCCGGTGATCGCGCGCACGTCGGGCGTGTCGACGCTCACCATCGAGCTCGTCTCGCCCCGGGGCGGAATCGTGCTGTTCGAGCACGTCTACACGATCCGCTCCACGGCCTTCTCCGTCGTCGCGGTGGCGCTGTCGGTCGCCGCCCTGATCGTGCTCGCGCTCTGGTGGCTGCGCTCCCATCTCCGGCGCAGACGACGAGCCGCGACCGAACGGGCCGGAATCGAGCTCGGCGTGGCAAACAGCGAGTGACCCAACCGTCGTCACCTGCCGACGGGATTGGCGTCCTCGGTAGTCGTTCGCGCGCGAAACGGCTCGCGCGGGCTTCGCTCGGCACAGGGATCGGGACTGTCGCCTCCCGGATGACGGGGCTGGCGCGGCTTGTCGTGCTCGCCTACGCGCTCGGCGGGTCACGCCTCGCCGACTCCTTCAACCTCGCGAACAACACGCCGAACGCCGTGCACGACCTCGTCCTGGGGGGCGTGCTCGCGGCGACCTTCGTCCCGGTGTTCGTCGAGCGGCTGTCCACCCGGACCGAGAAGGAGGCCACCGAGTCGATCTCGGCGGTCGTCACGATGGCGTGCGTCGTCCTCGTCCTCGCGACGATCGCCTTCGTCGCCGCGGCGCCCGCGCTCATTACGCTCTTCACCTTCGGCAAGGCGACACCGGCCGAGCACGGCGTCGCCGTGGAGCTGCTCCGGTTCTTCGCGCCGCAGCTGCTCTTCTACGGCGCGATCAGTCTCATGTCGGCGGTGCTCGCGACACGCGACCGTTTCGGAGCCGTCGGGTTCGTCCCTGTCGTCAACAACCTCGTGGGGATCGGCATCCTCTCAGCCTTCGCCGTCTTCGCGCGGCACGCGACCATCTCCCAGGTCCAGCACGACCACGGCCTGCTCGTCCTTCTGGGCGTCGGCACGACGCTTGGCGTCGCCCTCCAGGCCGCCGCACTGGTCCCTTCACTGCGCCGGGCACACGTGAGGCTCCGCTTCCGCTGGCGCCCGCACGACCCGGCGATCCGCATGATCGTTCGCCTTTCGGGGTGGACGTTCGGCTTCGTGATCGCGAACCAGATCGCCCTGTTCGTCGTGCTCGCGCTCGAGTTCCACGTCGGTACCGGCGCGGTCAGCGCCTACACCTACGCGTACGCCTTCTTCCAGTTCCCCTTCGCCGTCGTCGCGACGTCGGTCATCAACGTCACCTCACCGGACCTCGCGCGGCTGCGCACGGCGCGCCTGTGGCACCAGCTCGGCCTCCGTTTCGGGGGCGCGCTGCGCCAGGTCCTTGCGCTCATCCTGCCCGCCACAGTCGGGTACCTGATCCTCGCCCGCCAGACGATGGCGCTCATGCTCCAGCACGGCAACGAAAGCGCGGCGGCCGCCCACCTGACGGCGTCGGTGCTCGTGCTGTTCGCGCTCGGACTCCCGGGTTTCTGCGTGTTCTTCCTTGCGACCCGCGCCTTCCAGGCGATGCAGGACACCCGGACGGCCTTCGTCCTGTACGTGCTCGAGAACGGCCTGAACATTCTCGTGGCCGTGCTGCTGTACCGACCCCTCGGTGTGCGGGGGCTGGCGTTGTCGTACTCGATCGCCTACACGATCGCCGCGGTCGCCGCGCTGGCGGTGCTGCGTGAACGGCTCGGGACCATCGGTGGCCGGACGTTGTTGTCCTCGACGGCGCGCTCGCTCGTCTTGAGCCTCGTGATGGCCTTCGCGGTGGCCCTCGTCGTCGCCGTCGTCGGCACCGGCTACGGGATCGGCGGCTGGATCCGGCTGCTCGTCGCGATCGCCGCGGGCGCCGCCGTCTACCTCGGTGCCGCAGGTGTCGCGGCGACCATCCACGCCTGGCAGACTTCGCGGCGGACCGCCCGCCAGCCGTCCGGACCCACAAAGGGGAGCCATGGCAACTATCCGCATCGTCACTGACAACGGGTGCGATCTGCCCGAGGATCTCCTCGCCGAGCGCGGCGTCACCGCCGTCCCGCTCGAAGTGCGGCTCGGCAAGACCGGCGCCATCTCACTGACGGGGCTCTCGCCCGAGGAGTTCTGGAAGATCGCCTCCAAGTCCGACGCCCTCGCCGAGACCTCCGCCCCCGCGCCGGGGGCGTTCCACGACGCCTTCGCCGCCGCCGCTGCCGACGGTTGCGCCGGCGTCATCTGCGTCACCCTCTCCTCGGGGCTGTCCGCCACCTACCAGGCGGCCCTCGCCGGAGCCGAGGCGTTCCAGGGGAGGTTCCCCATCGCGGTCATCGACTCACTCGTCGCCTCGGTTGCCGAGGGACTGCTCGTCCTGGAAGCGGCCGACCTCGTCGAGTCCGGCGCCGATTTCGCGACCGCGGTGAGCACCGTCCGGGCCGAGGTCCCGAAGGCCCTCGTCTTCGGCACGACCCAGACGCTCGACTACCTGCGCCGGGGCGGGCGGATCGGCAGCGCCGCGGCCTTCTTCGGCGGTCTGCTGTCGATCAAGCCGGTGATCACGGTGCGCGACGGCGTCGTCGTCGGCGAGTCGCGCCAGCGCACGCGGGCCCACTCGCTCGAGTACCTGGCCGGCAAGCTGAAAGAGATCGGCCCCATCAAACGGCTGGCCGTCGGCCACGCCGAAGCCGACGACATCGACCACTTCCTCGACCTGACCGATCCGTTCTTCCCCCGGGCCGACACCCTCGTCGCCTGCATCGGACCGGTCATCGGCGCCCACACCGGCCCGGGCACCATCGCGATGTGCCCGGTCCTCAGCTGATGGCGAGTTCCCCCACCGCTCCCCGCCCTGCCGTAACCTCGCGGCCATGAAGCGCGACGAGAACTCCTCCGACAACCAGGACTGGGCGGCCAGAGTCGCCGGGGCGGTCGACCTGCTCGTCGGCGACGTCCGTGACCGCGCGCTCCACCCGATCTTCGTCGCCGTGCGCGTGGTCGTGCTCGCGTCGATCGTCCTCACGCTTGTCCTCGCCGCGGTGACGGTCGGCACGGTCGGTCTTGTCCGGCTGTTCGACACCTCGGTCTTCGCCGGGCGGGCCTGGGCGACGGATCTTGTCTTCGGTGGAATCTTCCTCGTCGCCGGGATGTTGTGCTGGGCACACAGCGGACGACCGAGGAAGAGGACGGCTGGTGACTGACCTGGGACCCCGAGGGGCGCGACCTGCCCAATCGGCCGACGACGTCCGCGACGTCGTGGTCATTGGTTCCGGCCCGGCCGGGCTGACCGCCGGCGTCTACCTCGCCCGCGCCGACCTGCACCCCCTGGTCATCGCCGGTGAGCCCTCGTCGACAAGCGACCAGCCCGGCGGCCAGCTGATGCTGACGACCGAGGTCGAGAACTTCCCGGGCTTCCCCGAAGGCGTGCTCGGCCCGGACCTGATGGAGCGCTTCCGCGTCCAGGCCGAGCGCTTCGGCGCCGAGATCGTCACCGCCAAGGTCTCGCGAGTCGACCTCGGCTCGCCGCCATTCGGGGTGTGGACCGGTGACCCCGGGCGCGCCGCGCCGGACCACCGGGTGCGATCGGTAGTCATCGCCACCGGCGCCCGGGCCCTCGCCCTCGGCGTGCCCGGCGAGGCCAAGCTCACCGGCCACGGGGTCTCGACCTGCGCGACCTGTGACGGCTTCTTCTTCCGGGACCAGCCCATCGCCGTCGTCGGCGGGGGCGACTCCGCGCTCGAGGAGGCGACCTTCCTGTCGCGCTTCGCCAGCTCCGTCGTCGTCGTCCACCGGCGCCGTCAGCTGCGCGCGTCAAAGATCATGCAGGCCAGGGCGTTCGCCGACCCGAAGATCTCCTTCATCTACGACGCCGTCGTGACCGAGGTCCTCGGGGACGACAAGCTCACCGGTCTGCGCCTGGCCGACGTCGTCACCGGGGAGACGCGCGAGCTCGCCGTCGACGGCTGTTTCGTCGCGATCGGCCACGCGCCCAACACCGACCTGTTCGCGGGGCAGATCGAGATGGACGGGGCGGGCTACATCCGCACGCACGACGGCTCGTCGACGAGCGTCGCCGGCGTCTTCGCCTGCGGCGACGTCCAGGACCACGTCTACCGCCAGGCGATCACCGCGGCCGGCTCGGGCTGCATGGCGGCGCTCGACGTCGACCGCTACCTCGCCACCCAGGGGTCACGTTGAGGGCGGCCGGGCCGGGGGAATGCCCCCGCACCGCCAGCTGTTCTACTGGGGGCGTCCCCTCTGCGGCGACCGCCGCGAGAACCCGAGTTGGCAAAGGAGGACAGCGGTGTCGGCAACAACACCAGCGGTGACGGACAGCACCTTCGACGAGGAGGTGGCCCGCTCCGACACGCCGGTCCTCGTCGACTTCTGGGCCGAGTGGTGCGGGCCCTGCTTGGCGATCGCGCCGATCCTCGAGGAGATCGCCGCCGAGAAGGCGGGGAGCCTCCGCGTCGTGAAGCTCAACGTCGACGACAACGTCGCCACCGCTCGTCGCTTCGAGGTGATGAGCATCCCGACGCTGATCCTTTTCAAAGGCGGCGAAATCCAGGCGCGCATCGTCGGCGCAAAGGGCAAGACCGCGCTGCTTTCGGACATCGACCCGCACCTCTAGGGGCGGTTCGGGCCGGGTGGGCCGCTCACCGGGCCGCGCGCGCCCACCTAGCATGTCCCCGTGGCCGACGAGCAACCCAGGCACCTCGACGCCTCGTCGTTGCCGTTGCGGCGGGGTGACACTGGCGAGGCCGTCGCCGATCTCCAGAGGCGCCTCGGCGAGCTCGGCTTTGCCGGCGACGACCCCTCCGGCGTCTTCACCGACGCCACCGTCCAGGCCGTCCGCGCCTTCCAGGCTGACCGGGGTCTCACCGTCGACGGCCGCTGCGACGCGCAGACCTGGTCGGCGGTTGTCGAGGCGGGCTTCGAGCTGGGCTCGCGCCTTTTGTACCGGAAGACGCCGATGCTGCGCGGCGACGACGTCGCCGAACTCCAACGCCAGCTGAGCCGCCTCGGCTTCGATACGGGGCGCGTCGACGGGATCTTCGGCGACCAGACCACCACCGCCCTCATGGACTTCCAGCGCAACGCCGGGCTCCTCGCCGACGGCATCCTGGGGCGGCGCACGCTCGACGAGCTCGAGCGGTTCTCGATCCGGGCCGGCGCCTCGGGACTTGTCACACCCCTGCGGGAGCGCCTCGCCGTGGCCCGCGGCCCCTCGGACCTGCACGGCCGGCGGATCGCCGTCGCCGAGCCGGGGGGTTTCGCGACGGGGGCCAGCGCGGTGTGCCGGGCGCTGCGCGACGCCGGCGCGGCCGCGGCCCTGTCGTTCTCGCACCCCGACCCCTCGCGCCAGGCCGCCGAGGCCAACGCGACCGAGGTGGACTGCCTCATCGGCCTCGTCCTCGTCCCCGAGGTCCGCTCGTGCACGACCGCCTACTACCGGGGCTTCCGTTATGAGTCGGCGGCGAGCCGGCGCCTTGCCGAGCTCGTGCAGGGTGAACTTCCCGCCGCGCTCGGCCTCGCCGACGGAGGCATCGCCGGAATGGCGCTGCCGATCCTGCGCGAGACACGCATGCCCGCCGTCGAAATCCAGCTCGGCGCGCCGGAACTCGTCATCCCCAGGACGGTGGAACTTGCCCGGGTGGTCGTCGGCGCCCTGACCCGCTGGGTTGGTGCGGCCTGGGAGTGATCGCGCTCCATCCACAAGCTGTGCATGAGCTTGTGGATCAACTTCCACCGACGCGTTAGCGCAGTGCGGTCGCGCGCCCGTCATCCGGTTGTCGCCGTGCGGTTGTCGACGTGTATTCGCCCTGTTAGATAGGTATATTGGCAACTCCATGCCAATATTGTCCCAAGACCCGGCGGCGGGTCGAACCTTCAGGCGCGACTTGAGGGTTCCCCGATCATCAACCGGTAGATCCGCTCGAGGTCCTCGAGGGTCGAGAAATCGACCGTCACCCGGCCGCGGTTGGCCCGCATCTCGACCCGTACCCGGGTGTTCAGGTACTCGGCCAGGAGCTCCTCGAGCTCGAGCACCCCGGGCGGCCGAAGCCCTGGCGGTTTCGGCCCTGGCGACGTCGGGCGTCCCGGTACGGACGGCTCCGGGGCTGGGGCCTCCATGAGGTCGTGGACGACCTGCTCGAGGGTGCGGACGGACAAGCCCTCGGTGACGGTCCGCCCGGCCATCGACTCCTGCAACTCACGGTCCGGTGTCATGAGCAGCGCCCGGGCGTGCCCCGCCGAGAGCTGGCCGTCACGGATGAACCGCTGCACCGTGGGGGGGAGCTGCAACAGACGCAGCGCGTTCGAGACGGCGGCACGGCTCTTGCCGACCCTGCGCGCCACGGTCTCGTGCGTGAGATGGAAGTCTTCGATCAGCTGCTGGTAGGCAGCGGCCTCGTCGAGCGGGTTCAGATCCTCCCGGTGCAGGTTCTCGACGAGGGCCTGTTCCAGGCTCGCGGCGTCGTCGGCGTCCTGGACGAGCGCCGGGATGGAGAGCAGCCCGGCGCGGCGTGCCGCCCGGCAGCGGCGCTCGCCGGCGATCAGCTCATACTCGCCCTCCCCGACCTCACGCACGAGGACGGGCTGGAGAACACCGACGGCCCGGATGGAGTCGACGAGCGCGGCGAGTGCCTCCTCGTCGAAGTGGGTGCGCGGCTGGAACTGGTTCGGCTTGATCCTGGCGAGGGCGACCTCCCTCAACCCGGACGCCGAGACGTGCGTCGTCTCGGTCGGGATGAGCGCCCCGAGGCCCCGCCCGAGGCCGCTACGCCGGGCCACCGCTCAACTCCAGTGCGAGCGCCCGGTACGCCACCGCCCCGCTCGAGTGCGGGTCGTGCACGGTCACCGGCTCACCGAATGAGGGGGCTTCCGAGACGCGGACCGAGCGAGGTATCACCGTCTGGCAGACCTTGTCACCGAAGTGCTTCCGCACCTCACTTGCGACCTGGTCGGCGAGTTTCGTACGCCCGTCATACATCGTGAGGACGATCGTAGACAGTTCGAGCGCGGGATTCAGGTTCGCACGGACGAGGTCGATGCTCCGGAGCAGCTGGCCCAGTCCCTCCAGGGCGTAGTACTCGCACTGGATGGGCACGAGGACCTCGGACGCCGCGGCGAGGCCGTTGACGGTGAGCAGCCCGAGCGACGGCGGACAGTCGATGAAGACGAAGGCGAAGTCGCCCACCACCGGCTCGACCGCCCGCTTGAGGCGTAGCTCGCGGCTCATCGACGCGACGAGCTCGATCTCGGCACCGGCAAGGTCAATCGTCGCCGGGACGAGGAAGAGGTTCTTCAGGTTCGTCGGCTCGATGCAATCCTCCATCGGGAACTCGTGGAGCAAGACGTCGTAGATCGAGTTGTCGAAGTTGCGCGCCTCCACCCCCAGCCCGGTGGTCGCGTTCCCCTGGGGGTCCAGGTCGACGATGAGCACCCGCCAGCCGAGTTCCGCCAGTCCGGCACCCAGGTTCACCGTCGTCGTCGTCTTGCCGACGCCGCCCTTTTGATTGGCGACCGCGAACAATCGCGACCCACTCCGTTGGTGACTCATGGTGCCGCCGGCCGATGTGGTCTCACTAGCCAGTTCGTCAGGGATGCCGGCCTCCTCTCGTCTCGGATCAGGCTCCCAGGCCGCGCCGAGACTCGAATCTTGGCGTACTTGCCGATCATCCACGTCGACAGGCCCGCCCTTCCCGCCGGCTGCACCTCCCGGCACCGCCCGCCGTCGGATTGCGGGCCTCTATCCTCTCCGTCTGTCACCCCCTGGTCAAGGGCGGCAGGCCAGGAAAGCATGATCGGGCCCCGATCGCCCGACCCCGAGGGAGAAGGTTCCACGGGAAACAAGTTCCGCTGTGGTACGTTTCCCGCATGGCGAGCGACGAGGAGTGGGCCTGGGCCGCGGGCATCTTCGAGGGGGCGGGCGCGATCGTCACGATCAACGGCGGCAAGGATCTCCGCCTCGCCCTCCACCTGGTCGATGAGGATGTCGTGCGCCGCTACGCCGGGATAGTCCAGTCCCGCCCCCTCGGTCCGTACTCCTCGTCCCAGAGGGCCGGGGAGCCGGCGAGACGGCCCACGTACCGTTGCAACCTGAACGGCCGCTTCGCCCTCGCCGCGCTGGCCCGGATGTGGCCGTGGCTCGGTGACCGCCGGCGGAACCGCTGCCAGGAACTCGGATTCGAACCCCCGCGTGCCCTTGCGCTCGGACCTGCCCCAGGCGCCGCTCTCCGCCCGATGGCCTAGAACAGCGGACGATGCGCGGGAACTCCGACGCGCCGCGGGAACCGGTCCGGGCAGCGCTCGATCTGCCTCAGGATGACGAACGAAAGAGGCGAAACCGCCAACCCGTCCAACCTGAGCCCCAGCTCAGCGAGCGGGTCGGCTGGCCAGCGTTCCGGCGCACCTCCGGGGGAACCTGAGACGACCAGGAGGCCGTCCGGCGCGAGGAAGCCGGCGCCACACTCGGCCGTCGCGGCCGGGGGCCCGAAGCTCCGGGCCACCACGGCCGGGAAGGACGACCGCAGCTGCGGATCGTGCGCCACCACCTCGGCCCTTCCGGCCACGACGGTGACCCGCTCGCTCCAGCCGAGCTCCCCGACCACCGCCTCAAGAAGCCGGGCCTGCCCGACGCGCCCGTCGAGCAACCAGAAACGCACGTCGGGCAACCGAGCCGCGAGGACAAGACCAGGCAGGCCGGCGCCACTCCCCAGATCGAGGATCCTTTCCGCCCCCGCCAACTCCGGGCAGGCCTCGAGGAATCCGAGAGCGTGGGTGACATGGTCGCCGAGCGCTGCGGGACCTATCGCCCCACGTGACTGCGCCGCGCCGAGTGCCGCGAGGAGGTCTCCTCCGGGCGACCACCCAGCATCCGCGTCGACCACGTCCCGGTGACCTCCTCCGAGACCTGCGGGCCCGGCCCCCGGTCACTCCTCGACTGGGCCGTTCTCCGGTTTGGGCCCGGCAGCGGGACGGATCACGACGTAGCGCTTCGGTTCGATCCCATCCGAACCCGTCTCGAGGCCCTCGATCGTCGCCACGGTGTCGTGAACGATCTTCCGGTCCGACGCGGACATCGGCTCGAGAGCCTCGGCGACCCCGGTCTCCAGCACCTCCGCCGCCCGGCGCCGCGTGAATGTCTCGAGCGCCGCGGCACGGCGCGCGCGGAACCCGGCTACGTCGACGACGACCCGCAAGGCGCGCTCGTCCCCGCGCCGCTGGACGACGGTCCGGGCGAGCTCCTGCAGCACGTCCAGGGTCGCGCCGCGCGGGCCGATCAGCAGGCCCAGGTCCTCCCCCGCCACGTCGACGTACAGGCGCTCGTCCTCGACGCGCGTCGACGTCGTCGCGTCGTAGCCGAACCGTTCCACCACCCCGCGCACAAACGCCCCAACCAGATCCACCTGCTCCTCGACCGTCATCGCTTCCTCCTCAGCCACACCCTCCGGCCGTGCGGCTGTCCCGCTCCGTCCGTTCCCTCGACCCCGACCACCGCGCCGGTGGCGCGATCGCTTCTGTCCGGCGTCGGCACCCTCCCGCTCCCCCACGCCTGACCGCTCCCGTCCTTCTCCCGCTCCGGACTGGCTGCTCGCGGGCTTGGCGCGCGGCCCCCGTTCCGCTCCGGCGGCAGATCTCGGTCCCCGCGAGCCTCCCCTCCGGGTCTCCCGGCCGGCGCCCTCGCCTCCCCCGCGCGTCCCTCGGCCCGAGCGAGACCGGTCCCGTTGCGGTCGTTTCGGCCGGGGGCTCGACGGCCGCACCCGGGCGCGGATGCGCGCCTCGCTGCGCCCCAGCCCGAACAGCCCCGACCTCGGCTCCTGCACGACGACGATCTCGGCGTCCTGTTCGTCCACGCCGAGCGCGTCAAGCGCAGCATCGCGCGCCTCTGCGACGCTCTTCCCGGTCGTTTCGATCCATTCCATCTATGTACGCGGCTTTCGCGGCCGTTTGCCCCGGGCCCGGGGCTGCGATCGCCCGGGCGAACCCCCGGGGCCGCGTCCACCACGCGGCACCGGTCGCGCCGGAGTCTGCGGCCGTGCGGGCACCGGCGGTGCCTCCACTGCGTTGTTCCCGCGTCCCGCCGCCGGTTGCCCCTGCCGAGCGCTGGCACCCGCCTGCGGTGCCCCCGGATTGAGCATCCGCTCGAAGAACCCCTTCGGGCTCTGCTCGCGGCCCTGCGTCGGCACGACGGCCGGCGCGGCCTTCGCCCGTGCGTTCAGCTTCGAGAGCGACTCCCTGATGTGCGGGTCCCGCCGGTACATGTACTCCTGCTGCCCGATGCGGAAGATGCTCGAGACGATGAAGTAGACGTTCACACCGGCCGGGATCGCGATGTAGATCACCGCGAAGATGATCGGCATGATCTTCTGCATCTGCTGCATCTGCGGGTTCGCGGCTGCTGCCGCGGCGTTACGCCCGCTCATCTGCTTGATCTGGATGTACTGCAGCACGATCGCGACGAGGATCAGCGCGATGAGCGGTGCCTTCTCACCCCAGCTCAGCCCCGCCGTGCGGACCGAGTCGGCCATGTTGATACCGAACGCCATCAGTTTGCCGCCGGCGTGGATCACGGCGTTGTACAGGCTGGAGGAGTGGTTGATGTAGAGGGGCTCGATACAGGACTTCACGTCCACGATGTGCTTGCACCCGAACGCCCGCGCCGCCTTCGCACTCGCGAACGTGTCCAGGTGGATGAGGCCCCGGATCGTGCCGTAGAGGATCCAGAAGATCGGCAGCTGCAGCAGCATCGGTAGGCAGCCACCGGTTGGGCTGACGTTGTTCTCCCGGTACAGCGCCATCATCTCTTCGTTCAGGTGCTGGCGGGCTTCCTGCTTCTCGGCGAGTGGTGTCCCCGGGGGGGTCTTGTAGCGGGCCTGTATCTTTTTCAGTTCTGGTGCAAGAAGTTGCATCTTCATCATTGATCGCGTCGACTTCCGCGTGATCGGGAAGACGGCGATCATGACGACGAGCGTCAGCAGGGCAATCGCCACCGCGTAGTTCGGGATCAGGCTGTAGAAGCGCTCGATCAACCAGGCGAAGACGATGAAGAACGGGTGGGCGATCTCTCCGATCGACGAGGCGAACAGCATCGGGACCCTCTAGCCAGGGACCGGGTCGAATCCCCGCCCACCGGCGGGCCGGCAACGACCGATCCGACGCACCGCGAGCCAGGTGCCGCGCAGCGCGCCGTGGTGCGTGATCGCCTCAATGGCGTACTCGGAGCACGACGGCACAAAGCGGCATGGCGATGGGCGGTTGAACCGCGCCGCCTGGTAGACGCGGATCGCGCCGACGAGGGCCGCCCCCGGGGCGGAAACGACCCGTTTCACTGGGGTTTCCCGCTCGCCCGTCGCATCGTCTCGCTCACTCGTCCTCTCAGTTCATCGAAGCGGATCCCGGCAACCCCGCTGCTGAGACCGATCAGGTACGTCCCGAAGGCGAGTTCCGGCGAAATCTCGGCCGCGATGGCGCGCAATCGACGACGCCAGTGGTTACGAACGACGGCTCCACCAACGCGCCGGCCGATCGCGTATGCGACAAGCACCTCGTTGCGGCCACCGTCCGGCGGGACGAAGTGTACCGTCACCGGGCCGCTACGGGATTGCCGGGGACTGGCGACGAGCGCGGCGAACGTCCTCCTGCCGCGCACCCGCCCCGGGCGCCCGGTCAAGCGGACAGACGCACGCGCCCGCGACGGCGACGGGCCTTCAGAACCGCGCGGCCGGCACGCGTCGACATGCGCTGGCGGAAACCGTGCCGCTTGGCTCTCTTGGCGTTGTTTGGCTGAAACGTCCGCTTCATCGAACCCCTTTGTCAGGAGCGCACATGCTAGCGCGGCGTGAACACCGAGTTCCCGTGGGGTGCGCCCGTCCCAGAAGCGGTCCCGGAGAGCGCGCTATACGATGCTCCGCGAGGGGCCCAGCTGTAGCCCGTCCGTCGCGTAATCCACAGATGTGGACCCTCCTGTGGAGAACTTGCTGGGGGAGGCCCGTCACGTTGCTCGACGCACAGGAGCTTTGGGACGGCTGTGTCGGCGCCATCCAATCCCAGGTGTCGGACGCCGTATGGCGGACGTGGTTCTCTGGCGTCCATCCCGTCGGTCTCGTCAACGGCACCTTTGTCCTCAGTGTCCCCAACGCTCTCGTCCGCGAGCGCCTGGAGACCCGGTTCGCCGGAGTGGTCCAGGCCGCGATGATCGATCTGTGCGGTTCGGAGTTTCCGATCCGCTTCGACGTGGCCCCCGACACGGCGGCCAACAGCGAGGACCCCCGGATCGTCGCGGCCCCCTCCGACCTTGTCGCCGGTGTCGACGCAACGGGCACGGCCGCCGAGGAACCCGCCCCCGAATCCCTCGGCTCGTCTCGCCGCTACTCCTTCGACGGCTTCGTGATCGGCCCGTCGAATCGCTTTGCCCACGCCGCGGCGCTGTCCGTCGCGGAATCGCCTGGGAGCGCCTACAACCCGCTCTTCATCATCGGGGGAGCGGGGCTAGGCAAGACCCATCTCCTCCAGGCGATCCGTAGCTACGTCACGGAGAACTTCCCTCGCTACGAGGTGCGCTACGTGCCGACGGAGACCATGCTCAACGAATTCGTCGAGTCTCTCCGGGCCGTTTCGATGCCGGCATTCAAGCGTCGCTATCGCGAGTGCGACGTACTACTCGTTGACGACATCCAGGTGATCGAGGGCAAGGAGCAACTCCAAGAGGAGTTCTTCCACACCTTTAACGCGCTCCACGACGCCGGCAAGCAGCTCGTACTGACCTCGGACCGCCCGCCCGGATCCATCAGGACCCTCGAAAGCCGCCTGCGGAGTCGATTCATGTCAGGTCTCATCACCGAGATCAACCCCCCGGAGCTCGAGACCCGGATCGCCATCCTCCGCACCAAGGCCCTCCACGAGCGGCTCGTGGTCGACGACGACGTCCTCGAGTTCCTCGCGAGCATCGTCACGGACAACATCCGGGAGCTCGAAGGTGCGCTGATACGCGTGACCGCCTACGCGAGCCTCACCCGCGAGCGTCTCACCCGCGATACGGCGGAACGGGTGCTCGCGGACCTGGTCGCGGACCGTCAACCCCGACGGATCACGGCCCATCAGATCCTCCAGACGACGGCGGATCACTTCGGCTTCACCATCGAGGAGCTCTGCAGCGCGAGCCGGCGTCGTCCCCTCGTGATCGCCCGCCAGATCGGGATGTACTTGTTCCGCACCCTTACGGATTTCTCCTACCCCGCGATCGCCCGGGAGTTCGGTGGCCGCGATCACACCACTGTGATTCACGCCTATGACAAGATCTCCGGGCTGATGAAGGAACGTCGCCAGATCTACGAACAGGTCACCGAGCTGACCGTTCAGATCCGTAATGGCCGTGGATCCGGTGCCTGAGTCAAATCTGTGTGTGATTGGTTGAAGGTCATGGGGACAACCTTGCTCGGGCTGTGGAAAACTAGTCCCTTTCCCACACCTCGGAGCCGGCTCTCGCCGTCGCCTGTGCCAACCAGTGGACAACCCGCACGAACTATCTCCCTGGCACGCTGGACCTTCAAACCACCTTCCACAGTGCACAGGCCCTACTACTACTGATCTAATACTTACCTAGAGAATCAACCACGAAGGGAGCACCTGACCGGTGAAGTTCCGTACTGAACGTGACGGTCTCCTCGAAGCTCTTGCAACCGCTGGTCGGGTGACTGCGGCCCGAGTTGGTGCGGGATTGGGAGCGCAGAATGTGCGCCTGGCCCTGCGGGGCAATCAGTTGCAGGTCGTCGGTTCCGATCCCGATCTTGTCATCGAGGTCGTCTGTGTCGTCGACGGCGAACAAGACGGTGGGGTGTTGATGCCGTCACGATTGGCAACCGACATCATCCGGTCGTTTGACGCTGGGATGGTCAGCGTCGAAGCGAACGAACAGGAAGCCCGTGTGACATCGGGACGAGCGGAGTTCGTCGTGAGAGTTCCGGTCGGTGCGGAGATCAGCAGACTCGCCGCCGTCGAGTCCAAGAAGATCACCGTCCCGGCGACGCCGTTCGCAGAGGGGTTGCAACAGGTCGTGCGCGCGGCACTGAACGACGACACTCGCGCACCACAGCTGACCGGTGTGCTGATGATCGCAGTGGATGACGGTATCCGGCTCGTCGCGACAGATTCCTACCGTCTGGCGTTCCGCGACCTGAAAGGTCTCAACGCACTGGAGCCTGGTTCAGAGGTCTTGGTCCCCGCTCGTGCTTTGGCGGAAATCCAGCGACTCATCAGCGGCGAAGGGGAGAAGGAGCACGACGGCAAACTCGTGTTCAGCTACACGGAGCTCGATGCTGTGTTCGAAGTGCACAACGTTCGTCTGACGACACGACTCTTGAAGGGCCCATTTCCCGACTATCAGCGCCTGTTGCCGCCGTCCTATCCCAATACGTTCCGCGTCGCGCGCGAGGAACTCGCCGCCGCGATCCGTCGGGTACGGCTGATGGTGCGCGACGCGAAGGAGGCCGCGACGCCGGTGCGCGTCTCGTTCGAGCCCGATGGAGCGGAGCTGACCGTGCTCACCGCCGAGAGCGGACGGGCCGCCGAGCGGGTGGACGGTCAGTTCACGGGCGAAGAGCTCGTCGTCGCGTTCAACCCGAACTACCTGCTCGACGGGGTGGAGGCAATCCGTGCGGAGATAGTCATCCTCGAAGTCATCGACTCCTCGAAGCCCGCGACCATCCGGGGCGAGGGTGAGGACGACTATCGGTATCTGCTGATGCCGGTGCGCGTCTCCTGAGCTGCGTCACCTGGCTCGAGCTCAGAGAATTCCGCAACCTGGCCGAGCTGTTCTTCCAGCCGGATCCCAATGGGCTGACCGTAATCACGGGTGAGAACGGAGCCGGCAAGACGAGCGTGCTCGAGGCGATCGGCTACGCCTCGTCGCTCTCGTCGTTCCGGGGCAGCCCCCGCGAATCGCTCGTTCGCGCCGGGGCGCAACGATCGATCATCCGTCTCGAGGCCGCGGAGGGCGAGCGGCGTGCCCTCGTGGAAATCGAGATCAGCCCCGAGCATCGCGACCGTGTGCAACGAAACCGGCATCGCGTGCTGCGCTCTCAGGAACTGCTCGAGACGCTACGGGTGTCGGTCTTCACTCCGGATGACCTCGCGCTCGTCAAGGGCGGTCCTCAGGAACGTCGCGACTTCCTCGACGCCGCGCTCGTGGCGGCTCGCCCGGATCGCCTTCCCCTGCGCGAGGCGGTCGACCGGATCTTGCGCCAGCGTTCGACGTTGCTGCGCCAGTCCGGCGGCGTCCCGTCCCCTGATGTCCTCGCGACCCTCGACGTGTGGGATGAGAAGCTCGGCCAGTCCGGCGGGGAGCTGATCCGGGCCCGCGAAGCGTTTCTTGCCGAGCTGGAGCCGCTCGCCGCGACGGCGTTCCGCAGACTCGCCCGGCTGGACGACGAGCTGAAGCTTGTCTACCAGCGTTCCTTTGGCGGAGAGCTCGCCGACGCACTCGGCCGGTCCCGGAAAGAGGACCTCCGTCGGGGGACAACGACGATCGGGCCACAGCGGGACGAGATCCTGATCACCGCCGGGGGCCTTGACGCTCGGACACGCCTATCCCAAGGCCGTCAGCGTTGCGTCACCCTGTCGCTGCGACTCGCGACACACGCTGCGGTGACGGCAGCCGCGGGATCGCGGCCGGTGTTGCTGCTGGACGACGCCTTCTCCGAGCTGGACGAGGAGACGACGCGCTCACTACTGGCCGTGCTCCCCGCGGGCCAGGCGGTGCTGACGACGACGGGGGCAATCCCAGCGGGAGCGGATCCCGCCGCCGTCGTGCGCCTGGCGGCCGGCGGAATCGTCGCATGAACGGTCCAGGAAGGACCCCGGAGCACCCGGCTGGCGCCGGACGGCCGCCGGGACGGCGCCGGCGGCGGGCCGCGGGCCAGCCCGGCACCGACCCTGACGTGCCCCGGAGCGTCGGTGCCTCACTCGACGAGTACCTCGCCAGCCAGGGGCTTCTCGGGATGCGGACCCTCGGCGAGATCGTCGCCTGCTGGGCGGCTGTGGTCGGGGAGGACGTCGCCGCGCACGCCCAGCCGCGGTTGCTGAACGGCACGGAGCTCGTCGTCGGCGTCGACCATCCAGGCTGGGCGACGCAGCTCGGGTTCTTGTCGGCAACGATCTGCGATCGGCTCGCTGACCAGCTCGGATACCGCGCCGTGGAGAGGCTGAGGACCCACGTCGACGCTCGATTTCGCCTAGAATGAAGCGAGGAAATCGCTGGGTTGCGCCCTTTTGTGCGTGTCAGCCCGACCGACCGGTACCGCCGTTGTTGAGGAGCCGCGCCCGTGGTGCGAACGGAACAGGCAGAGGGGCGAGCGAACGCAAGCGAGTCCTACGAGGCCGCCGACATCACGGTGTTGCGCGGGCTGGAGCCGGTCCGGCTCCGTCCGGGCATGTTCATCGGCTCGACATCATCGAGCGGGTTGCACCACCTCGTCTGGGAGGTCGTTGACAACTCGGTCGATGAGGCGATGCAGGGCCACTGCACGAGGATCGACGTCACCGTCCGGGCGAACGGCAGCTGCCGGGTCTCCGACAACGGCAGGGGCATCCCCGTCGACCCGCACCCGGACGAGCCGACGAAGTCGGCGGCCGAGATCGTGCTCACCGTGCTCCACGCGGGGGGCAAGTTCGGGGGCTCGAGCTACAAGGTCTCTGGTGGACTCCACGGCGTCGGGGTTTCCGTCGTAAACGCCCTCTCGTCCCGGCTCGAGCTGCAGATCGACCGCGGTGGAAACCGCTACGAGATGGCGTTCGTCGACGGCGGCAAACCCACCGGCCCGCTGCTGATGACCGGCCCTTCGCCCCGCAACAGGACCGGGACGACGGTGACGTTCTGGCCGGATGCCTCCGTGTTCGACGAGGTCGAGTTCCGCGCACAGACGATCCTGGAGCGCCTGCAGATGATGGCGTTCCTCCAGCGGGGGCTCGAGATCCGCTTCAAGGACGAGCGCGCCGGCCACGAGCAGATGGTGACCTACCGCTACACCGGGGGGATCGAGGACTTCGTCCGGCACCTCAACGCGTCGAAGGAGGCGATGTTCCGCAAAGTCGCCTACTTCACGCAGATAGAAGAGGACCAGGAGATCGAGGTCGCCCTGCAGTGGAATACCACCTACTACGAGAGCATCTGGTCGTTCGCCAACGGGATCGCCACGATCGAGGGGGGCATGCACGAGGAGGGCTTCAAGAAGGCCCTGACGAACGTCGTGAACCGGAGCGCCCGCATGCGCGGGTCGCTGAAGGACTCGGACCCGAACATCCAGGGTGAGGACATCCGGGAGGGCCTCACGGCGATCATCTCGGTGCGGCTCCGCAACCCCCAGTTCGAAGGCCAGACGAAGGCGAAGCTGGGCAACGTGACGATCCGCTCGCTCGTCGAGCGGGCGACCAACGAGAAGCTCGCCGAGTGGCTCGACGAGAACCCGCGCGAGGCGAACCAGATCCTGCAGAAGGCACTGCTGGCGCAGCGCGCCCGCGTCGCGGCCCGGCAGGCACGCGACCTCACGCGGCGCAAGTCCGCGCTCGACGGTGCCGGGTTGCCAGGCAAGCTCGTCGACTGCGCCTCACGGGTTCCGGCGGAGTCCGAGATCTTCATCGTCGAGGGGAATTCGGCGGCGGGCTCGGCGAAGAACGCGCGCGATCCGCACACCCAGGCGATCCTGCCGATCCGCGGCAAGATCCTGAACGTCGAGAAGGCCCGGGTGGACCGGATGCTGAAGAACGCCGAGATCCAGGCGCTCATCATGGCTATCGGCGCGGGGATCGCGGACGACTTCGACATCACGAAGATCCGCTACCACAAGGTGATCATCCTCGCGGACGCCGACGTCGACGGATCGCACATCCGGACGTTGCTGCTGACGTTCTTCCTGCGCCAGATGCGGCCGCTCATCGAGGCCGGCCATGTCTACGTCGCGCAGCCGCCGCTGTACTCGACGCTTGTCGGCAATGCCAAGGTCTACCTGAAAGACGAGGCGGCCCGGGAGCGGTTCGTGCGGGAGCATCCGAATCACGCGAAGGACTTCCAGCGTCTCAAGGGACTCGGCGAGATGGACTTCGCCGAACTGCGCGACACGACGATCAACAAAGCGATGCGATCGCTTTTGCAGATCACGATGGAGGAGGCGAGCATCGCCGACCAGGTTTGCTCGGTTCTGATGGGCGACGACGTGGAGGTGCGGCGCCACTTCATCCAGACGAATGCGAAGGACGTCCGCTTCCTCGACATCTGAGCGGCCGAGCGTGGTGGACGGAGCAGTGACGACGGAAAGCAGGGGCGGGATTGGCACCGCGTAGGACAGTTCGAACGGCTCAACCGGAGAGGGAAGTGCCCGGCGGCGGCGCGATCGAGCCGATCGAGATCCAGGAGGAGATGGAGCGCTCGTTCCTTGAGTACTCCATGTCGGTGATCGTCTCGCGGGCGCTACCCGACGTGCGCGACGGGCTGAAACCCGTGCACCGTCGGATTCTTTACGGGATGTGGGACACGGGTCTGCGACCGGACCGGCCCCACGTGAAGTGCGCCAAGGTTGTTGGCGACGTCATGGGTCGCTTCCACCCGCACGGAGACAGCGCCATCTACGACGCGCTGGCCCGCATGGTGCAGGACTTCAGCCTGCGCCACCCGCTGATCGACGGGCACGGTGACTTCGGTGCCCCGGGCCCGGACGGGTTCCCCGCGGCGATGCGCTACACGGAGGCCCGGCTCGCGCCGCTCGCGATGTCGCTCCTCGAGGGGATCGACGAGGACACCGTCGATTTCATCCCGAACTACGACGGGACGGACGAACAGCCGGTCGTGCTGCCCTCGCGTTTCCCGAATCTGCTCGTGAACGGCTCCCAGGGGATCGCCGTGGGGATGGCGACGAACATCCCGCCGCACAACCTCGGCGAGGTGATCGATGCGACGTGCCACCTGTTGGCGCACCCGGCGGCCACCTCGGACGACCTCATGGAATTCGTCAAGGGTCCCGACTTCCCGACTGGGGGACTGATACTCGGACGCGCCGGGATCCTCGACGCCTACCGGACAGGCCGGGGTTCGGTGAAGACCCGGGCCGTTGCCGAGATCTCCGAACTGCGGAACGGCGTGAGCGAGATCGTCATCACCGAGATCCCCTACCAGACCTCCGTGGAGGTGATCGAGAAGCAGATCGCCGAGGGGATCGAGGCGGGGGAGATCTCGGGGATCTCGGCAGTCGACAACCTTTCCGCCGCCGCCAGGCCGCGCCTCGTCGTGACGCTGAAGCGGGATGCCAACGCCAACGTCGTCCTCAACAACCTGTTCAAGCACACGCAGTTGCAGACGAGCTTCGGGGTGCACATGCTCGCCCTCGTCGACGGCGTGCCGCGGCTGGTGGAGCTCGCCCAGGCGCTGCGGGCGTACGTTGCCCATCAGCTCGAGGTCGTGACGCGGCGGTCGCAGTTCCGCCTGAGAAAGGCGCGCGACCGCGCCCACATCGTCGAGGGGCTGCTGCGTGCGATCGACATGCTCGACGCCGTGATCGCGGCGATTCGCGCCTCGGAGGACCGGGCAGACGCGCGCACGAACTTGATGGCGGAACCGTTCTCGTTCTCCGAGGACCAGGCGAACCACATCCTCGACATGACCCTCGGGCGGCTCACCCGGCTGGGCCGGGCCGAGCTCGACGACGAGATGGCCCAACTGACCGCCACGATCCGGGAGCTCGAAGCGATTCTGGGCGACGAAGGACGCCTGCGCGAGGTGATCGCGGGTGAGCTAGCGGACATCAAGGCACGCTTCGCGGAGGAGCGCCGGACGAGGATCATCCACGATCCGGGTGACCTCTCGGCCGAGGACCTCATCCACGACGACGAGATCGTCGTGACGCTCACCCGCGCCGGCTACGTGAAGTCGGTCGCCGCGGACGCCTTCCGCACGCAGTCCCGCGGGGGTCGAGGGGTTCAGGGGACGCGGCTGAAAGAGGAGGACCTCATCCGCGAGGTCGTCTACGCGACCGCGCTCTCGCACCTGCTGCTGTTCTCGAACCGTGGCAAGGTCTACCGGCTGCGCGCCCACGAGATCCCGCTGAAGGAACGCACGGCGCGGGGGACGCCCGTCGTCAACCTGATCTCGCTCGAGCCGGGCGAGCGCATCCAGGCGATCGTGCCCACCCGGGAGTTCGACCCTGACCGCTACCTGCTCTTCGCGACGCGGATGGGCCAGGTGAAAAAGACCCCGTTCAGCGAGTACGACAAGTCCCGCCGGGAGGGCTTCATCGCCATCACGTTGCGGGCCGGCGACGAGCTCGTGCGGGTTCTGCCGACTGGCGGCGACGACGACGTGTTCATGGTGACGCGCAACGGCATGGCGATTCGGTTCCACGAGTCCGACGTTCGCCCGATGGGGCGTGGCGCAGCGGGTGTGCGGGGCATGAAGCTGCGTCCCGGCGACGAGGTCGTCGCCTGCGACGTCTCCCGGCCCGGCGTGGACCTGCTGATCGTGACGGACGCGGGATTCGGGAAGCGGACGAAGCTCGACCACTTCAGCCCGCAGACGCGCGGCGGCCAGGGTGTGCGGGGGATCCGTATCACCGAGCGGCGTGGTTCCGTCGTGGCGACGCTGATGGCGACGCTCGACGACGAGCTCCTCATCGTGTCGTCGGCCGGGATCGTGATCAGGACGTCGGTGCGCGAGATCGCGACACAGGGCCGGGGCGCGACCGGGGTCCGCGTGATGAACCTCGAGCCGGGTCAGACGGTCGCCGCGGTCGCGCCGCTGACGAGTGCCGAGGAAGGCTGAGCACGACGGCTGATTCGACTAGGGTCGCGGATTCGTCGGGGCTATAGCTCAGCCGGTTAGAGCGCAGCACTGATAATGCTGAGGTCCCCAGTTCGATTCTGGGTAGCCCCACCGTCCCCCCGCCGGCCCGGCCGACGCCCGCCGGGCGATCACGGAATGAGGGCCGTCCGATGCCGGAAGGCTCGGCGGCGCGGCCGCGGTCGCTCGGGGGACGGCCGGTGCACCTGGTCCGGGGGCGAGCGCGGGAGAGGACCCGCGCCGCGTCGCGCGAGGTTCCTGACTGCTCCGACTGGGGCGGTGTTTTGGTTGTGACCGACGCTGTTTGCGCGACTGGCACGTGGTAGCTGAGCCGGAAACTGCAGCTAGACGGTCTTGAGGCCCTCACGCACAGCGGCGCCGAGATCAGGGTCGACGTGGCTCCAGTAGTCGATGACGCGCCCGAGCATCGGCGCGGTCACGCCGTTGCTCGCGTGGCCGACGATGTTGGCGACGAGATGCTCGCGGTCGGTCTGCGACAGAGTCTTCCGGTAGAGGGTTCCCGCCTGCCCGAAGTCGTCGTCCTCCTTGTGGAGGTCATAGGCGGCGCGCACGATCTCGCCGGCCACCGTCCAGCCCGCGGGGTCGCCGTAGCGGGCGGGGTCCGCGGCCGGCCCTCCGACGGAGTTCGGCGCGTAGACGGGGTCGCCCGGGTTCTCGTAACGCATCGCACCGTCCTTGTTGTACGAGTTGACGGGCGACTTGGGCCGGTTCACCGGAAGCTGGAGGTAGTTGGTCCCGATCCGGTGACGGTGGGTGTCGGGGTAGCTGAACATCCGCCCGAGCAGCATCTTGTCCGGGCTCGGCCCGATGCCGGGGACCATGTTCGACGGCTCGAAGGCTGCCTGCTCGATCTGGGCGAAGTAGTCCTCGGGGTTGCGGTTGAGCGTCAGCCGGCCGATCTTCACCGCCGGGTAGTCCGAGTGCGGCCACACCTTGGTGAGGTCGAACGGGTTGAACCGGTAGTCGGCGGCTTCCTCGAAGCCCATGATCTGCATCTCGAGGGTCCAGCTCGGCATCTCGCCACGCTCGATCGCCGCGTAGAGGTCGCGCAGGTGGTAGTCGGGATCCTCGGCCGCCAGCGCCTTTGCCTCGGCGTCGGTGAGGTTCTCGATCCCCTGGTCCGTCTTGAAGTGGTACTTGACCCAGAACTTGTCGCCGGCGGCGTTGACCCACAAGAAGGTGTGGCTCCCGTAGCCGTTCATGTGCCGCCAGGTCCGGGGCGTGCCCCGGTCGGTCATGAGGAAGGTGACCTGGTGGGCTGATTCCGGTGAGAGCGTCCAGAAATCCCACTGCATGTTGTTGTCGCGCAGGTGGGTGTCCGCCCGGCGTTTCTGGGAGTGGATGAAGTCCGAGAACTTCGACGGGTCGCGGATGAAGAAGATCGGCGTGTTGTTGCCGACGAGGTCGTAGTTGCCCTCGTCCGTGTAGAACTTGATCGCGAAGCCTCGGGGGTCGCGCACGGTGTCGGCCGAGCCGAGCTCGCCGGCGACGGTCGAGAAGCGGATGAGGACGTCGGTCGTCACACCCTTCTGGAAGACGGCCGCCCGGGTGTACTGGCTCACGTCCTCGAAGCACTCGAAGACGCCGAAGGCGCCACCGCCCTTGGCGTGGACGACGCGCTCGGGCACGCGTTCGCGGTTGAACTGGGCCATCTTCTGGAGGAGGTAGTGGTCCTGCAGCAGGATCGGCCCGTTCGGGCCGACCGTGAGCGAGTGTTCGTCACTCGGCGCGGGGATCCCGGCGTCGGTTGTCGTCGGACGCCGGGTGCTGCCCGACTTGTCCTTTGTTCCTGGCATCGCGGTCACCTTTCTCGGTTGCGTGGCGGGGGGGTTGGCTGTTGTTCTTCCGGATTTGTTGCCGCCGGGTCGGCGGCGGCCGGGGGCTGACAGTCCGGGCACAGTCCCCAGAAGGTCACCTCGGCCTCGTCGAGGAGGAAGCCGTGCAGTTCGGACGGCTCGAGGCACGGGGCCGAGCCGACCGCGCAGTCGACGTCGGCGGTCGCGCCGCAGACCCGGCAGACGATGTGATGGTGGTTGTCACCGACGCGGGTCTCGTAGCGGACGGGGCTGCCGGCGGGTTCGACGCGGCGGACGAGATTCGCCTCGGCGAGCGAGCGCAATGTGTCGTAGACGGCTTGCCGGGAGACGCCACCCAGCTGGTCGTCGACAGCACGGAAGATGGTCTCGACGTCGGCGTGGGGCCGTGCGCCGACCTGGCCCAGGACGGCGAGGCGCACCGCGGTGACGCGCCGCCCTGCGGAGCGGAGGAGCCGAACGTCGTCCTGCGTCGTCGTCACGGTCAGCAACCTAGGAGACAATCTGGAATCAGTCAAGAAGCTGGAATGAGTCCAGTCACGGGATGCGGAGCCGTCGGATCCGTCATGATCGTGGCATGGCGAAACGAAAGCCGCGCGTCGTGGCTCTGGCGTTGCTCCGGCGTCCGGGGACGGACGAGATCCTCGTCTCGAACAGTCGGGACGAGGTCGCCGGCGTCGAGTTCCAGCGGCCCTTCGGGGGAGGCGTGGACTTCGGCGAGCGCGGGGAGGACGCCGTGCGCCGCGAGCTCGTCGAGGAGCTCGGCGTGGAACTCGCGCGCGTGCGGTTCGCCGGGGTCGTCGAGAACATCTACACGTTCGAGGGCGAGCCGGGGCACGAGATCCTGCTCCTCTATGAGGCGGAGCTCGCCGATCCGGCGCTCTACGAGCAGGAGGTCCTTGCCGGGGTCGAGGCCGAGCCGAAGACCGGAGTGTGGCGGGATCTGTCCGGACCGGACGGAGGGCTTCCCCTCTACCCGCCAGGGCTCGCCGAAATCGTCGCCCAGCTCGGGTGAGCTCGCGGTCAGCCGCTAGTCCTCGGGCGGACGCCACCCGCAGCCGCGGCGGCGCTCCCGCATCGCGAAGTGGCAGGGGTCGATCGTGAACCCGTGCTCCGCGAGGGCCAACGCGGCGAGCGATCAGCGCAATCCCTGAGCAACTTCAACCCGGCGGGCGCGGCGCGCGCCGATCCCCGTGGGTCGACCGCCAATCGCACTGGTCGTGCGGCGGGGCCGGGAGCCAGCCGGGCCGTCCGGTTCAGTTCCGGCGGGTGGGCGAGGAGACGACGCCGCGGGTGCGGGGGGTCGACCCGGCGACCCGCACCGCCTGGGGTCCCGGGACGGTCCCCGGGGTGTGGGGCATCCAGGTCTCGGGGTCGGCGGTGATGAGGCGGACGGTGAGCGGGATGTTGCGGGTCGCGATGTCGGCGACGGAGACCGACTCGAGGATCGTGCGGATGTGCTCGCGCACCGCGATCCAGACCTCGACGAGCGGCTCGGCCGAGCCGCGGTAGTCGAGCTGGTCGGGCCGGACGTCGCCCACCTGGGCGAGCGGCCCCTCGACGGCGCGGACGATGTCCGCCAGGCTGATCTCGGCGGCGGCGCGCCCCAGCCGGAAGCCGCCCTCGTTGCCGCGCTGGCTGGCGACGATGCCGGCCCGCTTCAGCTCGAACAAGATGTTGAGCAGGAACTTCCCGGGGATGTCCTGGGCCGACGCCAGCGTCTCCGCCTTCACGGGCCAGGAGTCCTCGAGCGTGGCGAGCTCGACGACGGCCCGGATGGCGTAGTCGGCCTTGGAGGAGATCCGCATCCCCCTATCTTGGCCTCTCGCTGAGGCGACCACACGCGGCGCCGGGGATGCGGCGCCGCGGTGGGCAGGTTCCGGTCAGCCGGCCTTCGTGATGCGGGCGGCGGTGCCGTAGGCGCAGATCTCGGTCCACACCCCGCCCATCTCGGAGGTGTCGAAGCGCATCGCCAGGACGGCATTGCCTCCCTTGGCGCTCGCCGCTTCGGCCATCCGGTCGATGACCTCCTGGCGGCTGTTCTCGAGGTTCTTCGTCATCCCTTTCAGTTCACCACCGATGATGGACTTCAGGCCGGCGCCCATCTGGGACACCGCGTTGCGCGAGCGGACCGTGAGCCCGAAGACCTCACCGAGGACCTCCTCGATCACGTAACCCGGAGCGTCGTTCGTCGTTGCGATGAGCATTCCTGTGTCCTCCTTGGCCCCATCTGCGCCGTCTGTCCGCTGTTGCCGGCCGCGTGGCCGGCAACCGACATCATCGTGGATTATTGCGGGCGCGGTGACCGCTCTGTCGCGCCGCCGTGGACCGCGTGCCGCCCGTGGTCAGGGATTGGTCGGCTTGAAGATGTAGGTGACGAAGGGATGGGGCGGCTTGATCGAGCCGACGTCGGTCGAACCGACCTCGATCGTGAGCGCCGAGGCGCTGGCGCCGAGCGAGACCGAGGCGGGCCCATCGAGCTTGATCACCTGGGGGCTCAACTTCGCCGTGATCGTTGAGGCGAACACGAAGCCGGATTCGTTGGGCGGGGACTTGACGAGCGTCCAGCAGGGGTTGACGGTCGAGACGGCGAGGGAGAACCCCGACGTCGTCGGTACCGAATACGTCGCGCTGGTCTTCGTCGCCGCGATAAGGACGAGCTTGCCGAGCCCCGGTCCCGGCGGGATCGTGCTCGAACTCGTCCCCGGGGATGACGACGAGGTCGGGCTGGAGCTGGTGTGCCGCGGACCGGGTGCGGTCGTGTTGCGGAGAAACGCGACCCAGCTGGGCTGGAAGTGCTCGGCGGCGAGCCCGACGAGACCGACGACGAAGATGACGAACAGGACCCAGACCGCGAGCTGGAGACCCCAGGGCGCCGGGAGGCGCCGTTCGATGTCGGGTTGCCAACCGTCTCCCCTGGCGAACTGCGCGACCGGCGCCGCCGACACCCGGGGGATCTCGGCCGTCGTGATGGCCGACTCCGGGTGCGCGGCCGCGGGCGCCGCGGTCCGCGGGTTGACGCGGGTGGGCTTCCCGCTCTCGCCTGTCTCGTTTCCGTTCGTCACCGCGGCCCCCGGGTCGTCAGGCCCGTCGTCGAATGCGGAGACGGTACCGCGTGAACGCACACCGGGTTGCAGGTCAGGGTGCCGTCCCGGTCGGTATCCAGGCCGCGCCGAGCACGCCCCCCCCGGTGTGCACCTGCATCGCGACGCTGAAGCCGCTGATGAAGTCGACGCCGCCGAGGATCTCGCCGAGCCGTTCCGCCAGCTGGGGGGCGTTGGCGTGGAAGACGGCGGCACGCTCGGCGCCCCGGGGCGTGCTCGTCCGGTAGGCGGCGTGGATCGCCTCGAGCGCCTCGTCGGCCGTCGCCGCCGTGCCGAGCGGCTCGACCGTCCCGTCATGCATGCGGAAGATGCTGCGCACCCCGCTCGGCTCGAGATCGCCGAGCACGTTGTCGGGGACAGGCCCGCTCCGCCTGATCGGCTCCAAGGTCGCGAGTGAGGCGACGAGCTCGACGCGGCGCGAGGCCTCCTCGACGATGCCGACGACCTCCTCGATCTCGGCCCCCTTTTCGGCCGCCTCCGCGCCGGCAAGGACGACGAGCGCCTGGCCGGCGGCGGCGGTCCTCGCATCGACGAGCTGGACGGGGCGGACCGCGAACTCCGCGGCGAGCGCGGCGTTGCGGTACATGGTCGCGAACTCGATCGCCGGCGTGATCACGACGGCGGAGTCAAAGTCCTGGGACTCGATGGCCTGCAGGTACTCTGTCACGAAGGGATGATTGGCCCCGGCGAGTTCCTCGCGCGCGAGCGCCTCGGGTACGAGCACCTCCTCGCCGTCGGGTGCATCGATGTCGATGCCGCCGTCCTCGGGTAGGAGGACACTGATGGGGAGTACGCAGACACGGAACTTGGCGACGAGCTCCGCGGGCACGCAGGCGCTCGAGTCGGTGATGACTCGCACGCGGCCCACGGCGGCGACGTTACCGCCCGGGGGGCGAGTTCGCGAAGGGGCGCGACCGGCGCGGACTGGGGCAGGGTCGTGACGAGCGCGGGCACGATGGCTCCCCGTCGCTTCACCATGTCCGAGCTCGTCGAGCGGACCGGTGTCGCCGCCGCGACCGTGCGCTACTACCTCGCCGCCGGCGTGCTGCCTCCCCCGGTGAAGGCGGCGGCGAACCGCTTCCTCTACGACGAGCGGCACGTCGAGCTGGTCCGGCTCGTCCGCGTGGTGCGGGCGCGGCGGGGATTGTCGATCGAGACGATCGGGAGGCTGCTGCCGGAGCTGCTGCCGGACCTGTTTGACAAGCCGTCCCGCGGCGCGTTCCGCCCGGAGATGTGGAACCAGCTGCTCGCTGCCGAGACGCACCTCGAGGTCGGGGCCTCGGTCGACGAGCGCCTCGTCGAGGCGGGGTTCGCCCTGTTCAGCCGGCGCGGCTACGCCGACGTCGCGATCGATGATGTCTGCCGGAGCGCGCTGATCGCCAAGGGCTCCTTCTACCGGCACTACCCGTCGAAGGGGGCGCTTTTCATCGCGGTCGTGGAGGAGATGGCCAGGCGCGCCGGCGCGGAGTTCGCGGCGACGACCGCGCCGGCGGACGACGACGACGACTGGGCGGTCGACCGTCTCGCGGCCATCCTCGTGCCCTACGTGACGCTGATCCTCGATCTCGCCTCGCTGGCGACGCAGCGCCATCCGGGCTACGGGCGTGCCTTCGGCCGGGTCGTCGACGAACTCGTCGGCGGGTTCGCGGGTCACGCGCCGGCCGGTGCCCCCCCGCCGAGGGAGACCGTGGGGCGTGCCTTTCTCGAGGCGGTGCGGCGCGCGGCCGAGGAACCGCGCGGGGCCGCGGTGCTCTTCGAGCGGTAACCCGGGTAGGGTGCCAGAGGTGCAGCCTGTTGTGCAGCACTTTTACCTCGCGCCGGGAGCGACCTGCGGCCGTTGACGGTCCCCGTGCCATCTGGAAGGATGAGCAGCGAGCAATCCGTGTGACCAATCGGTCATCGTGACTTCGTGTGACTGGTGGTCGCCGAGCTCTGGCGGCACAGGGGGCACCGAGGGGGCCAGCCGCTAGCTGATCGCCAAGGGCAGTGTTCGAGTCGACGAGCGAAAGAAGACGTCGTGAGTAAAGAAGACAAGCCTTCGTACCCCCTCCTCGACACGATCGCCTCCCCCGACGATCTGAAGGCCCTCTCGCTCGAGGAATGCGCGGTCCTCGCCGAGGAGATCCGGCAGTTCATCGTCGAGGCGGTGACGACCGGTGGTTCCGGCCACCTGGGGTCGAACCTCGGTGCCGTCGAGATCACCCTCGCGATGCACCGGGTCTTCACGTCGCCGCGGGACGTGTTGCTGTTCGACACGGGCCACCAGGCCTACGTCCACAAGCTCGTGACCGGCCGGCACGCCGGGTTCGCGCTGCTGCGCCGCGAGGGGGGGCTCTCGGGTTACCCGAGCCGGTCCGAGTCCGAGCACGACTGGATCGAGAACTCCCACGCCTCGACGGCGCTCAGCTACGCCTTCGGAATCGCCAAGGCGTTCAAGATGAGCGGCGAGGACGCGACCCGCCGGGTCGTGGCCCTCATCGGCGACGGTGCGCTGACGGGCGGGCTGGCGTACGAGGCGATGAACAACCTCGGCCACGCCGACGCGCGGGTCTGCATCATCCTCAACGACAACGGCCGCAGCTACGCCCCGACGGTCTCGCGACTTTCGGAGTCGCTGACCCAGCTGCGCCTGAATCCGAGCTTCAACGCGGTCCAGTCCCGGATCAAGCGGGTGCTGGAGGAGCTGCCCGGGGTCGGCACGCTCGCCGGACAGTCGCTCCGCGGACTCACGGCGGCGGTGCGGGAGATCGCCGAGCCGCATGTCTTTTTCGAGGCGCTCGGGATCCGCTACGCGGGGCCGATCGACGGACACGACGTCGGGGCGGTCGAGCAGGCGCTGAAGCGCGCCGCCGCCTGGCCGGGGCCGATCGTCCTCCACGTCCTCACGACGAAGGGGAAGGGCTACGGACCGGCCGAGGAGGACACCGTTCAGTGCCTTCACGACTTCAAGTTGCAGCCGCAGATCGCCTCGCCCGGCGCCTCGACTGACAATGGCGCCGTCGCGACCGGGCCGCGCAGTCCGGACAAGAACTACACCGAGGCTTTCGGGCAGGCGCTGCTCGATATCGCCGGCCGGGACGAACGCGTCGTCGCGATCACGGCGGCGATGCCCGGGCCGACCGGGTTGCTGACTTTCGAGGCGCGTTACCCGGACCGCTTCATCGACGTGGGCATCGCCGAGGGTCAGGCCATGACAGCAGCGGCGGGCATGGCGATGGCCGGGCTCCGGCCCGTCGTGGCGATCTACTCGACCTTCCTCTCGCGCTGCTTTGACCAGCAGAATCTCGACGTCGGCCTGCACCAGGCGCCCGTTGTGATCTGTGCCGACCGTGCCGGCATCACCGGGGACGACGGCGCGAGCCACAACGGCGTGCTCGACATGGTCCTCGGGCTCGCGGTACCCGGCCTCGTGATCTTCGCCCCGGCCGAGCCGAGCGAGATCGCGCCGATGCTCGAGACGGCGCTCGCCCTCGACAAACCGTCGGTCATCCGTTACCCGAAGACGCCCGGACCGGGTGTGCTCGCCCCGCGCGGGACCGGGATGCGTTCGCGGGTGTTGCGCGAGGGCGACGACGAGATCGTGATCGTCGGGATCGGCAAACTCGCCGCGGCAGCTCTCAAGGCGGCGTCGCTGCTCGCCACCGACGGGCTCGACGTGACGGTGGTCGACCCGCGTGTCGTGCGACCCCTCGACCCGGCGGTCATCGAGCGGTGCCGCAACGCGCGACTCGTCGTCACCGCCGAGGACGGACTAGTCCACGGCGGGGCGGGGCAACACCTGCGGGGTGTTCTCGAGCGCGCGGCCGAGCTCGTCAGCGAGCGTTCGCCCAGCGTGCTCTGTCTCGGGGTGCCGACCATCTATATGGGCCACGCCGAACCGGGCGTCATCCTCGAGCGTCTCGGTCTTGACGCCTCCGGGATCGCGGCATCGACCCGGACGGCCTACGAGAGGCTGACGAGACAGACGGGCAACGGTGCCGGAGCGTTCGTCCCGGCCAAGCGCGTGGGGCGCCGGCATCGTCATCTAGCCCTGGGGGGCGAGGGGATGGTCACCCGATGAAGTCCGCGGTCGAGCTCGACGGCGCGCCGAAGGCGGCGCCGGTCGGGCTCGACACCGCCGCCGTCATGGCGAAGGCGGGAGCGGAGAACTTCCCAGTTGCGACGCGATTGCTGCCGCGGCACATCAGGAGCCAGCTGCTCGCGATCTATGGCTATGCCCGCTTCGTCGACGATGTCGGCGACCTCGTGCCCGGGGACCGGCTCGCGCAACTGGACTGGGTCGAGGCCGAGCTGGACCTGGCGCTCGCGGGGTCGGCGACGCACCCGGTGTTCGTGGCGGTCGGCCGGGTGGCGCGCGAGCTCGGTCTCGATCGCGACCCGTTCGTCGACCTGGTCGAGGCGAACCGCCAGGACCAGGTGGTGACGCGGTACCGGACCTACGAGCTTCTCGCGGAGTACTGCGCGCTGTCGGCGAACCCTGTCGGGCGGCTAGTCCTGGCCATCTTCGGCCGGCGCGACGCCGCCTCGGTCGAGCTCTCCGACCGGGTGTGCACGGCCCTGCAGCTCGTCGAGCACTTCCAGGACGTCGCCGAGGACTTCGCGGTCGGCCGCATCTACCTGCCGGAGGAGGACCTCACCCGGTTCGGGGTCGACGACGGGACGATCGCCGCCGGCGTGGCGACGGCCTCCTTTCGCCGGCTCATGGCCTTCGAGTCGGCGCGGGCCCGGCGGCTCCTCGGATCAGGGCGCCCGCTCGTCGCCTCCCTCACCGGCTGGGGGCGTGTCACCGTCGCGGGGTTCGTCGGCGGCGGGCTCGCGCAGCTCGACGCGATCGAGCGGCGCGGCTTCGACGTCCTGTCGGCGCCGGTGAAGGCTTCCAAGGCGCACGTCGCGTCGCGCACCCTCGGGGTGTGGGGGCGGGCACGGAGGGACCGACCGTGACCGACCTCGCCCTGGCCTACGGCCGCTGCGAGGAGATCACCCGCCGCGAGGCCCGGAACTTCTTCTACGGCATCCGCCTGCTGCCCGCGCCCAAGCGCGCCGCGATGTCGGCGCTCTACGCCTTCGCCCGGCGGGTGGACGACGTGGGAGACGGTGACGGCTCGACGTGCGAGAAGCTCGAGGCGCTGGCAAGGATCCGCGACGAGATCGCCCGCGTGGCGGCCGGTGACCCGCCGGCCGATGACCCTGTGCTCGTCGCGCTGGCCGACGCGGTGGCCCGCTTCCCGATCCCGGTCGGCGCGCTCGGCGAAATCGTGACCGGCTGCGAGATGGACTGCCGCCAGGGGCGTTACGAGACGTTCGCGGAGCTGTCCACCTACTGCCGGTGCGTCGCCGGTTCGGTCGGCCGGCTCTCGCTCGGGGTCTTCGGTTCGGCTGACCCGGAGCGAGCGCCCGAGCTCGCCGACAAGCTCGGCATCGCGCTGCAGCTGACGAACATCCTGCGCGACGTCGCCGAGGACCGGGAGCGGATGGGACGCGTCTACCTGCCGGCTGAAGACCTCGCGCGCTTCGGTTGCGACGCGGACGCGACGGGCCCCGCCGGCGCGCTTGTCGAGCTGGTCCGGTTCGAGGCCGCCCGCGCGGCAGCACTACGACGAGGGGCTGGGGCTACTGGACCTGCTCGAGCGGCGCTCGCGGGCCTGCACGGCCTCGATGGCGGGGATCTACTACCGCCTGCTCGACCGGATCGACGGTGATCCGCTCGCCGCGCTCGGCCACCGCGTGAGCCTGCCGGCCTGGGAGAAGGCCTGGGTCGCGGCTCGCAGCCTCACGGGGGCGTCCGCCGTATGAGAACGGACGCTTCCCACGTCGTCGTCGTCGGGGGCGGACTGGCCGGCCTCTCGGCGGCGATCGGGTGCGCGCAGGCCGGCCACCGGGTGACGGTCTTCGAGGGCCGGCTGCGCCTCGGGGGCGCGACGTGGTCCTTTGCGCGCAACGGCCTCGTGTTCGACAACGGCCAGCACGTCTTCTTGCGCTGCTGCACCGCCTACCGGGGATTCCTCGCGCGGCTCGGCACCGAGGACCGCGCCGTCCTCCAGCACCGGCTCGCGATCCCGGTGCTCCGACCCGACCCCGGGGGCGGCGAACCGCGGATCGCCTGGATCCGTCGCGGCCGGCTGCCGGCCCCGGTTCACCTGGCCGGTTCGCTCGCCCGCTACCGGCACCTCAAGCCCGGCGAGCGGGCCCGGGTCGGGAGGGCGGTCCTCGCGCTGCGCCGGCTCAACCTCGACGATCCGGGCCTCGACGTCGAGACGTTCGCCGTGTTCCTCGCCCGCCACGGGCAGTCCCCCGACGCCCTCGGCAGGCTCTGGGACCTCATCACGCTGCCGACCGTCAACCTGCGCGCCGAAGAGGCGTCGCTCACTCTCGGGGCGAAGGTGTTCCGCACGGGACTGCTCGACCACGCCGACGCGGGCGACCTCGGCTGGTCTCGCGTGCCCCTCAACGCGCTCCACGTCGATCCAGCGTCGGCGCTGTTGCAGAGCCTGGGCGGGAGCGTGCATTTGCGGGCGAAGGTCGACGCGATCGACCTGACCGACGGGCCGGGCCCGGCGTCGGCGACTGGCGTGCTGGTCGACGGCGAGCATGTCGACGCCGACGCGGTGATCATCGCCGTCCCGCACCGTGCCGCCGCCTCGCTCCTGCCGGGGGGCGGCTTCGTCAATCCGGCCCTTCTCGAAAGGCTCGGTGTGTCACCGATCGTCGACGTGCACGTCGTCTACGACGCCAAGGTCACGGACTACCCCGTCGCGGCGGGCGTCGACACCCCCGTGCAGTATCTGTTCGACAAGACCGCCGCCGCGGGGCGAGACCCGGCGGACGGCCAGGTGCTGGCGGTGTCCATCTCCGGTGCCGAGGCAGAGCAGGGCGAGCGGCCCGAGGCGCTCATCGAGCGGTACACCGGGGCGTTGCGCCGCCTGCTCCCGCGGGCGCGGACGGCGACGGTCGTTGACGCCGTGGTGAGCCGCGAGCACGAGGCGACATTCCGGGGCGTGCCGGGGACCGCGCGCCTGCGGCCGGGACCGGAAACCGGCTTCGAGCGGCTCTATCTCGCCGGAGCCTGGACCGACACGGGCTGGCCCGCAACGATGGAGGGCGCGGTGCGAAGCGGCAACCGCGCGGCGCAACATGCGCTGCGCGCCGTCGGCGCCGCGCGCCCCCCAGCCGAACTCGACGAGGGGGTGGTGGCATGATCCCGACGGAGCAGGCACCGCCGGTGTTCGGCCGGGCGCGTGAGCTCGTCCTGCCGGCGATGCGCACGGCAGTGGGCCGGCTCTCGGCCGAGGTGCGGCCGGTCGCCGAGTACCACTTCGGTTGGGCCGACGCCGACGGTTGTGCCACCGGCGGCGGTGGGGGCAAGGGTGTGCGGCCGGCGCTGGCGATCCTTTCCGCCGAGGCGGCCGGCGCCGACGCCGTCATCGGGATCCCCGGGGGCGTCTCGATCGAGCTCGTCCACAACTTCTCGCTGATCCACGACGATGTGATTGACGGCGACGCCGAGCGGCGCCACCGCCCGACCGTCTGGGCGACGTTCGGGGTCGGACGGGCGGTGATCGTCGGCGACGCGCTCCTCGCGCTCGCCCAGCAGATCCTGCTCGACCCGGCCGGGACCCTGCAGCTCGACCGCGTCGCCGACGGTGACGCGGCGCGTCGCGCCGCCGCACGGATCGCCGATTCGACGGCCGCCATGATCGCGGGCCAGGCCCTCGACATGGCCTTCGAGACATTGCCCACCGTGGACGTCGCGGGCTGTCTCGCGATGGAGGGCGGAAAGACCGGCGCGCTGCTCGGCTGCGCCGCCGCAATCGGCGCCGAGCTCGCCGGCGCGCCGTTTGAGCACGTCGCGGCGCTGGACCGTTTCGGCTACGAGCTCGGGCTCGCCTTCCAGGCGGTGGACGACGTACTGGGGATCTGGGGGGACCCGGCCCGCACCGGCAAGCCGGCGTGGAGCGACCTGCGCTCCCACAAGAAGACCTTCCCCGTCGCGGCGGCGCTCGCCGCGGGGGGCGGGGGCGCCGCCGAGCTCGCCGCGCTGCTCGGGACGCCCAGCCTCTCTGACGAGCAGGTGGCCCGGGCGGCCGCGCTCGTCGAGCAGGCGGGCGGGCGGGAGGCCGCGACGGCGGAGGCGAGTCGCCGGCTGGACGCGGCGCTGGCGGCGATCGACTCGCCGTTCTTCGTCCCAGCCGCGCAGGCCGAGTTGGTCGAGGTGGCGCGGTTCGTCATCGAGCGGGAGTTCTAATGGCGCGCAGCGAGACGGTGGAAGAGCTGGAGCTCAGCGTGGCGCGCCACGCGCTCGAAAACGCCCGTCAGCATCTCCTGGGGATCCAGGAGCCCGAGGGCTGGTGGAAGGGCGAGCTCGAGACGAACGTGACGATGGACGCCGAGGACCTGCTGCTGCGCGAGTTCCTCGGGATCCGGCGCGAGGACGACACGGCCGAGGCCGCGGCGTGGATCCGGTCGAAGCAGCGCCCGGACGGGACGTGGGCGACGTACCACGGCGGGCCGGGGGACCTGTCGACAACGGTCGAGGCGTACTGCGCCCTCCGGCTCGCGGGCGACCAACCGGATGAGGCCCACATGAGCCGGGCCGCGGCGTTCGTGCGTGACGCGGGTGGCGTCGAGAACTCGCGGGTCTTCACGCGGATCTGGCTGGCGTTGTTCGGCCTATGGCCCTGGGACGACCTGCCGACGATGCCACCGGAACTCATCGCGCTCCCGGCGTGGGTGCCGTGCAACATCTACGACTTCGGCTGCTGGGCGCGACAGACCGCCGTCGCCATCACGGTCGTCGGCGCCTACCGTCCCGTGCGGCCGACCGCGTTCGGCATCGAGGAGCTGCGCACCGGCCGGGCGGCCGACCGCCCGGGCCCGTCGCTCCGGGACTGGACGGGGCGCTTCGTGCTCCTCGACCGGGTCCTCCACGGCTACCAGCGGCTCGCCAACCGGCCGCCGCTGCGCAGAACGGTGCGGGAGGCGGCGCTGCGCAAGGCCGAGACCTGGATCGTCCGCCGCCAGGAGGCGGACGGCAGCTGGGGTGGCATCCAGCCGCCGTGGGTCTACTCGATCCTCGCGTTGCACCTGCGGGGCTATCCCCTCGACCACCCGGTCCTCGCCTCGGCCTTCGAGGGGCTGGAACGCTTCCTCGTACGGCAGGACGGGATGCGCCGTCTGGAGGCGTGCCAGTCACCGGTGTGGGACACCGCGCTCGCCATGGTCGCGCTTGTCGACGCGGGGCTTCCCCCCGACGACGACGCGCTCCAGGCGGCGACCGAGTGGACGCTCGGCGAGGAGGTTCGCGTGCGCGGCGACTGGTCGGTGCGCCGGCCGGAGGTCCCCGAGGGGGGCTGGGCGTTCGAGTTCGAGAACGACAACTACCCGGACGTCGACGACACCGCCGAGGTCGTGCTGGCGCTGCGTCGTGTCGCCTACCGGGACCCCGTGGCGCTCGAAGGTGCCGTGCGGCGTGCCGTCGCCTGGACGGAGGGGATGGCGTCCAGAGACGGGGCCTGGGGAGCCTTCGACGCCGACAACGTCCGGAAGATCCTCTACGACATCCCCTTCTGCGACTTCGGAGCGGTCATCGACCCGCCGAGCGCGGATGTCACGGCCCACGTCGTCGAGATGCTCGCCGCGGAGCCCTCGGCGGACCCGGCGATCGTCGCGAAGGGGGTCGAGTGGCTGCTCGCCGAGCAGGAGGAGGACGGAGCCTGGTTCGGCCGCTGGGGCGTGAACTACCTCTACGGCGTCGGGGCGGCGGTACCCGCCCTCGTCTCGGCGGGCGTCGACGCCGAGGCGCCGTCGATCCGGAGGGCCGTCGAGTTCCTGGACGGGCACCAGAACGACGACGGCGGCTGGGGCGAGGACATCCGCAGCTACGACGACCCGACGTTGCGCGCCCAGGGCGCGTCGACGGCCTCGCAGACGGCCTGGGCGCTGCTCGCGTTGGTGGCGGCGGGACGGGCGCGTTCGGCATCGGCGCGGCGCGGCGTCGCCTGGCTGGCGGCGACGCAGCTCGCCGACGGGAACTGGGACGAGCCCTGGTACACGGGGACGGGCTTCCCGGGCGATTTCTACCTCAACTACCACCTCTACCGGCTCGTCTTCCCGCTCTCGGCGCTCGGCAGGTGGTGCCGCGCGCTCGGCGAGGCCACGGCCGCCGCGGGCGCGCGCACCGAGGCGGCACACCAGGCACACGCCGCCCGCAACTCGCCGCACGCCAAGGCGGGGCGCTGACAAGGCCGCGCCCGACCGCGCCGGGCGGCGCGGCAAACGGGTCCCGACGACACTGAACCGCCAATCCCCAATCGACCAACCAAACGAACAGGCCGGTGAAACCAGATGCCCATTCCGATCCGACAGAACCTGCGCATGGCGCGCTACCTCGTGCGGCAGCGGCTCGCGAGACGCGAGAAGTACCCGCTGATCGTCGAGCTCGAGCCGTTGTTCGCTTGCAACCTGGCGTGTCCGGGGTGCGGCAAGATCCAGTACCCGACCGAGATCCTCCGCCAGCGTGTCTCCCCCGAGGCGGCGTTCGCCGCGATCGAGGAGTGCGGCGCGCCGATGGTTTCGATCGCCGGCGGCGAGCCGCTGCTGCATCCCCAGATCGTGGAGATGGTCGAGGGCCTCATCAAGCGCAAGGTTTTCGTCTACCTGTGCACGAACGCGATCCTGCTGCAACGCCGTATCGACCGCTTCAAGCCTTCGCCGTACTTCTCGTGGGTCGTCCACCTCGACGGTCTGCGCGAGCGCCACGACAAAGGCGTCGACCGTGAAGGGGTCTTCGACACGGCGGTCGAGGCGATCCGGCTGGCGCAGTCGAAGGGCTTCCGCGTCACGACGAACTCGACGTTCTTCACGAACGACTCCGCCAAGACGATCCGCGAGGTGCTCGACTTCCTGAACAACGAGCTGAAGGTCGACGCGATGATGATCTCGCCCGCTTATGCCTACGAGAAGGCGCCCGACCAGGAACACTTTCTCCCGGTCGAGCAGGCACAGCAGGTCTTCCACGAGGCGTTCGGCGACGGGCGGCGGAAGAAGTGGCGGCTCAACCACACGCCGCTCTTCCTCGACTTCCTCGAGGGCAAGGTCGACTATCAGTGCACGCCGTGGGGAATACCGAGCTACTCGGTCTTCGGCTGGCAGCGGCCGTGCTACCTGATGAGCGACGGCTACGTGTCGACGTACAAGGAGCTCATCGAGACGACCGACTGGGACAAGTACGGACGGGGACGCGACCCGCGCTGCGACAACTGCATGGCGCACTGCGGCTACGAGCCCTCCGCCGTGACGGCGATGACGAAGTCGTTCCGCCAGGTGCTGCGCGCCGCGGTCGGGACGCACTAGAGCCCACGACGGGAGTCGAGTCCGCCCCGCGGGTGCGTAGGCTCTAGCCCGCGGGGCTGTAGCTCAGCTGGTTAGAGCAACTGGTTTGCAACCAGTAGGTCACGGGTTCGAATCCCGTCAGCTCCACCGCCAGTCCGCGCCGCGGGGAGCCAGGACGGAGGCACGTGGCGGCAGCGTCACGACGGTGCGGAAGGTCGCTCCCGTCGTGAAAGCTCTGCCGGCCCCGTGGGGGTGGCCCGGGCGGCGCACCGGACGTGGTCGAATGGTGCGCCGAACCGGTATCTGCGGCCGACGGGCCCGGGAGGAGAACAGCGTGCGCTGGGATGGTCCCGACGGTTACTGGGCATGTGACGACCCGGATCGCATCGACGTCGCGTTCGTCGCCGCGTGGCTGAGTGAGAACGCCTTCTGGGCCCGGGGGAGACCCGCCGAGGTCGTCGCCCGATCGGTCGAGAACTCGGTCGTGATCGGGTTGTTCGACGCCGACGGGGCACAGGTCGGGTTCGCGAGGCTCGTCACCGACCAGGCGACGTTCGGCTGGCTCTGCGACGTTTTCGTCGACGCGGAACACGAGGGCCGTGGTCTTGGCAGCTTCCTCGTCGAGAGCACGCTCGCCCACCCGTTCCTCCGGGGCGTCCGTGTTGCCCTGTGCGCCGAGCCCGGTCGGTCGCTGTACCGGCGGCATGGCTTCGTGCCGCTCACGGCGCCGGAGAGGTGGATGCAGCGCGATCCGCGGTGATGAGCGTGGTGGGGCGGGACGCGACTCAACGTGCCCTCGGCGCGTCACACGTCGTGAGCCGTCAGTCGCGTGCGACCACGGCCGGACAGCCTCGCCGACCGGCGGGGCTGTGAGACGTGCGAGTCGGTAGACGGGGGTGCCGTCCCGGGGAGCCGGATCCAGCTTCCCGGGACGGCACTCAGCCGTGATCGGCTAGGCGGCCCTCTGGGCCGTAGCCGACCGACCGACGACGAAGGCGCCCAGGAAGATGAGCAGGCAGCCGACACCGCCGTAGTAGCCGACGAAGTACTGGAGGACGGTCGCCGGTGGGGCGTTGACGATGACGCCTGAGTTATAGAGAAGCGGCCACGCAATCGCGCCGATGACGAACCAACCGCCAGCGAGCACCGCGATGAAACCGGCGATCCCCGTCAAGGCGGTATGGAACACCCTCGTTCCCGCGCCGGTCATGACGAGCAGTCCTGCCAGCAACGCCGCCGCACCGGGAGCAAGCGACAGAAGCGCGTGTCCAAGATCCCAGTACCAGGATCCAGCGCCGTCGGCACTGAAGCCGAATGTCGGGCCGATGAACGGGACGATCCCCCCCCATGCGCCGAGCACCACGAGGAGCAGGCCGGCGATCCCCAGGCTGAACCGCGGCACTGTGGGCCGCGCGCTGTGTTCTCCGTGCTGCACTTCTGGCGTCTCCATTTCCATGTCCGCCCGTCCTTTCGTGCGATCAGGGCACCTGAGCACCGGCCACCACGATAAGTGTTTCCTGCTCTGCGGGCCGAGGTCCACTCCCACGGCTCGCGGCTCGCGGGGAACCGGCGGCTTCTCCCGAGCCGGCCGCACCTAGAGTTGGCCCCAGTCGATGGCGATCGGTGCCGCCCGACGCCGTGCCGCGGGTGCCCGGGGTTGGACGGAGGGAGGTGCCGGCGGGAGGAGTGACATGGGCTTCGTGACCCCGGCCCAGCAATACGACGTGATCAGCGTGGGCGACGTCGCGACAGACCTGTTCATCCGGCTGCCCGACGGCCAGGTGGAGCGGCGCGCCGACGAGCGGGGAACCTGGCTCGTGTTCCCGCTGGGCGCGAAGGTGCCTTACGAACGAGCCACGACCGTCGAGGCCGGGGGGAGCGCCGCCAACGCCGCCGTCGCGATGTCGCGCCTCGGGCTCCGGGTCGCGCTGGCCAGTTTCCTCGCCCACGACGAGCTCGGGCGCGATCTCCTCGGGGCGTTGCACACGGAGCGGGTCGACACGCGTCTCGTTCGCATCGACTCCCCGGCACACACGAACCGCAACTTCGTGCTGTCCTTCCACGGGGAACGGACCATCCTCGTCTGGCACGAGGAGTTCGACTACCACTGGCCGCACCTCCGGCCGAGTGAGGTCCCGAGCTGGCTGCACCTCACCTCGCTCGGCGCGCATGCGCTCGGCTACCAGGACCAGATCGCCGACTGGCTCGACGAGAACCCGTCGGTCCGGATGGCCTTCCAGCCGGGCACGTTCCAGATCGAGGCGGGGGTCGACCGCCTGGCGCGCCTGTACAGAAGGGCGGAGGTCCTCGTGTGCGACCGTGCCCAGGCGGGCGCGATGGTCGGCGTCTCCCCCGCAGACCCAGCCGAATTGCTGGAACCCCTGCTGAAGCTCGGCCCGCGGCAGGTCGTTGTTCTCGACGAGGCCGGTGGTGCCGTCGCGAGCGACGGGAGCACGCGGTACTCGGTGCCGCCGTTCCCCGACACCTCCGCGCCCCTCGACCGGACCGGCGCGGAGGACGCCTTCGCGGCGACGTTCGTCGCGGCCCTCGTCCGGGGCGTGGACTTCGCCGAGGCGCTGCGCTGGTCGCCACCGAACTTCATGAGCGTCGTGCACGAGCTCGGTTCGCAGGCGGGCCTGCTGCACAACGAGGAGCTGCTCGACCTCCTCAAGGAGAGCGGCGACGGCTTCCAGGTGCGCCAGCTCTGACGTGAGGATCCCGCGGCGGGACCGTCATGTCGGCTCTTGTGCCGCCGAAGCCCGCGGCCTCGCGAACCACGGGGCGCGTCTTGGCCGGCAGGCAGGGAGGGTGGTCTAGGTGGCCGTCCGGGCGCAGGACAGACAGCGCCCGACGAGCTCGAGGCGGTGGTCGGCGACGTCGAACCCGTTCTCCGCCGCGATCGCCCGCGCCGTCTCCGCGAGGGCCATTTCGAGTCGGGCCGAGCTCGTCGCATCGATGACAAGGCCGCAGGAGCTGCACACGGCGTGATGGTGGTGGTGCCCGCTCACCTCCTCGGCGAGCTCGAAGCGGGCGAACTCGTCGGTCCCGTTGACGCGCCGGACGACTCCCGCGTCGCCAAGGACGGCGAGGTTGCGGTAGGCGGTGCTGATCGGCAGCCCCCCGACGACCTCGATGAGCTCACCGATCGTCGCCGGCCGGCCGATTGACGCCAACGCCTCGACCATGGTCCGGCGTTGCCGCGTGTAGCGCTGCTCGTTGCGGGCGAGACGTAGCCCGACGTCACGGTGGGTCCGTTCGTCGGCGAATGAGCGGGGCTCGGTCACGGCCCAATCGTACCGATGCCGCCCGGGTTCGCCCTGCGGATCGGGGTGGGGTTCTGGGAACCATTCCTCCGGGCCAATTCCGTGGCGGTCCGGATCCGCGACGCGAGCCGAGGTGGGCGGGACATGCAGCTGATGGAGCTGCTCCTGCCGGTGGCCGGCGTGTCCTTTGACATGAGAATGGTTCTCAAACTAGCCTGACGCGGACTTGCTGTCGAGGCTGTGAACGGAGGCGACCGATGATTCGTGGCAGGCACCGGCCCGTGCTTGTCGCGGCGGTGCTGCTGGGGGCCATGGTCATGCCGCTCGCGCCGGGTGTGTCGGCGTCGCTCCGACCGGCACGCCACCCCCGTGTGATCAACGTCGTCGCGGCCGAGGACACCTGGGGCAGCCTCGCCTCGCAGCTCGGCGGCCGGCTCGTGGTCGTGACGAGTGTCATCACCAACCCCAACGCGGATCCCCACGAGTACGAGGCGAGCACCGCCGTGGCGCGGTCCATCGGCGGGGCGAACTTCGTGATCGTGAACGGTGCGGGCTACGACGACTGGGCGCAGAAGATCCTCGCCGCGAATCCCGCGCCGCACCGCTTTGTCCTCGACATCGCGAAGTTCCTGGGCAAGAAGCCCGGGGACAACCCGCACTTCTGGTACGACCCGAGATACGTCTTCGCCGTGATCGACGAGATCAGCGCCGACTACATCGCGGTCGATCCGGCGGGCGCTTCCTACTTCCGCCAGTGCCTCGCCAAGGTGGAGGCTTCACTCGTCCCGTACCGGAAGGCTCTCGCCTCGCTCGCGAGGCGCGACGCCGGCGTCAAGGTCGCGTCGACCGAGAGCATCTTCCAGTACCTGGCCGAATACCTCGGTCTCGACCTCGTCACCCCGTACCCGTTCATGCAGGCGGTGGCCGACGGCTACGACCCCCCCGTGGGCGCGGTGGCGACCTTCGAGCACCAGATCAGCGTGCGCGGTTTCCGTGTGCTCGTCTACAACGACCAGACCATCACCGCGCTCACGACGACGATCCGTGACCAGGTGGAGGCGAAGCACATCCCGGTCGTCGGGATCTCCGAGACGCTGCAACCGTCTGACGCGACGTTCCAGTCCTGGATGCTCGGGGAGCTCGATCGCGTCGGGGCTGCTCTTGGCGAGAGGCATCCCGTGAAGTCCGCCGACGGGCGGTCGCCGAGCTCGTGAGCGGTCCCGTCAGCCACGGCCCCGCCGTGTCGGCCGGACCCGGGGCGCCGGACCTGTCTTTGCCGGTCGTGCGTGCCGCCGGGCTCGCCGCGGGGTACGGGCCGACGCCGGTGTGGGCGGGGGCGACCTTCGACGTGCGTCCGGGTGAGTTCGTGGCCGTGCTCGGCCCGAACGGCGCGGGCAAGTCGACCCTGCTCCGGGTCATTCTTGGGCTGGTTCCGGTGAGGGCGGGGATCATCGAGGTGCTCGGCGATTCGCCCCGGCGGGGCAACGCGGGGATCGGCTACGTACCCCAATCCCGGGTGCTCGACACCGACGCGGCGATCCGGGGCGTCGACCTCGTCGGTTTCGGCCTCGACGGCGGCCACTGGGGGGTGCCGGTGCCGGGTCGCGCGCGCCGGGCAGCCCGGGAGCGCGTCACGGCGGTGATCGAGTCGGTCGGCGCCTCGGCCTACGCCCGCCGGAGGCTCGGCGAGCTGTCCGGGGGCGAACGCCAGCGGCTGCTCCTCGCCCAGGCCCTCGTCGGTGAGCCGCGCCTTCTGCTGCTCGACGAGCCACTCGCCAGCCTGGACATCCGGAACCAGGGGCTCATCGCCCAGCTCGTCGCGTCAATCGCCCGGGCCCGGTCGCTCGCCGTGCTGCTCGTCGGCCACGACGTCAATCCCCTGCTGCCGGTCGTCGACCGGGTTCTCTACCTCGCGCGCGGCCATGTCGAGATCGGGCCGCCCGAGGAGGTCGTGACCTCGGCGACGCTCTCCCGGCTCTACGGGTCCGAGGTCGACGTCGTCTTTGACCGGCGCGGCAGGCGTTTCGTCGTCGGCCTCGAGGACGAGGCGACGCACCCCCATCCCCTGAACGGACCGGCTGCCAAACGGCCGGCCGACCACCCCGCGTCGTGAGAGGGCTCATGGCCGCGCACCTCGCCGTCGTCGCGGGTTTCAGCTGGAACCCGCTCTCCGACGTCTCGGCGATCCTTTCCTGGCAGTTCATGCGCAGCGCCTACGAGGCGGGAACGGTCGTCGCCGTGGTGTCCGGCGTCGTCGGCTACTTCGTCGTGCTGCGCCGGACGGCGTTCGCCGCCCACGCTCTCTCGGACATGGGCTTCCCCGGCGCTGCCGGCGCCGCGCTGATCGGCGTCAACCCGGTCGTGGGGATGCTCGTCTTCACGCTGACGGTCGGCGCCGTGATGGGGACGCTCGGCGAGCGGGTCCACGGGCGCGACACCGTCGTCGGCATCGTGCTCGCCTTCTCGCTTGCGCTCGGGTACCTCTTCTCGTCGCTCTACACGGGGAACTCGACCGAGGCATTCGCCCTGCTGTTTGGCCAGATCACCGGCGTGACGACCTGGGACGTCACCGTGACGGTCGCCGCGAGCGCGATCGCGCTCGGCGCCGTCGCCGTCATGTACCGCCCGCTGCTGTTCGCCTCGGTCGACGAGGTCGTGGCCGAAGCGCGCCGGGTGCCGGTCCGGCTGCTGTCGGTCGGGTTCATGCTCGCGCTGGCCCTCGCCGTCTCGGCAGCGGTGCAGGTGATCGGCGTGTTGCTCATCTTCGCCCTGCTCGTGACGCCGGCGGCGATCGCCGAACGGCTCACGCGCCGGCCCGGGGCGGCGATCGCCTGTGCGTCGGGACTCGCCGTGCTGTTCGTGTGGGTCGGGCTGGCGATCGCCTACTACCAGCCCTATCCCCCGAGCTTTTTCATCGTGGGGCTCGCTTTCGTGACCTATGTCGCCGTCCGGGTCGCGCCGGGCGCGCGGGCGTGGTCGCGACGCGGTCTAATGGGGTCATGGGACACCTCGACAAGATCGACCTCTCTGCCTCGTTGACTCGGGAGAAGTCCGAGAAGAAGGTCGAACGATTGCAGCTGCGGCTGCTCCACCTGCGGCTCGTGTGCGGCGGCCTGCTCGGCAGCGGCGAGTTCGGCCCGCCGCTGTGCATCGTGTTCGAGGGGTGGGACGCGGCGGGCAAGGGCGGGGCGATCAAGCGGCTCGTCGGGCGGATCGACCCCCGCCACGTCTCCGTCGCCGAGTTCGGCGTTCCCTCCGACGAGGAGAAGCGACACCACTTCCTGTGGCGATTCGGGGAGAGCCTGCCGGGCTGGGGCGAGATGAGCGTCTTCGACCGGTCGTGGTACGGGCGGGTGCTGGTCGAGCGGGTGGAGAAGCTCGTGAAACCGGAGGAGTGGCACCGCGCCTACGACGAGATCAACGCCTTCGAGCACGGGCTGGTCGACGAGGGGATGACGCTCGTCAAGTTCTGGCTCCACATCTCGGACGAGGAGCAGAAGCGCCGCTTCGAGGACCGGCGCGACGACCCGCTCCGGCGGTGGAAGCTGACCGACGAGGACTGGCGGAACCGCTCGAAGAGGGCGGCCTACGTCGAGGCCGTCGAGGACATGATCGACAAGACGGACAAGGCCTACGCGCCGTGGGAGCTCATCGCGGCCGAGAGCAAGCAGTACGCGCGGGTCGCCGTCCTGAAGACCGTCATCGCGCGCATGGAGGAGGGGATGCGCCGCTGGGGAATGGAGGTCCCCCCCTCGGCGGGTTCGGACTACGACCGGTAGGGCGCAGGCGGCCTGCAGGTCCTCCGAGACGGCGGCCGGTCGGCCGGCCCGATGCCCGTCCGCGGGGCCCGTCCTACGCGATCCGGGCCTCTAGCTCGTCGAGGCAGGCGTCGGGGACCGCGAGGTCGCCGGTGCCGGTTCCGACCGCGAGGTCCGGACGGTAGGCACCGTGGAAGTCGGACCCTCCCGTCGCGACGAGGCCGTGACGACGCGCCAGCCCGGCGAGACTGCGGCGCGTCTCGGGGTCGTAGCGGCCGTAGTGAGCCTCGATTCCGGCGAGACCCTCGGCGGTGAGCCGGGCGAGGACGGCGTCGAGTCCGCTCGGCGGTAGGGCGAGCGAGAGGGGGTGGGCGAGAGCCACCACGGCGCCGGACGTCCGCGCGGCCGCGATCACCGCCGACGGCTGGACGGGGGTTCGTGCGACGTAGGCGGGCGCCCCCGCTTTCAGGTAGCGGCCAAAGGCCTCGTCGATCGAGCTGGTGACGCCCCGGCGGACGAGCGCGGCGGCGAAGTGCGGCCGGCCGACAACCGGCCCGTGGGCCTCGGCGCGGACCTCGTCGTCGGTGAGCGGGATCCCGAGATCGTGGAACCGCCCCAGGACTGCAGCGTTGCGGCCCGCCCGGTCGGCACGCAGTCGCGCGAGCAGCTCGGTGAGCGGGCTGGGCCCGTCCGCGACGAAGTAGCAAAGCAGGTGCATCGGGCCGGCGTCGGCGGTGCAGGAAACCTCGCAGCCGGCGACGAAGCGGATCCCGAGCTCCGCGGCGCGCACCCGCGCCGTCTCAAGCCCGAACAACCCGTCGTGATCGGTGAGCGCCACCGCGGCGCATCCCGCCGCCTCGGCGAGCTCGACGAGACGTCCGGGTGGCTCGGTGCCGTCCGAGCACGTCGAATGGGTGTGGAGATCGATCACGGCTGAACCGTAGTGGTGGGCGTTTGCCCGGGGAAGGAAGGTCGAACCGGCGTTCGGCGGCGGGATGGCACAATGGCGCCAGTGAGGGAGGCCTGCGGCGTTTTCGGTGTGTACGCGCCCGGGGTCAAGGTCGCGCCGCTCATCTTCGACGGGTTGTTCTCCCTGCAGCACCGGGGACAGGAGTCGGCCGGAATGGCGGTGAGCGACGGGGAGACGATCACCGTCGTGAAGGACATGGGACTCGTGACGTCGGTGTTCACGCCCCGCTCGCTCGGCTCGTTGCCGGGCCATCTCGGGCTCGGCCATGTCCGCTACTCGACGATGGGCCAGAGCAACTGGCGAAACGCGCAGCCCGTCTACCGGTCGCACGGCGACGCAGGATTCGCCCTCGGGCACAACGGGAATCTCACGAACGTCGCCGCCCTGGAGGAGGAGGCGGGGATGCTGGCGGGCTTCGCGCCGTCTGACAGCGACCTCATCGGCGAGCTCGCCGCCCGGGCGTTCCCCGATGAGCCCGGTTCGGGAGCCGGCGGGCTCGAGGTCGCCCTCGGCGCGGTGCTGCCGTTGCTCGAGGGGGCGTTCTCGCTCGCGCTGATCGACGCGGCCCAGCTCTACGCGGTGCGTGACCCGAACGGTTTTCGCCCGTTGTGCCTTGGCCGCCTCGAGGGGACGGAAGGCATGGGCTGGGTGGTCGCTTCGGAGAGCCCCGCGCTGGCGACGGTGGGCGCGATCTTCGAGCGAGAGATCGACCCGGGCGAGCTCGTCATCATCGGCCAGGAAGGCGTCCGCTCACTGCGGCCCTTCCCGCCCGAGCGCGTGGCGCCGAAGCTGTGCGTGTTCGAGTTCGTCTACTTCGCGCGACCCGACGCCGAGTTGTACGGGCGCGAGGTCCACGCCGCGCGCCGCCGGATGGGCGAACGTCTCGCCACCGAGTCGCCGGTCGATGCCGATCTCGTGATCGGTGTCCCGGACTCCGGCGTCCCCGCCGCGGAGGGGTTCGCCGTCCGCAGCGGGATTCCGTTCGGCCAGGGCCTGGTGAAGAACCGCTACATCGGCAGGACCTTCATCGCGCCGACCGCCGCGGCCCGGTCGGACGGCGTCCGGCGCAAGCTGAACCCGCTGCGGGAGAGCGTCGGGGGCAAGCGGCTTGTGGTGATCGACGACTCGATCGTGCGCGGCACGACGACGAGCCAGATCGTGCGGGTGCTGCGCGAGGCGGGGGCGCGGGAGATCCACCTGAGGATCTCGTCGCCGCCGTTCCGCTGGCCCTGCTTCTACGGGATCGACACCCCCGCGGGAGGAGCTGCTCGCCGCGTACGCGGATCCCGTGGCGATCGCCGCCCTGCTGGGCGCGGACTCCGTCGCCTATCTCTCCTTGGAGGGGCTGTTCGCCACGATCGGCGTCGCGGGGAGCCAACTGTGCTCGGCCTGCCTCACCGGCGAGTATCCGACACCGGTGCCCGTCGCCGTGGACGTTCCGGCAATCTCTTCGGTCACCTGACCCGTCCGTCGTCGCCGGCAGGTCAACGGTGCGGGTCCGCTCGCGGGAGAACTCGTGGTCGGGACCGGCGTCGATCCGGTGACCTCGCGCTTTTCAGGCGCGCGCTCTGCCTACTGAGCTACCCGACCAAACCGGCCAGCGCCGGCACGACCATTGTGCCCGACGCGTGCCACCCGGGGGAAAACCCGGCCGCAATGGCGACCGCTTGGCGGACCTGACGGGATTTGAACCCGCGACCTCCGGCTTGACAGGCTGCCGCGGCTCGTGTGGTCTCGTGGGTGCACGTTGGGTTTAGGCAGGTCAGAGTGCGTTTTCCACTGACCACCGTGGGGCCTCGTGTGGCGTCGTGGGGGGACGGTTAGTGGAGGTCCGCTGACATTCCGCTGACACGGACGGGTCGATGGCGGCCTCGTAGTCTCGGCCCCATGATCTCCGATGCCGATCACGACAGCTTGAAGGACGCCCTCCTCGACTTGAGCATGCGTCTCACCGCATTCGACGAGAGCATCGAGGAAGACAACGAAGAGGCCAGAACGTCCCTGACGGAGGCGTGGCGTACCTACAACCTTTTCGCGCGCATCGTCGATCCGCTGATGGTCTGGGCAGTAGACGAGGACGACGACCTAACGACCTGACCATCCGTGTCGCGCACGATCGGCGGCAAACCGAAGAACCGCGACGCGAACAGGCGCGTCGTATTGAAGCAAGGTAAGACGGACAAGACGCCAATCGTCTCGCTTGTCCACGCGGAGACGGGCGAATGTAAACGCGGATCGGTGTGTCCTGAAAGGAAAGTGAGGCCGATGTAGAAGATCGCCAGCACAGTCCGTGCTGTCCCAGTGATGGAGGTAGGCCCTCCGGGGTCGCCGTGCAGGCGGAGATCCCAAACCGCCGCAGTGTCATGTCGGTCAAGAGCCGGGGTGGGAAGCGACTGCGGAAAAGGCTTGCAACCAGCGGGCCAGGTAGGCGACGAGAAGACGAACGTGTGTGAACCACTGCTGACGCATCGAAAGTTTATAAGACGACATCGAAACCGCAGGAGCGATCAGCCAGCGGGAAGAGGGCGTGTGCAATGAGCACGTCCAAAGTTAGGGAGCGGCCTGTGTGCTGCCCTGGCGGTGTCCGGTGTATAGGTGGCGTGAGCTCGTCGCAGGCGCCGGGATGGAACAGGAGAACCTGTCGTCTCGATACGAACGGCCAGATGAAACGGGCGATGTCTGCCTGCTGGTCGCCGAGAGGGAGAAGCCCACGGGAGAAGTGCCCTGTGGGCGAGAGTACCGATGCGAGGCACGGGGGCGGACTGGCCCGTAGTAGCGAGGAAGGCCCGGCAATCGGACCCAAGCGAAGGGGCCAGGCAGGTCAGGTCAACTTGATGCCAACCCTGCGGGGGAGGAGCTGATGGAAAGACCAAAGTTGAAGGCGAAGTCGTTTGAGATTCGAAAGCTCCTCGTTTACGAGGCGTGGAAGAGGGTCCAGGCGAACGCCGGGGCGCCGGGAGTGGACGCCGTGAGCATCGACCGGTTCGAAGCCGAAGAGACCGACAATCTCTACAAGCTCTGGAACCGGATGAGTGCGGGCAGTTACATGCCCGCAGCGGTGCGAGCGGTCGAGATACCGAAGGATCACGGGCGAGGGGTGAGGGTGCTCGGGGTGCCGAATGTGGCAGACCGAATAGCCCAGACCGCAGCAGCGATGCTGCTGGAGGAGAAGGTTGAACCGATCTTCCACCCAGACAGTTACGGCTATCGTCCGGGGCGCTCCGCCCATGACGCACTGGCCGTGACCCGAAAACGGTGTTGGGCGAAGAACTGGGTGATCGATCTCGACATCCGGGCCTTCTTCGACAGCGTTGACCATGATCTGTTGTTGAAAGCGGTCGCTCACCACACCGACGAGCGATGGGGGCTGCTCTACATCGAACGGTGGTTGAAAGCCCCCATGCAGATGCCGGACGGCACCCTGGTCGAAAGAGGGAAGGGAACCCCACAGGGTTCTCCGATCTCACCCCTGCTGGCCAACGTGTTCATGCATTATGCGTTCGATCGCTGGATGGACCGGGAACATCCCGATTCCCCCTTTGCTCGCTACGCCGATGACATCGTTGTCCACTGCAACACCGAGAACCAGGCCCGAAGCCTTCTGGCTTCGATTGCCGAGCGACTTGAGGCCCTCGGCCTTGAGTTGCATCCCGACAAGACGAAGATCGTGTACTGCAAGGACACGAGGCGCCGAGGGACGTCGCAGCACACCAGCTTCGACTTTCTCGGCTACACCTTTCGGGCACGCCGCGTCTATGGCCAAAACGGACTCTTCATGGGGTTCTTGCCGGCCATCAGCAAATCGGCGAGAAAGGCGATCGGCCAAGAGATCAGAGAATGGCATCTCAAACGTCGCAGCGACACAGACCTGTCCGGTCTCGCCTGGGCGATCAACGCCCAGGTCCGGGGCTGGATCAACTACTACGGGGCCTTCTACCGCTCCGAGTTGTACTTCCTGGCAAAGCGCATCGACGAGCACCTCGTCCGGTGGGCCATGCAGAAGTTCAAACGATTGAAGGAAAAGCCGGAACTCGCATGGGCTCGGCTGCACGCTGCTCGTCAGCGCCAGCCTCGCCTGTTCGTTCACTGGCATCTCATCGTGCGCGCTAACAACCGACCCGCAAGAGCCGGATGACGGGAGACTGTCACGTACGGTTCTGTGAGAGCCGGGGGGTGAGATTCCCCCCGGCTACTCGACAAAAGGGGAGCACCTGAGACCCAGAACGCGCTGATCGAAAAGAGGAGCATCCGCACCGGAAGGCGCCGTCACAACCCCGACGCACATCGATCAACGCGCACCGGACACACGCCAGTCTTGACGGAATCGCACTGCTTCGATGTAGGCCACTGCATGGGGCTCATCGGTGAACCAGCTGGCGAACTCGGTGAACGACGCCGGGTAGTGGCAGCCAGCGAGCGGGGGTCGCCCTCGACATTCCATGGCGCGCGCTTCACGCCACCAGCATCGGCTCCGGTTATGACCCCCCATCTTGTGCCCGCGCAGTTAACCCGATACCCCTTAAACACCTTCTTGGCGCGCCCCTATCTACCTGCACTTTCGCGAACAGACCGCCGAAGTCCGGTCGGGAGACCTCTGATGATCCGCATCCACCGCCCCCCGGAGCGGGCCCTCTTCGACGAGATCAAATTACACCTGGCGCGCACCCATATATGGGCGGGACCACTTAGAGACGATTAGGGTCCACGCCAAGTTAGTTCGCGCGTAGTATCCTGGCCGTGTGGAGGTCGCTGAGAAGGCGCTCGCGCGATTCTTCGAAGTGGTGCTGCCGCACATGAACGAGGTGCAAAGGCGCGTCGTGGCCGGTGCAGCATCGGAGATGCTGGGCCGCGGAGGCAAGACCGCGGTGGCGACGGCTTCTGGCATGAGCCGCAACACGGTGATCAAGGCCGAGTCCGAGGTGAGCACGGGCATCGAGCCGGCGGCCCGTCTGCGCGCACCGGGTGGTGGTGACAAACCCTTGACCGACCGTCAGCCCGGCCTTCTCGCCGCGCTCGACGAGCTCGTGTATCCCGAGACCCGGGGCAACCCGATGTCGCGGCTGCGCTGGACATCGAAGTCGTCGACGAACCTGGCCGACGAGCTTTGCCGCCAAGGCTTCGAGGTGTCTTCGCGTACGGTGCTGCGGCTGTTGCACCGACTCGGATACTCCTTGCAGGCCAATGCCAAAGTGACGGAGGGACGCCAGCACCCCGATCGTGACGCCCAGTTCCACTACCTGAACGACATGGCGGAGACGTTCATCGACGATGACCAGCCGGTGATCTCGGTCGACACCAAGAAGAAGGAGCTGATCGGCAACTACGCCAATGGCGGCGCCGAATGGTCACCCACGGGCGAGCCCGAGCGCGTGAACGTCCACGACTTCGCCGATCGCTCCCTCGGCGAACGCGCCAAGGCCATCCCCTACGGGATCTACGACGTGGCCAACGACGAGGGCTGGGTCAATGTCGGCGACACGGCCGACACCGCGGAGTTCGCCGTCGAGTCCATCCGGAGATGGTGGAACCAGATGGGACGCGCCCGATTCCCCGACGCGCAGCGGATCTTGATCACCGCAGATGCCGGTGGCTCCAACGGCTACCGGCTGCGGGCATGGAAGGTGCAGCTCGCTCGTCTCGCCACTGAGACCGGTCTTCTCATCACGGTGTGCCACTACCCCCCTGGGACCTCCAAGTGGAACCGGATTGAGCACCGCATGTTCAGCTTTATCACCATGAACTGGCGGGGTCGGCCCCTCACCAGCCTGCGCACCATAATCGAGCTCATCTCCGCCACCGCCACCAGCACCGGGCTCACCATCCAGGCCGACTACGACTCCAACTGGTATCCAACCGGAGTCAAGGTCACCAACAAGGAGCTGGCTGCGGTTCCACTCCAGCCTCACGACTTTCACGGCGAGTGGAACTACACCATCAACGCTCAATCAATCCCGGCGTGAGCCCTTAGGATACGCTGACTGAGGCGATCGTCGCGCTGGCCGCCACAAATTGCGGACAACTCGCGGCTAAGCAATACTCAATACTGTTGTTGATGTCGGCTGTCGCGGGGATTATCAGCACTGTATGGGCATCACCAGGGTCCTGCTGAAAGGGGGGTCGAGGCCGTGGATCTTACTGTTGCGGTGGTTCTCCCTTGTCTCAACGAGGAGATGAATCTTTCCACGGTCCTTGGGTCCTTACCCCGCTCGATTGACGAGGTGATCCTCGTCGATGGCTGCTCAACCGACGGTAGCGTCGAGTGTGCACAAAGACTTCGAGACGACATCAAGATTGTCCATCAGGCGGCACGTGGCAAGGGATTGGCACTTATCACCGGGATGATGCAAGTCAGCTCAGACATTGTGATCTTCCTCGACGCGGATGGTTCAATGCGTGGCGAGGAGATCCCAGACTTTCTCACCGCCTTGGCCACGGGCGCGGCTCTGGCGCGGGGCTCTCGGAAACTCCCGGGTGGTGGTTCCACAGACTTCACCTGGATACGCTCAGCTGGCAACCGCCTCCTAACGAAGATCGTGAACGTCCTCTACGGCGTGCGATGGACCGATCTCACCTACGGCTACTTCGCGCTACGAATGGATGCCGTTCTCGTACTCGATTTATCTGACCTGATTCACCAGGCGACCAACCCCGAGAGCGCTCACTCAGCTGGCAGATTCCGACGCATACTTCCTTATGGTCACGGCTTCGAGATCGACTCGTTGATATTCTGCCGCGCGGCCAGAAAGGGATTGGTCGTCAAGGAGGTGCCGACCTTCGAGGACAAGCGCCGGCACGGTACCTCCAACCTCCACGCCTTCAGGGACGGTGTTCGCGTCGGCTGCGCTGTCATCCGCGAACGTCTTTCTCCCGGCGTGGCTCGCGAAGCGTCGATGCCACGTGTCGAGCCTTCGTGACGCGGATGCAGGGTGACCGAGCCATCTGCGATGGTTGACCGCATCGAGGCGGACCAGCGACACCGCAAGCACCAGTCGTACCAGCGACACCGCGAGCACCACCACCGCCAGCGGCACCTCCCGAAGTGGTGGCTCTTCCTTCTGTTTGTTGCGAGCGGCCTGCTCTTGTCGTTCGCGGAGTTCGTTGCGGCCAACGGCAACAAGTGGCTCCCCTTCTACATCTTCTGGATCGGATATTTCGCAGTCGTGCTTCCCGTAGGTTGGCTGCTAGCCCGTGCGTCCACCCGCGATGCGCATCGAGGCCCGCTCGTGCTCGCCCTCGCCGTCTGGAGCCTGTTGCCAAAGCTGATCCGGACCGGCGATCAGCCGCTCTATTTCGATGAGTTCTCGCACCTCCGATTGCTGCAGGACCTTCTGCACGCGGGACACCCCGTGGCGGAACCCGTTCTATTGCAGATCGGCTCGAGCTTCCCGGGGCTGGAGATGGTCACCGGCGCAGTGGTCCAGGTGAGCGGGCTGCACCCCTGGGGGGCCGCCATGACGGTGGCGGCGATCTCCCATGTCGCCATCCTCACCGCCATCTTCGTACTTGTGAGCGACGTGACGATGTCGAAGCGAGCCGGCGCCCTCGCCGCCCTCGTCTACTCGCTCAACCCGTCGTGGCTCTACTTCGACTCTCAGTACGCGTATGAGACCCTGGCGATTCCCCTCCTCTTGTGGGGACTCGTTTTCGCACTTCGAGCGATCGGCACAAGGACGTCTAAGCCGTCGTCAGTCTGGACCTGGGTCGGGCTCTCATTTCTCTGCTCAATGTCACTCGTCATCACGCACCACGCCACTGCCGTATTCAACTGCATCCTGCTGACCGCCATGGCGGTCGTTGTGATGCTACGGCGACGCACGGCACCTGCGAGGGCGGCCGAGTCGCCCAGGATCGCCTGGTTGCTGGCGGTCTGGGCTCTGCTCGTGACGACGGCCAGGTTCCTCGACATCGGACACCCGCTTGCCGTGTACCTGGCGTCGATCCTGAACGTGAGCGGCGAGCTTCGCCAGCTGCTGAGCTTCCTCGGCATCTCGTCCTCGGTGCAGAGCCAGAGCCGCGTATTGTTCAGCGGCAGCAGCCTGCCGTCCTTCGAGATCGCATGTGGGTTCCTCCTCCCGCCGGTGCTGTTGGTGGCCTTTGGGTGGGCCATCTGGGGCCTATTCACGAAACGGCATGAACTCGGCTCTTTCTTATACGTCGGTGCTCTCACCGGTCTCGGCTACTTCGCGTCCCTGCCTCTCCTCACATCCGGTCAGTTCGCATTCGCAGTCCACCGGTCGTGGGCCTTGTCCTACATCGGACTTGCCATGGTGATCGGACTCGCGGTCGACCGCTTCCTGCGAGGAGAACTCAGCTTTCCCGTAGGAGACAGGCAAGTAGCGCGACTCCAGCAGCCTGAGGCCAGGTGGAGTCGAATCGTCGCAATGGTGATGCTCGTCGTCGCTGCGATCGGTGGAGTGGCAGTCGGAACATCGGTCGTCTACCGCTTCGGCGGCCCAGTTCATTACGGCGAGGATGCAGCCTCCGACGGCACCCAGACGAACCTCGTTGCCGCTTGGTTCCATGATCATGGCCTGCGCGGACAGCTTGTCTTCGCGGACCGCTACGTCAGCGATCCAATCGCTGTCCACTCCGACGTGTCGCCCGTGGCTCCGAGCGCATTGTGGGGAATCACGTTCGACTCGCAGGTGTCGCCCCATCTCGTCTCGCAGTTCAACAAGGTCGACTATGTCGTGGTCGACCGAAGGATGGGGAACGGCAAAGCTCCGCCTCAAGGGTTTTGGTACGCAAACGGCGAGCCCGACGAGAACAGCCAAGTGATTCCGTCCATGAACGTGCTGCGGTTCCAGTGCTTCAACTGGCTGGATGCCGTCTTCGCCACGACCGACTACGAGATCCTGGCGGTCGACCACGCTCAGCTCGAGACGGACATTGGCCTCGTGACAAATGGATTGGACGGGGCTTGCATGGCAAAACTGGAGCACGCATGACCCGCGAAGAAGGCGTTGCCAAGAGCACAGGGGATCGGGCGGGGCGACAGATTCCCACACGGTACACGCTCGTCGCCCTGCTGCTCGTCGCCCTCCTGTTGTCCTTCCTGCTCCCGGTTGGAGGCCCATTAGGGGATATCCGTGTGGCGCTGTGCGGTGGTGCGCTGCTCACTGTCCCGGGTGTCCTCGTGATCGCCCGGGCTGACGGGGAAGGGGACTGGAGCTTCAGCATCGTCGGGGCGGTGGTCGTGTCGATGGCGTTCTACATCCTCGTCGCCTACGCCGCGGTCGCGGTCCACATCCACCTCAGCCAAGCTGTGTTCGTACTCGCGGCCGTGGCGGTGAGTTGCGCGCTGCTCGTCGGATGGCGGCCCGGACCCTCGTCAAGGAGAAGCCTGACCGCACTGGGCCTCACGGTGCTCCTTGCTGGTGGCGCCGTCTCCGCCGCCATCGTGACGCGCCTTGCGCTGCCATCGACTCCTGTCGAATCGAGCTTCTCCCTGTCAGCCCCCACGGCGACATTCGCTAAAGGGACTGTCAGTATTCCCGTCGAGGTCGCTCGTGTCCACTTCGCCCGACCTATCTCCCTGACCGTGTACGTGGGCAGCATGGGCGTTGAGCACGAGACAATCTCCGGTTCCGTTACCCGCGTCATCCTCACGATCCCGGTGCCTCGGTCCGCTGGAAGCTGTCCCAGGGTGTCCATCACCTCTTCAAACGGTTCCTACCTCAGTCCACACCTCCCCTGCCGGACATGAACGACACCAGGGAGCACTGTGACGCCAGACGAGCAACCCGTACGGTTTGCGCAGCCCCTGGGCTGCGTGGTGCTCGGTGCCATCGCCCTGCGATCGCGGGGACAACCCGCGCAGGGGTCTTGAACAAGACGTCGTCTCCCCCCGGTATCGCATGAAGATCCTTCAGCTCACGGATCTCTTCACCCCGATCATCGGGGGAGCGGAGTCGCACGTCCTATACCTTGCCCGCGAGCAGACACGTCGCGGGCACGACGTCTCGGTGGTGACGCTAGTCGGACCCGGAGGCGAGGCGACCGATCGAATTGAGGACGGCGGGTTCCGCGTCCACCGCATCAAGCCCGCGTATACCCGTCTGCGATGGGCATGGTCGTCGGCCGACAAGCCCTATCACCCACCGTTTCCCGATCCGATCGTCGCCAGGGAGCTGCAACGGATCATAAAGAGGGAGCGCCCTGACGTCGTACAGGCGCACAACTGGATCGCCTATAGCTACCTAGCGATCAAGTCCCGCATCTCACCCCCGCTGGCGTGGACCCAGCATGACTACTCGCTGGCGTGCCCGAAGAAGACGCTCCTCTACTACCGCGATGCCGGAGTCTGCCCCGGACCAGCACTTGGACGCTGCGTCGCCTGCAGCGCCGAGCAGTACGGCTCGACTAAGGGCGCAGCCGTCACCCTCGGGTTGTTCGCCTCGAATGCGGCTCTTCATCGGCGGATCGACCGTGTAATTGCTGTCTCCACCCCGGTGGCACGCGTCGCCAAGCTCGCCCTTGGCCTTCCCAATGATCGCGTCAAGGTCGTCAACGGCTCCATCGAGGTCGACGCAGCCGTTGTCGCAGACGCCCCCCCCCGGCCAGAGTTTCTACCGAAGGACGACGGTTACCTGCTCTTCGTCGGGGCACTTGGGGTTTACAAGGGCGTCACGGACCTCCTCGATGCCTTCGAGCTTCTTGGCGACGACGCCCCCCCGCTCGTCGTGCTCGGGACACCGCGGTCCGATACTCCGACGGACTGGCCGGATAGGGTGATCGTGAGAGAGAACGTGCCGCACGACCAGGTCATGGCCGCGTGGAGACACTGTGGCATCGGGGTGCTGCCGTCTCGGTGGGCCGAGCCGTATCCCCTCGTGGCGCTGGAGGCGGCGGCGGCGGGCTGCCCGCTCGTTGCGACCCGTATCGGTGGATTCGCCGAGATCGTTGCGGATGGTGTCACTGGCTTGCTCGTGCCGCCCAGCGATCCTGCGGCCCTAGCGAGGGCGATCCGCCAGCTCCTCGACAACCCGCAGATGGCCCGAGAGATGGGTGAGGCCGCTCATCAAAAGGCACAGGATTTCACGGTGAGCAAGATGACTACTCTCCTCGACGAGATACTCGCAGACCTGGTCAAGGACCATCGCGACCGTTAAGCAAACACCGTCACCAACCGTTATGGGCTGCGTGGACCGACCAGGGACAGGCTCAAGGCAACTACGCGTGCTCCTGGCGAGCCAGTTCCTCTACACTGGTATTGTCCTTGGCCTGAGCATCCTCGTCGTGCACCGCGGGACGACCTGGATAGCGGGCGCCTACCTCCTGGGTAACCTCTTGGCCGGGATTGTGACCGGCACCGCGTTCCTCTTTCGAGGTGCTGCATACCGTGCCACCCCCGTCGCAAACACGGAGTCGACCGGATGAGCCGCACGCGGGTGTGCATCTTCCACAACATGGTGGCCCCCTACCGGCTGCCGCTGTTCGACCGCCTGGCCGATGAGTACGAGGTTGTCGTGCTGTTCGGACTTGAACGGTCGCCGGACCGCTTGTGGTCTACATCCCTTGACGGGGTCAGGTTCTCCTACCGAGTGCTGCCCGCCTGGGTTGTTGGTCGAGTTGTGCTCAATCCCAGTCTGCCATTCGAGCTCTTTCGCCGGCGTCCCGATGTGGTCATTCACGCAGACAACGTCGAGAGCATCGCCAGCCTGCTCGTGATCATGACCCTACGAAGGCTTCTCGGATACCGGCTCGTGCTGTGGGTCGAGCATGTCCCCTGCTCCGAAGCCAGCATGCGCGTGGCTCAAGCCTCACGTCGCAGGTTTCAGCGGTTGTTGACCCAGGTTGCGTTCTGGTCGATGAGGGCGGTCCGCCGTCTGGCCTACCGCCGCGCCGATGCGCTGCTCTCGATGAGCGGCGCGGCCAGCGATCGCTTCATCGCCGGGCTCGGCACCGACCGCCCGGTCTTCACCGGGACGCAGGTGGTCCCGCGGAGCGTCCTCCTCCCGGCAGGCCCCTGTGGAAAGGCCCACGACCCTGACCGCCTGGTGCGGATTCTCTTCCTCGGGTACCTCCTTCCCGGCAAGAACATCGACTCGCTCATCCGGGCCTTTATCCGGACCGCCTCGGGGCGTGAGGAGCTGGTGATCGCCGGAGCCGGCCCGGAGCTCGAGTACCTGCAGTCCCTCGCAACCGACCGGGCCGATGTGATTTTCGCCGGATATGTCGAGGGCGAGGACAAGGTTGGGCTGCTTCGCGACGCAGACCTGCTCGCGCTTCCCAGCTTCCGCGAGGCGTGGGGCCTGGTCGTCAATGAGGCGCTCTTCTACGGCCTGCCAGCGCTCGTGAGTCTCAGCGCGCCGTCCTCGGCCTTGATCGACGACGGCATCAACGGGCTGTTGTTCGATCCGGAGCAGGAAGATGAGCTCGAGGCTCAGCTGCGCCGCTACTTTAGCGACCCCGAGCTGCGATCGCGGCTTGCGCTCGGCGCCAGCGCCGTCGACCTGGAGCAGGTGGTCGGTGTGAACCATGGTGTGGATCACATTCAGAGGGCACTCGCCAGCCTTGTGCAAGCCCACTCATAGTGAGCGGACTGGGAACTTCGCCTCGGAATACACCCTTCGCGACTGTCGCTGAGCATCCATGAGTCGGCACGGTCGCGTCTCACCCCTGGTAACTGAGCAACGGGCGCAAGTGCCTTCAAGAGCTTCCGGACCTGTCCTCCAACGGAGGATATCGCCGATCTATGTAATCGAGGCCAACGAGGCGCGGGTACCCCCGACGTCGACGCACGTGGAGATGATGCAGGAGATCGAGTTTGGCGATGCCGCTGGAAGGCCTCCGACCGGTGACTGCCACGTCCCGTCCGAGTACGTCAAGTATCGGCCAAGATCGTCCACAGCGATGCAGAAGTTCGAGCTGGTGCAGGCGACGGAAGTTAGCGCCACATCATCGAGTTTCTTCGGTGCGGACCAAGCAAGCTTGGACCCGACATCGGTGAAGGTCACCTCGTAACCTGTTGCATCAACGGCGACGCAAAACGACCAGGTCGTCGGACACGCCACCGATGTGAACGCTCCGCCCACGACGTCGGCCAAATGCTGCCAGATCGCCGTACCCGTGAAGAAGATCTCGTGACCGGTCTCGTCGACCGCCACGCAGAAGATCGCCGACGGGCACGAGACCGCCACCAGCCCGCGGCTGAAACCGTACGAGAACGGGTATCGTGAACTCGGCGCGGTCCAGCGCTTGCCGTTCCACTTCAGGTACTCACCTTGCGAGTCGGTCGCCAGACAGAAGGTCGCCGACGGGCACGACACGGCGAGGATCGGATTCGCATCCACAGCCTGGATCGACCACCTACCGTTCCTCCTGATGGCAACATCGCCGGAGGTGCTGGCGGCAGCACAGAATGAACTCGCGCACGAAATCGCATCCAACGGCCCAGCCCCTAGGGTCGAGCGGCCAGACCAGGTCCTCCCAGACCACGTCCACGTACCGCCGCCATTGTCGACGGCGACGCAGAACGTCGGTGAGCCGCAGGAGACGGCGCTGAGGGTGGCGGGGAGTGACTCAGCGCGAGACGGCGCCGACCACGCATCCGACTGGTACCACTCGGCGTTGCCGTTAGCGTCGAGGGCGAGGCAAATCCCCGCCGCCGGACACGAGACCCCGACTAGCGAACCGGAGGATCTAGTGACGGAAGATGGCGCTGACCAGAGGGTGCCGTTCCACACCTCGGCGCTGCCCGATTCGTCTACGGCAACACAGAACGATGCGTCGTAGCACGAGACTGCGATGAGCGCGGACGAATGGCTCGAGATCGATGTCTCTGCCCACACCGACCCGTTCCCGCTTAGGGCATCGCCGTTGTCGCCGGTCGCCACGCACCAGTGGGGCAACGCGGCCGAGACACAGGAGACGGCGGTGAGCGCCGCAGCTGCGTCAACCGTCTCGGGAGGCGTCCACGTGGTGCCGTTGAAGATCACATCCGACCCACTCGGATCCACGCCGGTGCAGAACGTCGAAGATGTACACGAGATACCAGAGATGCTCGTCGTGTCGACTCTTACCGGGGCGGACCAGCTGGAGCCGTGGAGCAGGACGACCCGACCAGCATCGTCGCCCGCGGCGCAGAAGCTGGCCGTGGGGCAGGACACCGAGCTCAACCCCACGCTGTCCACCGACTTAGGACTCGCCCATGTCGCGCCGTGGAGTACCACCACACGACCTACGGTGTCCACAGCCACGCAGAACTTGGTCGAAGGACACGAGACCGCTGTGAGCGCCGTCCCGCTATCGATGGTGCTCGGGTCGGACCAGCGAGATGCCTTTTCGACGATGACATTGCCGCTTGCATCGACTCCGACGCAGAAGCTCACCGAGGCGCACGAGACGGCATCGGGTACCCCTGCTGGCTGCTCGATGGTCACCGACGGGGACCACTTGACTTTCAGAACTGAGCGAGGTGCGGTCGACTCAGCGCGCGACGCCAACAAACCCACGAAGGCCGGCCCACCTCCGACCAGTGCAGTTGCAGCGAAGAGCACAGCGATGAAGCTGTGCTTTCGTCCTTGCACGATGACAGAGGGTGCGGTCGTCATCGTTCTGTTAGGAACCCCGGGCGAAGCATGACTTGATGGCCGTGGCAGTCGGCGTGTCCATCCAATTCGCGTAGAGGCTGGAGTCGTTCTCGGTCGGTGAGAATCCAGCCAGGTAGAGGGCCCAGAAATAAATGCCCTTCATGTGAAGCGTCCAGAACGCGTTGCAGGCCGCGGCAAACCAATTGGTCTGAATGAACCGCATGATCGGTGTGCCCTGCGGGAAGCTGGTGTTCCACGGCGTCAGATAGGCTTTGGAGGCCGCTGAAATACCTAGCTCCGTGAGCGTCGTCTGCTCTGGCGTCGCTTGGAATCCGGGACTTTGGTAATTGGCGAGGTCGCCTTTCGTGAGGTTTGCCACTGTGGCTTGGGCGTCGCTCGACAATATGACCGGAGTGTAGGCGTCCCAACCGAGCTGGGTGCCCGGCAATGTCTCCAGGGGTGGCGGGAAATTCTCGGAATAGATGATCTCGCCGCCGAAGATGCTCTTCGCACGAATCACCAAAGGGATCCAGTAGTTGAGGTAGTTCTGCATGTCAGTGAGCTCGGCAGCTATGCTGAACGACGCCACGCCCGTCGAACCAGCGACGACGAGGTAAGGTCGCAGGAACGCCCAATAGTTGGCGAACCACGCGCGAAGGTTCTTGGGCGCTATTTTCCCCCGCCACTCTGGAGGAGGAAAGTTGTCCTCGCTCAGATAGGGCCGGAGCATAACCTGAAGGCCCATGCCGCGGGCGAGCATCGTCAGGGCCGCGATGCGGGCAGGGGACGGCGTGCCGACACCGGAAGTCGGGTCGCTGGAGGTCAGCGACGTCATGTAAAAGGGAAAGTTGAGATCGACGGCGTTTGCCTTTAGGGACTTCACGTACGTGAAGAGTTCCTTTCCCTCAGCCACGGCCTGTGGCGTCGTGGACTCAGACTGGTTGTCCACGACGACGTCGATGCCGAGCTGCGGTCTTGGGCCGCTGCTGTGTGCTGCGGGTTGCGAGCCCGACACCGAGGGTGCGAAAGCGAAGCAAAGCCCCAACAGGAGGCCAGCGACCACAAACTTCTGCGGAAGCCCTCGTCGCACGAAGCGATGATAGCAGCGGACCTTGAGGTTGTCCCGTTCGTCGTGGAATTTGAGGTGGCGGTCCCCCGCCTGACGCCTGCCTTCTGGTAGGTGTTCGGGCGACCACCAAGTCACTCGGACAGCAAGGGGACCACCACCATGGAGAAGAACTACCAGACAAAGACAGCCGCCGCGATGATCGTGCCCGATTCGGTCGCGATCACGATGACAGATCTCGCCGAAGAGCTGCGTGAGGGTCTCCTCGCGCTCGCTGTCGGCACGGGCCTGCAGGTGATGGACGTCCTCTTGGAAGAGAGCGTCACCGCCCTCGCGGGCCCGAAGGGCCGTCACGACCCGGACCGCATCGCGGTGCGCCATGGACACGATGAGGGCTCGGTGACCTTGGGCGGCAGACGCGTCCCGGTGCGGCGCCCGAGGGTGCGTTCGGCAGATGGAGCCCGTGAACTTGCCGTACCCGCCTATGAGCACTTCTCCTCGACCGAGATTCTGAGCCGCCTTGCCATGGAGAAGATGCTCGCCAAGCTCTCCACGCGCCGCTACAAGTCCGGGCTCGAGCCCGTCGGCGAACGCGTCGAGGCGAACGCCAGCTCGACCTCGCGCTCCGCGGTCTCGCGCCGCTTCGTCGAGGCCACCGAGCACGCTCTTGGCGAACTGCTGGCCGGTGACCTCTCGGAGCTCGACCTCGTGGCGCTCATGGTCGACGGCGTGCACTTCGGCGATCACGTCTGTGTCGTCGCGATGGGGATCGACATAACCGGCAGGAAGCGCCCGCTCTCGATCACAGAGGGCGACACCGAGAACGCGACTGTCGTCAAGGACCTCCTCGTCGGGCTTCGCGATCGCGGACTCGAGGTGACAAGACCGGTCCTTGTCGTCATCGACGGCGCCAAGGCCCTTGCAGGCGCCGTGAAAGCGGTCTTCGACCACCCGGTGATCCATCGTTGCCAACTGCACAAGATCCGAAATGTCGAGTCGAAACTGCCAAAGGCCCTCGCCAAGACCGTGACGAAGAAGATGCGTGCGATCTACCACTACGACGACGCCCTTCGTGCCGAGGCGGAGCTGGAAGAGCTCGCCCGCCAGCTGCAAAGAAGCCACCCCGGCGCGGCGGGGAGCCTTCGCGAGGGCCTCGCCGAGACGCTCACCGTGATGGCGCTCAAGGTCCCTCCGACACTCGGCCGCACGCTTCGCTCGACGAATGCCATCGAGTCCATGATCGAGATCTGCCGTGACCACTCAGCGAACGTGAAACGGTGGCGCGACGGGCAGATGGCGCTGCGCTGGTGTGCAGCCGGCATGGTCGAAGCCGGAAAGCAGTTCCGCAAGGTGAACGGCTTCCTCCATCTACCGGCACTGCGCGCAGCACTCGATGACTACGTCGAGCACGGCGTCACGCCGATCGACTACAACAAGGAGGACGCCGCCTGAACATCACTGGGCCGCCACCGAAGTTCCACGGAACTCGGGACATCCTCCGGACCTTGTGCCTCAAAGATCAGGCTGGAATGGGAAGGAGCCTCCCCTAGATGAATAAGTCCAAGGGATCACCCGTGGTCGTGGGCGACGAGCGACCGAAGGACGGGTTCCGCGCAGCGTTCGTTATGCCAGATCGCGGCGGTGAGCGCGAGCAGTTGCTGGACGACGCGGACGACGACGCCGGCGATGGTGCGGCCACCGTGGCGTTCCAGGTCGAGCTGTGCCTTCAAGGTGGCGTTCACCGACTCGATGATCTGCCGGAGGGGCTTCAAGAAGCGAGCCCCGGGCCGTAGAGCCTCGTCCTTGCAGGCGGGGCGGATGAGCACCGCGTACTCCTCGGCCAGGAAGCTCTCGAGCTCGGCGCTGCGATAGCCCTTGTCGGCGAAGACGACCTGACCGGGGGGCATCGAGGAGCTCCGGCTCGATCTCGAGCAGGTCGCGCAGGACCTCCCGCTCGTCGGCCTTCGCGTTCGTGAGGGCGAAGGCGATCGGCAGTCCCTGCGGTGTCGCGAGCAGGTGGAGCCGAAGTCCCCAGAAGTAGCGAGAGTGGCTCGCGCAGTAGCCGTAGGTGGCGAAGCCACAGAGGTTCGACCGCAGCACCGTCGGGCGCGACCAGGCACACTCGATCGGCGTCGAGTCGACGAGCCAGACGTCGTCGAGGAAGGTCGACGTCTCCATCCCGAGCAGGCGGATCAACACCATGAGCATCGGCGCCGCCTTCTTGAGCGCCTTGTTGTAACCGGACTGGCCCGGCAGGTGGGGGAACATCGCGACGAGGTGCCGGCGGGCGTAGCGGATGAAGCGCGCCTCGGAGGTGAAACCGCCGAGCGCCTGCAACACGGCGAGCGTGGCGAGCTCGGCATCGCCAAGCACCGGAGCGAAGCTCACGGTCGGCCGCCATCGGACCAGCTCAGGATGGATCTTCAGCTTGTCGTCGATCGTGACGTACAGTGCGGTCGCGAAGGTGTCCAGGTCGGCGTCCACGTAGGTCTCCAAGGTCGAACGTTGGGTTTAGGCAACGCCGATCATGGACGCCTTTCGCGCGCCAAGGGTGGATCTCAGCTTCGGCAGGATCCCTTGGACTTACTCATCTAGGTGTTTTGTCCATAGACCTTGTTGACGCGAGTTCACCCATGAAGTGAGCTCCCAGGGGCAGTGTGGAGCTGTCTAGAAACCGCACTCCCTGGAGGCTCGAATGCACCGTAACGCTCCGCTCACCGTTGAGGGCCGACGTCGGCTGTGCCAGTGCATCGAACGCGACGGCTTCACCATCGCGCAGGCGGCCAAGTCGATGAACATCTCCCGCCAGACGGCCGCAAAATGGTGGAACCGCTTCAGGATCTCGGAGCTCACCGGCCTCGAAGATCGACCAACGCGCCCACGTCATAGCGCGGCGAGGACCTCAGCACGTCTCGAGCGGCGTGTGGTGGCACTGCGAGAGTTACATGCTCGGATCGGCTCGTCTCGGAACGATCGTCGGCCTCCCCCCATCGACCGTTCACCGAGTGCTTGTCCGCCACGGCTGCAGCCGTCTGGCATGGATGGACCGCCCGACCGGTACGCGCTACTGGATTGGGCCGGTGTTTACATCGCCAAGAATATGGCGGCCAGACGGACGACGACTACGGACTTTGGGGGAACCGTGTTCTCACTGTGGGTGGGTTGTTTGATCGCGCTTACACCGTCAAAGTGCTTGCCATCGGCGGTGTCCAGCTCACGCGCCGAGACGCCTGAAGCTCCTGGCATCGGCAACCTGGAGGCCTTCATGACCGGGGTGGGGAACTCCTGAAGGCGCGACGGGTCGGTACGTTCTGCGGCTACAACTCAGGCGAAGCATCGCAGAAGGTGTCCCGATCTGCGAGGATGCGTGGGTGGTCGCCAGCACTCCGTTTCCGTATGCCCGGCGGCGGGGCGGCGGTTCTCGTGTCACAAATCGGCGCCATCGGGAGGGCGTTCCAGAGCTGTTGGGCGAATCCGAAGGAATCCCTGCCGCGCCAACTCTCCTTCGGCTCTGCTCGGAAGAACCTCGCGACCTGACTGCTGTCGTCGAACAGCGCCGCCTGCGCGATCAATTACATAAGGCTTGTCAGCGATACGACTCCGCAGTACGACTACGATGCGACCGTTTGGCGGCTGCCGGCTTACGCCTCGGTATCGGTGACGAAATGAAGATGGGGCGTCGACAAGGCGCTCGACGGCCAACGAACCCCCTCAGCCGTTCGGTTGCTTGTGTCGAGGAGGGTCGCCGTGGGAACGAGGCATACGCATTTTGTGCTGCCCTTGGGTTTGACAACGAGCTCGAGATTGGTTGCCTGCAACGATCGGCTTGGCCGTCAATTCCGCGATCGATGAGCGCGAGAGATCCCTTGCTAGGTGCGCCACGTAGGAAGCAGCCTCTGGATACCTCGTCGCTGACCGTGACGCCCCGTCGAGGTGCTCGGCACTGGATTCGCCAGGCAGGGGCTCAATGAGCGACACAGGTCGCCCGTTCCGGGTCTGCATCGCCACGCCCAGCTTCCCGCCTGACTTCGGAGGTCTCGGCGAGCACGTGGGGCACTTCAGCTTGGGGCTTTCCAAGGTGGGCTGTCAGGTCACGGTGGTGACACAGACACCACCGCTCCGCCATGCGCCTACGTCTACGACAGAAGCCGAGCCGCTGGAGTTCCACCTCGAGCGGTTTCCAGCACGACTCGGTGGGCGGCGCTTTGCCTTTGCGCCAGGTCTCGCGCGGTGGGTTCGAGATCATGAGACGCAGTTCGATCTGGTCCATGCCTTCAGCTTCCACGCGCCAGTTGCTCTCAGCTTGGTCCGCAGGGTTCAGCGGCCCTTCTTCTTCTCACCTGTGCTACATCCCGGAGGTCACTCATCTCTCGCGAATGCGGTCCACCTGGTGTACGACCTCAGGGCTCGGCAGATATTCGCCAGATCGAGGGTCATCTTCTGCACGACTAGTGCGGAACGGGACGCCTTGCTCGAGAAGTACCCATTCTGCGCACCGTGGACGGTTGTGCAGGAGATCGCGGTGGATTGGGATTCCTTTGACGCAGTCGAGCCGTTCGACGAGCCGCGTCCGGTGATCCTGAGTGCCGGCCGTCTCGAGACGTACAAAGGTGTCGACCGCGTGATCAAGGCCATGGCCATGCTCGACGAGGAGGCAGAGCTGGTCATCTGCGGCGAGGGACCAGACGAGGGGCGCCTCCGAACGCTGGCGGCCCAGTCATCGGCTCGGAAACGCGTGCGCATCCTCGGATGGTTGAGCGGCGAGGAGCTGCGGCGCTGGCAGCGGACGGCGCAGGTGGTCGTGAGTCTCTCCACTCACGAGTCATTTGGGCTCTCTCTGGCGGAGGGTGCAGCCGCCGGGGCGCGAATCGTGGCCTCGGACATCGCGGCGCACCGCGACATGGCCCGTACGATGGATGTCGATACCTCATGGGTCTCTGCGGACGAGTCGGCTGAGGGCCTCGCAGTCATCTTGAGAAGGGTGCTCGCGCTGGGCCGAGATTCAGCGCGTCAAGGGCGGCACCGGACATGGCTCGACGTCGCTACGGACACACTCGCTCGGTATCATGAGGGCATGGCGTCCAGCCACCATATTCGGGGGAGCACCTACCTGTGAGTCGCCGTCGTGTCTGCATCGTCGGCTCGGGGACGTCCTATTTGTCCGGGATCAGTTACTACACGTACTTTCTCGCTCGCTCGCTGGCTGAGGACAATGACGTATCGGTCATACTGATGCGAAAGCTCGTGCCGAAGGCCTTCTACCCCGGTCGCGCCCGAGTTGGAGGGTCCTTTACCGACATCTCGACAAGGGAGTTCGCCCCTACCTTCAACGGGATCGACTGGACCATAGTGCCCAGCCTCCCCACGGCAGTCCGCTTCTTGGCGCGCCACCGACCTGAGTTCGTCCTCCTCCAGTGGTGGTCCGTCTCGTCGCTCCCGGCATATCTCGCGCTCGTGCGCACCGCACGGCGAGACGGTGCACGCGTGATCCTGGAGCTCCACGAGGACGTGGACACGGCGGAAGCGCGCCTCCCGGTTGTTGGTCGGCACGCAACCCGCGGCCTTCGGCTCATGCTTGATCGCGCCGAAGCCTACGTGGTGCACTCGGAATGGGACCAAAAGAGGTTCCACGAGCGATACCAGCTCGACGAGCGGCGAATTCACGTCATCCCGCTCGGTCCGTTCGAGCTGGCCGAGATGAGAGGCGCGTCCGAGAGCGCTCATGCGGCGAAGGGAACGATCACGATCTTGTTCTTCGGCACAATCCGGCCGTACAAGGGCCTGGAGGATCTCGTCGATGCCTTTGACCTTTTGCCTCGAGACGAAGGGTTCGCATGGCGCCTGCTCGTCGTCGGTGAGACCTGGGAGGGTTGGACCCTGCCGCTTGAAAGAATCTCGGCGAGTCCACACCGCGAGGAGATCGAGGTCGTCAATCGCTATGTGACTGACGAGGAAGTACGCGAGTTTTTCGCGGCCTCTGATCTCGTGGCGCTGCCCTACTTGCGCTCCTCGGCAAGCGGGCCGCTCCACCTGACCATGACGACCGGGCTCCCGGTAGTGGTCACTCGCGTCGGCGGTCTCGAATCGGCCGCCAAGGGTTATTCAGGCGCCGTGCTCGTGAACGCAGCGGACCCCAAGGATCTGAGACGGGGCATCCTCGAGGCAGTCGATCTCGTCGGGAGGCGCCACGAGGATCCCTACTCATGGGACGCCATCAGGAGTCTCTATGCTGCTGTCTTCGACGGTGTCAGCTCTCAAGGCTGTAAAAGCCCCTAGGTGTCTTGATCAACGACGTTGTTGACGCGGCTGATGGGTGGTCCACCAACGGCAGTGTGGTGACCGTGATTGTTGGCGATGCAGCCAGCCGTCAAGCGCGCGTCGACGAGCTGATTCCGAACCGTAGGCGCGGGCGTAGGCCCATTCGTCGACCAGGGTGCGATTGAAGCGATCTTGCGGTTCGTGGCAGGGCGATAAAGCCGCGTGAAGCTGTGCACGATGGCTGCCACAACCAGGCGGGCCTCGAAGTCTCTTGAGCGGTAGTAGCTGCCGTTGTCGGTGAGCACCCGTTCGATCGTGATCCCGGGGGCCTCGTAGAAGGCCTTTGCCCGTATAAAGAAACCAACCGCCGTGACAGCCCGCTCGTCGTCATGGATCTCGGAGTAGGCGAGGCGCGAATGGGTGTCGATCGCCGAGTGGATAAACGCGTAGCCGACGCGGTTCTGACGCCGGCGGTCGGTGTCGTTCGCTGAACCCCGACCGTAGACGCGTGTAAACGCGGTCAAAAACGGTAGCGCAATGGTCAGAAATTACTTGATGGCTGGCGCCTGGTCCACGGTCCCGGTGGGCTGGTTGGGCACGGCGTCACGGACACCTGAATGCCATGAAGGGGCGCCTCCCCGGTGAGAACAGACTTGGGTTCTCTCCGGAACCAATCACCAAGGAGGGCCCCCCACATCATGTTGCATCTTGGACTCGACCTCAGCAGGAAACGACTCGACGTCTGCGTGCTCGACGAGAGCGGCGGGAGGCTCGCGGTCACCCAGGCACCGCCTGACCTCGACGGGCTCCGCCACCTTGCGCGCGAGATCGCGCCGCTCGGAGGGTCGGTGATCGCGATGGTCGAGTCGATGACTGGCGCCCGGTTCGTCCACGACAGTCTCGAGCTTCTGGGCTGGGACGTCGAGATCGCAGACGCCCAACGCACGAAGGGACTCGCGCCACTGGCTTGCAAGACCGATCGCATCGACGCGTACGTTCTCGCCGAGCTCAGCCGGCGCGACCTCGTGCCGACTATCTGGCTTCCGGACCCAGAGGTGCGCGGGGCGCGAGAGCGAGCCCGCTTCCGGCTTCATCTCGTTCGTCACCGGGTGATGCTGAAGAACCGCATCCACGCAAGTCTCATGTCGTTCGGGAAGCCGTGCCCGGTCCCGGATCTCTTTGGTGTCTCCGGTCGTGCGCTACTGCACCGGCTCGCTCTTCCCGAGCCTTGGGCGAAGAACATCGAAGTCGCTCTCGGGCTGATCGACGATCTTGACGAGCAGATTGATGCAGTGGAGCTTGAACTGCGCACCCTCGGTGCTGATCACCCCTATGTCTCGTTCCTCACGAGCGCTCCGGGAATCGGGTACATCCTCGGCTACACGATCGCTTCGGAGATCGGCGACATCCACCGCTTCTCCTCGCCAAAGAAGCTCTGTGGCTACACCGGGCTCTGCCCCCGCGTCCACCAGTCCGGCGAACGGGACTTCCACGGACCGCTCGCGAAGAACGGCCCCAAGTACCTCCGGTGGGCGCTCATCGAGGCTGCAGTCCACGCTGCACGACACCCCATCTACCGCGATCACTACAACAGCACCGCGCAACGACTTGGGCGCCAGCGCGGCAAGAAGGTCGCCCGGGTCGAGGTCGCTCGCAAGCTCGCAGAAGCCATCTGGCACATGTGCCAGACCGGCTCCTCATTCTCTCCGGCAAGGTCCCACGTCCCAGTTCTGGTCGCTTGACGACCCTTCAATGAAATGGACCAGCCGGAGGTGTTCCCAGAAGACCTAGTCCTCCCGATCGAGGAGGCGATAGAGAAATGAGGCACTGTTTGTCAACCACCCCCTCGGGCGGCCTTGGCGAACCGCTTGCGGTTGGCGAGGTGAACCTCTTCACTGGTAGGCGATGCCGTTCGTCACGCAGTGCCGCAGCACCTCGAGCCAGCGGTTCCCGAGGGCATGCAGCGCGGCATGGTGGCTCTGGCCCCGCTTTCGTTTGACGTCGTAGAACTCTCGAGCCCAAGCCGAGCGCGTGAGACTGCAGAACGCCCACTGCTGGACCGCTTCGCGCAGGTAGCGGTTGCAGGCGAGACGACAGGACACGACGAGCTCACTTTTGCCCGAGCGTTTCGTCACCGGTGCTTTGCCGGCGTAGCTTTGCAGCGAGCTCGGCGTGTCGAATTGCTCGATGTGGTCGCCGATCTCAGCAGCGACCCTGGTGGCGAGACGATCACCGAGACCCGGAAAGCTCAGGTAGATCTTGCCGCCAGGGAACGCCTTCCCCGGGTCGGGGTCCTTCACGGTGTAGTCGCGGCCGGTTCTTGGGCCGCCGAGCAGCAGCTTGCCCATCCGGCGCTCCCAGGCCCGGCGCTGAGCACCGATCAGGAGCAGCTGGGAGGCACCGAGCCGGATCGTGGCGGCCTTGGCCCGCACGAGGTGGTCTCTGGCCACGAACACCTCGGACTCGAGGGCCGCTGCCACCTTGTCGGCGAAGCGATCCGGCCAGCCGTGCCGACAGGACCGGGCGAAGGCGACAAGCTCGTCGCGGGAGGCCGCCTTGAGTGCGGATTTCGGACCATTCCGTACAGCTGGAACGGTCGAATCCGTACACCCGTTTCGGCGTTTTCGTACACCCGCGTGAGGGGGCTGTCGCAGCTGCTGGCGTGAGGTAGGCCGTGCTCGCAACGCTTCTCGGACCACCGTGTCCGAGGAGAGAGCGTGCCAAGACCCCACATCCCAATGCGCAAGATCCGCGACGTCATCCGCCTCGCCCTCGGCGAGAGGCTCTCCCTCCGCCAGGTCGGGCTCTCCCTCGGCCTTCCGTTCACCACCGTCGGCGATCACGTCCGGCGCGCCGTCGCGGCCGGGTTGTCCTGGCCGCTGCCGGACGGGCTTTCGGACCACGACCTCGAGCAGCTGCTGTTTCCCCCGCCCGTGCCCTCGAACGTCACCCGGCCGATGCCGGACTTCGCCTACGTGCACAGAGAGCTGCGGCGGAAAGGGGTGACCCTTGAGCTGTTGTGGCTCGAATACCGCGAGCTCCACCCCGACGGCTATGGCTACACCCAGTTCGTCCACCACTACCGGGTCTTCAAGGGCCGGGTCGACCTCGTCATGCGCCAGGTGCACCGCGCCGGCGAGAAGCTCTTCGTCGACTTCCCCGGCATGCGGATCCCGATCCATGACAACAAGACCGGCGAGGTCATCCTGTGGGCCGAGCTGTTCGTCGCGGTGGCCGGCGCCTCGAACTACCTGTTCGCGGAGGCGCTCCCCTCCCAGGAGCTGATGCACTGGGTCGCCGCCCATGTGCATGCCTTCGAAGCGATGGGGGGCTGTCACGAGATCGTGGTCTGCGACAACCTCCGCTCCGGCGTCACCCGGCCGCACCGCTACGAGCCGGACGTGAACGCCACCTATCAGGAGATGGCCGCCCACTACGGGGTCGCGGTCATCCCGACACGGTCCTACAAGCCGAGGGACAAGGCCAAGGTCGAGGCGGGGGTTCAGCTTGCAGAGCGCTGGATCATCGCCCGGCTGCGAAACCGCCGGTTCTCTTCGCTCGCCGAGGCGAACGTCGCGATCCGCGAGTGCGCCGCGCTGATCAACGCCCGACCGTTCAAGAAGATGGACGGCTCGCGAGCTGAGCTGTTCGAACAGCTCGACCGCCCGGCCCTCCGGCCACTGCCGGCGACGCGCTGATGAGTTCGCGACCTTCCGCAAGGCCAAGGTCAACATCGACTACCACGTCGAGCTCGACCGGCACTACTACTCCGTGCCCTATCAACTGGTCGGAAAGGTCGTCGAGCTGCGCTGCACCGCGTCGACCCTCGAGGTCCTCTTCTCCGCGAAACGCGTCGCCTCCTGGCCACGGAGCTCGGTCCGCGGTGGCTACTCGACCGATCCCGCGCACATGCCCGAGTCCCACCGCCGCTACGCGTCCTGGACGCCCTCGCGCATCATCTCCTGGGCGAAGACGACCGGGCCGGCGACTGCGTCGCTCGTCGAGGAGATCCTGGCCTCGCGACCACATCCCGAACAGGGCTTCCGCTCCGCACTCGGGATCATCCGCCTCGGCGAGCGCCACGGGACGGCCCGCGTCGAGGCCGCCTGTGCCCGGGCACTGCACCTGCGCTCCTACTCCTATCGAAGTGTCGCCTCGATCCTCGAGCACCACCTCGACTCCCAGCCCCTCCCCGAGCTGCTCCCACTTCCAGCGCATCCCCGCCACCGCAACGTGCGCGGGGCGAACTACTACCGATGAGCGAAAGGACGACCATGTTGCAGAACACCACCATCGAGGGGCTGCGGACCCTCAGGATGCACGCGATGGCCCAGGGGGTCGCAGAGCAGCGCGAGCGCCTCGACTACGCCGAGCTCTCCTTCGAGGAGCGCCTCGGGATGCTCGTCGACCGCGAGCTCCTCGCCCGGGACAACCGGCGCCTCGAGCGCCTGCTGAAGACCGCGAAGCTGAGGCTCCTGGCCGCTATCGAGGAGCTCGACTACTCGCGGCCGCGCGGACTCGATCGGCACGTGATCCTGCAGCTCGCCGAGTCGCACTGGGTCCGTGAGCGCCAGGCCCTGCTCATCTGTGGGCCCACCGGCGTCGGAAAGACCTTCCTCGCCTGTGCACTCGCCCAGGCCGCGATCCGCCACGGCCACTCGGCTCTCTATCTCCGCGCACCGCGCATGTTCGACGAGCTCGCGATCGCACGCGTGGACGGTCGTCTCGCTCGGCTGATGGCGAGCTGGGCCCGCGTCGACGTGCTGCTGATCGACGACTTCCTCATCCGACCGCTCAGTGCCGATCAGGCCGCCGACCTGCTCGAGATCGTCGAGGACCGCGCACAGCAGCGCTCGACGATACTCACGAGTCAGCTGCCCATCGCGAACTGGCACGAGGCCCTCGGGGACCCCACCATCGCGGACGCCGTGCTCGACCGCCTGCTCGAACGCGCGAACCGCATCGAGCTCGTCGGCGACTCGATGCGACGAAGCGATGCCCCCGCGAAGTCCCGCGACAAGCGGGTCACCACGCCATGATCACCGAGCTCTGCACACCGGATTCGCACGCGACGAACCACCACCACAGACTGTCCACCGAGCATCAGGAGGGAGGTGAGCTTCGGGGTTAGCCAAATCCGTCGGCCGCTACGCGGCCTCCGACACCTCGCGTTCGAAAACTCCGAACTGGGTGTACGGAATCACTGAAATGCGCACTTGAGGGCCTCTGCGGTCGGCCAGGCCTCGAGCAGGCGCAGGAAGGTCGGCGCACCGAGGTCCTCGCCGGCGATGGCAAGGGCGGCGGGAAAGGTGGCGATGAGATCGGCCCGGAGGCGGTTGAGAAGCCGCCGCTCGTCTCGTGCGACCCGCTCGTCGTCTCGTGCGATGGCCCGCAGCTCGCCGGCCACTTCCCCAGGGCGATGAGCGGCCGCAGCCGCTCGAAGCGGTCGAGGGCGATTATGCAGGCGATCCGGGCGTCCTCGGCGTCGCCTTCTTCTTGGCCGGGCCCCGTCGTCGGGCGACGAGGTCCGGGTTCACCGGTACGACGACGTAGCCGGCCTCGAGAAGCGCTTCGACGAGCATCCCGTGGCGGGTCTCGAGCACGACGCGCACCTCGGCCGGGTCCGGCTCAAGCTCGGCGATCTTGTCGAAGAGCCGGCCCAGGTCCTCCGGGGTGCGCTCGACTCGGCGGACCTCGATCACCCCCTCGCCGGGCCTGCCGAGTGCGACCAGATGGAACTCCTCGGCGAAATCGATCCCCACTCCGAGCACGGCGCCTCCTTTGATTGAACGACCGGGTTGCCGGAGGCACGGCGCCGTGCTGATGGACCAGTCCTCGAGGGACGACACCTTGTGGGCGTCAGGCCTCCCGGGCGTTCCGCCGGGGTCGCCATCTCATCTCAGTCCTGGAAGGACAAGCACCCTTAGCGATCCCCGTCCGGGTTCCCGTTCAAAGAGGAAGGTAGAGCCATCAGCATCCCACCCTTGACGAACGGCCCCTCTTCATAGAGAACTGGGGCTGTGCCAGGCGACGATCTTCCGGTGGGTCCGCCAGGATCGAATCGATCGTGGCGAGCTGACTGGCGCCTCGACGGCTGAGTCAGCGCAGCTTCGGGCCGCGAGGCGCCGCATTGCCGAGCTGGAGGCGGAGCTCGCCGCGCTGAAGCGAGCCACCGAGCTGTTCCAGGAGGGGCGGGTGGTGCGCCCAAGAGACCTGTTCGGGATCGTGGAGACCTTGGCTGGAAAGGGCCACCGCACAAAACGGGTTTGTCGCCTCCTTGCCATCGCTCCCTCCGGTTGGTCGAATCGCATGACATTCCCGGTACCTGCGTCGCATACCTCTCGGCCGGCGTCGGCTGAGGTGGGCTGCCCGTATGCCTCCCCAGGGCAGCGTTTGCTATTGTGGCCCCCACAACAGACCCTTGAATTGATGTATCAGCGTACAGTGACTCATCCGAGAGGGAACTCCTGGTATGCAGACAATTCCGAAGGCGGCGGCTCGCTACGTCGTACGGGCAGCGGTTGACGGGTTGGCGAGGGCGCGTGGCCACCACGATCCCCTCGTGCCACCCACCCGGTTAATGTATGACGGACCGCAGGACAGAGACGAGTTCATACGAAATGGCGAGGCCTATTTCGAGCACTTCAAGGAGCTCCTTCACCTGGCGCCCGATGAGGCCGTGCTCGATGTGGGGAGTGGTATGGGACGCAAGACCAGGCTGCTCACCCAGTACCTTGTCCCACCCGGACGCTACGTCGGCCTTGACATTGTGCAGAAGGGCGTCGATTGGTGCACGCACCACATCACATCCCGGTACCCCAACTTCACCTTCGAGCATATTGACGTGGCCAACAGCATGTACAACCCCAAGGGCACGTTCACCGCCACCACCTATAAGTTCCCCTTCGCGAACGAGATGTTTGATGTCGCTATTCTCGGGTCGGTCTTCACACACATGCTGCCCGAAGAAGCCGACAACTATCTGGGTGAGTTAACCCGGGTACTGCGACCGGGCGCACGAACTTTGATCACCTACTTTCTGCTCAATGACACATCGAGGCAACTCATCGCAGAGGGGAGGGCGAAGTATTCGTTCGGTAATACGTTCGATCGCTATTCCGTCGATGCGCCCGACGTGCCGATGGCCGCGGTGGCGTTCAAAGAAGAAGAGGTACGGGAGTTGTACCGACGTCACCACCTGGTGATTGACGAGCCGATTCGCTACGGGTCGTGGGCCGGACGTGCGGAGTTCCTGGATTTTCAGGACATTGTGATCGCAGGCAAACCCCGGTAGGGATACCGGCCAAGCGCCACGCGCCCCGCACCACCGCTATCGTCACCGGCCGCCGCAGCCGGCAATCGATAAAGGGGTCACTTCCCAGCAGGAATAACCGGCGCCAAGGCGTTCAGCGCGGCCATCAGGGACGTGTTCGACCACCCGGTGATCGCCCGGTGCCAGCTCCACAAGATCCGCAACGTCGAGGCCAAGCTGCCGGCCGAGCTCGCCCGCACCGTCGCGACGAAGATGCGGGCCGCCTATCGCCACGGTGATGCGCTCGCGGCCGAGGCGGAGCTCACCGATCTCGCCCGCCAGCTGCAGAAGAGCCATCCCGGTGCCGCGGGGAGCCTGCTCGAGGGGCTCTCGGAGACCCTCACCATCTACCGGCTCGGCGTGCCACCAACCCTGGCGCGCACACTGCGCTCGACGAACCCCGTCGAATCGATGATCGAGATCTGCCGGGACCACTGCGCGAACGTGAAGCGCTGGCGGGACGGCGAGATGGCACTCCGCTGGTGCGCGGCGGGGATGACCGAAGCCGTGAAGCAGTTCCGGAAGGTGAACGGCTTTCTCCACCTGCCAGCACTGCGCGAAGCCCTCGACCGCTACGTCGCAGGCGTCACAACGATCGACGAGAGCGAGGAGCACGTAGCCTGAGGATCACAGGACCGCCGCCCGAAGTTCCACGGAACTCGGGACATTCTCCGGGTTTCTTCACCTGGCGGCCAAGCCCCCTAGTGGTCCGTCGCTGAAATAGCCTGGTTGGCTAGAGTGCCATCAGGTCGACGATGGCGGCACCACCATTGGAGATATCCGACGCGGAGCGCGCAGAACTGCAGGGCATGGCCCGGTCGACGACTTTCCCGCACCGCAGGGTCAACCAGGCACGAGGGCTCCTCGACGCTGCTCACGGGGTGGCGAACGAGGATAGCTCGGCGCTGTGGGGTCGATCCCGACGCCGTGCGTCGCTGGCGCCGGCGCTTTGCCGAGACGGGCGTCAAGGGCGTCGGTGTGATCGCTAGGGGACGGGGGCGAAAGCTAGTGCTCGGCGGCGGCACACCGTGGCCGAAGTGGTCCGTGTGACTTGTCTCGAGAGTCCGGAGGACGGCTCAACGCACTGGACGACGAGGATGCTCGCGTGCCGGCTGGGGATCAGCAAGGATACCGTGGCGCGCATCTGGCGCGACCACAACCTGAAACCCTGGAAGGTGGCGAGCTTCAAGATCTCGGATGGCCCACACTTCGAAGACAAGCTCGTCGATGTTGTCGGGCTCTACTTGAACCCCCCGAGCGGGCGGTCGTGTTCAGCTTCGACGAGAAGACCCAGGTGCAGGCCCTCGACCGCACCCAGCCGAGCCTGCCGATCAAGCCGGGACGGGCCGGCACCATGACCCATGACTACAAGCGTCACGGAACGGTCGATCTTTTCGCCGCTTTGAACGTTGGAACCGGCGAGGTCGCAACTGGCACCCGGAAGCGCCACACCGCCAAAGACGTGCTCGCCTTCTTTGAGCTGATCGACCTCGATGTGGCGCGAGAGCTCGAGATTCACCTCGTGTTGGACAACCTTTCGGCTCACAAGCCGCCAGAGGTGATGAAGTGGCTCGCAGATCCCAAACGTGCCCGCTGGCACCTGCACTTCACGCCCACCTCGAGTTCATGGCTCAACCTGGTCGAGCGATGATTCAAAGAGCTGACCGATCGTCGGCTTCGCAGGGGGACCTTCTCGAGCGTCCCGGCACTCGTCGAGGCGATCGAGATCTGGGCCGAGCACTGGAACGACGACCCGAAGCCATTCATCTGGCACAAGGCTGGTGACGACATCATCGAGAAGGTACGCCGCGGAAGGCTAAAGCTCCACAGATCAATTCCGCGACGGACCACTGACCGCCTCGAGGATCTGTCGTGACAAACCGGCGTGACGCCGCCACTGGCACCAATCGGACGACGGTGGCCAAAGTGATCCGGTCCTCGGCGATCTCCACCATCGTCAGTACTCTGGCGGCGCTGTTCGTGCTACCTAGGATACTGCACGGCGTCAATGTCACTCGTTACGGTGAGTGGGCAACGCTGGCGGCGGTATTGGCGATCGGGCAGCTAGCCGAGTCTGGAGTTGGTACCGAGATCGCCCGCCGAGTGGCCACAGCTCACGGCCAGGGGGACTTGCAGGGCGCCCGACAGGCAGTGCGACAGGGGACGACCGTCTTGGTCGGCATCGCTGCCCTTCTCGAGGTCACCGGTGTGTTCGTGGCTCATCCCGTCGTCAACTTGGTGTTCACGACCATCTCCGCGGGCCAGCGGGGCCAGCTAGCCCTGCTGTTGATCGGGATGGTCTCGCTCCTGGCGGTAGGCTTGGTGGGCTCCGGCTACTTCGGCATCCTCGCCGGCCTGCAACGCACCGACTACGGGAACTGGAGCGGGATTGTCTCCATAATCATCGGGGCCGGGGTCACGGTGGGCGGCATCGCCCTCGGTCTCGGCCTCTGGGCACTGTTGCTGGCCAGCTACGTACAGTTGCTGGTGAGCTGGGTGGGACCGGTCGTCGGGATGCGACGGGTCGTGCCCGACGTTCGCTTCAGATTGACGAGAGTCACCACTACCGTCGCGCTCGGTTTCATTGGCATGCCAGCCATACTCGTGCTCGGGTCGGCCGGCACTCTGTTCGACTCGCAGGTCGACAAGCTTGTGCTCGCCCACAATGTCAGTCCCAAGGCATCGGCCATGTTCCAGATCGGCGCCCAGACGGTGCTCTCGGCCAAGGACGTAGCGTTGATCCCCCTTGCCGTCCTCCTGGCGGGCACGGCGGAGCTCTACCGCACAAACCCGCGTCGGCTTCGACACCTTGAAGGCCTGGCCGGTCGGAGCGCGCAGGCCATCGCCAGCGTCACAGCCGGGGGGTTCTTGATCTTCTCCTCGTCTTTTCTACGAGTCTGGTTGGGGCCAGACTACGGGGGAGCAGCCCTGTCGCTACGGTTCCTGGCCATAGCGGTCCTGCTCAACGTGTGGTCGGCGCCATGGACTTATTACGCTGTTGGCAGGGGTCGCTACCACTACGTGTTGATCGCGGCGGGCGCCAACTTGGTCGTCAACGCTGCGGGCACGATTCTCCTTACCACCCGCATAGGACTCCTCGGCGCCCTGATCGGTTCGGTAGCCGGCAACGCTTCGGGGACCTTGGCCGGGTGGCTTGTGGTGCGCCGCTGGGAGCGTCGCCACTGGTTGCTCCCTGCCTTGCGGGCAAGCGCAGTGGTGGCCACGGTGGTCGGGCCCTCGCTGGCTCTATCAAGCCACATCCCGGCCTCCTGGTTTGGGCTAGCGGGATGGGGCTGCGCCTACCTCGCTGCCTGTGGCATCATGCTTCTCGTAACCCGCTCTCTTCCCGTGGTTCTCGCGCTAAAGCCCGGAGGTGGCCTACGCTTGAGGTGGTGGGCTGAACCGGTGGCCCATTCCTAATGACCCGTGAGCCGGGCGGGCGGCCGGTCCAACCGCCATACGACCTGCAGCCAGCGTTGCAACGCGGACATCTCCTCGCTGAACTCTGTTACAACGGGTTCGTCGCGACCGCGAGCGTCATGCGCAGGGGTAGACGGGGGGTCCCGTGGGAATGGCCCGAAGGGCATCTCCGCTGGGTGGCCATGCGCGTGAGGTCGCGTCTGTGGTCTCGGGCGCTAAAGCATTTTGGTGACACGACGGTCCGGACCCGGCTGCACGGCAAGGTTGCGGAGATCAACTTCGGACATCCGTATCCCATTCTTGTCCAGCTCTTCGAGACCTACAGTGAACCTTTGGTGGAGCCGGTGCGAGCCACGGCAACAAGTGTCGGACACCCTGCAGCTGTGCTCGACATAGGCGCCGGTGTTGGTGACACGGCCTTTCTTCTCAGCAGGCGGTGCCCGTCGGCCCTCAGCGCTATCGTCGCAGTGGAGGGCAATCCCGATTTCCTTCGATACTTGAACACGAACCTGGCGCGACTCGACATCCCTACCGCGATAGTGCCATTGCTGGTGAGCGACCGCTCAGGAGACGTTCCTCTTCCGGTCCGTGTCCACGAGGGGACCGCATCGCTCACGGGAAAGCTCGCCGCCGTGGCCACCACACTTGACGCGCTCTGGGAACAGGGTGCGCTCGAGTCGCCAGATGTGGTGAAGATTGACGTCGACGGCTTTGACGGCCGCGTCCTGGCCGGAGGCACCAAGTTCCTCGGCTCGGTGTATCCTTCGGTGATCTTCGAGTGGTCGCCCCAACACCTCGCGGCCACGGGGAATAGCAGCGGCCAGGCGTTTCAGGTGCTGAGCGAATGCGGCTACGACCGTTTCATCTGGTACGACAAGTTCGGGCGCTTTGCGCACGTCGGCACATACGTTGACGATACTGACCTCGAACTATTGAGAACTATCTGCCTGGAGAGCACTCTATCTGACTGGCATTATGATGTAGTTGCTCTTCCGGCTGACAGTAACGTATCGCTGATTTGTCTTGCCGCGTTACCTAACGTGCCAAACTGTTCCAGTCGTGCAGCAAAGGGCGCTCTGTCTCGATGGTGGCGGTCATGAATGCAGTACCTACAATCACCACTCCTTCCGGAACCAGGCCGGCTTGACTCGCGCTAACAGTTTGACAGTCAGGCCATGAGAATCGCTGTTTGGCACAACCTTCCGAGTGGAGGCGGCAAGAGGGCGCTTTACGATCACGTGAGCGGCTTGGTTGCGCGCGGTCACCACGTCGAGTCGTGGTGTCCTCCGTCGGCCGACCAGAAGTTCCTTCCGATCGGTGATCTCGTGCTGGAACACATCATCCCCCTCGACACGTTCGAACGCCGTAGCTGGAGAAAGTTCGCAGCGCGTCTGTCAGGAGGAGGAACGCTTATCCCCGCCAGACTCAAGGCTCTGGATCGGCACAGCCAGCGTTGTGCCCAAGAGATGGACCGGGGGAGCTTTGACGTCGTCTTGGCCGGAAGCAGCACACTGTTCCACGTGACGAGCCTCGGGCGATATGTCAGAGGCCCAGCCCTGCTGTATCTCCAGGAGCCGTACCGTCCGTTCTATGAAGCTATGCCCCGCCTTCCCTGGCCCGCGCTGGACTGTCCAGAGGGTTTCCAGCTCTCCGCGGTTCGCGACCGCTTGTACGATGCGGTTCTGGTACATGGGTTGAGGATCCAAGCCCGGGAGGAACTGGCCGGAGTCCAGGCCTACGATAGGGTGCTGGTCAACTCCTACTTCAGCAGGGAAAGCATGCTGCGGGCCTATGGCATTGACGCGGCGGTTTGCTACCTAGGAGTGGACACCGAGCGATACAAGGACATGGGTCTTGCAAGAAAAAAGATTGTGATGGGTATCGGAGCGTTTGTTTCGAATAAGCGTGTCGAGGTCATTATCGAGGCTGTCGCCCAGATCAGGCCACCTCGTCCCGCCCTCGCCTGGATCGGCAACTTGGAAGATCCCCACTACCTTAGGCAGCTCGTGGAACTCGCAGAACGTCGGGGTGTGGTCTTCACTCCATACCGGAACATCTCCCACCAGGAGGTGGTTCGCGTGTTGAACGAGGCGGCCGTGATGGCGTACGCGCCGAGACTGGAGCCCTTCGGGTACGCGCCTCTCGAGGCGGCTGCCTGTGGGCTGCCTGTGGTGGCACGGGCTGAAGGAGGGGTGCGCGAGACGGTCATCGACGGCGAGACGGGCTTCCTCGTCGACAATGACAACGAGCTTCACCTTGCCTTGGAGCGGATCCTGGACGACGACGGGCTCGCTCGCCGGATGGGCGCGGCGGCAAGGCGCCGCGTCGAGTCGACTTGGTCGCTTTCGGCGGCGACGGATCGTCTGGAGTCGCACCTGGTCGACCTGGTCGAAGGGAAGGCAGACCCAAGGGTGGATCAGAAAGTGCTGATCTTGAACCATGACTTCGACGTGAACTGAAACCATCGCTGCCGGCTTCGACCCACTCGGTGCCGGTCCCTTCAGCCTTCGATGCTGGGAGTCCTGTCTACTTGTGAATCTCGCTCTGTCAGTCGACAGGAAGATCGCCCACCGCGAGAGTAGCCCCGGTCGTGACATCGACCAGGGGTAAGTTGCCAATAAGCGCTCGGATGGCCCTGTGCCCACCGAGGTAAGTCAGCCGTCCATTCTCGTCCCTGGTGCGGATTTCGGACCATTCCGTACAGCTGGAACGGTCGAATCCGTACACCCGTTTCGGCGTTTTCGTACACCCGCGTGAGGGGGCTGTCGCAGCTGCTGGCGTGAGGTAGGCCGTGCTCGCAACGCTTCTCGGACCACCGTGTCCGAGGAGAGAGCGTGCCAAGACCCCACATCCCAATGCGCAAGATCCGCGACGTCATCCGCCTCGCCCTCGGCGAGAGGCTCTCCCTCCGCCAGGTCGGGCTCTCCCTCGGCCTTCCGTTCACCACCGTCGGCGATCACGTCCGGCGCGCCGTCGCGGCCGGGTTGTCCTGGCCGCTGCCGGACGGGCTTTCGGACCACGACCTCGAGCAGCTGCTGTTTCCCCCGCCCGTGCCCTCGAACGTCACCCGGCCGATGCCGGACTTCGCCTACGTGCACAGAGAGCTGCGGCGGAAAGGGGTGACCCTTGAGCTGTTGTGGCTCGAATACCGCGAGCTCCACCCCGACGGCTATGGCTACACCCAGTTCGTCCACCACTACCGGGTCTTCAAGGGCCGGGTCGACCTCGTCATGCGCCAGGTGCACCGCGCCGGCGAGAAGCTCTTCGTCGACTTCCCCGGCATGCGGATCCCGATCCATGACAACAAGACCGGCGAGGTCATCCTGTGGGCCGAGCTGTTCGTCGCGGTGGCCGGCGCCTCGAACTACCTGTTCGCGGAGGCGCTCCCCTCCCAGGAGCTGATGCACTGGGTCGCCGCCCATGTGCATGCCTTCGAAGCGATGGGGGGCTGTCACGAGATCGTGGTCTGCGACAACCTCCGCTCCGGCGTCACCCGGCCGCACCGCTACGAGCCGGACGTGAACGCCACCTATCAGGAGATGGCCGCCCACTACGGGGTCGCGGTCATCCCGACACGGTCCTACAAGCCGAGGGACAAGGCCAAGGTCGAGGCGGGGGTTCAGCTTGCAGAGCGCTGGATCATCGCCCGGCTGCGAAACCGCCGGTTCTCTTCGCTCGCCGAGGCGAACGTCGCGATCCGCGAGTGCGCCGCGCTGATCAACGCCCGACCGTTCAAGAAGATGGACGGCTCGCGAGCTGAGCTGTTCGAACAGCTCGACCGCCCGGCCCTCCGGCCACTGCCGGCGACGCGCTATGAGTTCGCGACCTTCCGCAAGGCCAAGGTCAACATCGACTACCACGTCGAGCTCGACCGGCACTACTACTCCGTGCCCTATCAACTGGTCGGAAAGGTCGTCGAGCTGCGCTGCACCGCGTCGACCCTCGAGGTCCTCTTCTCCGCGAAACGCGTCGCCTCCTGGCCACGGAGCTCGGTCCGCGGTGGCTACTCGACCGATCCCGCGCACATGCCCGAGTCCCACCGCCGCTACGCGTCCTGGACGCCCTCGCGCATCATCTCCTGGGCGAAGACGACCGGGCCGGCGACTGCGTCGCTCGTCGAGGAGATCCTGGCCTCGCGACCACATCCCGAACAGGGCTTCCGCTCCGCACTCGGGATCATCCGCCTCGGCGAGCGCCACGGGACGGCCCGCGTCGAGGCCGCCTGTGCCCGGGCACTGCACCTGCGCTCCTACTCCTATCGAAGTGTCGCCTCGATCCTCGAGCACCACCTCGACTCCCAGCCCCTCCCCGAGCTGCTCCCACTTCCAGCGCATCCCCGCCACCGCAACGTGCGCGGGGCGAACTACTACCGATGAGCGAAAGGACGACCATGTTGCAGAACACCACCATCGAGGGGCTGCGGACCCTCAGGATGCACGCGATGGCCCAGGGGGTCGCAGAGCAGCGCGAGCGCCTCGACTACGCCGAGCTCTCCTTCGAGGAGCGCCTCGGGATGCTCGTCGACCGCGAGCTCCTCGCCCGGGACAACCGGCGCCTCGAGCGCCTGCTGAAGACCGCGAAGCTGAGGCTCCTGGCCGCTATCGAGGAGCTCGACTACTCGCGGCCGCGCGGACTCGATCGGCACGTGATCCTGCAGCTCGCCGAGTCGCACTGGGTCCGTGAGCGCCAGGCCCTGCTCATCTGTGGGCCCACCGGCGTCGGAAAGACCTTCCTCGCCTGTGCACTCGCCCAGGCCGCGATCCGCCACGGCCACTCGGCTCTCTATCTCCGCGCACCGCGCATGTTCGACGAGCTCGCGATCGCACGCGCGGACGGTCGTCTCGCTCGGCTGATGGCGAGCTGGGCCCGCGTCGACGTGCTGCTGATCGACGACTTCCTCATCCGACCGCTCAGTGCCGATCAGGCCGCCGACCTGCTCGAGATCGTCGAGGACCGCGCACAGCAGCGCTCGACGATACTCACGAGTCAGCTGCCCATCGCGAACTGGCACGAGGCCCTCGGGCCGGAGTTCAGCGTCTAACCCCCCGATTGAACGCTTCTCGAGACGGCCATAAACCGCTGATCAGGAAGTTCGCCTCGCCAGGTCCCTGGTCCGTCAGCGAAATGTAGGGGCGACATATACGTGATTGGCGCTGCAGTTTGCAGTATTGTTTTAGGTGATGTACGTGAAGCGGACGGTACGCAAGCGAGGCGACAAGCGCTACACGTACCTGTCGCTCGTCGAAGCCGTGCGCTCAGGCGGCAAGAACACCCAGCGGGAGCTGTTCCGCTTGGGCGAGGTTGGTGAGCTCGAGCGGACCGGACAGCTCGACCGCATCGTCGCCGCGCTCTCGAGCTACACGACAAAGCACTGGATTGCGTCCGACGAGCTGGAGGGAGCGGGTGCTCCTTCCTATGGTGCCGTTGCGGCGGTCGCTTCTTACTTCGACCGCGTCGGTCTTCGCACCCACTTCGCAGCCCTCGGTGAGGGGCGGCGTCACCAGCACCTCGCCGACACGGTGTTCGTGATGGTGGCGAACCGGCTCTTGGATCCCGCCTCCAAGCGCCACACCATTCTCGAATGGCTCTCCCAGGTCGCGCTGCCCGACGGTGTCTCCGCCCCGCTCCTCGACCAGTGCTACCGCGCCCTCGACGTGATCGCCGAGCAAAAGGAAGCGACCGAGGAGGTCCTCTACCGACGGCTGACGGACCTGTCGAACCTCGACCTCCGCCTCGCCCTCTACGACTTGACCTCGACGTATTTCGAGACGAGCCGTGGGCCCTCCGAGGATTTCTCCTCCCGTGCCTACGGCTACAGCCGTGACAAGAGGGGCGACCGCCCCCAGGTCGTGATCGGCCTGCTCGTGACGGGCAACGGGATCCCGATCGCCCACTACGTCTTTCCCGGCAACACCCGGGACTCGACGACGCTTCAACAGGTGATGGCCGACTACCAAGCGCGCTTCGGCGTCGGTCGGATCGCGCTCGTCGCCGACCGGGGCCTCATTTCCGAGCAGAACCTCGCCGACGTCGCGGCAGCCGGCTTCGACCACGTGCTCGCCACACGACTCCACCACGACGGCGACGTCGCGGCAGTCCTCGAGCGCGCCGCAGCTGTCGGCGACAACACGTGGAGCGCGGTGCCGGGCTTTGCGGGAACGAAGGCCTTCGAGGTGAACCATGGCGGACGGCGATTCGTCGCGGTGTCATCAGCCGAGCGAAAGGCACGCGACGATCGGCGACGCGAGGAGCTCCTCGTCCGGGTGGAGTCCAAGCTCATCACGCTCGCCGATCGCGTGCGGGCGGGAAAGCTCGTCGACCCGGCGAAGATCGGTGCCGCCGCGGACCGCATCCTGCGGGACTCGGGCGTCGGGCGGTGCTTTGCCGTGACGATCCGGCACGGCGTCTTTTCCTGGCGCTTCGACGAGGAGGCGCTCTCCTACGAGGAGAAGCTCCTCGCCGGTCGCTACGTGCTCGTCACGTCGCTCAGCCCCAAGGAGGCGTCGGTGACCGACATCGTGCGGCACTACAAGATGCTCCAGAACGTCGAGCGCAGATTCCGCGTGATGAAGGACTTCCTCGGTCTTCGTCCCGTCCACCACCGACTCGAGGAGCGTGTCCGCGCCCACATCGCCCTGTGCGTGATCGCCGCGGTGATCGAGGCGGTGATGGGCGACGATCTCGCAGCCGCTCAGCTGAAAGACCCCGATCTGCCCGAACAGACGATGACACCGCGCCGCGCCCTCGCCGAGCTCGGGAAGATCCGCCGGCACCACCTCCACGCCGGACGCGACATCGAGCTCGTCGACCGGCCCGACAAACTGCAGCGCCAGATCCTCGACGCGTTCCGGGTCGAGGACTCGACCTGGGGAAGAGCCAAACTCTCCTGAGCAGCCCCTACGCGTGACGCGTAGGGGAAACAACTGTCTGTCGCGCCACCGCTACCAGCACATTCGCGAAACAGACGCTGAACTCCGGTCGGGGACCCCACCATCGCGGACGCCGTGCTCGACCGCCTGCTCGAACGCGCGAACCGCATCGAGCTCGTCGGCGACTCGATGCGACGAAGCGATGCCCCCGCGAAGTCCCGCGACAAGCGGGTCACCACGCCATGATCACCGAGCTCTGCACACCGGATTCGCACGCGACGAACCACCACCACAGACTGTCCACCGAGCATCAGGAGGGAGGTGAGCTTCGGGGTTAGCCAAATCCGTCGGCCGCTACGCGGCCTCCGACACCTCGCGTTCGAAAACTCCGAACTGGGTGTACGGAATCACTGAAATGCGCACCCTGGAGTTACGGAACCGGCTGGCGACGTAGGCAGCAGCGGGCGTCAGTGGATGAAGCTCCTGGGCAACGTCGGAGCGTACGAAGAATGCGTTGGCTCCATGGCTCTCGCAGCCGACGAGAATGTAGCCCCGAGCCGACAGCAGGTAGTCGAACGCCGCAAGGGAAGCCCCAAAGTACAAGTGGCTGTAGTGCGCATTAGCGCATTTGAAGTGCGGATCGTATGGAATACTGACCGCACGCCGACAGCCGAACACGCTGTTGTACTCACAGATGATAATCCGAGGCTGTATCTCTGTGATAGCTTTAAGAATCCAGTAGTCATTGCCGTCGATGTCGATAGACAAGAGGCCCACATCGCCGATCATATCGTGCGTACGCAAGGCGCTATTGATATTCTCTGCTGTGACAAACAACGCCAACGAGGCTATGTCGTGGCGCCAAGCCAGTGCTGACCGAGACAGGAACGAGACATGGCTCGAATCTCCATCAATAATAAGCCCTCTCCAGTTATCATTCACAAGTAAGAAGCGGGTATTAGCCTCAGTATAATCACCGACACCACATTCGACGAACGAGCGCTCTCCGAGTTGAGTCCGCTTAATCAGGTATTGGACAATGCCGTCTTCGCCCCATTGTGAAAAAATACTGAACTCTGCATCGTTGAACTTGAGGTCGTTCCTCTCAGCATTACGCCAGCTCATCGACTGGCCGTGCTGCACAGCCAGTCGGTCCAGCGTTCGCTCTAACGTGAACAACTGAGGTTCCAGGGCGGTCTGCACTACTTTACGCAGGATGCGTCCAGCGGTTTGACGCAGGATGTGCCCAGCCGGGGGATAAACATACTTACTCGGTATTTTACTATCGATCATCGCTGCCGTTGTCCATCTTGACGTTGGTGTGTTGGTCGAGTTAAGGGTCCCGAGGCAGATTAATCACGACAATGCCCTTTTGCGCCGACGCACGTTGGGCGGATTCCAACAACCATTGTAACGATAATTGATTATGGCAGGTGATAACGGTCCTCCAGCGGAACGAGCGCCGTGGCTTGCGCCGCGCGGATGGGGCGCGGCTCCTCACTCGATGCGAGCCACATAGAGCGACAGTACCTCAACCGCCGGCGTCGACTATGACAAACGCGGTTCTCAAGGATGCCCCACCGACCAAATCGTGCCGGGGAGTGTACGACCGGACTTCGGCGGCCTGTTCGCGAAAGCGCAGGTAGATAGGGGCGGGCCAAGAAGGTGTTTCCACTACATCACCGGATTCTCGGGATTCAGGTGATGTCGGCCTTGTCCCAGCCGGCGGTGTTGACGCCGAAGGCGGTGAGGATCTTCGCCTGGAGGGCGTTGCGCTTGGTGACGACGCGAATCGTCCGGCCGTTCACGTCCATCGTGACGAGGCGGATGCGGTCGAGCTCGGCGAGCGCACGGCGGGGCGAGATCACCTGGTGCTCCAAGTCGGGGTCCTTCACGCCTGCCGCTTCGAGGTCCTTGCCCATGACGGCCTCGATCACCGCTCCGAGCACGCAAAGCGCGATGTGGCCGCGGACCCGTTCCTCGGTGAAGTGGTCGATCGGGCGCAGGCCGAGGAAGTCCTTCATCACCCGGAAGCGCCGTTCGACGCGCTGCAGCACCCGGTAGTGGCGGACGATGTCACCGACGGGAGCCCGCTCTTTGCTGAGAGAAGTCGAGAGTACGTAGTGTCCGGCGAGGAGCTCGGTGTCGTAGGTGTAGGCCTCCTCGTCGTAGTCCCAGGAGAAGAAGGCCTCCCGGATCGTCGTTGTAAAGCACCGCCCGACGCCGGAGGCCCGAAGGATGCGGTCGGCCGCCGCGCTGATCCTCGCCGGGTCGGTGAGCCGCCCGGTGCTCACCCGTGAGGTGAGGGCGATCAGCTTTTCCTCGGTGCGGGCCATGAGCTCCTCGTGGCGGGCGTCGTCAGGGGACTTCCTCTGAGGTGAGTCGACGACGACGAAGCGCCGGCCGTCGACGGTGACCTTGGCGGCCTTCGAGTGCAGGTCCTTCAGCTCGATCCAGGTGAGGTCGTCGGTCTTCGCCCGAGACAGCACGGCGGCCACCTCGTCGTCGTTGTGCAGGCGCGTGGCGAGAATGTGGTCGAAGCCCGCCTCGGCGACGGCGGCGACGTTGTCCTCGGCTATGAGGCCGCGGTCACAGACGAGGGCGATGCGTCTGACCCCGAAGCGGGCCTGGTAGTCGGCCATCACCGAGGAAAGCGTCGTCACATCGGCGGTGTTGCCGGGGAAGACGTGATGGGCGATCGGGATGCCGTCGCCGGTGACGAGGAGGCCGATCACGACCTGGGGCCGGTCGGGGCGCTGGTCTCTGCTGTAGCCGAAGGCACGGGAGGGGAAACGATCCGAGGAGCGCTCCGTCGTCTCGAAGTAGGTCGAGGTGACGTTATAGAGGGCGAGGCGGAGGTCGAGGTTGGTGAGATCCGTGAGGCGGTCATAGAGGTGCGGCTCGAGGGTCTCCTTCGCCTCCGACAGGGCGTCCATCGCCAGGTAGCGCTGGGGAAGCGAGGGGGCAGCGACCCCGTCCGGCAGGGCGACGTCACGATCGAGCCAGGAAAGCATCCTCCGGCGTTTCGACCACGGGCGGATCAACCGGTTGGCGACCATCACGAACACCGTGTCGGCGAGGTGCTCGGCATGGCGTCTTGCACCAAAGCCTGAGAAGAAGACCTCGAGGTCGAGACGGGAGAAGTAGGCGTGAACGGCGGCCATCGCCCCGAAGCCGGCCGCTCCCTCGGCGGAAGCCTCGTCCATCGGAAGCCAGGTCTTCGAGGCGTGGCCCCGCAAGGCGGCGATGATCCGGTCGAGCTGGCCGCTGTCGCGCAGCTCGCTCACCTCGCCGAGGCGCAGCAGCGTGTTGTGGGTCATCTTGCCCCCGACGCGCACGGACTCGACGAGCAAGAGGTAGGTATAGGCCTTATCGCCCCTTCGCCGCACCGTCGTCTTCACGAACACTGCCTACACAATGGCGCACTACCGCTGCCAACTCGTGGATACTGTCGCCCCTACATTTCCGGTCTCAAACGAGGTTCCTTGAGGAGAACGCGGAGGTCAGGGACGCGACAGGGCTCGGCGAAGGGCTGATTCTGGGCTCAGGCCGTCGAAGTCCGGTACGACAGGGCCTTGGTCGCGCGGCCCTGGTTCGGCCACTCGCAGGTAGTGCTCGGGCTCCCCTAGGTCGATCGCCACGCGTGTTGTGGCCCGGCCACGCTGGAGACCCGCGAAGAACGTGAGCGCCCGCTCTGTCGCACCTCCACAGCCGATCCCTTCGAAACGCTGGTCGTGTCGAAGGTGTGCTGTGCACAGTCCTCGAACTCACACACGAAGTGGCGCACGCAGATCGACAAAGTCACGAGAGTGTCGATTTGTTCCCGTTAGCTCGCCGAGGGTTTCACCACCTCTTAGCGCCTTGTACCTGCAGCTTCGCGCCGCCGTAACTCCCGAAGCGCCCGCACAAACTGACCGAGGTTCGCCAACGCCTCTCGCGACTAAGGCTTGTCAGCGAAGTCGGATCGCCGCGGGCCACCCTGGCGTCGGTAGATTCCCTGTCGTATTCTCGACCTCACGAAGCGTGCGCCTCTGTTCATAGATGAAGAGTCGTAAGGCATGATCATCTTCGGGACCTGCGTAGGCAACGAAGAGCGCTATCGTACCGTTGCCCTGCCCTCCATTGAGCGCGTCGCCGGGACTGAGGACCTGATCTGGTCGAGGTCTGGTGAGCGCGGGATAGGTGCCGCCTACAACGAGATGATTCTGGCTGCCCGCGATGTAGCTGGCTGCCAGGCGCTCGTCGTGTTGCACGAAGACGTTCAGATCGTCGACGATAACTTCCGGCCAAAGCTGCTCAAATCCCTTGGTCACAACGTCGGGTTGGTCGGTGTGGTCGGCGCGAGTCGACTTAAGGGTCTCGCCTGGTGGGACGCCCGGTGCACGGCGGGGCTGGTGTACGAGACGCGTGGTGTCATCGACTTCGGTACACGTCGCGCCGATGTCGACGCGGTCGACGGGCTGCTCATGGCCCTTGCGCCGTCCACATTTCGGACGATGCTGTTCGACGGCGACTCGTTTCCCGCCTTTCACGGCTACGACATCGACTACTGCATCCAAGCACGTGATGCGGGGCTGCGAGTGCTGGTCACTGACATCGACGTGTTACATCGAACGAAAGGCGGCTACGGCGACAGGGCTGCGTACAACGCAGCGGAAGTCGCGCTCATCGAAAAATGGCCGAACTGGATCAAGCCGTCGCGCGTCCCGCCATTCATATCGTCCTTCGTGGCGCGAGCGAGAACGATTCCGCGTCGATTTCACCGAGCCCCGCTGAAATTCGGCGCATGACCATCGTTGCCCCGAACGCGGAGCTGGCTCCGGCTCGACGAGCTGAAACCGCTCGAGCCGACTTGGGGAACTTCGCACGATTACTCGCGCTTTCCCTTCCCGGACGAATCCCTTGCTGTCGAGCAGGTCGCCGAAGCATGGCACGCTTGGGTTTCTCGGCCTGCTCGCTTGGGCCTAATGGGCAAATCAGTACCTTCGGCGGCCCTATCGTCGTCTCAACTCGCGAAACGCCCGTATGAGCTGACCGAGGATCGCCAACGTCCAGGGGCTGCGCCTGCTTTCTACAGGATCTTGCGCTCAAGCCCGGAGAGTCTGTCGAGAGCGGCCATCGTCGGCGGGCAGATGCGCTATGAGGCTCACGATGCACGCCAGCGCGGCATTATTGCGGCGATGACCTCCCGCCTCGGAGCCGGGCCTGCGGCCTTCCGATGGGAAGGTGGAGAGCCGCGCTGGCCCGCTCGGCGCACGCACGACAGCCTACGTGGCCGAGCACTCCAGACCAGGCGACCTCGTCATCGACTACGGCGCCATTGCCGGCGCGCTGGGCGCGCGTGGTACTGCATCTGCCCACGGTCCCGCCATAGTCGCGAGGAATGCCCTGCTGAAATCTTTGCAGGCTGGAAAGTTGGGGGTGGCAGTGGTGTGGCTCATCAGCGCCAATCCCGAGGCAGGGTCGATGTTTCCGTTTCATCGCGTACATGTAGTCGACCCCGGCTTGGACGAGGTGGAAGCTTGTGAGCTTGACAGCGCCCGGCTTGACTTAGCTCGCCGTTGGGACGCATCGAGGTCGGCGGGTGCGGTAGCTGGCAAGCCGAGCCGAGCGTGGCAGCTCGCAGCTAGTAGCTCCGGCGTGCCGTATCAGCGCTAGCGCTACACTACCTACATGCAGGTCAGAACCATATTTGGCCGCGTTTTGAAGCCGCGACGCTTTTTTCGCAAGTTTTCCCTCTGGCTCGCCAAGCCGGACTTCTGGACGAGCTTCATCCCACCACCTGCCACCGAGCGCGTCGACGTGATCGTGCCTGTCCTGCACCGGCCGCAGAACGTTGAGCCATTCATGACGTCACTCGTCGCATCGACGGGACTCGCTACCGCTTGGTGGGTATGCGAAGAGGGCGACGAGGAAGAGATCGCCGAAGTCTTCCGGTGTGGTGGCCAAGTGCTGTCGTCGCCCGAGTGCCATACCTTCGCAGAGAAGGTTAACCTGGCCTATGCCCTGACTGGGGCACCCTGGCTCCTGCTTGTCGGCGATGATGTGAGATTCCGGCCAGCATGGCTCGACCACGCGCAGGATGTCGCCCGCCGCTACAAGGCACAGGTCGTCGGCACGAATGACCTTGGTAACCCACGGGTTATGCGCGGCGAGCACGCTACGCACCCGATGATCCGCCGGTCGTACATCGACGAACTCGGGGCGAGCTGGGACGGTCCCGGCATCGTGTGCCACGAATACCACCACTGGTGCGTTGACGACGAGATAGTTACCGCAGCCAAGCAGCGAGGCGTGTTCCAGCCAGCGATGGCATCTGAGGTCGAGCACATTCACCCGTACTTCAAGCGCGCCGAAATGGACGAGGTCTACGAGGCTGGCGAGAAGCACGCGGTTGAGGACATGGCGGAGTTCGAGCGTCGGGCGAAGGTCAACCTGCCCCACTGAGAAAGCCGGAGGTCAAATGTTCACGATCACCAACGGCCTTTGCGCTCTCTCAGGCCGGAGTTCAGCGGGGGCGGGTCATTCACGTAACTCCGGCCTGAATCCTGTTTCTGCAACTCAGGGAAACTTTGGCTGCCAGTTCGCCGGCTCCTCGGGCTCGGCCATGCCTTACGAATGTTGGTGCTGTAGTCGCTGTTGGCCGCAGAGGCGCCCACGTTCGTCCACGTGGCGGCGTAGGGGAGCGGGTGATAGCTGTCGGTGCGCCTTTGCCCGCGCGTCGACACTCGGGCATGTGGGTGCAGCGCCGACGCGACAGCTATGCCGACTCGCATGCCGGTCAGCGACCGATGCCAGCCCGTGCAGCCACAAGGCATTAGCTCGTCACTTGACGACGGTGAGGGTCTCCTTCATTGAAGTCGAACCCTTGAAGTTCGTGCTCCCGCCGTAGGTGGCGACGAGGTGGTAGGTGCCCACCGTGAGCTGCTTGGCCGACAACCAGCACGATCCCTTGCCAGACGAGAGCGTGATCACACACAGCGTCATTGTGGACTGCTTCACCCTGACCGTCCCGGTCGGCGTCAAGCCGGCGTACTGCGGCGAGACGGTGACCGAGAGGTGCTCGGTCTGCTCGTCGCCGTAGGTGACCTTGGCGGCTGAGAGCCTGAGGGTGGTCTTCGAGGTGGCCTTGGCAACCGTCAGCGAGGTGGAGGCGGACGTCATGCTGGAGGCGAAGTGGGCGTCACCCGGATAGCTGGCGGTGAGCGAGTACTTGCCCGCGGCTTGCTCGGTGATCGAACACTTGCCGGTCGCGGTCCCGTTCGAGCCGCTGAGCGTCGCCTCACAGCTCCGGGTGCCGTCGCTGACTCTGACCTGCCCGCTCGGGGTCGGTGACCCCGAGGTGGTGCTCGGCCCGCTGACCTTTACGCCGACGGAGACCGGCTGGCCGACGACTGGGCTCGCGGTGACCGAGGTGATCGTGGTCGTGGAGGTCGCCGGCGGCGAATACGTGAACGCGTCGCCGCTCGAGTCCACCGCGGCGCAGAAGCGCGCCGTCGGGCAGGAGACGGAGACCAGGCTGCTCCCGGCGTCGATGCTGTTGGGCTTCGACCACGAGCTGCCGTCGTAGGTGAGGACGTCGCCGTCCCAGTCCACGGCGACGCAGAAGCTCGCCGACGGGCAGGAGACGGAGTTCAGGTAGTGTGCCGCGTCGATGCTCTTGGGCGATGACCACGAGCTGCCGTCGTAGGTGAAGACGTTGCCGCTCTTATCCACCGCGGCGCAGAAGCTCGCCGACGGGCAGGAGACGGAGTTCAGCCAGTACGACCCGTCGATGCTCTCGGGCGACGACCACGAGCTGCCGTTGTAGGTGAGGACGTCGCCGTCCCAGTCCACGGCGACGCAGAAGCTCGCCGACGGGCAGGAGACGGAGTTCAGGTAGTGTGCCGCGTCGATGCTCTTGGGCGATGACCACGAGCTGCCGTCGTAGGTGAAGACGTTGCCGCTCTTATCCACCGCGGCGCAGAAGCTCGCCGACGGGCAGGAGACGGAGTTCAGCCAGTACGACCCGTCGATGCTCTCGGGCGACGACCACGAGCTGCCGTTGTAGGTGAGGACGTCGCCGTCCCAGTCCACGGCGACGCAGAAGCTCGCCGACGGGCAGGAGACGGAGTTCAGGTAGTGCGCCGCGTCGATGCTCTTGGGCGATGACCACGAGCTGCCGTCGTAGGTGAGGACGTTGCCGTCCCAGTCCACCGCGGCGCAGAAGCTCGCCGACGGGCAGGAGACGGAGAGCAGGTAGTGCGCCGCGTCGATGCTCTCGGGCGACGACCACGAGCTGCCGTCGTAGGTGAGGACGTCGCCGTCCCAGTCCACCGCGGCGCAGAAGCTCGCCGACGGGCAGGAGACGGAGTTCAGGCCGCCCCCGCTCGGGTCGATGCTCTTGGGCGAGGACCACGAGCTGCCGTTGTAGGTGAGGACGTTGCCGTCGCCGTCCACCGCGGCGCAGAAGCTCGCTGTCGGGCAGGAAACGGAATTCGGTTGCCCGTATAGGGGGTCGATCAGGGTCCCCGACGACCAACTGGGCGTCGCAGCCGCCGCCGGCGACGGAAGCCCAGCAGCGAGTATCGCCGAGGTCGCAGTAAACAGCAACGCAACGGCAGCGAAAAGACGAATGACAGCTAGTTTCGACATCCCACCCCTCAAGGTTGGAAACTTCGCTGGACCAGAGCCAGGTGACCGTTGCGTCCATGCCGCCGCGACGACCGATGACCTGCCAAGCTCGCTGACACCTTAGGTCAGGGGAGCGGTCACGCCCCATGAAACCGAGCGGTGAGACGTAGGCGTCCTCGACTGGTTCGGCTACTCGGTAGCCATCTCAGGCACGACCGCCATTGTCGGAGCTGCTGGCCACGCCAACACCGCCGGCCGGGCGTACGCGTTCGAGGCCTGAAGCGTCGAGCGGGCTCAGCCGGAAGTGGGCGCTCGCGGCCCTCGTCGATGGGGCCTCGTGCGGCTCCCCCTTGGCCGCGTCTCGTGTCAGCGGAATGTCAGCGGATCTCCGCAAGACGGCGCCTTTCGACACCGGATAACTTCGCCGTCTACGCTCCCCGGCGACGTGCATTATCGCAGGTCCGCACAGCGTTTAGGCCGACATGACTACGGACAAGTTCGAGCTAAGGGCTCACGCCGGGATTGATTGAGCGTTGATGGTGTAGTTCCACTCGCCGTGAAAGTCGTGAGGCTGGAGTGGAACCGCAGCCAGCTCCTTGTTGGTGACCTTGACTCCGGTTGGATACCAGTTGGAGTCGTAGTCGGCCTGGATGGTGAGCCCGGTGCTGGTGGCGGTGGCGGAGATGAGCTCGATTATGGTGCGCAGGCTGGTGAGGGGCCGACCCCGCCAGTTCATGGTGATAAAGCTGAACATGCGGTGCTCAATCCGGTTCCACTTGGAGGTCCCAGGGGGGTAGTGGCACACCGTGATGAGAAGACCGGTCTCAGTGGCGAGACGAGCGAGCTGCACCTTCCATGCCCGCAGCCGGTAGCCGTTGGAGCCACCGGCATCTGCGGTGATCAAGATCCGCTGCGCGTCGGGGAATCGGGCGCGTCCCATCTGGTTCCACCATCTCCGGATGGACTCGACGGCGAACTCCGCGGTGTCGGCCGTGTCGCCGACATTGACCCAGCCCTCGTCGTTGGCCACGTCGTAGATCCCGTAGGGGATGGCCTTGGCGCGTTCGCCGAGGGAGCGATCGGCGAAGTCGTGGACGTTCACGCGCTCGGGCTCGCCCGTGGGTGACCATTCGGCGCCGCCATTGGCGTAGTTGCCGATCAGCTCCTTCTTCTTGGTGTCGACCGAGATCACCGGCTGGTCATCGTCGATGAACGTCTCCGCCATGTCGTTCAGGTAGTGGAACTGGGCGTCACGATCGGGGTGCTGGCGTCCCTCCGTCACTTTGGCATTGGCCTGCAAGGAGTATCCGAGTCGGTGCAACAGCCGCAGCACCGTACGCGAAGACACCTCGAAGCCTTGGCGGCAAAGCTCGTCGGCCAGGTTCGTCGACGACTTCGATGTCCAGCGCAGCCGCGACATCGGGTTGCCCCGGGTCTCGGGATACACGAGCTCGTCGAGCGCGGCGAGAAGGCCGGGCTGACGGTCGGTCAAGGGTTTGTCACCACCACCCGGTGCGCGCAGACGGGCCGCCGGCTCGATGCCCGTGCTCACCTCGGACTCGGCCTTGATCACCGTGTTGCGGCTCATGCCAGAAGCCGTCGCCACCGCGGTCTTGCCTCCGCGGCCCAGCATCTCCGATGCTGCACCGGCCACGACGCGCCTTTGCACCTCGTTCATGTGCGGCAGCACCACTTCGAAGAATCGCGCGAGCGCCTTCTCAGCGACCTCCACACGGCCAGGATACTACGCGCGAACTAACTTGGCGTGGACCCTAAGCGCTGCGCCGAACAGGCTTAAAGCTGCTTAGAGCTGAGCGAAGGTGGCCGAATTAGATTCTGTTCTTTACCACCAGTTTGGATCCATCTAGAGGTGTTATCCGATTACACAGGACGTCGTCCCTCTGTGACCGTTGCCTGGGGCCCCAAATCGATTTCAGCCGTTAATGATGGGGGGGGGACGTACGTTCTGGGCCTCTGGCCGTTGTTGTCCAAAGCTGTAACGTTTGTAAATGGGACGGCCGCGCTTGTCCCGCTTGACGAACGGGCTCGGCTGTGTCTGGCCGTGGGGCTTCCCGTCGCGGAACATGTCGGGGTCGAGTCCCATCTCTGCTAAGTCCTGGCGGAAGTCGGCGAGGAGGCCCGGACGCGGCGGCACCGACTCAAGCCCTCCGAGGTTTCGCACCTCTTCTGGTGTGAGGCGAGGCGTGCGATCGACGAAGCGTCGAAGGCGGTCAATCAGACCCATCGTCGTCCTCCTCCTTGGGGGGCGCGAACGGCGAGCGCCTAGTGGCCCCGATTCCCTCGGTCTTCGGCTGCCGCGCCCACTCCGGGCGCTCGTCCTCGTGTGGCGTCTCGATCCAGTCGCCGGAAACCTGGCGTGCAGCGTCGGCGAACTCCACCCTCCGGTGCTCGTCTGCGGCGAAGCCCATCGAGCCGGTGACGACCCTGGACCCCGCGCTGAGAGTGTGCAACACATATCTTAGGGCATCGGCGAGGTGGTCCTCGGCCTTGGTGTCTACGTCCTCAACGCGTACTGGGTCGTATGGCAGGTCAGGCAGCGTCCGGACGAGGTTCGGCGCGCAGCCTTCGAGCACGTGCAGACGCGGACATGTCTCGCCTCGCCACTCGTTCCCGTCGCGCAGCGCTGCGTGAAGCTGGCAGATGGGCGCTTCGGCGAGGAAGGCGTGAACGCTCTGCCACCCTGCCAGCCGGTCGTTATCTGCTGGAGCGGTGCCGAGTCCGGCCATGGCATACATCTCCTGGATGCTCGGCGCCGTAGCGGTGAGCTTCGCCTGCGTCGACGGATCGACGAAGTGCACGACTTCCTCGCCGGCTTCTCGTTCGACGCTGAGGATTTGCCGCGCCTGCTCGTCCGGGCCGAGCCCACGCTCATACGCTTCCCGGTAGACCCAGGCTCTGCCATCGTTGTCGGTGGCGATCCACACGGCTGCGAACGGTGCCGCGAACCCGTAGTCGATTCCACACCACCTGCGCCACGCCGGTGGGAGTGCGATCCGTGGGACGACGTGGCGGTGGCGTGAGAACTCTTGAAACACCTGCCCGGCGAAGGCAGACCAGTCGCCATCCAGCATCGCCTTCTTGCGGGCAGGGTCCTCGATCCCTTCCAGCAGCCGAACGTAGGCGTCGCCCACGTTCACGACGTTGTCGTAAACCGTGCTGGGCACATAGCGCGTCGTCCGCCCATCGGCGCCAGTCACGACCTGCTGCCCGTGATCCGTGGCGTCGACGAAGTGGCTCTTCACGTAACCATGCGAAGGCCCACCAGGGTTCGCCGTCGCCCGGATGATGTGAGGGAAGCCAGAAGCGCCGCCACGCAGCGTCTCGCGAAGGATCGGAAGCGCCGAGGGGATCAGCAGGGACAGCTCGTCGATGAGAATGGCCTGCCACTCGGTTCCCTGGAAGTGCGCGGCGTCAGGCAACGAGTCGATGTACGAGCACTGAAGGAGGCTGCCGTTCGGAAAGCGCAGCGTCATGTCCGTCTGGTTCCAGATGCAGCCGAGCGCCTTGCCGAAGGCGAAGCGGGCCAGCTCTGCGACGACGGTGTTCTTCAGTTCGGGATACGACTTGCGGACGAGCAGGATCTTGATGCCCGGGTACCAGATGCCGAGCACGAGGGCGAGCACGACGAGCGTCCAGGTCTTGCCGCCGCCTCTGCTGCCGCCGAAGAGGCATTCGTCCTCCTGCGCCTCGAGGAAGGCGATCTGCTTCGCATGCGGCTTGGCGCCGAGGATCTTCAGCACGTCGATCGAAGTCGGGTCCGCGCTCTTCGCGATCGCCAGCAGCAGATCGCGCTCGGTCTTGGATCTCATGCCACCACCTCCTCGTCGTCGGGGATCGGTTGCGGTGCAAGATCGACCCGCTCGAGGCGGTCGGCGAAGTTGCCGTCTTGATCGACCACGCGGCCAACGTGCTGTTTCGCCAAGTGGACAAGGCGGTCGAGCGCGATCACGAATCCGGTCTCGGCGCTGCAAGCTCGGCAGGAAAGACGGGTCATGGCTGCAGCTCCCTGGGCAAGAACCAGCTCAACCCGAGGCCGGGCAAGCGCACGCCGATCTCGCCGTCGTTCATCTGCTCGACCACGCCCGTCTTGCCGGCGAACTCGCCGCGGACCTCGTCGTTGACCTTGACCCGCCGCCCGACCACGAAGGGCTGACCAGGCGTCGTTGCCTGCGTGTCGCCACACGGCTGGGTGTGTTGCGACGTGGGCACCTCCCTGGTGGTGGCGTTGCCGCTGGTGCCGCCCACCTGCGGGTTCGCGGCGGCGGTCATGGGTCTTCCTCGACGATGCGGGCGATCTGACGAGCCAGCTCCTCGCGGAAGCGGTCGACTAGCTCGGCATGCCCGATCGCCTCGAGGGTGCGGCTCATGACCTCGAGGAGAGCTGGTGCCTCCTTCATGAGAAGTGCCAGCGTGTGCGATGTTTCTGCACGGATCTGGCGAAGTTCCGCCGCGGCCCGTGCTCCGAGACCGAGACTGTCCGCCAGCTCTTTCGCGACGCGGCTCGCGGCACTCACCGCTTCCAGCAATCTGGCGTTAACGTGCCCGCTCTCGAACGCCTCGTGCCCGATCTCCTCCCTTGCCTGGGCCCGAGCGAGGAGACCGACGAGCACCGCCTGCTCGGGATCGGCGAGCGCCGGTGTGCGCTCCAGCAGCTCTTGGCGCACAACCTCGGCCCGCTCACCAACGACGCGGTCGCTGTAGGCACCGTGGCGGAGTGCGATCTCGTTTCCGGGCGTGGCGTCGGGCCACGAGTAACCGCGTGCGGGGCGCAGGTCATGCGCTGGCATGTCGCTGACATCGCTCTTCTTGCCGCCGCTGACCTGCGCCTTCTCGCGACCTCCTGCTGTGCCAGCAGGCGCTGGGCTCGCGCACGCATCGAAATGTGGGCCTGGTTGGTCGGCTTTCTGACGAGGGGGCGGCGAAGGTTCTCGTGCCCTCCGCGTAGAAGAAGGAGGCAAGGACTCAGGCATCGTTCTCGCCCTCCAAATCGTCGAATCCGGCGATGACCTGCGGATCTGCACCTCTCAGCACCTCTCGTCCCGTAAGTTCCTCATGAGGGCGTGTATAGGGAAAGTTGTCGGATGAGTGGTGCTCAGTGGTGCATTCGTCCTGCTCAGGACCAGATTCGGTCACGAGTCCGATGCCACGGGCGAAGCTCGCGCGTCCGGTCACGGCGACCTCGACGCCATGGGATTCGAGCGAGAGCGTGAAGTCCTGATTCCGGCCCATTGAGACGCCGTTCGCTTGGGCCCACTCGCGCCAGACGGCGAGCAGGTCTTTGATCGGCGTGCGTCCCTGGATCTCGATCGTGCGCTCGGCGAGGAACTGGGCGATCACGTCCTCGCGTTCTCGGTAGTGGCCGGTGGCCCGCTCAACAGCGGCGCATGTGCCGACGCCGTTCCGATAGAACTCGACCGCTCCCTGCACCAGCCAGGCGAGGATCGCCTGTCCGTGGAGATCTGCGAGCAGCTTCCCGTAGTCGGGGATCCGCTTCTCGGGTGGGATCGTGACGTCGAACGGGACGACCTTGAGGCGCCGCCAGATCGCCTCGTCTGTACCTGGCACCCTCGGGAGGTGGTTGGTGACGAGGACGATCTTGTGGGTCGGGTCGAAGTCGAATCGGTCGCGGTACATGGGCCGGGCTGAGATGCGATCGCCGCCGGTCAGCATTTTGACCAGACCCTCGGCAAGGATTGCCCGCCGTTCGAGTTCAAAACTCACGACGAGGCGACGTCCGCGAAGCACAGCCAGTTTCTCTGGGTGCTGTTCGTGCTTCTGCTCGACGAGGAGCCCATCCGGTGCTGTGATCGAGTGTTCGCCGACGACGCCCTGGATCGCACGGAGAAGGGCGCTCTTTCCGTTGGCGCCCAGGCCATAGAGGTCCGGGAGGATGTGCTCGCCGACTTCGCCCGTGATGGCGTAACCGAACAGCCGCTGGTTGTAGGTGATCAGATCGTCGTCGCTGGCGAAGATCGTCCGGAGGAACTCCTCCCAGGCATCTGCCTTGGCGCCGGGGTCGTAGTCAAGCTCGACGCCGCGGGTGATCAGGTGCTCGCGGTCTGCAGGCAGGAGCTCGCCCGACCGGAGGTCGACCGTCCCGTTCCGACAAGCAAGTAGATGCGGGTGGCGGTCGAGCTGCTTCACGGCGACGGCGACCTCGGGCCCGGCGATCGCCAGCATCCCGTCGCGCCGTCCCGATCTCGTCGAGGCTCGGTAGTGCCCGGCTCGTCTCCCAAGCTCCTTCTCGTCGGGCGCTTCGCCGACCCAAGAACGCAGTCCGTCGATCGTCTCGTTGGCGAGCTTGTGGACGAGATCGAGCCGGTCCTCCTCCCACCAGGCGCCGTTCCACACGAACCAGCGGCCCAGTTCGGGTGAGTACTGCAGCCGATCGCCGCGCTCCACGAGGAAGCGCTGCGCGTTCAGGTGATCGCCAGCAACGGCAATCTTCTTCAGCTCTCCGAGTACGCGGTCGACAGCGGTGTTGTCAGTCATGCCGCCGCCTTCGATCGGGCCCGCAGCGACTCTAAGACGATTCGCTCGGCAGCCTCGTGATCGATCCCGACCGCAGTAGCTACGGCAAGGCACGATTCGACGACGCGCCGACGGTTGGAGGTGACCCTGACCGCCAGGGCGACGACGCTCCACAGGTAGCGAGCCGGGTCCCGCCTGTAGTCGGCAGCGGTGTCGATCTTGGGAGGCTCAGGGCGCGGGAGAGCGCCGATCGGCGAACGGCTGGCCTCCGGGCACGCCATGCACCCCGGCCCGTGCCCGCGATGGTTGGCCGCCACGAGCGCCTCGAAGAGCGACGGCTCGCGCAGGATCGTGAGCGGGGGCACTTCGTCGATCAGGCGCTCGATCTCGGCACGCGTCTCGTCGTCGAGAAGCGGCAGCAGCCTCACAACGTCCCGGCGCAGCTCGGGGTCGACGGCGCGGATCGTTAGGACGCGCTCGGCGGCGGCCCAGCCGCGGGCGATGCTGTCGGCGTCGTCGAGGTCGATAGTTAGAGTCCGGGTCGACGCGACTAGGTGGGCTCCGGTCGAGGTAGAATCGTGGCGATCGAGCCTGGCCGGGTCGGTCAGGAGGGCGGCCTTTGGGCCGCTTCTCTCATCCACCGGGAACCTCTTCTGTGTCGGCGTGGTTGCGATCGTCGAGCAGCAAGACGCGGCGAACGCCGGCCGTGATCACCCGAATCTTGCGGCCCACATGGATCACCGGCACTGGCGACTGACCGCGCCGGATCAGGCCGTATAGACACCACGTGGAGCATCCGATGAGCGCCGCGGTGTCCTCGACGCTGTTGGTTGGAGATTCCCAGTCGAAGGCCATCAGATGCCCTCCAACCGCCGGAGAAAGTTCACGTACCTCACGAGGAGCTCACCTCGCGGGGTTCGCTCCCCCTTCTCCCAGCGACCGACCGTTACGCCGGTGACGCCAAGTGCCGCGCCGACCTCCTCGAGCGACCTTCCCTTGGCGCGGCGGATGGCCCGGCACAGCTCCGGCGCGGGTCGCTCCCGGAAGGCGTGTGCTCTCGCCAGAACTTCTTCGGTGGCGCTTTCGGGCGCTCGGTCGGTCACAGGAACCATTTTGGTAGGTCAATATGACTTCCACATACGAGGTCCTTCGTGCACCTTTCTGGGAGGTCGTGCCGACCTCACTCCACGCGGTTGCTTTCTGGTATGTTGTTTGTATGCCCAAGGAAGCATCGCCGGCGTCGGATGAGTACCTCGGGTACCGAGCGGCCTACGGGTCAACGATCGATGGAGTTCCGATGCTCACCGTCGAGGCTCCGATAGAAGGCCGACGCGAGTGGCGCGCAGCATTCGTGTACGTGTTCGTCGCGGGCCGCTTCGTTCTCGCCGAGGTGCGTTTCTTCCCCGCCGGCGATCGGCTCGCCTACATCGCCTCGAACGATGACGTCCCACGCAATCAGCCGGTCACGCTGAACGTAGGCCAGTGGTCAAACTCAGCGAAGGCGCTGCGGGCCGTTCGCGGCAAGGGGATCTCGTCTCGGATGCTTCGGGAGGCGCCCTACGACGAGATCGACCAGGCGGCGCGGTCGATCGTCAGCCACCGGGGGGTAGTCCCGTTGCTCGACGCGCCGGTGCGGAACATCTGGGAGTCGGTGATCAAAGAGCAAGCCACGCGCCCTCGCAGTGCTGGGCGAGACGACGAGTTCTACGTCGGATGGGTCCTGCGGTACCTCGAGTGCCTCGAAGTTGATACCTACAAGCCGCACGTCCTCATGGCTGAGCGCTACCGCGACGAGCTCAGTTCAGCGCAGCAGGCTCGCAACCTGATCGACGCGGCCAAAGCGCGAGGACTCGTGATCGGAGTTGGCCGGGGGGCCCGGGGCGCTCGACTGTCAAGCAAGGGTCGCGAGGTTCGAGATCGCATAGAGGAGGCACGATTATGAAGGGCTTCGTGAAGCAGCGCTTCGACTTCGTCGAAAGGGGCGATCCCGCGTGCAGACATGAGTGGGAGCGCCTCGGCTGCACCAAATGCTCGGCGACCCGCAAGATGCACTGGGGCTGGACCGTGTACTACGAGGACCGGAATCCTGCGACAGGGGAAAGACGCCATCACTCACAGGGTGGATTCCGAACCAGGCGTCTCGCGCAGGAGCGTCTGAACGTCGTCGCGGGCAAGGTCGCTGAGGGCACCTACCGTCCCGACACCCCGATCACAGTCGCCGAGCTGATGCGACAGTGGTTGGACGCGCAGAGGGCGAAGGGCCTACGACCGGGGACGCTCGCTTCTTACGAAGGCGTCAACGCGTGGTACGTGAGCAAGGCGCTCGGCGGGAAGAGGGTCGCCGCCCTCGTCCCTGGCGACATCAACGCCATGGTGCAGAAGATGGAGACCGAGAAGAGTTCGACTGGGCGCGCCGGTCTGTCGGCGCGTTCTCGTCAGCTCGCTGTTGCCAAGTTGAAGGCGGCGACGAAATGGGCGCTCGCCAACGGGATGATCAGTCGCGATCCGCTCGCTGGCGTCGCGCTTCCGAGGGTCGAGCACCAGGAGATGAAGTTCTGGAGCACCGACGACGCCAGGGACTTCCTCGCGCATGTCACAGGAGATCCACTTGAAGCCGCGTGGGCGTTGTTCGTGTGCCGCGGATTGCGCAGAGGCGAGGTCGCCGGGTTGAAGTGGGACGCCGTTGACCTCATCGGCGGAACGCTCCACGTCAAGCGCACGCTCATCAGCGTCGACGGCAAGGCAACGGAGTCCACGCCCAAGACCAAATCCTCCCGCCGCTCGATCCCAATCGACGCGTTACTCATCGAACTGCTCCACCAGCGTGGTGAAGCGCAGAAGGCCGATCGCGCCAGGGCCGGTGAAGCGTGGGTGGGCGACGGTCACATCTTCACCGACGCGCTCGGGAAGCCGTGGCACCCCGACTACTACGGCGACAGATTCGACAAGCTCGCCGTACAGGCGCGGCTACCGCGCATCAGGCTGCACGACACGAGGCACACCGCGGCGACATTGATGCTCGCCAACGGCGTCCCCGTGCCGGTTGTCGCTGAGATTCTCGGCCACGAGAAGCCGAGCATCACGATGTCGCTCTACTCACACGCGGTCCCTGGGATGGGACGCAAGGCGGGCGAGGAGCTGTCGATGCGCCTGCTCGGTCCGCGCGCTGACAATCCGCTGGCATGTGGCGTTTAAACCCTCTGCTGATCTCACGCTCCAGGTCGCTGACCTGGGATTATTTGGCGGACCTGACGGGATTTGAACCCGCGACCTCCGGCTTGACAGGCCAGCGTGCACTCCAGGCTGCACCACAGGTCCATGTCCGCCCGTCCCCGGGTCGTGCACCGAGGGGCGGGCGGGAACGTCCGCTGATCCTAGGCGATACTCCGTCCCGGGCGATCAGGCCCCCATTGCGGCCCTGATCGCTTGGCGCGTCTCAGTGACAACCGGCCGACGGACGGAGCCATAGCAGCACCCGGTTGTCGTCGATCGTCGGGGGACCGAGCGCGCGGCGGAAATACGCGCGCACCGCGAGGGCGCCCCAACCCGCCTGCCAGTAGAGCACGGCGGTGACCGACTCGAGGGAGAGGAACTGGCAGAGCGCCGCCGTACCGGTCGGGCCGACCGCGTCGCCAGGCGGGGGATAGGCGGGTCGGAATCTCGCAAATTCCTCTTGGGCCAGGAACTCCTGGACGTAGGTCGGGTACACGAGGGGGGCGCTGAACCCGTTGGTGCCGTCGGGCTCGCGGACATAGGCGATGCCGCCGACGAGGTCAAAGGCCATGTGGTCCTGCGCCTGCCAGATCATGGGCTGCGTCCACGGCTCGACCGGGAAGGGATAGGTGAGGACGACCGAACCGGTCGGGATCGCCTGCACGACCTCGTCGAGCGTGCGGGGCCACCCCAGTGCTGTGGAACCGAACGACGACGAGCCGAGCGGCGGCCGGGGGGCGACGGTTGCCAGCACGGCCACGGCAAGCCCGATGGCCACGAGACGCCACCGTCGACGCGCGCCGTCTCGCTGGCGCAGGACCGTCAACGCCCGGTCGAACCCGACGGCCAGGACGACGCACGCGCAGACCGTCACGAGCAGGGAGAAGCGGGCCGCGACGATGTTGTCGAGCAGCGGGAGGTGGGCGAAGAGTGCCGCAGGCAGCGGGACTCCCGTGTTGTGGCCGTCGACGACGAGGCGCGGGCCGAGAGAAAAGACGAAGGCGATCGCGGCCACGCCGGTCGCGATCCGGACGATCCTGTCCCGCCGCAGGGTGATCGCGCTTGCCACCCAGGCGCCGAGGATCGCGAGTCCGAGGTAGCCGCCGTTCTCAGTGCGGTTGCCCCCGATGTAGCTGTTCGCGAGGCGAGCCAGCGAGCTCGGGGCGAGGAGCACGTTGGACGTCGGGACGACAGGGCTCAGCAGGTCGTTGGAGTCGCTCGCCAGGATGCTCGGGCTCTGGACCGGTCCGACGAGATGGCCGGGGGCGAACAAGGTGAACCACAACAGGTCGCCGGCGACGACGCCGAACACGGCCGCTGCCGCCGCGAGGCCGGCGAAGAGATGACGCGCCTTGTCGCGCACGGAGCTGGGGTGCAGGGCGATCCCGACAACGAGGGCGACGAGTACGACGACGCAGATGTCGGCGATGATCTCCGTGCTGATGTACGCCTGGGCACCCGTGAGGATCCCCAGTAGCAGGCCCATTCGCAGCGCACTCCGGCGCTGGACGACGATGAGCTCGTAGAGGCACCACAGGATCGGCGGCACAAGCGGGCTGAAAGCGAGAGAGGGGTGGACGTCTGTCGCCGACTGGCTCGCGAGGTACGGCCCGAAACCGTAGAGCAAGCCGCCGAAGAAGGCCGGCAGCTCCCACCGGCACCTCGGTCGCAGCACGAGGAACATCGAAGTCGCCGAGGCGAACATCGCGAGGCGCACCAGGAAGTTGAGCGAGGCGATCGGTCCGGCGAGGACGGTGACCGGCATGGCGAGCAGTCCCAGCAACGGGGCGAAGTTGTCATTGGCAAGGTTGGCGCCGGCCGGGTAGTCGATGAGGTTCGTGTGGAAGACGTTCGCCCAGTGCTCGACGGCGAAGGACGTCCAACCGAGGTTCCAGACGGATTGGCCCGGGTCGAAGAATCCGCCGTCCGGCATCCGGGTGCTGTCGAACGGCCCCGTCGGCAGATAGAGCACCACGGCGAGGATCGCGAACACGGCCAGGCACGCCGCGACGACGGCATTCCGGCGACTGGTTCCGATGCGCGCGACGATGCCCATCGCCTTGTGTCCCGCCGCTGGGAGCCGGTTCCGGAGCTGGATGCGCTCTAGCTTCCCAGAACCTGGGTCGCGCGACGGGACGAGGGCACCAGGACGGTCTGCGGTGGGTGGGACCCCTTGTCACGAAGGCGGCCCGAGGCCGGTTGTGGCGGTCGGTTCCGGCTTCGCGGCTCGCCGTCCTGGCGGTCGGCCGGTATGCCCAAGAGCAGCCGCAGCAGCCGGCGGTGGGCGATCCCCGCGGTTAGCTTGAGCCGAGCAGTTCTTGGGTCACCGGAACATCGCACGCCGGGAGGGGCTCGAGCCATCCACCGCAAGACAGCGACAACGCCTCGACTCCGGGACGGCGGGCGATGGCCCGTAGTCCTTGTTGCGGCTGGCCTGTTGGCGACGCTGTCGGTTCTGATCCCGTTCGTCCTGTGGCGCCATTCCTGGTTCGAGTGGGCCAACTACTACTGGCTCGTGCTTCAGCAGCAGAAGGCGGTGAGATCGGGGTTCTTCCCGACGTACTTCCTCCAGACACCCAGCACGGGCTACTTCTATCCGATCTTCGCCTTCAACGGCGCCCCCGCGTCGTGGCTTGCTGCAGTGGTCGGAACTGGCCTCGGGTCGGGTTGGGCGGGGTTCGTCGCGATGCTCGCCCTGGCGAGCTCGGCAAGCTACCTCGGCACCTGGTGGATCGCTCGGATCGGCGGTCTTTCACGCGCCTGGGCGGTGCTGCCCGCGTTGGTCGTGTCGATGTCGAGCTACACGGCGGACGACCTTTACGGCCGGGGCGATTGGGCGGAGATGCTGGTGATTGGCTTCGTACCGCTGCTCGCGGCCGGCCTCATCTCCCTCGTGAGGAATCCGGTCGCGCCGGTGTGGCGGATGGTGTGCGTCGTCGTGTCCGCGGTCGTCGTGCTCGGCAGCGACAATGCGGAGGTCATCGCGCTGTTCGTGTTCGGACTCGTGACAGCCGTCTGCTTCTTGCCAATGATCCGGCACACGAGAGAGTTCCGGCGGGGCATGCTCGTCGCCGGGTTGGCCGCCCTGATCGGGGGCTGTCTCGACGCCTGGTACCTGGCTCCGTCGCTCGCGTATGGACGCAGCACCATGCTCTATCAGTCGGCACCCGGCTTCATCTCGGCCGGGTACTCGTCCAACATCGACAGGTTCACCGTCCTGCTCGATCCGGCCCGCTCGATCATCCTCAGATACAACTTCCACCCGCAGCTCCCGGCGCTGGCGCTTCTCTGGTCCCTCGCGGCAGGCGTCTACTGGTGGCGGCGCCCTGAGCTGCGACGGGTCGGGATTGCTCTCTGCGTCGCGATCGCCTGCGGCATCACATTGCTCTCCAGCGACGCCATCTGGGTGTACCTGCCCAGCCTGATCCGGGCCGTGCAGTTCCCGTTTCGAATGATCCCGTTCGTCGTGCTCGCCACGGCGGGCCTGGTGATAGTCGGACTGCGTGCGGTCGACGGCCGCGTCTTCTGGCGGGCGGGGGCTGTCCTTGCCTGCGGCGCGATCGCCGGGCTGACCCTCTATCAAGCCTGGACCGCGACGAATATCGGGTGGAACGGTCATGCAATGACGGTCAGCGCCAACGCCACGCCGTACCCGTTCACGTTTCCCGGACAACAGAACGGATTCCATTTCCTGGGCTCACCTACCCTCGCCGACCCGAAGCAGCGGATCGCTGTCCGGGCGGCGGCGGACGACTCGTACGGTGCAACCGCCCGTCCGGGCCCGGCCGTCGCCGATGTCGCGTGGTCGCCGCTGATCAGGGCGCGCGGTGCCACGATCCTCGGCGTCGACGGTTCCGGTTTCGCGGTCACGCGCGTGACGCGGCCGAAGGTGTCCTTCACGTCCCAGGTGACGCCCCCCGTCCTGGCCGGGTTGATCCTCACTTTCGGGGCGGTCGTCGAGGTCCCGGTCGCTCTCGTGGCCTGTCGCCGTCGTCCCCGGTCCCGACGGGCCGCCTGACGCCCGTCGCGAACGACGGCGCGCGAGCAGACGCGCTGGGGCTCGTGTCCTGTGCAGAAATCCTGCTAACCCATGCCCGTCGACGGCCCGGGATCAGGAATACCCGTCCTGCCTTCGGGGGACGCTGCCAGGAGTTTCGGTGCTCGGGGTTGGCGGTCGTGGTTCGGCACCGGACGGCTGGAACCCGGGATGGATGGGCGGTGGGCCCCGGCCGTTTCTCGCACAGGGCGCGCCGGCGGAGGATCGGTGGCGAGAAGAAGAAAGCCGTTGAGAAGGGAGAACGGCAGCACCCCCAACGGGATTCGAACCCGTGTTTCCGCCTTGAAAGGGCGATGTCCTCGGCCGCTGGACGATGGGGGCTCGGTTCCTGCGGAGCGCGCGGAGACTACCAGTGACCTACGCACCGGCGTCAGATATCGGGCGGCACCGGCGTTCCGTCCCAGCGCAAGCCTCCTGGTGGTTCGCCCCACGGATCGTCGAGGCTGGCGTCGTCCTCTGCCGACGGGGGCAAGATGTCGGCGAGGGCGTCGACGACCGACGACTCGAGGTAGGTTAGGTAGTTGTAGCAAATCCATTCCGCATACTGCGGGTCCTGGCGAGCCGGTTCGACCGTCTCCTCCGTCACCCCGAGTGAGGCGCCGAGCACGATCCGCAGGTCGTTCAGCGCGGCGAGCCAGGCGCTGGTCTCGTCGTCGCTGAGGTGGGTCGCCAGCGCGGTATGGGCGAGTGTCTCGAGGGCGTTGCGGTGGTGTTCGACGAGGTCACCGCGCACGAGGCTGACGTAGTTCGCCTCGGCGGCCGCGTCGGTCGGGTAAGCCGCTGGGAACAGCCGGCGGAGACCCTCGGGGAGCTGGGCGTCGGTCTCGCCGACGGCCTCGAGGGCTCGGGAGAGCTGGCCCGGGAGTGACGAGAGCAACGCCCGTTCGTCCGGCGACAGCGAGAGGTCGAACCCGCCTTCGCTGCGGACGAGAACGGGCGGACGATCGGGTGCGGTCAACTCTGGTGCTCCAGCGTCGCCCACAACCCGTGACTGTGGAGGCGCGAGACGTCGAGCTCGGCTCTTTCCCTCGGGCCGGACGCGACGACGGCACGACCCTTGTGGTGTACGTCGAGCATGAGGCGCGTCGCCTTGGGCAGCGAGTAGCCGAAGAGCTTCTGGAACACGTAGGTGACGTAGCTCATCAGGTTCACCGGGTCGTTCCAGACGATGACGAGCCACGGCCGGTCGGTATTCAGGTCCTCGCGAGTTTCCGTCGCCATCGCGGTCGAGGAACCGGTCTCCAGCCGGGCGCTGGTCCCTTCCGGAGCGACCAAGGTGGGGGCGATCCGGCTCATCACTGCCCGGTGGCCACGGCGGTCTAGTGCCGGCGCGCCGACTCGAAGCGATACCCGAGGCCGCGGATCGTGGTGATCAGCCTTGGTTCCGACGGATCGACCTCGATGTGGGCGCGTAGTCGCTTGACGTGGACGTCGAGCGTCTTTGTGTCGCCGACGTAGTCCGCCCCCCAAACCCGCGAGATCAGCGTGTCGCGCGTCAGCACCCGGCCGGCGCTGAGGAGCAGCTGCTCGAGAAGCTCGAACTCCTTCAGGGGCAACGTGACTTCCTCGCCGCGCACCGTGCACTCGTGGCGGTCGAGGTCGAGCGTGACCTCGCCGACCTCGAGGACGTTCCGGGAGAGCGTGTCCGCCGGTTCCGGTCTGCCGCGGTTCGCATCGGCGTGGGGATCGCCCTCGGGTTCCGCCCGGGGGGCACGACGCAGGACGGCGCGCATGCGGGACACCAGCTCGTGCAGGCGGTAGGGCTTCGCGACGTAGTCGTCGGCCCCGACCTCGAGCCCGACGACGGTGTCGATCTCGGTCGACTTCGCCGTGACCATGATGATCGGCACGGACGAACGCGTCCGGATCGTCCGGCACACGTCGAGGCCGGAGATCTTCGGCAGCATGACGTCGAGCAGGATCAGGTCGGGCTCGCTCTCCCCGAAGCGTTCGAGCGCCTCGGCGCCGTCGCGTGCCACGGTGATGGCGAATCCCTCGCGCTCGAGTCCGACGACGAGGGCGTCGATGAACGACTCCTCGTCCTCCACGAGCAGCACCCGAGTGCGCTTTTCTCGCCGCGCGGCTTCGACCGGTCTCTCCATGGTCGTCATGGGCCACCTCTCCCTTGCAGCGGGAGGCGGAGCGTGAAGGTGGAGCCCTCGCCCTCCCGCGAATCGACATTGACGGTGCCGCTGTGGCTGTTGGCGACGTGCCGGACGATCGAGAGACCGAGCCCGGTTCCACCCGTCGACCGGCTCCTCCCGTGGTCGACGCGGTAGAAGCGCTCGAAGATCCGCTCGAGATCGCGAGTCGGAATCCCGAGGCCCTTGTCGGCGACGGCGATCACGACGTCGTCGCCGTCGATCACCCCCGTGAACTCGACGACGCCGCCCTCGTAGGAGAACTTCACGGCGTTCTCCAACAGGTTGTACAGCGCCGAGGTCAGCTGGCGGCGGTCACCGAGCACGGCGACCGGGGGTGAGGGCTCCTCGAGCTTGATCTCGACCTCGCGTTGCTCGGCGGCGCTGCGCACCCGTTCGGCGGCCTCGGCCATGACGAGGTTGACGAGCACGGGTTCCCGGGGCGGGGACTCCTCGTTCTCGATGCGTGAGAGGTCCAGCAGGTCGTCGATGATGCGCGAGATGCGGAAGGCCTCGGAGTGGATCCGTTGTGCGAGGCGCCGCGACACCTCGGGTTCGGTCTCGGCGAGCAGGGTCTCGGCGAGCAGGCCCAGCGCACCCATCGGCGTCTTCAGCTCGTGGCTGACGTTGGCGACGAAGTCGCGGCGGACCTCCTCGAGCCGGCGCCGCTCGGAGACGTCCTCGATGACGGCGATGACCCCGAGTGAGCGCTGCCCGTTGTCGATGCTCTCGGTGCGGACCGAGAGTGTGCGCCGCGGCGGGCCGTAGAGCTCGAGGGTTCGTTCCTCGGAGGCGCCCGGGGAGGTGGTGGCCAACAGCTCGTCGACGGCCTGCGCCGCGAGCGCGTCGCCGTGGCGGCTGCCCATCAACGTGATGGCCCGGCTGTTGCGGAACACGAGCTCGCCGTGTTCGTCGCAGACGATCACGGCCTGCGCGAGCGAGTCGAGGACCCGACGCAGGCGGATCGCGTCTGCGCTCGATTCGGCGACCGCCTCGGCGGCGTGTTCCGTCGCGCGTTCGACATGGCCGAGCGCGTCCTCGAGCCGTCTGGGGTCTCTTGGCAACGGGTCGGCACCGAGCCGGTCGCCGAGGGCGACGAGTCTCTGCTTGAGCGCCTTGAGGCCTCGGCGGCTGCCGAGGGCGTACGCCACGCAGACCAGGCCGGCGGCGACACCGGCGGCGATCGCGAGGTCCGCAACGCTGGCGCGCACAACGGCGATCACGGCCGCCCCCGGGGGTCTGGCACGCCTCCAGCATTGCAGTTCGGCGAGCCAGATCGAGCCTCTTCATGAAAAGACTTGAAATCATAGGAAATCATCTATAGGGTGACGGCCGCGTCGCACCGGCCCCGTGGGAGGGCGGACGTCGCCACTCGTCGGGACCGCCCGGCCGCCCGGTCCAGCGGCCGGGCCCTGTGGTCACCATCCCGAGGAGGTGCACCGTGTTGACGGTTCTGACCACCATGCTCGACCGCCTTGGCGAGTCCGGCGCGCTCTCGCTCGACCCGAACGCCAACGGCCTGCCGGGGAGCGGCACCCTGCAACAGCTCGTCAACGGGATCGGTTTCTGGGGATTGCTCGCCGCGCTCGCCGGGCTGGTCATCGGCGCCGCCACGTGGGCGCTCGGCGCACACACGAACAACTACCAGAACACGTCGACCGGCCGGCGCGCCGTACTCGTGTCGGCGGCGGCGGCGCTTGTGATCGGCGCGGCGCCGACGCTGTTGAACTTCCTGTTCAACGCCGGCAAGGGTCTCCACTGAGCCGTGGGAACCGGCGGCGTGGCCCCCCAACTCGGCGCCGGCGGCTCGCTGCTCGCCGGCATCCTCTCGTTCAGCGTCGACCACCTCGTCAGCGGGCTGCTCAACGGGATCACAAGCTGGATCGAGGGCGGGACGGCCGCGCTGCTGGCCGCCTTCGGCCGGGCGCTGAACTCGACGACGAGCTCTCCGCTCGGCACCGGGTTCGGCACCGAGTTCGCGGTGGTGTGGAGGATCGGCGTGCTGCTCGCGCTGCCGTTCCTGCTGCTCGCGACGATCCACGCCGTCGCCCGGCAGGATCTCAGCCTGATCACGCGCGCCGTGTTCGTGCGGCTGCCGTTCGCCGTGCTCTTCGGGGTCGTCGCGGTCGATCTCGTCACCCAGGCGCTCAACCTGACCGACTCGCTGAGCTCGGCTCTGCTCGCCGCGGCCGGTCATCCCGCCCGCCTCGAGATCGACCAGCTGGTCGGGGCGTTTGGGGGGTCGTCCGGCGGCGTGCTGTCGGGGTTCACCGGTGTCCTGCTCGCGCTGCTCGCGGCCGCGGTGGCGTTCGTCCTCTGGGTCGAGCTCATCATCCGCTCGGCCGCCGTTGCGGTGGCGACCCTGTTCATCCCCATCGCGCTCGCCGGGCTGGTTTGGTCGGCGACGGCGCACTGGGCGCGTCGGGTGGGCGAGACGCTCGCGGCCCTCATCTGCTCGAAACTCGTCATCTCCGGCGTGCTCGCGCTGGCGGCGTTGTCGTTCAGCGGTGCTTCGGGTGTGTCGGGTGTGGTGCAGGGCATCGCGCTGCTGCTGCTCGCGGCGCTCTCGCCCTTCTCACTGCTGAAACTGATCCCGATGTTCGAGTCCGGGGCGGCCGCCCATCTCGAGGGGCTGTCCCGGCGCGGAATCCACGCCGGGGTGTCCGCCGCGACGCTCGTCGCCGGGGCGCCCGAGCTCGGCGCTGCCGGTGTCGCCGGAGTCGCGACCGCCGGCGCGGGGGAGTGGAGTTCGCCGAGGGCGCGCACCTGGGGGGAGCCGAGTACCTGGCCGCGGTCTCGCATTTCCGGGAGGAGATCGCCCGCCGCGAAGCCCCTTCCGCCGTGCCGGTCGCCGAGGCGGGGCGCGTCGGCACACCCGAGGCGTCCTTCGGCACTGGGGAAGGCGATGCTTGAGACCAAGGAGCGCTTCCGGTTCGGGCCCCGCGACCGCCGCGGTCTCATCGCGGGGGCGAGCACGGCACAGGTCGCGATCGTCGCGATTGGTCTCGTCGTGTGCGTCGCCGTGCTGCGGGGTCTGAGCGGTCCGGCGCGCGGACCCGTCGCCCTCGTCGTCGCGCTCGTCGCGGTGGGGTCGGTGACCTGGCCCGTCCACGGGCGCACGCTCGACGAGTGGGTGCCCGTCGTCGCGCGTTTCTGCGCGGGCACGGTTCTCGGCGGGCGGCGGGACGCGGTCGCGGTCCACCGCCGCGGCGACGCCCGCCGGGCTCCGTCGGTGCTCGGGGCATTCGAGGTGCTCGAGATCCCAACCGTCACGGTCGGGCCGATCGGTGCGGTGCACGACCGGCGGCACCAGACGCTGACGGCGCTGCTCACCCTCGGAGGCGAGTCGTTCGCACTGCTCGGCGAGACGGAGCGGACCCGCCGCATCGACGGATGGGCGAGCGTGCTCGCCAGCGTCGCGCGGGACTCCGGTTCGGTCCACCGCCTGCAGTGGATCGAGCGGACCGTTCCGGACCCGGGCGACGCGCTGCTCGCGCACCTCGAACAGGCGGTGGCGGAGTCGGCGGTGGTCGACCCTGTCACCTTCGCTGCCCAGCGGTCGTACCGGGAGCTGCTCTCGGCCGAGTGCGCCGGGGCCCTCGCCCATGAGCTCCACCTCGCGTTGAGCGTGCGCGGCCCGCGCGGGGCGCGCGCGGCACAGGGGCAGACGGCGGCGCTGCTCGAGACGGAGATCACGCTGCTCGACGAGAGGTGCCGGCGTGCCGGGCTCGAGGTGATCGGCGTGCTCACCTCGAGCGGGGTCGCGGCGGCGTTGCGACGCGGCTTCGACGTCGTCCCGGCGGCGAAGCCGGCGGACTGGCCCTGGCCAGTGGCCGTCGAGTCGACCTGGACGACGTTCCGGACCGACGGGCTGTGGCACGCCACGTTCTGGATCGCGGAATGGCCGCGTCACGAGGTGGGGAGCGACTTCCTCGTGCCGCTGCTGGCCGGCGCGGGTGACCGCCGTGCCGTCTCGGTCGTCATGGCCCCGGTGCCACCGCTGCGCGCGGTGCGCACCGCCGAGCACGCCCGCACCTCCGGGGTCGCCGACGCCGAGCTCCGCCGCCAGCATGGTTTCGCCCTGACCGCGAGGGTCCGCCGCGAGCACGAGGCGGTGGTGCGCCGCGAGCACGAACTCGCCGAGGGACACGGTGCCTACCGCTTCTCGGCCTACATCACCGTCAGCGCGCCGAGCCCGGGCGGCCTCGAGCAGGCGTGCCGCCGGACCGAGCACGCCGCCGCCCTGGCGGGGCTCGACCTGCGCCGTCTCTACGGCACGCAGGCGGAGGCCTTCTGTTGCACGCTGCCCGTCGGGCGGGGATGCGAGTGAAGCTGCCCGCCCACGAGGCGACGACGGCGCAGCTCGGCGCGGCGTATCCCTGCGTCGCGACGCGTCGGCTTGCCGCTGCCGGCGTGCTGATCGGGCGCGACCTCTTCGGCGGTGCCTTCGTCCACGACCCGTTCGACCTGTACCGGGCGGGGGCGATCACGAACCCGAACATGCTCGTGCTCGGCCAGATCGGCAGGGGGAAGAGCGCCTTCGTGAAGAGCTACCTGCTGCGCCAGGCGGCGTTCGGTCGTCGCATCGTGATCCTCGACCCGAAGGGCGAGTACGGGCCGTTCGCCCGGGCGCTCGGCACCGATCCGATCACGCTTCGGCCGGGAGGCGCCGTCCGGCTGAACCCGCTCGAGATCGCGCGGGGCGCCAACCGCGACGAGCCGGGCGGCGCACAGGCGCGAATCTCGCTCGTCGGCGATCTCGCCTCGGCGTGTCTCGGCCGGCGCCTCGGTCCCGCCGAGCACACCGCGGTGGAGCTCGCACTCGACGCGACCTGCCGCGGGGCGGTCCCCCCGACGCTCTCCGCCGTCGTTGCGGCGATGCTCGCGCCGAGCCCCGAGGCGGCCCGGGCCGTCGGTTGCCGGGCCAGCGACCTGGCGGCCGACGGTCGCGAGGTCGGGCTCGAGTTGCGGCGGCTGGTCACGGGCGAGCTCGCGGGGATGTTCGACGGCGTCACGACACCCGGTGTCGACCTGTGTGCGCGCGTCGTCGTCATCGATCTCTCGCACGTCTACAGCTCGCCCGCCCTCGGCGCGCTGGTCACCTGTGCCGCCGCGGCGCTCAACCGCGTCTGGGACCGTCCCGGGACGGACAAGACGTTCCTCGTCATCGACGAAGGGTGGGCCGTCGTGCACAATCCCGGTGCGGCGAGGTTCCTGCAGGCTTCGTTCAAGCTCGCCCGGGCCCGCGGGGTCGCCAACATCGTGGTTGTCCACCGCGTCTCGGACTTCGCCGCGTCGGGCCCCGCCGGGAGCGTCGCGGTCCGCCTCGCCGAGGGGCTTGTCGCCGACTGCGAGACGGTCGTCTGCTATGCGCAGGCCGACGCGGAGTTGCCCGCGGCCGAGCGGCTGCTCGGACTGTCCGAGGCGGAGTCGCGTCTTCTGCCGAGGCTCCGACGGGGCGTCGCCTTGTGGCGTGTCGGGACGCGGCCCTACCTCGTCGAGCACCGTCTCGCCCCCGGCGAGCGCGAGATCGTCGACACCGACCGCCGACTCGTCGCCACCCGCAGCGACACCCGTCGATGAGCGTGGGTTCCCTGGGAAAGGCGCGTCGGCCGCCGGTCCGCCGCCCAGCGCCGCAGAACGGGTCCGGTGGCCGTCGAGAGGCCGTCGCGATCGTCGCAGTCGCCGGGTTGTCGGGGCTCACCTGGGTCGCCGGCGGGTGCGCGACGCTCGTCGCCGGACACGGCTGGCACGAAGTCTCGCCGACGGCGTCCCTCGGGCTGCTGATCGGACTGCTCGGCCACCCGCGCACCCCCGCCGCGGCCTGGCCGCGGGCGATCCGGCGTCTCCTGCCGCCGGCGTCGGTTTTCTGGCTGGTCCTCGTCACCGTCGGAGCGGGGTGCGGGGTCGCGACGTGGGCGACGGCACGGCTGGTCCGGCGCCGACGGAAACCGGCGCCTGCCCGCGCGCCAACCGGGGCGGCCTGGGCCGGGCGCGCCGACCTGCGGGCGCTCGCGGTGAGAAGGCCGGGTGGCGGTCGCCTCGTCGTCGGTCGGGCCGGAGCGACGCTCGTCGCCGTCGAGGCGGGCCAGTCCCTGCTCGTCGCCGGGCCGACCCAGTCGGGCAAGACCACGGGGCTGGCGATCCCGGCGATCCTCGAGTGGGAGGGGCCGGTGATCGCGACGAGCGTGAAGACCGATCTCGTGCGGGAAACCGCCCCACGGCGCGAGGTGCTGGGGCCCGTCCTCGTCTATGACCCGAGCGGCGTGACCGGCGGCCGCCGCGCCGACTGGTCGCCGCTCGCCGAGGCGCGGGACTGGGCCGGGGCGCGCCGCGTCGCGGCGGGATTCGCGGCCGTGCAGCGGAGCGGCGGCGCACCCGAGGACGCCGCCTTCTGGCTCGCGCTGGCCGAGAAGATGCTCGCCCCGATGCTGCTCGCCGCGGCGTCGTCGGCACGGACGATGGCCGACGTCGTGCGCTGGGTCGACTCGGGGGAGGTCGGGGAGGTGCTCGACGCCCTCGAGTCCGCCGGCCAGGCCGAGGCGCTGCGCGCCGCCCAGGCGAGCTTCTCCCGGGAGGAGCGCCAGCTGAGCTCCGTGTACGCGACCGTCGAGACGCTGGTCGCGGGCTTTGCCGACCCCGTCGTCGCGGCCTCGGCGGCGAATCACGACATCACCGCGGCGCGCCTCACCGACGGCGGGGCGACGACCGTGTACCTCGTGGCGCCTTCCCACGAGCAGGAGCGGCTCCGGCCGGTATTCGTCGCCGTCCTGCGGTGCCTTCTCGAGGGCGCGATCACGAAGGCGTCGCGGGAGGGCCGGCTCGACCCGCCGCTACTCGTCGTCGCCGACGAAGCCGCCAACATCGCGCCGCTCTCCGACCTCGACACGCTCGCCGCGACGGCGTCGTCGCACGGGATCCAGCTCGTCACCGTGTGGCAGGACTTCGCCCAGATCGAGGCGCGCTACGGGCCCCGCGCCGCGACGGTCGTGAACAACCACCGCGCCAAGCTCGTCTGCTCGGGAATCGCCGACCCGGCGACGCTCGAGCAGGTGTCACGGCTCATCGGGGACGAGGAGCGGTCGGTCGAGACGCTGACCGTCGATCGCGCCGGCGCGGCGTCGTCGACCAGCAGCCCGTCCGACCGCCGTCTTGCACCCGCGGCCTGGCTGCGGCGGATCGGCCCGGGCGAAGCGGTCCTCGTCTACGGCCACCTTCCGCCGGTCCGGGTCACGTTGCGCCCTTACTTCGCCGAGCGCCGCTGGCGGGAACGGGCCGGGTCTCCGGCTCCCGGATGCGGCGGACGCCGGCGATCTCGCCTGCGGCGCCCGTCCTGGCGGTGGCGGCGACGAATCGCAACGGTGCGGGGCGACGGCGTCGCGGAACCCCGGCGAACCGGACAGGTGCCCGTCGCATCGTCCGCCCCGTGCGGACCCGGCGCGGGAGGCGAAGACCTGTCCGGGAAACCTTCCTGAGCTGGCTCGCGACCCCGCCCGATCTGCGTCGGGAAGCTTTCACGCGGCCGTCATCATCTGGTCACCTGGCGTTCTTTTGGGGTTCAAGTGGCCTGGGTACGTTCGCGGCGTGGTGGTGAATCCCTTCCAGCCAGAGGCGACTTCCTTGTTCGACAGCGACCGCGCAACCGGGACAACGCTGCTAGAGGACACCGACATCATGCATGCCCACCAGGTGTCCCTGGGGTTCGGCGAGAAGACGATCATGCAGGACATCAGCGTGGGATTCCCTCGGGGGACGATCACCGCGCTGATCGGCCCGTCGGGGTCCGGCAAGACGACGTTCCTGCGTTCGCTCAACCGGATGAACGACAAGGTCCGGGATTTCTGGCATCACGGCCAGATCTCCCTCTACGACGACGAGATCTACAGCCCCGCGATGGACCCGCTCGTGCTGCGGCGGCGCGTCGGCATGGTCTTCCAGCGGCCGAACCCGTTCCCGATGTCGATCCTCGACAACATCGTCTCGGGGGTGAAGGCGCACCGGATGGCGAAGCACTCGGATCTCCGGGACATCGCCGAGACCCGGCTCGCCGAGGTCGGCCTCTGGAGCCACGTGGCGGACCGCCTGCACGACTCGCCGTTCCGCCTCTCCGGTGGCCAGCAGCAGATGCTCTGCCTGGCCCGCGCCCTCGCCGTCGAGCCGGAGGTGCTGCTGCTCGACGAACCGACATCCTCGCTCGACCCGCGGTCGACCGAGGCCGTCGAGGAGCTGGTGCACCGCCTCACGCCGGGCCTGACGGTGATCATCGTCACGCACGACCTGAACCAGGCGCGCCGTTGCTCGGACAACACGATCTTCTTCTACGAGGGCCGCATGATCGAGACGGCCCCGACCGTCGAGCTCTTCAGCCGCCCCGAGCGGCCAGAAACCGCCCGGTACATCGGCGGCGAGCTCGAACCGACCGGTGGACCCTAAAGGGGTCGCCGTGAGTTCCAGGAGACCGGGGACGGAGCCGGGATCTTCTGGTGGCAACTGCCCCGCACACCGCCCGCCCGGGCGGAGGACCGAAAGGAGTACAGCGAAGTCATGTACACGGACGCAGTAGGTACGACGTGGCGCAGGCGCCTTGGCCGTGCCCGAGTGATGGGGATCGCGACAGTCGTGCTCGCCACCACCCTCGGACTCGGCGCGATCGTCGCCTCACCCGGCGGTGCGACGACGACGAAGCCCTCGATGGGCCAGGCCGAGAAGGAACTGGCGGCACTCGAGGCGCTGGCGCCGGCGAGCCCGCCGACGCTGACCGAGGCCGGCTCTTCGCTGTTCTACCCGCTCTGGCAGGAGTGGGCGGCGGCGACCCCCCCGGTCCCGGTCACGCCCGGCAAGGGTGGCTCGGGTCTCGGGCAGTCCGAGGCCGAGAACGGCACGATCAACATCGGTGCGTCCGACGGGTTCCTCCCGAAGGCGACACTGACGGGACCGCCCGCCGTCGAGAACATCCCGGTCGTGGTCTCCGGCCAGGATGTCGTCTACAACCTCCCCGGCGTCAAGACCTCGGTGCACCTGAAGTTGAACGCGAAGATTCTCGCCGGGATCTACGACGGATCGATCACCACCTGGACCGACCCGGCCATCGTCAAGCTGAACCCGCGTGTGAAACTCCCCGCCAAGACGATCGTTCCGATCCGTCGCGTGGACTCGAGCGGCGACACCTTCCTTTTCACCTCGTACCTCTACTACGGGGACTCGAAGAGCTGGGTGCACAACTCCCCCTACGACGGCCCGCAGCTCCTCTACTCGAGCTGGCCGACGGTCACCGGCGAGCTGTCGGAGAGCGGTAACTCGGGCATCCTCGCGGGTGTCCAGGCGAACCAGTACTCCATCAGCTACCTGGGCAACAGCTACCTGCCGGCGGCCGAGAGCACGACCCCGGGTCCGGCGCTTGGCTGGGCGGCACTGCTGAACGGCTCGGGCAACTTCGAGCTGCCGACGCCGCGTTCGATCGACAACGAGGTGAACGCCTACAAGTCGATCACGGCAAACGGGGCGATGACGCTCATCGACTCGAGGAAGGCCCCCAACGGCTACCCGGACGTCAACTTCGAATACGCCATCGTGCTGAAGTCGCAGCCGAGCGAGGCGACGGCCCACGCCGTCGTGGCAGAGCTCGCCTGGGGCATGGACCCGAAGCACGGCGCCGCGAACTCGTTCCTTGACAGCGGGGGCAACCCGTTGCTCTTCCGGCCGCTGCCGCTCAACGCGCTCGAGGTGGCCATCAAGCTGCTGCAGAAGATCACCTACTAGGCGTCCTCGCCGGTCACGGGATGCCCGTTCATCGCGAAGCGACGTTCAACGTGCATGGGCAGGCCCGTGACCAAGGGGCGTGCGGTGTCGACAGGTAAAGAGGTGGCCGGGACGGGAAGATCGTCCCGGCCACCTCTGGTGCCTGGCGATGGGTCGACCACGGACCACACGTCCGCAGCCGCCCGGCGGCGGTCGAGCCCGACCGTCGAGTTCGTCCTCAGGTGGGGAACAGGGCTGCTGGCGGTGGTGCCCTTCGCGGCGGTGATCGCCATGCTCGTCGTCCTGCTCGACGAGGCGATGCCGTCGATCCGCTACAACGGCTGGCACTTCCTCACCTCGAGCGTGTGGACGAACGGCGACACCTACGGGACGATCTCCCACTCCGGCGGGGTCGCCCACCTGCTTGGTGCCGAGTTCGGCGCCTGGCCGCTCATCGCCGGCACACTCGAATCGTCGGCGATCGCGATCGTCATCGGGCTGCCGATCGCCATCGGCGCCGCCGTCATGGTCGTGGAGAAGCTCCCCGCCAAGATCGGCACGGTGATCGGGATCTGCCTCGAGATCCTCGCCGGCATCCCGAGCGTCGTCATCGGCATCTGGGGGGCCCTCACGTTCGGGCCGTGGATCGCGCGGGAGATCTACCCGACGCTCACCCATCTGCCGAACATCCCGCCGTTCGACATCTTCCGGGGTTCCGTAGGAGACGGCGAAGGTCTCCTCACGAGTGGGCTGGTGCTGGCGGCGATGATCATCCCGATCATCGCCGCGACGACCCGCGACCTTCTGCGTCAGGTGCCCGAGACGACAAAGGAAGGCGCCGAGGCGCTCGGCATGACCGACGCCGAGGTCTTCCGGCGCGTCCAGGCGCGCTGGGTGCGCACCGGGGTGATCGGCGCCGCCATCCTCGGCCTCGGGCGGGCACTCGGCGAGACGATCGCCGTCGCGCTGATCTGTGGCGGCCAGAGTGTGGTCGCCTCGAACATCTACGGCGTGTTCAACACGATCGCCGCCACCATCGTCACCTCGCTCGACTCGGCCCAGACCGACCCGAGCGGGCTCGCCGTGCGGGCGCTGGCCGAGCTGGCGCTCGTGCTCCTCCTCATCTCGCTCGTCGCCAACATCTTCGCCCGGGTGATCATCCGGCGTTCCGCCAAGGGCGCCGTGCTCCCCGTCGGGGCGGGCTTCTGATGGCGTCGCCCCCCGGCGCCGTCACGGCGCCGCGGCGTGCCGGTCACGGCGGACCGCCGGCGCCGCCGGTGATCCTGCGGCGCCGCCGCGTCGCCAACTCCCTGTGGTGGGGGATCTGCGGCCTCGGGCTCGCCTTCCTCGTCGCGCCGGTGGTGTGGATCCTTTCGGGAGTGTTCGAGCGGGGCATCAGCGGCTGGCGCTGGAACGTGCTGTGGACCGGGCCAGCCGGGCTCGGCGGCGGCCTCGCCAACGACATCCTGGGGACGCTGCTCATCACCTTCGGCGTCGCCGTGATCGCCGGGATCGTCGGCATCGGGACGGGGATCTACCTCTCCGAGTTCTGCCGCCCCAGCATCTTCTCGACGGTGTTGCGGAGCGCCTCGGAGGTGCTGAGCGGAATCCCCTCGATCGTGTTCGGCTACGTCGGCTACCTCGCCCTCGTGATCGGCCTGCACTGGGGCTTCTCGCTGCTCTCGGCGCTCATCGTGCTCTCGATGCTCGTCGTGCCCTACATCGCCAAGTCGACCGAGCTCGCCCTCAACCAGGTGCCGCTCGCGTACCGCGAGGGCGGCGAGGCGCTCGGCATGGTGAAGTCGTACATGCTGCGCAAGGTCGTGCTGCGGTCGGCCGTGCCGGGGATCCTCACCGGGCTGGTCGTCGCCATCGCGATCTCGATCGGCGAGACGGCGCCGCTGCTCTACACCGCCGGCACGAACGGGACCGGCTACCCGACGGGGGCGTTCCTCCACTCGGCCGTCCCGTACCTCACCTATGTGGCCTGGGCCGACTACGACAGCCCCTTCCCGGGCCAGCACGCCCTCTCGCACGACGCGGCGATGCTGCTCGTCGTGATGGTCGTCGGGCTGATCCTGAGCTCGCGCCTCATCGTGCGGGCGACGCAGCGCTATTCGCCGAACCGGGCGCTCGCCGCGGCGGAGAGGGGCTGGCGCAAGCGCCTGCCGCGGGCGGACACCGAGCCCGAGGTCGACCGCCTCTTCGGCGCCCAGCCGGCGCCGTCGGACCCCGACGAGAAGCGTCAGTAGGCGGCGAGGTCGCGCGCCGCCGTGACGATGTCGGCGGTCTGGGGCAGCACCGCCCCTTCGAGGCCGGGGTCGTAGCCGACCCAGGCGTCCTTGGCCCCCACCCGGCGGACGGGCGCGTCGAGCTGGGCGAAGCAGGTGGCGGCGACGAAGGCGACGACCTCGGCGCCGAACCCGGACGTGAGGACGTCCTCGTGGACGACGAGGCAGCGGCCGGTGCGGTCGACCGAGCCGGCGACGGTCTCCCTGTCCCAGGGCGCCAGGGTGCGCAGGTCGATCACCTCGGCGTCCAACCCTTCGATCGCGAGCTCCTGGGCGGCGAGCAGCGAGCGCTGGACGGTCGCCCCCCAGGTGACGACGGTGAGGTCGCGCCCTGGACGCACGGTCGCCGCCCGTCCCGGCGGGACGACGTAGTCCGGTCCCGGGTAGGGGTCGGCGGCGTAGCGCTGGCGGAAGAGGTGCTTGTGCTCGAGGAACAGCACCGGGTCCTCGCACCGGAAGGCGGCGCGCAGGAGCCCCGCGGCGTCGCGGGCGCGCGACGGGAACATGACGATGAGCCCCGGGATGTGCGTGAAGATCGACTCGCCGGACTGCGAGTGCCAGATCGCGCCGCCGCGCAGGTAGCCGCCGATCGCGACTCGCACGACGAGTGGCACGGAGAACGCGCCGGCGGAGCGCCACCTCGTCGTCGCCGCCTCGGTGCGGAGCTGCTGCATCGCGGTCCAGATGTAGTCGAAGAACTGGATCTCGACCGCCGGGTGCAGGCCGCGGGTCGCCTGGCCGATCCCCCGCCCGACGATGTTCGCCTCGGCGAGCGGCGTGTTGTAGCAACGGTCGTCGCCGAAGGCCCGCTGCAGCCCGCGGGTGAGCCCGAAGACCCCCCCGAGGCCCGCGAGGTTCTCGTCGGGCGAGTCGGCGACGTCCTCACCGAAGACGCGCACCCGCTCGTCGCCCGCCATCACCTCGTGCAGCGTGCGGCGGATCGCCTCGCCGAGCGTGACGAGCTCGCCGTTGCGCTCCGGCGTGGGGGGATCCGGCAGCTGCGGCAGGTGCCAGACGTGCGCCATCGCGGAGGCCGGGTCGGGCTTGGCGGCGTGCAGCGCGTCCCGGCCCGCCTCGGCGGCGGCGGCGTGCGCGTCGTCGCGGATGGCCGCCGCCCGGCTCTCGTCGAGGAAGCCGGCGTCGATGAGCTCGTCGCCCAGGCGCCGCACGGGGTCGTGGGCGCGGTCCTCGGCGATGGCGGCGGCGTGGCGGTACTTCGTCTCGTCGTCCGACGACGAGTGCGAGTGCAGCCGCACGACGTGGGCGTGGATGAGGACGGGCCCGGCCCCGAAGCGCGCCCGCTCGATCGCCTCGGCCCCGCGCGTGCGCACGGCGAAGTAGTCGCAGCCGTCGAGCTCCACGACCGCGAGGCCGGGGAAGCCGGCGACGAGGGTGGAGATCGGCGCCGGGGCCTGGTCGGCGGCGGGGACGGAGATCGCGAAGCCGTTGTCCTCGACCACGTAGACGACGGGGAGTCGCAGGCGGCAGGCGGTGTTCAGGCTCTCCCAGAACTCGCCCTCCGAGGTGGCACCCTCGCCGAGGGAGACGAAGGTCACCTCGTCGGCGTGGGCCTCGATGCCCGGCAGGCCATGGGTGGCGATGTAGCGCCCGGCCTCGGCACAGCCGACCGCCGGCAGGCACTGGCTTCCCGTCGCGCTCGACTGGGTGACGATGTGGAGGGCGGCGCTTCCCCAGTGCGAGGGCATCTGGCGCCCGCCCGACGCCGGGTCGGCGGCCGCCCCGACGCACTGCAGGAGCACGTCGTGGGGGGTCACACCGAGGGCGAGGACGAGGGCGAGATCCCGGTAGTAGGGGAAGAACCAGTCATATCCGGCGCGCAGCGAGCGGGCGAGCCCGATCAGCAGCGCCTCGTGCCCGGCGCCCGAGACGTGGAAGTAGGCGGCGCCCTGCTTGTGGATGGTGAGCTGGCGCTCGTCGACCGCCTGGGAGAGACAGGCGAGCCGGTAGTCCTCGATCGCCTCGGCGACGGGTACCCCCCGCCACGCCGGTTCACCCGGCTGCCGGCCGGTGCCCGCGGAGACCGTCAACGCCGCCGGTTCGGCACCGGCGGCGATTCGCCCCTCATGACCGGAACGCATCGGCGTCGTCACGGTCGAATCCCGCCCCCTCGTGGTCGCGCGCCGACGAGCGCCGTGCCGACTGGGTCCGGTCGGGCGGCCGCGGACATCGGGCCACCTTACCGATCCGGGCGGCTCGTCCGCGTCGTTCCTGGTGAGGGCCATACCGCGCGGGGTCCGGGCCGTCTAGCATTGGGCCACTACGAGAGGAGGGCCTGTGTCTGCAGGCGTGCTCGCGAATATCTTCGGGCCGGACGGCCTCATCATCATCGCCGTCGTCGTCATCGTGTTGCTCTTCGGTGGTAGCAAGCTGCCCGAGCTCGCCCGCGGCCTCGGAAGTGCCTCACACGAATTCAAGAAGGGCCTCTCCGAAGGCGAGGAGTCCTCGAAGGCGGCCGAGGCGGCAAAGGCGGCCGAGGTGCCCAAGGACGCCGAGGTGCCGAAGGACTCCGGTAGCTGATCAACAGCGGCGCCGGGGCGGTTGACCGTCGGTGCGCGCCGGACGACAGCCAGCTGAGCCGGGGGTGAAGCGCGCCCGCGCGCGGCGACGCGTCCCCTTTCTCGGGCACCAGATCGCCGAGTACGTCGTCGCGATCGCACTGATCGCCGTCGGCTTCCACACGACCGGGGGGGCTGAGATCGCGCTGGCCGCCGCCGGCGTGCTGCTGTTGCTGCTCAACGTGGTCACCAAGGGCCGGGTGAGCGCGATCGGACTGCTGAGCCGGCGCCTCCACCACGTCGGTGATTTCGTCGTCGCGCTCATCCTGATCGTCGCGCCGATCTTTGAGTACTCGCGCCTCCACCTCGCCGGCGTGCTGCTCTCGGAGGCCGTGGCACTGCTCGTGCTGTGGATCGAGCGCGCGACGCTCTACGTCGACCAGCCCCGCCCGCCCCGGCCCGCCGTCGATCAGGACGGCAAGCCGGCGCCACGGGTGCCCAGCGCGTTCGAGACCGCCGGGATCGTCGCCGGAGCGATGGCGCCCGAGGCGGGGCGCGCGGCGCGACAGGCGGCGCGCCGCATCGGCGTCGTCGCCGGCGTCACCAAGCGGGTCGTGAAACAGCGCCGGTCCGCGCCGCCCGATCCCAAGAACTGACACGACCTGCGGGTCGCGCGAGGTCCTGGTCAGTGGGGCGCTTTCAACCGGACGAGCCCCTCCTGGACGGCGCTGGCGACGACGTCCCCGGACCGCGAGAACAGCAGGCCGCGGGCGAGCCCCCTGCCGCCGAAGGCGATCGGGCTCGTCTGGTCGTAAAAGAGCCACTCGTCGGCGCGGAAGGGCCGGTGGAACCACAGGCTGTGGTCGAGGCTCGCCCCGACGAAGTGCTCGTCGAACGGCGTCCTGCCGTGGCGCTGGAGGATCGTGTCGACGAGGGTGAGGTCGGAGGCGAACGTGAGGATCGCCGAGTGGAGGAGCGGGTCGTCGCCGACCGGGCCCGTCGCGCGCCACCAGAGCTGCTCCTTTTCCGACGGCGTGGTGTGGTGCTCCCACGGGTATTCGGTCACGAAGCGCAGGTCGAGGCCGTAGGTGTTGATGAAGGTCGGCGCCGGGTCGTCGTCGCGGCCCTGCAGCGCGTCGGCGAGCGTCGGGAGCGTCTCGGGGTCGGGGACCTGCGGGATGCGGTCGCCGTGCACGAGGCCCTCCTCGTCGCGGTGGAACGAGCACATCATCCCGAGGATCGGCTCGCCCTTCTGGATCCCGATCACCCAGCGGGTCGTGAAGGACCGGCCGTCGCGGATCCGCTCGACCTCGTAGAGGATCGGGCGGTGGGAGTCCCCGGGCCGCAGGAAGTAGGCGTGCAGCGAGTGGACGCGTCGCGCCTCGACTGTCCGGCCCGCCGCGACGAGCGCCTGGGCGGCCACCTGGCCCCCGAAGACGCGCCGCCGGGTCTCGTCGAGGCTGACGCCGCGGAAGATGTTCTCCTCAATCTGCTCCAGTGCGAGCAGGTCGAGGAGCGGCGCGGTCTGTACACCCACGTGGAGACGGTACACTCGGTGGCTAATGCGTCAAGCGCTTCTTCACCCGTTCCTTTTCGCGCGCCAGCTGATGAAGCACCCGAACTTTCCCAAGGTCTGGCGCTTCACGTCCGTCTCCGTGATCTCGACGGTGCTCACCCTCGGGATGCTCTACATCTTCTTCCGGGTCCTGAAGGTCGGCTCGGCGGCGGAGAGCAACCTGCTCGCGACCTCGATCGCGACCGCACCTGCCTACTGGCTGAACCGCACCTGGACCTGGGGCAAGACCGGCAAGTCGCACATGATGAAAGAGGTCGTCCCGTTCTGGACGATCGCCATCGCGGGAGTCCTGCTCTCGACCGGTGCCGTGCACCTCGCGTCCGTCGAGGCGCACCACATCACGCACTCGAAGATGGGCGTGACGATCCTCGTCGAGCTCGCCAACTTCTGTACCTACGGCGTGCTGTGGGTCGGCAAGTTCACGATCTTCAACCGCTACCTGTTCAACACGCCGAACGCCGTCGCCGAACCGGCGGACCCCGGGTCCGGGGATGCCGGACCGGGTTCGGGCGGGGTCGCGGCCGACGAACTGAGCGCGGTCTAGCACTTCCGTCCACGGACCTCGTGTGGCGGACGCCGCCACGAGGCGAGCCCTGGGTGCGCGGTCGGAGCTGTTGCCACCGAGCCAGCGGCTCCTGGACGCTCAGATGCGCCGTCACGCCCCACTCTCGTCGAGGTTGGCTCCCGCTCCGCCGGCGGATCGAGGCCGACCGCCGCGGGACACCAAAGCTAGGCGGGCCGGGGCACGCCTCCGCGCCGGTGCCGGTGCCGGTGCCGGCGCCGTGCCACCACGTGCGCACCCCGGCGCCCGACGGTGCCCAACTGGAGCGCCCAGCCACCGGCCAGGGCGGCCGCGGCCGCCGCGAGGACCGGCCAGTCGCCGAAGCGGGCGTAGAGCGTCATCCCCGTCCGGAACGCGACCTGCGCCTGCAACAAGTCCGGGGTGCCGAGGCGGCTTCGGACGACGACGTTCCCGTCGGGGTCGACGACCGCCGAGTAGCCGGTCGTCGCCGCCTGGACGAGGGTGCGACCCTCGGCGATCGCCTGCAGCCGTGAAGCCGCGAGCTCGGCCGCGGGGATGGCGTCCGTCGCGTACGAGGCCGTGTTCGTCTCGACGACGAGCAGCTCGCCGCCGGCCCGCACGCCGCTGCGCGCCCGGTCGGCGAAGAACGTCTCGAAGGAGTTGAGGACCGCGACCTTGCCCGCCGGCGTGGTGAGCTCCCCGTCGTTATGGCCGACGATCACGTCACGGGGTACGCCTGAGAGGCTCGCTATCCGGGAGAAGAAGCCGCGCAGGGGCACGTACTCGCCGAAGGGCACCGGGTGGGCCTTCTCGACCGTGCCGACGATCCGGCCGGAGGGACCCCAGGCGACGATCTCGTTCAGGAACCGGCGGCGACCGACCGGGGAGGTCACGCCGGCGAGGACCGTCGTGTGCAACCGCCGGGCGAGGTTCGCGATCTGCCCCGCCCTGGCGCTGCCGGTGAGCGGGCCGGCGAGGGGGACGGCGTCCTCGGGCCACACCACGAGGTCGACCGGCGGCCGGACCCGGGACGAGGCGCGCTGCGTCGCGGCGAAGACGTGGCCGGCGGGCACCGCGAGCGAGCCGATGCCGCGCCTCCCCCCGCCCTGGGCGATCGCCACGGAGATCTCGGCCCGGCCGGGCCCGCCGTCCGGGGCGAAGCCGGCGAGGCCGGCGCCCAGCGCGACGGCTCCCAGCGCCGCCAGTCCCGCGAGCACCGGGCCGAGGGTCAGGTGCCTGAGGGTGGCACGGCGCGGCCAGGCGCCACCCGCCACGGCGGCGAGCCCGGCTCCCGCGAGGGCGACGGCCGCGCCGACGGCGAGTGGGCCGCCGATCCGGGCGAGCCCGGCGAGCGGCCCACCGGCCTGGCCGATGGCGGCGCTCCCGATCGGAAGCCCGCCGAAGGGCCAGTGGTCGCGGGCCCACTCGAGGATCGTGAGCGAGCCGGCGAACGCGAGAAGCCGTCCGCGCCCGGACGGGACGACGGCGAGGGCGATGGCGATGAACGCCGACTCGAAGGCGACGAGGACGACGTAGCCGAGCCCGGTGAACTCGAGCGCCCAGACGCAGCCGATCGTGAACTGGCCAACCCCGACGAGTAACCCGGTGAACGCGCGCGCCCGCCAACGGCTTCCCCGGATGGTCCAGGCGGCCACGCCGAGGCCGATCGGCCCGAGGAACCAGGGCCCGAACGGCGGGAGCGAGCAGCCGACGAGGCCCCCGGCCACGAGGGCGAGGGCGGCCCGCCCGGCCAGACCCGCCGTCGGGGAGCGCGCCCACCCCGTCATCAATCGAGCGCTCCTCGCAGCGCGGCGGCGGCGCGCTGCGCGCTGGTGATGCACGACGGGACCCCGATGCCGTGCGCCCATGCGCCGGTCAGCGCGACCGGCCCGAGGCCCGCGGCGAGCGACTCGATCCGCGCGACACGGGTGAGATGGCCGACGGTGTACTGCGGGAACGAGTCTGGCCAGCGGCTGACGAGAACCCCGAGGGGCGAAGTGCCGATGCCGAGGACCGTCGCGATCTCGGCCCGCAACCGGCCGATGAGCTCGTCGTCGCCGAGCGTGAGGGCGCGCCAGTCCCCCAGGCGGCCGGCCGAGGCGCGCACGACGATCTCGGAGGGCCGCGCCGAACGGGGCCATTTCGACGAGGTCAAACTGAGGGCGGTCGTGAGCAGCCCGTGACCGCGGGGGACGAGCACGCCGCTCCCCACCAGGGCGAGCCGCGACCCGGCGAGGACGTCCGCGGGCCAGGCGAAGGCGACGGTGACGACGCCGGAGTAGGCGATGGCGCCGAGCAGCTCGGCGGCCTCGGGGGCGAGGCCCCCGAGGATCCCTGCCGAGACGTTGCTCGGCACCGTGAGCAGGACGCCGTCGCAGGCGAGCTCGGTCTCGCCAACCGGGACGCGCCAGGCGCGAGCGGCGGGATCGCGGACGAGCTGGCCGACGGCGGCGTTGGTGCGGATCTCGACGCCGGCGGCGCGACACTCCTCCTCGAGGCGGCGGGCCAGCGTCTCGAGCCCCCCCGCCAGGCCGAGGAAGATCGGCGTCCCCCGCTTGCGGGGCACCTTGCCGGCTGCCAGGTAGGCGCGCAACGCCAGGAGCACGGACCAGCGCCCGGCGATCGCCCGGGCGAGTTCGGGCGCGCTGGCGGCGAACGACAGCTGACGTACGTCCCCGGCGTTGATCCCGCCGAGGAGCGGGTCGACGAGCGTCTCGACAACCTCGCGCCCGAGACGGCGCCCGACGACGGCGCCGACGGCGAGGTCGGCGCCTGCCGGTCCGGCGCCGAGGTCCACCGGTGCCACCGGCCCCCGCGGGACGAGGTCGGTCGCGGCGCGGGCGATGGCCGCTGGCGACACGACGCCCGAGTGCAGCAGGGCGAGCAGCTTGACCGGGATCCCGAGGGCGAGCCCCGGGGGGAACGGCCGCAGCGCGCCGCGCGCCCAGATCGCGGCCCGCGACGTCGACGGGGCGATGAGCTCGTCGCCGAGTCCGAGCTCGCGACAGAGCTCGACCGCCGCCGGGTTGCGGGTGAGAAAGACGTCCGGCCCCGTGTCGAGCGGGCGGTCGCGGAACGTGCTGGTTCGCATCTTGCCGCCGACGCTGTCGGCGGCCTCGGCCAGCACGACGTCGTGGTCGGCGGCGAGGGCCCGGGCGGCGACGAGCCCGCTCACGCCGGCACCGGCGACGAGAACCCGTCTTCGCGCCATCGAAAGTCCCTCGCGCCGGGTCAGGCGCCGCCGGGTGGGGCGGGGTCGGCGGCCGCGACGAGACGCGCGAGCAGGCTCGCGAGCCCCGGATCGTCGTTCAGCGAGGCGGTGCGGGCGAAGGCGAGCCCGAGCTCGCCGGCGCGCCGGGCCGCGGCGATGTCGAGGTCGTAGCAGAGCTCGAGGTGGTCGGAGGTGAAGCCGGCCGCGCAGACCACGACGGCCCGGGCCCCCTCGGCGGCGAGGAGCTCGAGGAGCTCGAGGATGTCAGGACCGAGCCAGGCCTCGTCGGTGCGGCCGGCGCTCTGCCAGCCCGTCCGCCAGTGCGCGAGACCGCACCGCGCGGCGACGAGCGCGGCCGTCTCGGCGAGTTCCTCGGGGTAGCGGTCCCCGGCGGCGGCGAAGCGGGCCGGCAGGCTGTGCGCCGTGAAGACGACCTCGACCTCGATCCCGGGGCGATCACCGAGCGAGGCGACCGCCGCCAGCGTGCGCCCGGCGAGCAGCTCGATGAGCTCTGGTTCCGCTCCCCAGCGTTCGACGAAGACCGCGGGGACGCCCCGCTCTCGCGCCCGTTCCCGGGCCCGGGCGAGGTACTCGCCGACGCTCCCGACCGAGTAGTGGGGTGCGAGGACAAGGCCGACGATCGCCGCGACACCGGCGTCGGCGAGCCCGTCGACGGCGGCCTCGATCTTCGGGGCGGAGTGCTTGGCGCCGTAGGCGGTGCGGAAATGCCCCGGCGAGGCCGCCTCGAGCGCCCGGCCGAGGGCGGCGAGCTGCGCCGCCGTCTTCTCGGCGAGCGGTGAGACGCCGCCGATCGCCGCGTAGCGGGACTGGAGCTCGGCGAGCTGGGCGGCGGTCGGCGCACGCCCGCGCCGGATGTCGGTGTAGAACGCCTCGACGTCGTCGGGGCCGCGTGGCGTGCCGTAGGCCATCACGAGGACGCCGGTCGTCACCGGGCTACCCCGCCTCTCCGGGGACCCAGGTGTGGACGAGCTCGACGAGGCGCTGCAGCACCGCGGGTTCGGTCTCGGGCAGGACGCCGTGGCCGAGGTTGAACACGTGTCCCGCCGCGGCCCGGCCCTCGGCGAGGATGCGGCGGGTGGCCGCTTCGGCGGCGTCGGAGCCGGCGAGGCAGATCGCCGGGTCGAGGTTGCCCTGGAGCGCGGTGCGGTCCCCGACCCGCGCCGCCGCCCGGTCGAGCGGCACCCGCCAGTCGACACCGACGACGTCGGCGCCCGCCGCCGCCATCAGGTCGAGGATCTCCCCGGTGCCGACCCCGAACACGATGCGCGGGACGGCGAGGTCCGCGAGCGCCTCGAGGATGCGGCTGGTCGCGGGGAGGACGAACCGCTCGTAGTCGGCGCGGCTGAGCCCTCCCGCCCAGCTGTCGAAGAGCTGGATCGCCTTCGCCCCGGCCTGGACCTGGCTGCGCAGCGAGGCGATCGCGATCCCGGCGAGGCGGTCGACGAGCCCGAACCAGATCCCCGGTTCGGCGTGCATCAATGCCTTGGTCCGGACGAAGTCGCGGGAGGGTCCTCCTTCGACGAGGTAGCTCGCGATCGTGAACGGCGCCCCGGCGAAGCCGATGACGGGGACCGCGACGGACTCGACGACGCGGCGCACCGTCTCGAGGACGTAGGGCGTGTCGGAATCTGGTTCGAGCGGGCGCAGGCGTTCGAGGTCGGACCCGGCGCGGAACGGCGGGTCGACGACGGGGCCCGACCCGGGGACGATTCCGACGCCGCAGCCGAGCGCGGCGTACGGGACCATGATGTCGGAGAAGAGGATCGCGGCGTCGACACCGTAGCGGCGCACGGGTTGGCAGGTGAGCTCGGCGGCGAGCTCCGGGTCGCGTACCGCCTCGAGGATGCTTTCGGCGCCGCGGCGCGCCCGGAACTCCGGGAGCGAGCGCCCCGCCTGACGCATGAACCACACGGGCGTTCGGGCGACGGGTTCGCACCAGCACGCCGAGAGGAAGTCCGAGTCGGCGACGGGCACCCAACGACCCTATCGCCGCGTCAGGGGGCCGCCTTGTGGGTCGCGGGCCGAAGCCGACCGACGCGTGCCCCCCCGGGCGGGCGGATAGGTCTCGCCAGGGCGCCGTCGCCGGGGAGGCGCCGCACCCCCGCCCGGTGGGATGCCTTCCACGGCTTCCCGGGCGGGACCATGATGTGGTCATGATCGATCATCTGGCAATCCAGTGTTCCGACGTCACCAGGACCATCGCCTTCTACGACGCCGTCCTCGCACCACTGGGCGGCGGGCGGGTGATGGACTTCGGGGAGGTTGTCGGCTTCGGCGTCGGGGAGAGGCCCGAGTTCTGGGTCGGCCCGGCGGTGACGGGCGAGGGCTTCCGCGAGGCCCACATCGCCTTCCACGCCGCCGACCGGGCGGCCGTGCGGGCCTTCTTCGATGCTGCTGTGGCGCAGGGGGCCGAGGTGCTCTACGAGCCCCGCCTCTGGCCCGAGTACCACCCCGGCTACTACGGCGCGTTCGTGCGCGATCCCGACGGCAACAACGTCGAGGCCGTTTGTCACCTCCCCGAGTAGCCCGTCTGGGCCGGCGTGCCCGACCCGGCGCACGCGTTCCCAGCTCAGAGGGGCATTTCTGATCCTTGGAGCCGGTGGTGGGACTCGAACCCACGACCTGACGATTACAAGTCGTCTGCGCTGCCAGCTGCGCCACACCGGCGTCGGTAACGAGCATCGCACCGTCGGGGCGGTCCCGCCGGGCACCGGATCGGGCGGCGATCCGCCGTGATCGGGGGGTGTTCCGGTTTGCCGCGGCTCGACTAAGCTGCGCGCTCGCACAACCAAACTACAAGTGTCACTATGTCGCGTCGCGCCCCCGCTGACGGCTACCAACCTCGCTGATCCCCGCGGTCTGCGATGCTGCGTCGTCGGTGGGACTGACGGGTAACTGGCGCATGACAGGAAGGACAGCCCGATGCGGATTCTCGTTCTAGGGGGCGACGGCTACCTTGGATGGCCGACCGCACTCCACTTCTCCCAGCGCGGTCACGAAGTAGGTGTCGTCGACAACCTCATCCGTCGGCACTACGACGACGAGATGGGCTCGAACTCCCTCGTCCCGATCCGTCAGATGCACCGTCGTGTGTCGACGTGGAAAGAGGTCAGCGGGCACACCGTTGAGGCCTTCATCGGCGACCTGAACGACTACCCGTTCCTCTACGAGACGGTCCGTTCGTTCGAACCCGAGGCGATCATCCACTTCGCGGAGCAGCGCAGCGCGCCGTACTCGATGATCGACCGTAAGCACGCCGTCTACACCCAGGTGAACAACGTCGTGGGGACGCTCAACCTCCTGTACGTGATCGCCGAGCTCAACCCCGAGATCCACATCGTCAAGCTCGGCACGATGGGCGAGTACGGCACGCCGAACATCGACATCGAAGAGGGCTACATCGAGATCACCCACAAGGGCCGGACCGACGTCCTGCCGTACCCGAAGCAGCCGGGCTCCTTCTACCACCTGTCCAAGGTGCACGACAGCCACAACATCCAGTTCGCCTGCAAGATCTGGGGCCTGCGATCGACCGACCTCAACCAGGGCGTCGTCTACGGACAAGCGACCCCGGAGACGGCGATGCACCCGGATCTCGAGACCCGGTTCGACTACGACGCCGTGTTCGGCACCGTCCTCAACCGGTTCGCCGTCCAAGCCGCCGTCGGCTACCCGCTCACCGTCTACGGCAAGGGCGGCCAGACGCGGGGCATGCTCGACATCCGCGACACGCTCGCCTGCCTCGAGCTCGCCTGTATGAACCCGGCTGCGCGCGGAGAGTTCCGCGTCTTCAACCAGTTCACCGAGTCGTTCTCGGTGACCGGGCTCGCCGAGTGGGTCAAGCGCGTCTCGCCTGTGCCGGTCACGATCGAGTCGATCCCCGACCCCCGCGTCGAGAAGGAAGAGCACTACTACAACGCGATCGCGACGAAGCTGCCCGACCTCGGGCTGCAGCCGCACCTGCTGAACGACGAGCACGTCGCCTCGCTGGTCGAGCTGGCGATCAAGCACAAGAGCCGTGTCAACCCGGAGGCGATCAGGCCGACGGTCTTCTGGCGGACGACGAAGTCCGAGGTGAACGTCAGTGGAGGCGCTGTCGGCGAATGACGCCCGGCGGTCGATTCGCCGCGCGACGACTCCAGAACCGGCCACTTCCGGACCGCTAGCGTCGGGCTGATGCCCGATCGACGCGGCCGCCGTGCCCTGCCGCCTACCCGGCGCGAGCACTGGCGCGTCGTCATCGGCGTCGTGGTCGTCCTCCTCGTCTGCCTCGTGGTCGGCGAGGTCGTCGACCAGGTCGTGAAGTCGTCCCCTGGGGTGGGCCGGCGGACCAACGAGACGTGGGTCGCAGCCGTCGCGGCGCTCGTCGACGAGTCGAACACGCTCTCGCCGATGCTGCGCGACGTGCGCACCCACGCCACGGATCCGGCGGCGTTCGACAGGGTGACGCTCCAGTTCACCCTCGCAGAGCTCGAACGGGGTGCCGCGTCCGAGGCGACGATGTACCGCACACTCGGGCTCGCCGCCCCGTCGTCGAACGCCGGTTCCCTGGCGTCCGCCGTGCTTAACCTGCGCTACGAGGGCATCGAGAGCCTCGCGCGTGGCATCGCGCTCGCGATCTCCCGCCCGACCGGGCGACCACCGCTCGTGCGGGCGACGCGGTCCCTCGTGACCGCAGGTTCGCGTCTCGTCGCCGCCGACACGGCGTACCGCAAGCTCGTCACCTCGCTGCGGGGCGGTCGCGGGGCGCGGTCACTCCCGTCGTCGGTCTGGGTCCTCGTGCCCGGCGTGTGGTCGGCCTCGTCCGCCGGTGCCTGGGCGGGTCAGTTGCGGTCCGCTGCGAACCTGGCGTTCGCGCCGGCGCTCTCGATCGTCGCGCTGGCGCTGGTGCCACCGCCGCTCAACATCACCGGGCTCCCGACGACCACGACCACGACGACCACGACCACCACCACGACCACGACGCTCGTCACCACGACGACCACGACCACGACGACGCTGCCGGCGACCACCACGACGGGAGCCCCGAAGGGCCATGCACGCTTTCAGGCGGCCACGACGACCTCGTCGACCACGACCACGACCACGAGTCCCGGCACGGTCGGGTCGTCGACCCCGGCGACTTCGGGGCCGGCGACCACCACGACCACGACGACACTGCCGGGGGTGACGACGACCCTGCAGATCCCGCCGGCGGGTTCGGTCTCGGTCGTCGCGGCGACGGCGAAACTGGAGGTCGTCGTCATCGTCAAGAACACGGGCGACACGACCGCCCGCGGGGCCGTCGTGACGGCCGTGCTCTCGCCGTCGGGCACCTCCCACACCGGGGCGGAGCGGGTCAGCTGCCGGCACGGATTGCTCGCCCTCGCGCCGGGGACCTCGCAGTACGTGGAGATGCCGAAACTCGCCGTGCGGCACGCCACCGGCTACGAGCTGGTCGTCACGGCCACGATCCCGGGTGGCGCGCCGGCGGCGAGGTCGCTCGCGCTCTACGTCTCGAGCTGAGAGCCGGGCGCCGCTCAGGCGTTCTCGGGTGATTCGGGCGGACGGTCGGACTGGTCCCACCAGGCCCGTTCGGCGCGCTCGATGACCTCGCGGACGGGGCGGCCGGAGCGGCGCGCCACCTCAGCGGCGTCGTCGTGCTCGATCTTGACCCTCCCGGCACTGATCTTCACGCGGATCGGGTTGCCGTCGACCTCGACGTGGTCGAAGCGCCGGGCGGTCGCCCGCCGGCCGACCTCGCTGGCACGCACGCCGAGCGACCCTGTCTCGTCGGTGAGCACCGTGCAGAGCTGCTCGACGAGTGCCCGGTCTGCCAGCACGCTCAGCACGTGACCGGGGCGGCCCTTTTTCATCACGACCGGCGTCACCCAGGCGTCGTTCGCCCCGGCCTCGAGGAGGGACCGCAACGCGTCAGCGAGCTGCTCGCCTGTCGCGTCGTCGAGGTTCGTCTCGAGCAGCACGAGCGGCTGCCCGTACGGGGTGCCCTCGGGCGTGACGGTCTCGGCCCGCCACCCGATGACGACCTGGGTGCAGTTCGGCAGCCCGTCGATCTCGCGCGACCCGGCGCCGTACCCGGTCGAGTCGACGACCATCGCCGGCATCGGCCCGAATCCCGTCGCCATGGCGGCGAGGATCGCCGCCCCGGTCGGGGTCGTCAGCTCGACGTTGATGTCACGTCCCCACACCGGTACCTCCTCGAGGAGACCGAGGACCGCCGGCGACGGGTTGGGCAGGAGTCCGTGGCTCGTCCGCACGATGCCGTTCCCCATCGCGACCGGGCTCGAGAGGACCTCGTCGACGCCGAGCACCTCGAGCGCCGCGGCGGTGCCGACGACATCGACGATCGTGTCGTGCCCGCCGACCTCGTGGAAGTGGACCTGGCTCGTCGGGCGGCGGTGGAGCCGGCCCTCGACCCGGGCGAGCGCGGAGAACGTCGCCACCGCACGGTCGCGTACGCGCGCCGGCAGCTTCGCGTCGTCCAGGATGCCGAGGATGTGGGGGAAGGTCCGCACGACGCTCGTCTCGTTCACCGTGACGACGACCTGCGTGGCAGCGACGCCGCCGCGTAGGACGGGTTCCGCGTCGAGGGACCACCCGTCGATCGCGAGCCGTCCGAGCAGGCCCCGCACCTCGTCGAGGTCAGCGCCAGCGTCGATCAGGCTGCCGAGGGTCATGTCACCGGCGATCCCGGCGAAGCAGTGGAACCAGGCGATGCGCGGCCCGCGCCCCGGGGCCGCCCCGCTGGTGGCGTGCACGCGGCGGGGGGCGTTCTCGCTCACCGGAGCGCCCGTGTGGCGGCGCACGCCGCGCCGAAGCCGTTGTCGATACCCACCACTGTGACACCCGGGGCGCAAGAGGCCAACATCGCGAGCAATGCTGTCACCCCCTCGAACGAGGCGCCGTAGCCGACGCTTGTGGGCACGGCGATGACCGGCGCCGGCGACATGCCCCCGACGACGCTGGCGAGCGCGCCCTCCATGCCGGCGACGACGACGGCGACGTCGCACCCGGCGATCTCGGGTTCATTGGCGAGCAAGCGGTGGATGCCGGCGACGCCACTGTCGGCGATGAGAACTGGGGAGAAGCCGAAGGCCGAGAGGGTCGCGATGCACTCGTTGGCAACCGGGAGGTCGGCGGTCCCGGCGGTGACGACGACGACTTTCTCCGGCCGGGGCGCTGCGGGGCGCCAGCCGACGACGAATGTCGTCGCCAGGTCCTCGAGGCCGGGGGTCACGGTCCCGCCCGGGCAGCGGGCGAGGGCGGCGGCGACCTGGTCGCGGTCAGCGCGGGTGAGTAGAACCGGCCCGGAACCGTGCTCGAGCATCTCGGCGACGATCGCCGCGCACTGCCCGGCCGTCTTGCCCTGGCCCAGCACGGCCTCGGGCAGGCCCTGGCGCAGTGGTCGGTGGTGGTCGACGCGGGCGAACCCGAGGTCCGCGAACGGGAGTCGGCGCAGGCGCTCGGCGGCCGCTCTCGGTTCCACGCTTCCGTCCCGAACGCGCTCGAGGAGTTCGGAGAGCTCGGTGTCGGTCATCCCACCTCCCATCCTGTCCGCGCCTACCCGGCGGGCTGCCGGCAAGGATCAAAGTATCGCCCGATCGCGCCGGAAGGACCGGAGTGGGCCCGCCGGGCAGGTTCGGAGAACAGGCCGGGGGCGCGAGGCGCCTGTTCGCACCCCCAAAGCCCGCGGTCCGTCTTCAGTCCAAACGCCGACTCCCCGGCTAGCGTCGCCTGGGTGTCAAGGGAGGGATGGCAGAGCGGACGATTGTGACGGTCTTGAAAACCGTTGGGTGACAAGCCCCGTGGGTTCGAATCCCACTCCCTCCGCCGGGTAGTCGCTGTTCAAGCCCAAGTCCTAATGAACAGGGCTGGAGATGGGCTGAACCGGCGTGACCGCGGTTTCCAGTCGACGCGCCACGCCGTCCGGTCGCGTGGCCACTCGCGGCGGTCTCGCTGTGGAAAGGCGGCGGATGCGCGCGGCGGTCAGAACCAGTGGAACCAGGGGTGGCCGTTTCGCCACACAACGAGGAAGACCTTGCCGATGATGTGCGACGCCGGGACCGGGCCCCAGACCCGACTGTCCGAGGAGTTCCCCCGGCAGTCGCCGAGGACGTAGTACTGGCCCTGGGGAATCACGGTTGTCGGGATGTCGAGGTTCGCTGAATAGCATCCCAGGCTGCTCGGGAGCTTCTTGAGATCGGGAAGCCACGGTTCGGCGAGCGGGTGACCGTTGATCAGCACCGTGTCGCCTTTCGACGAGATCGTCTCGCCCGGCAGGCCGATCACCCGCTTCACGAGATTCGCCGGCTTGGTCGGGTCGGTGTCACGTGCGACCCGCCGGAAAACGATGATGTCGCCTCGGTGGATGTCGTGCGAGACAACTGGCAGCTTGTCGACGAGGATACGGTCCCCGACGAGCAGCGTCGGCTCCATCGAACCCGAGGGGACGTAGAAGGTCTGGACGGCATAGGTCCTGATGAGAAGGCCAAGAACGATGGCACCGGCGAGAACCGCGACCCAGCCGAGCACCTGGAGGCGGAGCGAACGGCGCTGGCGGCGACGTTCCTCGCCGAACGCCTTCGCCTCGGCCCGAATGGACTCCTCGTCCGCGAGGATCCACCCGCTATCGACCTCCGGTACCGAACCGGTTTCCGCCGTATCGGCGGCGACCGCGGGGTCGAGCACGTGCTGGGGGCCGGTGTCGGTCATGAATGGCGGGGCGGGCGCCGCCCTCGACATTGCAGCGAGTTCTCGACGTGCACAGGCCGCATTCCCGACAGGCTACGGCGTGTCCTGCGGGAAGCGGCGCCGAGTTGGGGGGCTCGAAGTTGCCGCCTGCCGCCCGGCCTGGTAGTGGGCTAGTTCCACCAGGGGAAACGTGGTAGTGATGAAATCGTGGATGACGAATACGTCGCGACCGTCACCAGGTGGATCGAAGACCACTGGACCACTGAACGTCGCTGTCCGCGCTGTCATGGCGTCGATTGGCACGTCAAAGACCCAGCGATCATCGCAGCGGAGCGTGTGCCCGAATGGCGACATGCTGAAGATCCGATATATCCCCTTATCCCGCTCTGCTGCCGTACGTGCGGCCACATCGAATTCCTGGATGCCATCGAAATCGGAATGGTTGAACCTGCTGGACCAGGTCAACCGGCTCTCCGACTCATTATCACGGATCACGGCGACGAATCAGTCGAGCAATCCGGCAAGCTGAGCGAGTGACCACCGGTAGGTCGTGATCCCTGCGGCCATCGCGGGCGTGCGCTGTGTGTAGGTGCCGTCCGCGTTCTTGATCCGTAGCGACTCATGGTTGCGGCAGAAGTTGTAGTAGAAGAAATGCAGGCTCACCGTGTGGGCGTGGTTCTCGACCTTCTTGCTGAACGCGTTGGTCAGCCGCGTGAACCGCCGCATCCCCATCCGCATCGTGAGGTTTTGGCGCTCGACGTAGCTAGTTGAGATGCGGCTGGGGTCGGGGTTGCCAGCCATGATCCGAATGTCGGTCCCAGTGCAAGCACCGGGGCTGTAACGCTGCTCGGGGCTCACCGAACCGAGCGAGCTGTAGACCTTGATGAGTTGCGCGAAGTCGACGTTGTTGCGCCACAGCGCGTCGGCAACGGTCGCGTAGTGCGAGAGGCCATCAGTCGTGAGTTGGATGCGGTTGTTCTTGAGCCGTGACTTGAGATCGGCAAGGAACGTGTAGCAATCGGCAAGCGTGCGCTCACCGACAAGCCACGTCGGGATGAGCTTGGTGTCGGCGTCGATCGCCGTCCACGTCCACACGTCGCCGTAGCCGAAGGTGTCTTGGTACTCGTCGGGCACGTTCTTGGCTTTGCTGTAGCAGTAGGCCCAAATCTCGTCGGCTTCGATGACTCGGCAATCCAGGTTGCGGAGCGCGTGGTCCTGGTACTCGGAGCACGCCTGCCCGATGTTGACGAGCAGGTCAACGATGGTTTGCTTGGCAACGCCGGTCACCCTGGCGGTGGCCCTCATGCTCATGCCCTCCACCAGGCAACCGATGACCTGCGCTCTGCGTTCCGTGCTCAACCTGTTCATAGTGGTACATTTACTTAGAGGGTGTGACGGCCCGGAAAGTGCAGGTCAGACGCCATGACGCTGCCAGAATTACTAGAGGCCCAGTATCGAGAGACAGAGCGAGCCCTTTCAGACGTTCAGGCGCTCCGCAACCAGACAAAGGAACTCCAGGGTGACTCGCAGCTCTTGAATGAGCACTGAGGCCAGGTCGGCGGTGGACGCTCGTTTCCAGGTCTCAGCGTTCTCGGGCTTGAACAGCGGGGCATTCGTGAGGTGTTTCCTAATCGCGGGCGCTATCCGATCCATTTGGAATCCTCCACTTCCTTGGGAAGACCCTACGCGAACACCCGTCCGTTAGCATCGGAGCAACCATGACGAAGCAGTCACCCAAGCCGGGAGACATGAACCAGCGCATGTGGGCTGTGGCCCAGCAGGCCGCAGGGCTAGACGACTCACCCGTGAAAGACCAGAAGGCCGTAGAACGCGGGCGGCTAGGCGGGATCGCTCGGGCGAAGGCGCTGACACCGGCACAGCGCAGAGCAATTGCCCAGGATGCTCGCGCGACCCGTGCCCGCAAGGCTGCTCCCGCCAGGAAGGCCCCTCGCAAGCGCATCTAGCGCTGCTCGGTTGAGTCCACGCGGACGAATGAACCCGTGGGTAGCGTGAGCGCCGTGCCGAACACCCTGTACTACGGCGATAACCTCGCCGTGCTGCGCGAGCACATCCGGGACGAGTCGGTCGACCTGATCTACCTCGATCCGCCGTTCAACTCGAACGCGACCTACAACGTGCTATTTAGAACCCACGCGGGCGATGAGTCGCGTGCTCAGATCCAAGCATTTGACGACACTTGGCACTGGGGTCCGCAGGCCGACGAGGAGTACCAGGAACTAACGCGAGGTCGCGCACCAATCGACGTCGCACGCTTCATCGAGGCCATGCGAGCGGTACTCGGAACTAGCGACATGCTCGCGTATCTGGTGATGATGGCACCGCGGCTGGTGGAACTTCGGCGTGTCCTGAAGCCAACGGGCACCGTTTACCTCCATTGCGATCCAACGTCGAGCCACTACCTCAAACTCTTGCTCGATGCAGTATTTGGTAAAGCGAACTTTCTGAACGACGTGATCTGGTCGTACAACACTCGGACGATGTCAACTGACTGGTTCGCGCGAAAGCACGATTCGTTGCTCTTCTATCGAAAGGCTCCAGGGCACTACTTCAACGGTGACGCGGTTCGAGTACCACACAGACCAGAAAGCCTCGTTCAATACGACCGCGTTGATGACCAGGGGCGCCGCTATAAGCAGCAGTCCCATGGTCAACGCACCTACTTGAACGAACTCGGTCAACCATGTCCGGACGTTTGGGAGATTCAAATTCTTGGTTCGCGCTCTCCCGAACGCCTCGGGTATCCAACGCAGAAGCCGGTCGCCCTGTTGGAACGGGTCATCAGGGCGTCGAGCCGAGAGGGCGCCGTTGTTCTTGATCCGTTTTGTGGATGCGGTACGGCGGTCGACGCGGCCCAGCAACTCAAACGGCAGTGGATCGGCATCGACATCACGTACATAGCTGTCGACCTCATCATCAAGCGTCTTCAACATCGCTACGGCAATGACATCTTGGCGACATTCACGACGAACGGCATCCCGACCGACGTTGAGGGCGCGGCCGCGCTATTCACTCGCAACCCGTTTGATTTCGAACGATGGGCCGTGTCGATGCTGAGCGGTCAACCGAACGAGAAACAGGTGGGCGACAAGGGTATTGACGGGCGTATCCGTTTTCACCGTGGTGGCGACGTAGCCGGACTCGCGGCGGTGTCTGTCAAGGGCGGCAGGGCGCTCAACCCGTCCATGGTGCAGGCGCTTGTTGGTGCAATGGAACAGGAACGCGCGGACATGGGCGTGCTTGTCACGATGGGCCGACCAACCGCAGGGATGGTGGAGGCTGCCAACGGGGCCGGACTCTACGAACACCCGCCGACCGGCAACCGCTACTCACGTGTTCAGATCATCACGGTTCCCGAGCTGTTCGACGGCAAGCGCCCAAACATGCCGACCGTGATCCTGCCGTACATCAAGGCGAGCCCGCGTCCTCAGTCTGAGGCGGTGTCGCTGTTTGAGCAGCCCGTCGAGGACGACGAGCCAGCCCCGCCGGGTCCTTGACAAGAGTCCAAGTCAAACTAGCCCACTACCCCCGGCCTCACGGTCGGCACCGAACGCGTACGATGACGTCGCCACGCGCTGGGACACGAGTGCCCCACGGTCGTGGCGTTGCCCGGGTAGCTCAGTGGCAGAGCAGCGCACTCGTAATGCGCAGGTCGTGGGTTCGAATCCCACCTCGGGCTCAAAACGAGCCAATCTGCCTACACGCTACGAGTCCGGGCCCGAAACACGATAGATCGGCTCTGGTACATCGTCCCGCGCGGCACGTGAGCCTCCCCAACGCACCGGTCTGGCCGCCACGGCGTTCCGGTGCCGTCCTCGACGAGCTGTGGTTCTTGGGTTAGGTGTGCGAGGCGGGTTCTAGCGTGAGGCATTCGACCTGGTAGTTACCGGTGGAGTCGCGTTCGACGCCGTGGATGTCGTGTTCGAAGCCGGGGAAGCGCTTGTCGAAGGTCTCGAGTGCTCCGAGGTACTCGAGCAGTGGCCCGTCGGCAGGGCCAGCGCACTCGCCGGGCATCAGGATCGGGATGCCTGGTGGGTAGGGAACGACCATTACCGTCGCGGTTCGTTCTGCCATGGCGGCGAGCGGCAGGCGCTCGCTTCGCTCGCGGACCAAGCGGCGGTAGGCGTCGCCGGGGGTGAGCTTCACTTCGGGCAGCGCGTCGAACGCACTGTCCAGCAGCGCCGGCATGCGTCCCGTGCGAAGCGCGTCGTGCATCTCGTCGCAGAGGTCGGCGAGACCGAGCGTGCCGTAGCGCTCCGGATTGGCCGCGACGAGATCGGGCAGGACGTCACGTAGCGGCAGGTTCGCGTCGTAGGCATGCTTGAAGCCGAGCAGTCCGTCAAGGAGCGTGCCCCACTTGCCCTTTGTCATGCCAATCGAGAACAGCACCAGCAGGATGTAGTCGCCGGTCTTCTCGACCTCGATGCGCTGCTGGTCGAGGAACAGCGTGACGATCTGGGCGGGGATGCCGCGGTCTGCAAAGGCGCCGGTGACATCCATGCCGGGCGTCGTGATCGTGACCTTGATCGGGTCCAGCATGCAGAAGCCGTCCGCGACCGCGCCGAACCCATGCCACGGCGCATCGGGCTGAAGCGTCCAACAGCCGGGCTCGGTGGCAAGCAGATCGTCGGGTGCCTCCGCGAAGGCGTACTTGATCCCTGAGGCGGGGTCGCGCACCTCCTCGGGTTGCCAGACCCCGAAGAACCAACCGTCGTCGCCGTCGCGCTCAGCGATCGCCCGGGCCAGCGTGACGACTCGCTTGCGAAAGTCGATTGCCTCACGGATCGACTCGTCAGTCAATGTCGCGCCGCTCGGGCCGTCCATCATCGCCGCGGCGACGTCGAGCACGGCGATCATCGGGTAGAACGGTGAGGTCGAGCCGTGCATCATGTAGGCCTCGTTGAAGCGGGCACGATCGACCGGGGCCCGCTCGCTCGAGCGGATGTGGATCATCGAGGCCTGCGAGAAAGCGGCGAGCAGCTTGTGCGTGGACTGCGTGGCGTAGAGAGTCGGTCCACCCGGCTCGAGGATCGCATGCATCGCGTGCCGGTCGCGGTACAGCGGATTGAACGCGGCGTAGGCGAACCATGCCTCGTCGAAATGGATGCGCGGCACGCTCTGTCCGAGCAGAGCCGTCACCTCTCGAGCGTCGTAGCACAGCCCGTCATAGGTCGAGTTGGTTACCGCCGCATACACCGGGGCCTTGTCTGTGGCCATGGCGGCGAGCGGGTGCGCTGCGATCGACTCCGCGATCGGGCCCGGGTCGAGTGCGGCTGCGGGGATCGGGCCGATGATCCCGTAGCCGTTTCGCACCGGACGCAGGTACACCGGGATCGCGTCGGTAACCGTCAGCGCGTAGTTCAGCGACTTGTGGCAGTTGCGGTCGGCGAGTACCACGTCGCCGGCGACGATCGCGCTGTGCGCGACGATCTGATTCGCGGTCGAGGTGCCATTGAGAACGAAAAACGTCATGTCGGCACCGAAGATCCGTGCCGCGTTGCGTTCGGATTCGTCAACCCGGCCGGAGTGGTCGAGCAGAGAGCCGAGCTCGAGCACTGGGCCGAGCGCGACCGACAGATCCGTGCGGAAGATGTTCTCGCCGTAGAAGTCGTAGAACGCCTTACCGACCGGTGTCTTACGAAAGGCCGTGCCACCGGCGTGACCGGGCGTGTGCATCGAGTACTCGTAGGTATTGGCAAACTCGACGAGGGCACCGAAATACGGCGGCAGCAGCGTCTCGACGTAGCGACGCCAGGCGAAGTCGATCCGTCCGGCGATGAACGCCGGGGTGTCCTCGAGGATGAGCACGACTTCTTGGGCAGTGCTGAGCACCTCGAGCGAGAGCTCGGTGGCATCACCGTGCTCGAGCATGAGAAACACGGGTAGGCGTCCGCTCAGGCGCCGCGCAGCGTCGAGCACTGCGCGCGTATCAGCCTCACTTTCCGGCTCGGACACGTCCCAGTCGAGGACCACTGCCCCGAACGACGGATCCGAGCTGACGAGCGCCCGACCGTCGGTGAGCGTTTCGGCCTCGATGACGTGGTGACCGAGATCGACCAGTTCCGCGACTATTCGGCCAAGTGTTTGGCTCGCCTCGTGGCGGCGCTTCGGTCCTGCAACGAACAGTACGGGGAATTCGTGGCGCTCCAACATGGTGGGCTCCTTGCGGTTTGCAGTCTTTGACGGCGCGTCAGGCGCCGGCGATGCCGGGAGTGGCGGAGGGGACTGGCTTGTCGGTGTCGCCGACGTCGAGCAGGACGTTGTCTGGGTGCGCCATCTTCCAGCCCGGCTTCTTGATCTTCTCGACGATGAAAGGCGGCGCCGAGCAGACGATGATCAGCCCGAACATCACAGCGACGTAAACCAGGGTCGGCCAGTGGCTAATCCCGCTAGGCGGCACGAACCCGATGATCAGTGCGAAGGCCGATCCGAAGATGCCCATGCCGGCGACGAGCCAGATGCCGATCTTGCCGCCGGGGATCTTGTACGCGCGGGCCACGTCGGGCTGCGTGTAGCGCAGCCGGATCGCGGCCGCGAAGATCATGATGTACATCATCACCAAGATCTGCGTGGTCAACGCCGTGAGCATCCAGTAGCTGGTGTTGATGGAAGGCACGAACAGGAACATCAGCGCGAACAGCGTGCCAAGGATGCCCTGAAAAACGAGCAGCGCCACGGGCACGTGGCGCTTGTTCACGTAATGCAGCTCCGGCGGAAGGTCTCCCGTGCGCTCCGCCGCGTACAGGCCCTTCGACGGGCCCAGTAGCCAGGTGCTGATCAACCCGAGCGTGCCGAGAGCGACCAGGCCGGACATCAGCTTGGTGGCCCAGACGCCGATGCCGAGAGCCTTGAAGAACAGAGCGAACGCCTGCGGAATGCCGGCCACGAGGCTCAGCTTGGCCTGGGGCACGATGAACGCGATGGCGAGCGTCGCGAGAATCGACACGCCGACAATCAAAAGCGCTGCGAGGAAGATTGCGCGTGGAAAGTCGCGGCCGGGGTTCTTCGTCTCCTTGGCGTGGAATCCGGCCATTTCGATGCCCGCGTAGCCGAGCACGACGCCGACGAAGAACACCATGTGGTTGAGGCTTGAGAGGTTCGGCTCGAGCTGAGATGCGCTGAATGGGATCGCCAGGTGCTTGCCGGCGGCCAGCCAATACAGGCCGAGCGCGATCAGCACCACGGCCGGAATCAGCGTTCCGACGATGACCGCAGGATTGTTCACCCGCAGGATCCACTTCTCGCCGAAGAAGTTGAGCAGTGTCAACACCCAAAAGACCGACAGCATCACGATTACGAGATAGACCTTCTCGTTCGCAAGGCTGGGCTCGACCACGTAGGCGGCCGCTGCCGCAACGAACGCCAACACCGTCGGGTACCACACAACGCCCTCGACCCACTCGAACCAAATAGACAGGAAGCCCGATCGCTCGCTGAACGCCTCCTTGACCCATGCGTACAGGCCACCGGCCCGCGGCCAGCCGGTTGCGAGCTCCGCCGCGACGAGCGCGAGCGGAATGAAGAACAGGAGCGCGCCAAGCAGGTAGTAGGCGATGCTCGACCAGCCGTCCTCGGCGATGCTCGGCATGCTCCGCAGAGTCAACACAGCGGCCAAGCTGATAAGCGCGATCGAGGACGCGCCAAGCGTTCGGGTGCCTTTGCCCGTGGTGTGCGCCTTGAGCGCTCGAGCTACTGCGGGGTGTTCACTGCGACTCAGACGCTGGGCGGGCATGTTGGCCTCCAGGGTTAGATCGAATCTCGAAATTCAGTTCGTCGGGCCCGCCCCACTGGAGGCGCGACCGCACAAACTCGCTCCTTGGGGGGCACCCTGCTACACCCGGCATGGAGCCGCGTTGATCGTAGCGAATTGCAGCGGATCGCCACAGTCTCAAGCTTCATCCCTGCTTACCATTGTTTATGGGACGCGTTGCGAACCGGCGGAACCGAAGAGAACGCCTTTGAAGGCCCACGCAATGAGCAGGTCGTGGGTTCGAACCCCATCTCGGGCGCAAGAAGTCCAGCCCAGAGTCGCTGTTCGTCGCGGCGTGATCGGTGCTCGCTGCGGCTGACCCACTTCCTCCGGGATCGGCTCACCGTCGACACCGAGTCCCGCAAGGTGAACTTCGATCGCCTCGATGGCGCACCTCACCTCCGCCGGCCCGAGTCCCACGGCAGGATTCCGAACACGGTAGCGGTGCGAACACCTACTCAGAGGCATACTCGCGCGCAGCCTGTCTGGGTCGAACGGAGCGCGAGAAGACGGATGGCGAAGAGACTTAGGGGGATACGCGGGATTCGCGGGCGCCATTTCCTGACGGATCTCGACTACGAACGGGATGAACTCGAGGGACTGCTCGAACTGGCGGTCGCCCTCAAGGCCGTGTGGCGGCGACGCCCGCTCACGCCGTTCCTGCCGGGCCGGCATCTGGCGATGATCTTCGAGGCCGCCTCGACGCGCACCCGCGTGAGCTTTGAGAACGGCTTCGCCGAGCTCGGCGGGAACGCGCTCTACCTCCGCCCGGGCGAGATTCACATGCCGGGGCGCGAAAGCGTCGCCGACACTGCCCGGACACTTTCCCAGTACGCCTCGGTGATCGCGATTCGCGCGAAGACGGACGAGACCGTCAACGAATTCGCCGCTTGGTCAGAAGTACCGGTGATCAACGCGATGGACCACGACCGTCATCCCTGCCAGGCGATGAGTGACGCGCTCACGATCCTGGAATACGCGGGCACGCTGGCCGGTGTCACCTTCGCCTACGTGGGCGACGCCGCACACCCGTGCAACTCGCTCGCGACGACGTTGACCAAGCTCGGCCTTGACGTGCGCATAGGCAATGCGCCGGGTTACGAGATCAGCCCCGAGGTGCGACGCAACGCCGAACTTCTCGCGGCACAGAGCAGTGGCTCGTTTCTGCTCACTAACGACCCCATCGAGGCGATCGAAGGTGCCGACTTCATCTACACCGACTGCTGGTGGTGGACCGGGCAGGAGGACGAGTACTCGGATCGGGTGGCCGCTTTCCGCCGCTTCCAGGTGAACAAGGAGTTGTGGAGCCACACGAAACCGGGGGCGAGGTTCATGCACTGCCTGCCGGCGATGCGCGGTGAGGAGGTGACGGACGAGATCGCCGACTCGGCCGCGTCGATCATCTTCCCCCAGGCGCAGAACCGATTGCACTTCCAGAAGGCTCTGATGCTCGCTCTCATCGGTCTCGACGAACTTCCCGCGGACCCCGAGCTCCACGAGATCGCCCGTGCCCTCCTTTCCTGAGCGCGACCCGTCGACCTCCGAGGGAGCGCGGGCGTGACGGACGCCACGACAAGCGAGGCGCTCGGCAGCACACCTCGTGCTGACGGCTTCCGCATGCCGGGCGAGTTCGAGCCGCACGCGAGGACGTGGATGCTCTGGCCGGAGCGCCCCGACAACTGGCGTCTTGGTGCGGAACCCGCACAGCACGCCTGGGTGCGAGTTGCCACCGCCATATCCGGATTCGAGCCCGTGACGGTGGGCGTCGGTCCCGACCAGCGGGAGAACGCGCGTCATCTGCTTCCCGATGGCGTCGGTGTCGTCGAGCTTCCGAGCGACGACGCCTGGATCAGAGATTGCGGACCGACCTTCATCGTCAATGACGCAGGAGGCGTCCGCCTAGTCGACTGGGAGTTCAACGCCTGGGGCGGTCTGTACGACGGCTTGTACTCCCCTTGGGACAGGGACCAGATGGTGCCGCGCAGGATCGCTGAGATCGAGCGGGTCGGACGCTACCGGGCGCCGCTCGTGATGGAAGGCGGCTCGTTCACCGTCGACGGCGAGGGGACCGTCATCACCACGGAGGAGTGCCTGCTGTCGCAAGGGCGCAACCCTCATCTCACGCGGACCGAGATCGAGCGGTACCTGTGTGACTACCTGAATGTCGACAAGGTCATCTGGCTTTCCTGCGGCATCGATCCGCGCGAGACGAACGGGCACGTCGACGATGTGGCCTGTTTCGTGGCCCCCGGCGTGGTGCTCGCGGGCGTCACCGATGACAGGGACGACTGGCGGTTCGAGCTCCTGCAGGACAACCTGCAAGTTCTGCGGACGGCCACCGATGCGCGGGGGCGGCGTCTCCGCGTCGAGACGCTGCCGATGCCGGCGGTCACGACGATCACCGCGGAGGAAGCCGCGGGGATCGTAGGTGCCAAGGGTTCGGTCCCGCGTCGCGCCGGGGACGAGTTGGCGGCGTCGTACGTCAACTTCCTGGTCGTCAACGGTGGCGTCGTCATGCCGACCTTTGACGATCCCCATGACGCGGTGGCGATGGCGCGGCTGGGGGCGGTCTTTCCCGACCGCAGGGTGGTGGGCGTGCCAGGACGCGAGATCGCGCTCGGAGGGGGCAACGTGCACTGCATAACCCAGCAGCAACCGGCTGCCGGTGTAGGTCCCGTAGGCACGCCGCCCGAAGTGATGACGCGTGGGGCTTCCAGCTGAGGCCACGGTCGGTTCGTGGCCGAACAGGTTCCCGCGGAGTTCCTTTGCGGAATTCGGGTGGGTCGCGACGCGCGGCGGTCCGGTTCCCGGGGAGGAACCCCCGCCAGGATCTCGCCGCGGTGCGGCTCGGAAGAGGAACGCGCGCCGACCCTTGGGCGTAGCAGTGCCCGCGGGATGTGTGAGAGCGGGCCAGACGGCGGCGATCATGTCGTTCGTCCGTGTCGACTAGCGCGCGACCAGCCGCAGCTCGGGCGGTGGGCGCCGCGATGACAGGTCAGCGTCGTTGCCGTAGCTTGGTGTGATGGAACCACGTGGGGTCGATCGCCAGGTAGCCGTCGAGGTCCTGAATCCAGCGTTCCGGTCGGAGCGCCCGAAGTCTCCGGAGTTCCGGGACGACCGAGGCGGCCAGACGCCAACGAATGGATGGCGAGGGGCCAAGAAAACCGGCAGCATCGCCTCCGCCGCGTGTGCGGTCCTGGTCGCCGGTGGCATGTTGGTCTCGGCGACTGCCGCCTTCGCCGCTCCGGCGCGCATAGGAACCTCGGTCGTTTCGAGAGTGGGCGACCGTGCAGCCGGAGCAGTCGTGGTGAGCGACGTCGGTCTCCGGATCAGCCTGAAGCTCTCGCCACGTCGGGTCGCGCCAGGCGTCACCGTCGTTTACGAGGTGCACCTAACTGCCAGTCACGCGGTCGGCGCGTTGGGCTACCGGATGTCCTTCGGTGACGGCGCGAGCCGTGCCAACCCGATCCCGCAATACTGCTTGCAAGCGCCCGGTAGAGCGGCCTCCGCCGACTGGAAGATCCGTCACCACTACGCGAAGGCAGGTACCTACAAGGTCGTCGTGACCGGCTTTGTGAACTGCACCGCGGCAAGGGCCGTCGCGAGAGCCGTCGTCGTCGTCACCTGAACGCGTCGGGCCGTCGGCCGCCACCGACTCGGAAGAGGGGTGTCGCTCCTCCTGGGGTCTTTCCCAGGGGGGAGCATCCGCCACGCGTTTCCAAGCCCTTGGCCGGGACGGTCCTGCATCCCGGCCGTGTCCTGGCCGGGAGGTAATCTCGCCCCGTGGCCGACCAGGAGCGTTTCGTCGACGACGCGATGGAGCACATGCCGTCGCTGTACACCGCGGCGATGCGCATGACGCGCAATTCCTCGGATGCCGAGGACCTGGTCCAGGAGACGTATCTCAAGGCGTTCCGCGCCTACGGCGGGTTCGCGGAGGGGACGAATCTCAAGGCGTGGCTCTACCGGATCCTCACGAACACGTTCATCAACACGTACCGGGCCAAGAAGCGGCGTCCCGAGGAGACTGACGTGGAGGACGTCGAGGACCTCTACCTGTACCACCGGCTGGTCGGCTATGGCGGGTCGAGCATCGGGCGATCGGCCGAGGAGGAGGTCCTCTCCCGCTTCACCGATGAGGCCGTCAAGGCCGCGATCGAGTCGCTGCCGGAGTCGTTCCGGATGACCGTTCTGCTCGCCGACGTCGAGGGTTTCTCCTACAAAGAGATTGCCGAGATCATGGACGTGCCGGTCGGCACGGTGATGAGCAGGCTCCATCGGGGAAGGGGAGCGCTCCAGAAGGCGTTGCACGACTTTGGACTGGAACGCGGTCTCGTCGAGGCCAAACCGCTATGACATTGGGTGTGGGAGGTAGACCGGTGCTGAGCTCGTTTGTTCCGGCACAGGGTCTCGTTGTGGAGGTCGATCGCACATGACCGAAGAAGGACGGACCGGTCCGCCGAGTGGCGAATGGGGTGTGGTCGACTGCGAGGAGAGCATCCACAGCCTGTACCACTACCTCGACGGCGAACTGACCGAGGAGCGTCGCCGGGAGCTCCAGACACACCTCGACCACTGTGCGCCCTGCGTCGCGAAGTACGAGTTTGAGGCCGAGCTCCGCCGCGTCATCGCCGACCGCTGCAAGGACCACGTTCCCGACGAGCTGCGCCGACGCGTCGCCAACGCCATCGACCACGAGCGGCTGAAGAGTCAGAGCTAGGACGTCCTCGGGATGGGCACCGCGGACGACAAGGGCGGCCCCGAACTGGCGGCCTGGGACGTCGCGGCGCGCATCGCCCGGGAGGCCTCGCGGTTCACGACGCCGCTTGACGCGAGAACCCGCCATCGTCTCGAGGTGGACTTCGACGAGGCGACGGCGCGGGCCGAGGGGCTCGTCGAGGCGGCGACCGGCCTGCGGTCGACCGCCGGCCGCGCCCGCGGGCTCGTCGTGGACCGCGCCGGCTGGGTCGAGGCGAACGTCGGGTCTCTGCGCCGGCTGCTTGCGCCGGCCGCCCGGGCGATGGCCGAGTCGGACCCGCGTGGGCGGGGAGTCCTCTCCCCGGCGGCGCGGATGGCAGCCGGCGTGGAGATCGGCGCGCAGCTCACCTGGATGTCCAGCAAGGTGCTCGGCCAGTACGACCTCATGCCGCGCGACGACGACGGTTCCGGGGGGTTCGTCTACTACGTCGGCCCGAACGTGGTCGCGCTGGAACGCCGCCACGGTTTCGCGCCCCGCGAGTTCCGGCTCTGGATCGCCCTCCACGAGGTGACCCACCGTCTGCAGTTCACGGGAGTCCCGTGGATGCGCGAGTACTTCCTCGGACTCGTCGAACGGGCCACGTCCCCCGGGGTTCCGGACGCGCGCCAGCTCCTGGAGAGCCTGCGGCGCGCGGCCGCCGAGGTGTGGGAGGGCCGGAACCCGCTCGCCGAGGCCGGCATCGTCGGCCTCGTCGCCTCCCCGGACCAGCTCACCACCTTGCGGGAGGCCCAGGCCCTGATGAGCCTGCTCGAGGGGCACGGCGAGTTCGTCATGGCCCGGGCCGGCGAGGGCGAGGTGGCGGGGGCGGCCCGGTTCGCTTCGGTCCTCGCCGCCCGCCGGGCGAGCGCGAAGGGTGTGACAAAGCTCGTCCAGCAGGCGCTCGGCCTCGAGGCCAAGCTGCACCAGTACTCCGCGGGCCGGCGGTTCATCGAGGCCGTCGAGACCGAGGCCGGGGCGCCCCTCTTCGCCCGGGTGTGGGAGTCGCCCGAGATGCTCCCGACACTGGAGGAGATCGGTGCGCCCGCAAGGTGGGTCACCCGGGCGGGCGGCGTCTCCGCTGCCAGTTCCTGAGACGGGGATCTTGCTCTCCGAACTGGCGGCTGAGCTGCTTGGCCGGTGCACGTTCCCACCGGAGGGCGCGAGCCTCGCCTGTGCGGTTTCCGGCGGGGCGGATTCGCTCGCGCTGCTCGCCCTCGCCGTGGCCGCCGGCTGTGAGGCGACCGCCTACCACGTCGACCACGGGATCCGCCCGGGGTCTGCCGGCGAGGCCGAGATCGTCCGGGCCGGCGCCGAGCGCCTCGGCGCCAGATTCGTCGGCCTGCGCGTCGACGTCGCGCCTGGCCCCAACCTCGAGGCGCGGGCCCGCGCGGCGCGGTTTCGTGCGCTTCCCGCGGACGTCGCGACCGGTCACACGGCCGACGACCAGGCCGAGACGGTGCTGCTGAACCTGCTGCGCGGTGCCGGGGCGGACGGACTTTCGGGCATGCGCGCCGGCCGGCGGCACCCGATCCTCGGGTTGCGCCGCCACGAGACCGGGCGCCTCGTCCACTCCCTCGGCCTCGAGGTCGTCACCGATCCCTCGAACCAGGACCCGGCGTACCGGCGCAACCGCGTCCGCCAGGAACTCGTCCCGCTGCTCGCCGACGTCGCGGGCCGGGACGTCGTCACGGTGATCGTCCGCCAGGCCGAGCTCATCGCCGACGACGTCGCGCTGCTGGACGATCTCGCCGCGGGCCTCGACGCGACGAGTGCGGCGGAACTCGCCAACGCACCCGTCGCCCTCGCACGCCGGGCGGTCCGGGCGTGGTGGAAGTACCAGTCGGCCGGGCCATACCCGCCCGATGCCGCGACGGTCGAACGCGTTCTCGCCGTCGCGCGCGGTGAGGTGGCGGCGTGCGAGATCCCCGGCGGCAGGAGGCTTCGGCGCAGCCACGGGCGGCTCGTCCTCGAGACGTAGGCCGCCCGACCGTTGTCCGGCGGTCCGGATCCGTGCCAAATGACCATTCCAGTGAACGATCGGCAACCGGTATGGTCATTGCCGTGAACAAGAGCGCGACCGGCAGCCCCGAACCCAACGACGATCCGCTCGCCGGACTCAGTCTCGGCCGGGTGCTCATCTCGCAGGACGAGATCACGCGACGTGTCGCGGAGCTCGGCGAGGAGATCACCAGCGACTACGCGGGACGCCCCCCGCTGCTCATCGGCGTGCTCAAGGGGGCGTTCGTCTTCATGGCGGACCTCGCCCGCGCGATCCGCCTCCCGGTTGAGATGGACTTCATGGCTGTGTCCTCATACGGGACCGCGACCAAGACGAGCGGCATCGTCCGGATCGTGAAGGACCTCGACGTCGACCTCGTCGACCGGCATGTGCTCATCGTCGAGGACATCGTCGACAGCGGACTCACGCTCTCGTACCTGCGCAAGGGCCTGTCGGCGCAGAACCCCGCCAGCCTGGAGATCTGTGCGCTGTTGCTGAAGACCGACCAGCAGCGGGTGGACCTCAAGATCCCGTACGTCGGCTTCGAGATCCCCCCGGACTTCGTCGTCGGCTACGGGCTCGACGTCGCCGAGGTCTACCGGAACCTGCGCGACATCCGCATCATGGACGGCGCGACCTCGTGACCGGCGGTTCGGGCTCCCGCCCGGCAGGCGTCGACTTCGAGCGCGCGGCCGCGGCGGTGCGCGAGCTCCTCGTCGCCGTTGGCGAGGACCCCGACCGGGCCGGGTTGCAGGAGACGCCGTCCCGGGTCGCCGCGATGTACGCCGAGCTGCTCGAGGGCATGGTGAACCCGGCCGACGCGCAGCTCGAGGTCACGTTCTCGGCGAACCACGACGAGATGGTGATGGTGAAGGACATCCCCTTCTCCTCGCTGTGTGAGCACCACCTCGTGCCCTTCATCGGGGTCGCGCACCTCGCCTACATCCCGAACGTCGACGGGAGGATCATCGGGTTGTCCAAGCTCGCCCGCCTGGTCGACAACCACGCCCACAAGCTCCAGGTCCAGGAGCGGCTGACGACCCAGATCGCCGACACGATGGAGCGTTCGCTGAGACCGCGGGGCACGCTCGTGGTGCTCGAGGCGGAGCACCTCTGCATGACGATCCGGGGCGTCCGCAAGCCGGGCGCCCGCACCGTCACGTCGGCCGTGCGGGGACTGTTCCGGACGGACGTCGCGACCCGCGCCGAGGCGATGGCGTTCGTGCGGGCCGAGTCCTGATCCGCGCGTCCGACCTGGTCAATCGCCCGAACCCCGGGGTGGGCACCCCGTGGCCCGGTAGGCTTGCGACGTGAGGCCGCTTGTCATGGGGGTCTTGAACGTCACGCCGGACTCGTTTTTCGACGGGGGGCGCTACTTCGACCACGAGGCGGCGATCGCCCACGGCCGGGAGATGACCGCCGAGGGCGCCGACATCATCGACGTGGGCGGGGAGTCGACGCGGCCGGGTGCCGAGCCGGTGCCCGAGGACGAGGAGCTCCGCCGCGTCCTGCCCGTGGTCGAGGCGCTGGCAGGCGAGGTGCGCGTCTCGATCGACACGATGAAGCCCGCCGTCGCCGCCGCGGCCTGCCGGCGCGGCGCGACCCTGGTGAACGACGTCGCCAACCACTCGGCCCAGGTGGCCGCCGAAGCGGGAGCCGGGCTCATCGTCGTGCACATGCGCGGGACTCCGAAGATCATGCAGGAGAACCCGCGCTACGACGACGTCGTCGCCGAGGTCTTCGGGGCGCTCGACGCCGCTGCGGCCGACGCCCGCCGTGCGGGGGTGCGCGAGGTCTACGTCGATCCCGGCATCGGATTCGGCAAGACCGTTCGGCACAACCTGCAGCTGCTGGAGTCGCTCCCGGAACTCGTCGCCCGGGGTGTGCCCGTTCTCGTCGGGACGAGCCGGAAGTCGTTCCTCGGCAGGCTGGCGGCCCCGCCCGGGGTCGATCCACTCCCGCCGGGGGACCGACTCGAGGGGTCGCTCGCGACGGCGGTGTGGGCGATGGTCGCCGGTGCGGCGATCGTCCGTGTCCACGACGTCGCGGTGACGGTCCAGGCAGCCCGTCTCGTCGGCGGAACCGAGCCGGCCGGATCCGGCGCGACCTGCCGTGCGGCAGCGGGGGCGGGCCGATGAAGGGTCGCTGGGCCGCCGGGATCACCCCCCGCAACTTCGCCTGGATCATCAAGGGCCACCTCGCGGTCAGCGAGCGTCCCGGGGGCAGCGCTCCCGACCACCGGCGGGTGCGCCGCCAGGAGGAGATCTACTGGCTGCGGGCGCAGGGGTTCACGCGGGTCGTCTCGCTGCTTCCCTCGACGCACAACCTGCACGCCTACGAGGAGTTGGGGCTCGAGTGCGCCCACGTCCCGATGGGCGTGTACGCCGACATCCCGACCGTCCTCGGCGAGCTCTATCCCAAGCTCCTCGGGTGGTTGCACGCCGGGGACCGGATCCTCGTGCACCAGGACGAGCTCGGCGACCGCATCGCCGGCGTCTTTGCGGGCTTCCTCTGGTGGAGCGGGATGATCCCCGAGCCGCCACTCGCCATCTCGGCGATCGAGCACCTGCTGCGCCGGCAGCTCGGCGCCGCGGGACGGACGATCGCCACGCTCGCACTGGAGATCCCGCCCCCTCCGGAAGAGGACCGCCGGCATCCGGCCCCACAACCCGAGGAGACCGTCGTCGAGCTGCGGCCCGAGGATGCCGGGACGCCCGGGCCCGTCGAGTCCGGGGAAGGCGAGCCGGCCGCTCCCGGCGGCGACGCCCGCGAGACGCCCGACGGCGCGGTGGCCCCCGTCGCCGACATCTCGGCGCGGCGGAGCACGGTCCGGAGCCGGCGCCGCAAGCCGGCGGCGAGCGAGCCGCAACCCGTGAGCCCGCTGAAGCCGACCCGCGCCGCTTCGCACCCGAGGGGTGACACGGCGAGCGAACCCCCGGTCGGTGCCACGAGGGAACCGTCCCGACCGCCCGCTCCCAGGACATCGCGGGTCACAAGCCGCAAGCTCCCGCCGCCCACGGCGAAGTCGGAGGTGCCAAGACCCGCCCCGAAGGCGGTCAAGGCGGCGCGACGGTCGCCTGTCCCGGGCGCGCAGGGCACATCGAGCGGCGCGAGCACCCGGGTGCCGAAGGGAACGAGCGGCTCGCGCCCGGTGCCGCCGCACCGCCACCTGGGGGCGCGATGAGCGACGCCATCGAGATCCGCGGTTTGCGCGTGCTCGGCACGCACGGCGTGCTCGCCGAGGAACAGGACCACCCCCAGCCCTTCGAGCTCGACCTGTTGGTGGAGACCCCGTTCGGTGCCGCGGCGGCGTCCGACGACATCGGGCGGGCGGTGGACTACTCGGAAATCGTCGAGGTGGTGCGAGAACTGGTGGCGACGGCCCGCTACCGGCTGCTCGAGGCGCTGGCCGACGCCATCGCGGCGGCGGTGCTCGCCGACCGGCGCATCGAGGCGGTCACGGTCACCGTCCGCAAGCTGCGGCCACCGGTCGCGGCGGACCTCGCGACGATTGGCGTGCGTGTCACCCGCCGCCAGGGCGAGACCGTGCAGCGGTCCGTCTGAGAGGGGCGGAGCCGTCGTGGAGGCGTACCTCGGGCTCGGATCGAACCTTGGCGACCGTTGGGCGCATCTGCGCACCGCCCTCGCCGGCCTCGCCGAGCTGGACGCCGGCGTCGTCGTCTCCCCCGTCTACGAGACGGCGCCGGTCGGCGGCCCCGCGGGCCAGGGGCCCCATCTCAACTGCGTGGTGCGGATCGACACGGAACTCCCGCCGCGGGAGCTTCTCGGGGTCGCGCGGCGGTTGGAAGACGAGGCGGGCAGGGTCCGCGGGGAGAGATGGGGTCCTCGCACGCTCGACGTTGACATCCTCCTTCTGAAAGGGTTCACCAGCGACGATCCCGAGCTCGTCGTGCCGCACCCGCGGATGTACGAGCGTGCCTTCGTGCTCGCCCCGCTGGAGGACCTCGCGGCCTCGCTCGTCCCGGGGGATTGGCACACCCGCGTCGCCGCCGACCGCGACAGTCTCCGCCGGGTGGGGGTGCTGCTCGGTCCGTTCACCACCGTGGGGGGGCGGGCGCGCAAAGGCGACAGCGGTGGTCCGGCGCCGGGACCCGGGTGTTGACCGCGATGGAGCCGGCGGCGACCGACTGCCAACTCGCCGAGTCCATCGGCGGTCTTGACCGCCTGCTCGCCGGGCCGAGGCGACGCGGGTCGCGGATCGGGTTCGTCCCGACGCTCGGGGGCCTGCACGGGGGGCATCGGTCGCTGATCGAGACGGCGCGCCGGGGCAGCGACGTCGTCGTCGTCTCGGTCTTCCTCAACCCGACCCAGTTCGAGGATCCCCGCGACCTCGCCCGCTACCCGGCCGACCTCGCGGCGGACCGGGCGTTCGCCGCCCGCGCGGGTGCCGACGTCGTGTTCGCGCCGTCGGTCGAGGAGGTCTATCCCGGGGGGCCGGGCATCGTGACGGTCGATCCCGGCGTGCTCGGGTCGGTCTTCGAAGGCGCGGCGCGGCCCGGACATTTCCGCGGTGTCGCCACCGTCGTGACGAAGCTTCTCGCGATCGTCTCGCCCTCGGTGGCCTACTTCGGCGAGAAGGACTACCAGCAGCTCGTGATCGTCCGCCAGCTCGTGGCCGATCTTTCCCTGCCGGTCGAGATCGTGGCCTGCCCGACCGTGCGCGACCCGGACGGCCTGGCGGTCTCGACCCGGAACGCGTTCCTCGGCCCTGAGGAACGCCGGGCCGCGACGGTCCTGCACCGGGCGCTACGCGCCGGGGAGGACGCGGTGCGGGCGGGAACCAGCGACGCCCACGCCGTCGAGGCGGTGATGCGCGCCACGGCCGAAGCCGAGCCCGCCGTCGCCCTCGACTATGCGAGCGTCGTCGCCGACGGCCGCCTGGAGCCCTTGTCCAGCGTCGCCGGGGACGTCGCGCTGCTCATCGCGGCGCGGGTGGGCGCGGTGCGGCTCATCGACCACCTGCGGGTCGTGCGATGAACGGCGGCCCGCCCCGGGAGTCGTTCGACGCCCTCGTCGTCGGCAGCGGTATCGCCGGGTGCACGGCGGCCCTCGAGCTCGCCGAGCGGGGGGCCGGACGCGTCGGGCTCGTCACGAAGGGCCGCCTCGACGAGTCGACGACGGCCTGGGCCCAGGGGGGTATCGCGGCGGCCCTGTCCGGCGAGGGCGATTCGGTCGAGCTCCACGAGGCCGACACGATCCGGGCCGGCGGCGGACTGTCCGATCTCGACGCCGTGCGGGCGCTCGTCGCGGAAGGGCCGGCCGCCGTTCGGGCGCTGCTCGGACGGGGAGCCGTGTTCGACCGCGACGACCAGGGCGAGCTCGCCCGGGGCCGTGAGGGCGGCCATTCCGTCGCCCGCGTGGTCCATGCGGGTGGCATGGCGACCGGGGCCGAGGTGATCCGGGCGCTCGCGGCCGCGCTAGGGACAAGCGGCATCACCGTGCTCGAGCAGCTGTTCGTCACCGATCTCGTCATCGAGCGGGGTTGTTGCGTGGGAGTGGACTGTCTCGACGGCACTTCCCGGCGGGTCCGGCTCGCCGCCGAGGCGGTCGTGCTCGCGACCGGCGGTGTGGGCGTGTTGTTCGACGTGACCACGAATCCCCCCGAGACGACGGGAGACGGCATCGCGCTCGCCCTGCGCGCCGGCGTGCCGGTGGCGGACCTCGAATTCCTCCAGTTCCATCCGACCGCGCTTTGCGTTCCGCGGGAGCCGCGGCCGCTGCTCTCGGAGGGATTGCGCGGCTACGGCGCCCTGCTGGTCGATTCCCGCGGCGAGCGCTTCGTCGACGAGCTCGCCTCCCGCGACGTCGTGAGCCGCGCCATCGTCGCCCGGATGGTGCGCGACGACGTGCGGAACGTGTTCCTCGACGCGCGGGGCATCCCCGATTTCGCGGACAGGTTCCCGACGATCGCGACGACGATCGCCCGAGACGGCCTCGACGCCGGGCGGGACCTGCTGCCGGTCGCACCGGCGGCCCACTACCTGTGCGGAGGTGTCGTGACGGACCTCGCGGGCCGCAGCGCGATGCGCGGCCTGTACGCCGTCGGCGAGGTGGCCTGTACCGGCGCCCAGGGCGCCAACCGGTTGGCGTCGAACTCGCTCCTCGAGGGGCTCGTGTTTGGATCCCGGGCGGCACGCGCCATCGCCGCCGGCGCAGCCGAGCCTCAGCCGGAGGGCGCCCTGGAAGGCGTGCTCGAGCCCGAGCGCGCCGCCATCCCGGTCCGGTTCATCGATGCGGGCCAGTTCGCCCCCCCGGCCGCGCCCGGGCCCGAGGCGCCCCCCGGTGATCTCGCGGCGAGCCGTGCGGCGCTGCGGCGCGTGATGAGCCTGCGTGCCGGGGTCATCCGCGACGCCGAGGGCCTGGCGTCGCTCGTGCCGGCGCTGCGGCGTGCGGCCTCCGACGCGGCGGCCACCGGGGGGATCGCCGCCGAGGAGCTGAGGAATCTCACCGCAGTCGGGGCCTCGCTGGCCGCGGCGGCGCTCGCCCGGGCCGAGACCCGTGGGGTGCATACCCGCTCGGACGCCCCCGAGCGCGATGATGCGAACCTCCGGGTGCGCGTGGCGGTGAAGGCGGTGAAGAGCCCATGACGATGTTCGACGACGTCTACCCACCGATCGATGAGGTCCGCCGCGCCGTCACGCTCGCGCTCGCCGAGGACATCGGACCGATCGGGGACCTCACCGGTTCGCTCGTGCCGGCCGATGCCGTGGCGCGGGCCTCGTTCGTCGCGCGTCGTCCCGGTGTCATCGCCGGGATGAGCTGTGTGCGCGAAACCTGCCACGAGCTCGACACCGGGCTCGACCTCACCGTGCTCGTCGAGGACAGCGGGGACGTGGACGCAGGGAGCGTGGTCGCGCGCGTCGCCGGCCCGTTCCGGTCGCTGCTGATCGCCGAGCGAACGGCCCTCAACTTCCTGTGCCACCTCTCGGGTGTCGCGACGCTCACCCGCCGCTACGTTGAGGCGGCCTCCGCCGTGAACCTCGCCGCCAGGGTGCGGGACACGCGCAAGACGACGCCTGGGCTGCGCGCCCTCGAGAAGGCGGCGGTGCGCGCCGGCGGGGGCATCAACCACCGAGCCTCGCTCTCGGGGGGAGTGCTCGTGAAGGACAACCACCTCGGCGGTGTGTCGCTCTCCGACGCCGTGGTCCGGGCGATCGAGCGCTGGCCGGGCCGCTTCATCGAGGTCGAGTGCGACAACCTCGAACAGGTGTCTCTCGCCGTCGAGGCCGGGGCGGCCGGCGTGATGTGCGACAACATGTCGCCCGAGGAGGTGCGCCAGGCCGTCGACATCGTGCAAGCCCACCCGAGGGGGCGTGCGGGTGCCGTCCTCGTCGAGGCGTCGGGGGGGATCACGCTGGAGAACATCGCCGCCTACGCCCGGGCGGGGGCGAACCTCATCTCGGTCGGGGCGATCACGCACTCGGCGCCGATACTCGACATCGGCCTCGACATCGAGGACTGAAGACGGTGGCGGCGTGACCCCGGAGGGCCCCGGAACCGGGTCGCGTCCTCGCGATCGGGTAGACCGTTCGACGATGCTCCTCGCCATCGACGTCGGCAACACCCAGACGGTGATCGGGGTGTTCGTCGACCCCGCCGTACCGGACGACCGGCCCGCCCGGCCCGCGGGGGAGCTGCCGGGGCTCGCCCACAGCTGGCGGATCTCGACCGACCCCGACCGCACCGCCGACGAGTACGCCCTGATGGTCGTCCAGCTGCTCGCCGCGGCAGGGATCTCGTTGCCCGCCGCTGGCGCCCCCGGTCCCGCCGACGGGGCGCGGGAGATCGGGAGCGTCGTCGTCTCGTCCTCGGTCCCGTCGGTGACCGCGGCGCTGCGCCGCATGGCCACCGACTGGTTCGCGGTCTCGCTGCTCGTCGTCGAACCCGGGATCCGCACCGGGATGCCGATCCTTTACGACAATCCCCGGGAGGTCGGGGCCGACCGGATCGTCAACGCCGTCGGCGCCATCGACCTGTTCGGCGGACCGTGCATCGTCGTCGACTTCGGCACGGCGACGACGTTCGACGTCATCAGCGCCCAGGCCGAGTACCTCGGGGGTGCGATCGCCCCCGGACTCGAGATCTCGATGGGGGCGCTGTTCGAGCACGCCGCCGCGCTGCGGCGCGTGGAACTCGTCGCGCCGGCGAGCGTCGTCGGCCGCTCGACGGTCGAGTCGATGCAGTCGGGCGCCGTCTTCGGGCACGCCGGCCTCGTCGACGGGATCTGCCGGCGCATCCGCGCCGAGCACGACGTGGCGACGGTCGTCGCGACCGGCGGCCTGTGCGGCGTCGTCGCGCCGTACTGCGAGGTCGTGACCGCCGTCGAGCCCTGGCTGACACTGCACGGGCTGCGGATCCTCTATGGCCGCAACCAATCCCCCGACCCGAACAAGGCGCCCGCGTGAGCCCCGGCGAGCAGCGCGGCGTGCCCTACCGGTTCCCGGGGGCAACGGCGGCCGCGGCCGTCTCGGCCGCCCACGGGGTCCTCGCGGCCGGCGAGTCGTCCCACGTCACGGTGACGGTGGCGGGCCGGATCATGCTCTTCCGCCCCCAGGGCGGTGCTGCCTTCGCCGACCTGCGCGACTGGACGGGGTCGATCCAGCTCTACGCCTCGGCCGGCGAGACGGAACGCTTCGACGAGTTCGTCCGGCTCGGGCTCGGTGACTGGGTCGGTGCCACCGGCGAGGTGATCCGCACCCGCCGGGGCGAACTCTCCGTGCGAGTCGCCGAGTGGCAGCTCCTCGCGGAGAACCGGCGAGGCTTCGGCGACAAGTGGAAGGGGGTCCACGACGTCGAGACCCGCTTCCGCCAGCGCGAGGTCGACCTCTGGGCGAACGAGGGGGTGCGCGAGACATTCCTGCTGCGGTCGCGGGTGGTGCGCGCGATCCGGCAGAACCTCGACGGGCGGGGCTTCGTCGAGGTCGAGACCCCGGTCCTCCAGGCCCAGGCGGGTGGGGCGTTCGCCCGCCCGTTCATCACGCACTTCAACTCGCTGCACGCCGACTTCGTGCTCCGGGTCGCGAGCGAGCTCTACCTCAAGCGCCTCGTCATCGGGGGGTTCGAGCGCGTCTACGAGATCGGCAAGGACTTCCGCAACGAGGGCCTGTCGCCGACCCACAACCCGGAGTTCACCGTGCTCGAGGCCTACCAGGCCTACGCCGACTTCTCGGACATGACCGGGCTCGTCGAGGATCTCGTCTACCAGGCGGCGATCGCCGCCGGCGGCGGGGGCATCATCACCTACCAGGGTCGTCGCGTCGACCTCACCCCCCCATGGCGCACCGTCACCGTGGAGGAGGCGATTCGCGAGGTGACCGGGGCCGAGTGCCACCTCGACGACGGCCCCGTGGCGCTGCGGGCGCGGGCCGGTGAGCTCGGCGTCCCCCTCGAGGAACGCTGGGGGCCCGGGAAGGTCCTCACCGAGATCTACGAGCGGACGACCGAGCACAGCTTGTGGGACCCGGTGCACGTCGTCGACCACCCGGTCGAGGCCTCACCGCTCACCCGACGGCACCGCACGAAGCCCGACACCGCCGAACGGGCGACCTCGGTCGTTGCCGGCCGCGAGATTTCCGAGTCCTACAGCGAGCTCGTCGACCCGGTCGACCAGCGGGCGCGATTCGTCGCCCAGGCCGCCGAGCGGGCCGCCGGCGACGACGAGGCGATGACCGTCGACGAGGACTTCCTGCGGGCGCTCGAGCACGGGATGCCGCCGACCGGCGGGATCGGCATCGGGATCGACCGCCTCGTGATGCTGCTGGCCGACAAGGCGACGATCAAAGAGGTGATGCTCTTCCCGGCCCTGCGCCCGGAGGCCGACCGGCCCGGGGAGGCCGAGCCGGGCGACGGCTAGCTGGCGAGCGCCCGCATCGAGCGGTCGAGGTCGTCGACGAGCCGCAACCCGAGCCCGCGGAGCGAGCGCGCGACGACGCCGTCGCCGAGGCCGCGCGCGATCTCCCCCGCCTCGAGCGCGTACCGGCGGGCGACGTCCTGGGATTCGGCGATCCCGTCGGACTCGGCGACGAGCGCCCGGGCGAACTCGACCTCCTCGTGGCCGAGGGGGCGGCCCAGCAGGCGGCGCAGCTCCGGCCCGACGCGCCGGTCGACGAGGGCGCGCTGCACGGGCAGCGTGTAGATCCCCTCGGCGAGGTCCTGGCCGGGAGGCTTCCCGGACTCCTCCTCGCTCGCGACGATGTCGAGGATGTCGTCGCGGATCTGGAAGACGTAGCCGAGGCTCTCCCCGAAAGCCGTCAGCGCCTCGGTGTCGCGCCGGTCGAGGTCGGCCGTGAGGGCGCCGACGCGGCAGGCCGTCCCCATCAGCGCGCCGGTCTTGTCGGCGATGGCGGCCAGGTAGTCCTCGACGCTGCGGTCGATCCGGTAGACGGAGCGCACCTCGGCGATCTGCCCCTGGCACAGGCGGGCGAGCGTCGTGGCGATCGTCGCCGCGATCTCCGTTCCGAGCGAGGCGGCGATCTCGGCGGAGCGGGCGAGCAGGAAGTCGCCGACGACGACGGCGAGCAGGTTCCCCCAGCGGCCGTTCACGCTGACGACGTTGCGGCGCTTCACCGCCTCGTCCATCACGTCGTCGTGGTAGAGCGAGGCGAGGTGGACGAGCTCGACCGACACGCCCCCGAGCAGGGTGTCCTCGCCGACGGGGTCACCCTCGAGGCCCGCCGCGGCGAGGGTCAGCGTGGGCCGCAGCCGCTTGCCGCCCGCCTCGATGAGGTGGGTCGCGATCTCGTCGACGAAGGGCTCGCCCGAGAGCGCGATCTCGCGCAGGGTCTCCTCGAGACGGGCGAGGTCAGCCGGGTCGACGGGGAGCGCGAAGGGGTCCTGGGCGTTCATCAGACCAGCACGATACGCCACCGCCGCGTGTACTTGGCAACGGCGAGGCGTCGCGGGCGGCCCCGGCGTGCTCGGCCGGGGCCGCCCGAACGCGGTCGGAGGGGGACCTCCCGATAGACTGCGGGCAGCATCTTCTAGTGAGGGAGTGGGATTTGTTCGAGCGGTTCACCGACCGGGCGCGCAGGGTGCTGGTACTGGCCCAGGAAGAGGCGCGGCTCCTCAACCACAGCTTCATCGGAACCGAGCACATCCTGCTCGGCCTCATCCACGAGGGTGACGGACTGGCCGCCAAGGCGCTCGAGTCCCTCGGCATCTCCCTCGAAGCGGTGCGCGAGAAGGTCGAGGAGACGATCGGGCCCGCCGGCTCGGCGCCGACCGGCTCGCCGCCGTTCACTCCCCGCGCGAAAAAGGTCCTCGAGCTGTCACTGCGCGAGGCGCTCCAGCTCGGTCACAACTACATCGGGACCGAGCACATGCTGCTGGGCCTCGTGCGCGAGGGCGAGGGCGTCGCCGCGCAGGTCCTGCAGGCCCTCGGCGCCGACCTGCCCCGTGTCCGCCAGCAGGTCATCCAGCTGCTCTCCGGCTACCAGGGCCGCGAGACCGTCGGCGCCACCGCCGGGCCGGCGGGGGCCGAGCAGAACCCGGGCAGCTCGCCCGTCCTCGACCAGTTCGGCCGGAACCTGACGCAGCTCGCCCGGGAGCACAAGCTCGACCCGGTGATCGGGCGCGAGCGCGAGATGGAGCGTGTCCTGCAGGTGCTCTCGCGCCGCACCAAAAACAACCCGGTGCTGATCGGCGAGCCGGGCGTCGGCAAGACCGCCATCGTCGAGGGGCTCTCGCAGAAGATCGTCGCGAACGACGTGCCCGAGATGCTGAAGGGCAAGCAGCTCTACACCCTCGACCTGGGCGCGCTCGTCGCCGGCAGCCGCTACCGGGGCGACTTCGAGGAGCGCCTGAAGAAGGTGCTGAAAGAGATCCGCACCCGGGGCGACACGATCCTTTTCATCGACGAGCTGCACACGCTCGTCGGTGCCGGGGCCGCCGAGGGGGCCATCGACGCGGCCTCGATCCTGAAGCCGATGCTCGCCCGGGGCGAGCTGCAGACGATCGGCGCGACCACCCTCGACGAGTACCGCAAGCACCTCGAGAAGGACGCCGCCCTCGAGCGCCGCTTCCAGCCGATCAAGGTCGACGAGCCCACCCTCGCCCAGACGATCGAGATCCTGAAGGGCCTGCGCGAGCGCTACGAGCAGCACCACCACGTGACGATCACGGACCAGGCCCTCGTCGCGGCGGCGAACCTCGCCGACCGGTACATCTCCGACCGCTACCTGCCGGACAAGGCGATCGACCTCATCGACGAGGCGGGGAGCCGGTTGCGGATCCGCCGGATGACGACGCCCCCGGAGTACAACCAGGTCGAGACGGAGCTCGCGAAGATCCGTGAGGACAAGAGCGCGGCCCTCGCCCGCAACAACCTCGAGCTCGTCGAGAAGCTCGCCGAGCAGGAGCGACAGAAGCTCGAGCGCAAGACCGCCCTCGAGAAGGAGTGGCGCGCCGAGGGCGTGGAACTGTTCGACGTCGTCGACGAGGACGTCATCGCCGAGGTGCTGGCGAACTGGACGGGAATCCCCGTCTACAAGCTCACCGAGGAGGAGACGGCGAAGCTCTTGCGGATGGAGGAGGAGCTCCACAAGCGGATCATCGGCCAGGACGACGCCCTCAACGCCCTGTCGCGGGCGATCCGGCGCACGCGGGCCGGACTCAAGGACCCGAAGCGCCCCTCGGGGTCGTTCATCTTCCTCGGCCCGACCGGGGTCGGCAAGACCGAGCTCGCCAAGGCCCTCGCCGAGCTGCTGTTCGGCGACGAGAGCTCGCTCATCCAGCTCGACATGAGCGAGTACATGGAGAAGCACACCGTGAGCCGTCTCGTCGGCTCGCCGCCGGGTTACGTCGGCTACGAGGAGGGCGGCCAGCTCACCGAGGCCGTCCGGCGCAAGCCCTTCGCCGTCGTGCTCTTCGACGAGATCGAGAAGGCCCACCCGGACGTGTTCAACGCCCTGCTGCAGATCCTCGAGGACGGCCGCCTGACCGACGCCCAGGGCCGCGCGGTCGACTTCAAGAACACCGTGCTCATCATGACCTCGAACCTCGGGACCGCCGACCTGCGCAAGACCCAGGTCGGCTTCTCGCACTCTTCGCAGGCCGTGACCTACGAGCGGATGAAGTCCAAGGTCCAGGACGCCCTGAAGCAGCACTTCCGCCCGGAGTTCCTCAACCGGATCGACGAGGTCATCGTCTTCCACGAGCTCACGATGGAAGAGGTCGTCGAGATCGTCGACCTGATGGTCCGCCGGCTGGCCGACCAGCTCGACAGCCAGGGCATCGGGCTCGAGCTCACCCGGGCGGCCAAGGAGCTCGTCGCCGGGCGCGGCTACGAACCGACCCTCGGGGCGCGGCCACTGCGGCGGGCGATCCAGCAGCTGATCGAGGACCCGCTCTCCGAGAAGATCCTCTGGAAGGAGTTCCGGGTCGGCGAGACGGTCATCGTCGACGCCGAGGACGGCGCCATCGTCTTCAAGTCGGTTGAGGCCATCGCCCCGCCGCCCGTCGAGCTCGCCGAGGCGGGCGCCGACTCCTGACCCGGCGGTCCGCACCTCCCGGCTGGGCCGGGCGGTGAGTTCGCACCGCAACCAGGCGTGCGTCCGGCCGCGCTCGTCGTCGTGGTCCTGACGCCCCGGGCCCGGCGCCCGATGGCTCGCCACCGGGCCGGTGTCCCCGGACCGGTAGACTTATGCCAAGTCGTGGCCGCAGGCCGGGGCGGAACCGTTCGGGGGATCCGCCGGGCCCCGTCTTCACGGCGGGAGAATTCCTCTCGAGACGTGAGGAGTCGCGAGTGTTCGACGTTGGCGACAAGGTCGTCTATCCCCACCACGGCGCGGCGGTGGTCGAGCGTCGCGAGATGCGCGAAGCCTTCGGCGAGGAGCGCGAGTACCTCGTCCTCCGCCTCGCCTACGGCGACCTCACATTGATGGTCCCCTCGGACAACACCGAGGAGGTCGGGCTGCGCGAGGTCATCAACGACGAAGAGGTCGAGGAGGTTTTCGCCGTCCTTCGCAAGAAGGAGGCGCGGATGCCGACGAACTGGTCCCGTCGCTACAAGAACCACGTCGAGAAGCTGAAGTCCGGTGACATCTACCAGGTCGCCGAGGTGGTGCGGAACCTCTCGATCCGCGACAAGGACAAGGGGCTGTCCGCCGGCGAGAAGCGCATGCTGAACCGGGCCCGGCAGATCCTCGTGTCGGAGCTGACGTTCGCCATCGGCGTGAGCGAGGCCGAGGCCGAGGAGCGGCTCAACGCCGCACTCCCCTAACCGGGAACCGCGGGCCGGATCCGTGCCGGACGGCGTCTGGGCGATCGTCGTCGCAGCCGGTGAGGGTCGCCGCTTCGGCGGGCCGAAACAGTTCACGCCCGTCGGCGGGCGCCTCATCGTCGAGTGGGCCGTCGACGCGGCGCGCGCGGCGGCCGACGGCGTCGTCCTCGTCGTCCCGCCCTCGAGAGTCGCCGACCCCGCCCTCCACGCCGGGTGTGCGATCGTCGTCGCCGGGGGACCGACACGGGCGGGATCGGTGCGCGCCGGGCTCGGCCGGGTGCCGGACACCGCCGGGATCGTGCTCGTCCACGACGCGGCCCGCCCCCTGGCGTCGGCCGATCTGTTCGCCGCCGTCGTCGCCGCGGTCCGCGAGGGCGCCGACGCGGCGATCCCGTGCCTCCCGGTCGCCGACACGCTGAAGCGGGTGCGCGACGGCCTGGTCGTCGAGACCGTCGACCGGACCGAGCTCCACGCCGTCCAGACCCCGCAGGCCTTCCGCCGCGAGGTACTCCGTCGGGCCCACGAGGGCTGTCCCGAGGCGACCGACGACGCGGCCCTCGTCGAGGCGATCGGGGGCGTTGTCGTCGCCGTGCCGGGGGAGGCGCGCAACCGCAAGATCACCGACCCGTCCGACCTCGCCCTCGTCGGGGAGCTGCTCGAGGGCGGACAGCTTCGGGGGCGAGATGAGTGAGCTCCGGGTCGGCCTCGGCGTCGACCTCCACCGTTTCGCCGCCGGGGCGGAGACCGACGACGGGCCGCTCGTACTCGGGGGTGTGCACTTCGCCGGTGAACGACCTCTCGTCGGGCACAGCGACGCCGACGCGATCGCCCACGCCGTGGCCGACGCCGTCCTCGGTGCGGCGGGGCTCGGCGACATGGGTGACCATTTCCCCGACACCGATCCCGCCTGGCGCGGTGCCGACAGCCTGGGGCTCCTGAGCGCGGCGGTCGCCGCGGCCGCCGGCGCCGGCTGGCGATTCGTGAACGCCGACTGCACCCTCGTCGCCGAGCGCCCCCGGGTCGCCGCGGTCCGGGACGAGATGGTCGCGCGCCTGTCCGGCGCCGCCGGCGGTCCTGTCCACGTGAAAGCGACGCGTCCCGAGGGTCTCGGGAGCCTCGGCCGGGTCGAGGGGGTCGCGTGCCTGGCCGTCGCGCTCCTCGAGCGGTGAGGGGCGCGCCGGCCCGTGACCGGCGCTTTCCTTCAGACCGCGGCGAGAGCGGCCTCGGCGGCGAGCAGGTCGAAGGGCGCCGCGCCGTGCGTGAGCTTCTCGCCGCCGGCCGCCGAGAAGTGCGCGAGCTCTTCGTCGCCGAGGGCCAGGACGCCTCGGACCTGCTGGACGAGGTGGTCGCGCTGGCCGCCGCCGCAGGCGTCCCGCGCCAGACCGTCTCGGCGCTCGAGCTGCGCGGGCTCGCGCGCACGGAGGCGCCCCAGGGCGTTGTCGCCCGGGCCGCGCCGGTGGAATCGGTCGGGCTCGACGAGCTCGTCGCCCCGAACCCCGGGCACACCCCGGCGCGCACCCCGGCAGGCGCCGTGCCCTTCCTCGTCGTCGTCGCCGAGGTGACCGATCCGCACAACCTGGGCGCGATCCTGCGCAGCGCGCTCGGCGCCGGGGTGACGGGTGTCGTGCTCGCCCGCCACCGGACGGCCAGTCTCACTCCTTCGGCGGTGAAGGCGGCGGCGGGGGCGGTCGAGCACCTGCCGATCGCCCTCGTGTCCGGGATCGGCCCGGCGCTCAACTCGCTCGCCGGACGCGGGGTGTGGATCGTCGGCCTCGACCCGGAGGGGGAGCGGTCGCTCGACGAGCTCGAGATCGCGACCGAGCCTTTGGCGGTCGTCGTCGGGGCCGAGGGGAGGGGGCTCGCGCCGCTCGTGCGGAAGCGGTGCGACGTGCGCTGCCGGATCCCGCTCTACGGGCCGATCGAGTCGCTCAACGTTTCCGTCGCCACGGCGGTGGCGCTCTTCGCGCTCGGCGGCGCGGCGGCACGGCACCGGGACCGGGACGCCGCCGGGCTGAGCCGGGCCGAACGCCGGGGCGCGGCCCACCGCGGGCCGGTTGCTCCCATGCCACGAGCACCGGGGTGCCTGGCGGGAAGGCCGATGCGCCGGCCCGCGGGCGCGGCGACCGGACGATCGCGGCGGGAAGGAAATGACCCGCGGACGGCGAAGCCGCCCGGTCCTGCTGGTTTGCCCGGGCGGGGGTCACCCGCCGGGGTGCGGTGCCGCCGGTGCCGGCAGGTCCGGCCCTAGGGGCGCTGCCCGATCGGCACGTAGTCGCGTTGCCGGCGGCCCGTGTAGAGCTGGCGCGGACGGGCGATGCGCTCGTTGGAGTCGAGCATCTCGGCCCAGTGGGCGACCCAGCCGGACGTGCGGGCGAGCGCGAACAGGACGGTGAACATCTCGGGCGGGAAGCCCATCGCCTGGTAGATGAACCCCGAGTAGAAGTCGACGTTCGGGTAGAGCCGGCGGGAGGTGAAGTACTCGTCGGCGAGCACCGCCTCCTCGAGCTTCAGGGCGATGTCCAAAAGCGGGTTCTTGCCGGAGACTTCGAAGACGTCGTAGGCGATCCGGCGGATGATCGCGGCGCGCGGGTCGTAGTGCTTGTAGACGCGGTGCCCGACGCCCTGGATCCGCCCGTGGCTCTCCTTCACGGACTGCACGAAGGCGCCGACGTTGTCGATCGACCCGATCTCGGTCAGCATCTTCACGACCTGCTCGTTGGCACCCCCGTGCCGGGGGCCATAGAGGGCGGCGCAGGCGGCGGAGCACGCCGAGTACGGGTCGGCGTGGGCGGAGCCGACGACGCGCAGCGCGGCGGTCGAGCAGTTCTGCTCGTGGTCGGCGTGCAGGATGAAAAGGACGTCGATCGCGTGGGCGAGCACAGGGTCGACCACGAAGTCGGGCTCGCCCGTGTCCCACATCATGGTCAGGAAGTTCTCGCCGAAAGGCAGCGTCTCGTCCGGCGGCACGAACTCCTCACCGACCGAGAAGCGGTGCACCGCGGCGGCGAGCGTCGGCATCTTGGCGATGAGGCGCGTGACCTGGAGCCGGCGGTTCTCGGGGTCGGCGATGTCCTTGGACTCCGGGTAGAAAGTCGAGAGCGCCGCGACCGCGGACACGAGCATCCCCATCGGGTGGGCGCCCTTGTGGAAGCCGGCGACGAACCGCTCGACGAACTTCTCCTCGATGAGGGCGTGACGGGCGATGTCGGCGTTCCAGGCGGCCAGCTGTGCTGCTGTCGGCAGCTCGCCGTGGGTCAGCAGGTAGGCGACCTCGAGGTAGGAGGACTGCTCGGCGAGCTGCTCGATCGGGTAGCCCCGGTGCTCGAGGATCCCGGCCTCGCCGTCGACGAAGGTGATCGCGCTTTGGCACAGCGCCGTCGCCGAGAACGCGGGGTCGTAGAACCAGACGCCGGGGAGCAGCTTGGAGAACTCTGACGAGGCGATCCCGCCGTCGACGATCGGGATCTCGATCGACTCGCCGGTGCGGTTGTCGGTGATGGTGACGCTCTCGGCCACGACGGCGACCTCCTCGGATCAGCCTCGAGTCTTATTGCGATCCTAGGGGAGGAATCAAAACGACCACCCTTCACGTTCCCCAGGCGATCCGTCCCGCCCGGGATCGGGGAGCCGGTCAGGCCTCGAGCGAGATCCGGTACACGTTGGTCTCCCGGCGGATGAAGCCGAGCTGCTCGTAGAGGCGGTTCGCGTCGACCCTCGACGGGCGTGAGGTGAGGTCGACCGTCCGGCACCCGCTCTCGGCCGCGAGCCGGAGGGCCGCCCCGACGAGCTGCGAGGCGATCCCCTTGCCCCGGTGGGCGGGGTCGACGACGACATCCTCGATCCAGGCCCGTCGCCCCGTCGGGATGGCGAACGTCGCAAGCGCCAGCATGCCGACGATCTCGGCCCCGAGGCGCGCGACGAACACGGTCGCCGCGCCCGAGGAGACGAGGTGGCGCAACTCGGCGAGGTCGGGCGGTCTGGCGGCGGAGAGGTGCGGGACGAGGCGCGCGACCGCCGCGGCGTCCTCGGCAGTCGGTTCGGTCAGTGCCTCGACGGTGATCGGGGTTTCGGGCATCCGGTCGAGCGTACCGAAGTGAGCCGCCCCGCCGGCGAAGGGGGCACGCGACCGCCGTTAGGCTTGACCGCGACCCGGGAGGTGGCTGTGGCGCGCGGTGGCACCAGGAAGAGGGCAGGTCTGCGCCCGTTCCGGTTCGTCGCGCACCGGGGCGTTGCCGAGGCGGTCCGTCTCTCCGGGCGGCCGCGCGTCGAGCGCCCGCTGATGGTGGTCGCCTTCGAGGGCTGGAACGACGCCGCCGACGCCGCCTCGTACGCGCTGACGAACCTGGCACGGGCCTGGCAGGCAGTGCCCTTCGCCGAGATCGACCCCGAGGAGTTCTTCGACTTCACCGAGGCGCGCCCGGAACTGACCGTCGTCGAGGGGCTGGTTCGGGAGATCACCTGGCCCACCACCGTCTTCTCGGTCGCCCCCGGCCCGGTCGACATCGTCGTCGCCCGTGGGCCGGAGCCCCAGCTGCGCTGGCGCGCCTACTGCGACGCCTTCGTCGAGCTCGCGCAGGCGCTCCGGGCCGGCAGGGTCGTCATCCTCGGCGCCTATCTCGCCGAGGTCGCGCACTCGCGGCCCGTCCCGCTCGCCGCCACCGCCAGCGATGCCGCGCTGCTGGACCAGCAGGGCATGGCCCTCTCGCTCTACGAGGGGCCGACCGGCATCGTCGGCGTGCTCGGCGCGGCGCTCGCCGAGGCCGGCGTCCCGACGGTCACGATCTGGGCGAGCGTGCCCTGCTACTCGATCCCGGTCTCGGCCAAGGCCGCGCTGGCGCTCGCCGAGGCGACGACCCGGTTGGTCGGCCGGCACGCCGACCTCGCCGAGCTCACCCGGGAGGCGCTGGAGTACGAGCGCCAGATGGACGAGCTCGTGGGGGAGGACGAGACGGTCGCGGCCTACGTCGCGCGGATCGCCCACGAAGACGCCGCTGTCCCGGACGCCTCGGTCGAGGTCCTCACCGACGAGATCGAGCGCTACCTGCGCGACGAACCCCCCGGGTAGGGCGCCAGTTCCCGTCAGCGGCGGCGCGCGCGCGACGATGGTCCATGGCCGTGCGGGAGGACTGCCGTCACTACGTGATGCAGACGGTGCACGGCGGCGAGCGCGTCGAGGCCTGCAAGCTCGGCGTCAACGATCAGGTCCCCTTTGCCTGCCCCGAGGGTTGCGTCTTCTACGAGAAGCGGAGCACCTCGTCGGCCGGCTGGAGAGTCTCCCGCGAGGGTCGCGAGACCCCGCCGGCCCCCTAGAAATCCCCTACCCGGCGGCGCGGTCCGGCTCGGCTGAACCGTTCTCGAGCGCCGTCCGGGTGAGATTGCCCGAGCGGAACCCCTCGAGGTCGAGCGTGACGTGGCGGTAGCCGACGGCACGGATCGCCGCGACGATTGACTCGCGCGCCTCGAGCGCGCGGGGCAGCTCGTCGAGACCGAGCTCGATGCGGGCGGTGTCGCCGTAGTGGCGGACGCGCAGCACGCGGAACCCGAGCCCTCGCAGGGTCGCCTCGGCGGCCCCGACCCGTTGCAGCGCCCCGAGCGTCACGGGGGTGCCGTGGGGAATGCGCGACGCGAGGCACGCCGCCGCCGGCTTGTCCCAGGTCCGCAGGCCGAGCTGTCGCGACAGCTCCCGCACGTCGTGCTTGGCGAGTCCCGCCTCGACGAGCGGGAAGACGGCGCCGCGTTCGGCTGCGGCGCGCTGGCCCGGCCGGAAGTCGCTGAGGTCGTCGAGGTTCACCCCCAGCGTGATCGTGGCGGACTCGCGCGCCGCGGGCCCGGCGAGCACGTCCATCAGCTCCCGCTTGCAGTGGTAGCAGCGGTCGAGGTCGTTGCGGGCGTAGGACTCGTCGGCGAGTTCGTTCGTCTCGACGACGAGGTGGCGCAGTCCCCACTCGGCGGCGAGCGCCCGGCAGTGCGCGAGCTCGTCGGCGCCCAGCGAAGCAGACGACGAGGTCACGCACAGGACGCGGGCCGGCCCGAGCGTCTGGTTCGCGACGTAGCCGAGCAGCGACGAATCGGCGCCGCCGGAGAAGGCGACGACGACGCGCCCGAGCCCGCCGAGCACGCGGGTGAGGCGCTCGAGCCCGGGAGCCGGGACGTTCGTCGCGGTGCCGCCGGGCACGGTCAGTCCCCGGCGAGCGCCGCGAGGATCTCGGCGGGGGGCTGCACGAGCCCCGCATAGAACGGGCCGAACTCCCCGTAGCGCGCGGACGCCTCGTCGTAGCGCATCGCGTAGACGCAGGACTTGATGTCTTCGAACGTCGTGGCGAAGAGCGTCACGCCCCACTCCCAGTCGTCCAGCCCGCTCGAACCGGTGACGAGCTGGATGACGCGGCCCCGGAAGGTGCTGCCCACCTTGCCGTGGTTCATCATCATCCGCAGCCGCTCGTCGTAGGGCAGGCGGTACCAGTTGTCGTCACCGTCCCGGCGGCGTGACATCGGGTAGAAGCAGAAGGCTGGCATCCCCTCCGGTGGGAGCTTCGGGCGCAGGCGCGCCTGGCGCATCTCGATGGGAAGGCGTTTCGCGTACTCGGAGACCTCGGTGAGCGAGACGTACGAGTACCGGGGCAGGCAACCGGCGTGGGCGAGCTCGGTCTGGAGCTGCCGCAGGCGCCCGAACGAGGGACCGAGCGCGAGCACGCCGAGATCGGCCTTGTGTCCGACGATCTCCACGGTGACGACCTCGTAGCCGTCGCCGCGGCATCGCCGCAGGGCGGCCTCGGCAGCCTGCCGGTCGGCCGAGATGGCGTCGCAGAACAGGTGGAGCACCGCCCACCCGGGGGTTTGCCCGGTTTCTGGGGCGTCGGTCGCCTCGGATTCGGCGGGCGGGGTCGGACTCGTCACGCGGCGAGTCTACGGCGACAGGGGAAAGGGCCCTTCCGCGCGGACGGCACGGCCGCGGATCGTCCGCGGCCGTGCCGTCGAGCTCGTGACGTGCGCAGTTTCTAGTAGTCGTCCATGGGAGGTGTCGGAGCCGCCGGCTTCTCCTCGGGCTTGTCGACGACGACCGCCTCCGTCGTCAAGAAGAGCGCCGCGATCGAGGCGGCGTTCTGCAGTGCCGAGCGCGTCACCTTGGCGGCGTCGATGACGCCCGCGGAGAACAGGTTCTCGTAGACCCCGGTCTCGGCGTTCAGGCCCTCGGCCGCGACCTTCAGGTTGCGGACCTTCTCGATCACGACCCCGCCCTCGGCGCCGGCGTTCACGGCGATCTGCTTCAGCGGCTCCTCGACCGCCCGGGCGACGATGCGGGCACCGGTCGCCTCGTCGCCTTCGAGCTTCTCGGCGAGGTCGAGGATCGCCTTCTGGCAGCGCAGGAGCGCGACCCCGCCACCGGGGACGACGCCCTCCTCGATGGCGGCCTTCGTCGTCGAGACGGCGTCCTCGATCCGGTGCTTCTTCTCTTTCAGTTCGACCTCGGTCGCCGCGCCGACCTTGATGACGGCGACGCCGCCGGAGAGCTTGGCGAGCCGCTCCTGGAGCTTCTCCTTGTCGTAGTCGGAGTCGGTGTTCTCGATCTCGGCCTTGATCTGGCTGATGCGGCCCTTGATGTCGGCGTCGGCACCGGAACCCTCGACGATCGTCGCCTCGTCCTTGGTGACGACGACCTTGCGCGCCTGTCCGAGCAGGTCGAGTGTGACGTTCTCGAGCTTCAGGCCGACGTCCTCGGTGATGACCTGGGCCGCCGTGAGGATCGCCATGTCCTGGAGCATCGCCTTGCGCCGCTCACCGAAACCGGGCGCCTTGACGGCGACGCTCTTGAACGTGCCACGGATCTTGTTGACGACGAGCGTGGCGAGCGCCTCGCCCTCGACGTCCTCGGCGATGATGACGAGGGGCTTGCCCGTCTGCATCACCTTCTCGAGGACCGGGAGCATGTCCCGCACCGCGGAGATCTTGGAACCGCAGATCAGGATGTAGGGGTCTTCGAGCACGGCCTCCATGCGGTCGGAGTCGGTGACGAAGTACGGGGAGATGTAGCCCTTGTCGAACCGCATCCCCTCGACGAGGTCCATCTCCATGCCGAAGGTCTGGGACTCCTCGACCGTGATGACGCCGTCCTTGCCGACCTTGTCGATCGCCTCCGCGATCATCGAACCGATCTCGGGATCGGCCGCGGAGATCCCCGCGACCTGGGCGATCTGGTCCTTCGAGTCGGTGTCCTTCGCCAGGCTCTTCAGGTGGGCGACGGCGGTGTCGACTGCGGCCTCGATCCCGCGCTTCAGCGACATCGGGTTCGCTCCGGCGGCGACGTTGCGGAGACCCTCGCGCACGAGCGCCCCGGCGAGCACGGTCGCCGTCGTCGTGCCGTCGCCGGCGACGTCGTCGGTCTTCTTCGCGACCTCCTTGACGAGCTCGGCGCCGATCTTCTCGAAGGGGTCCTCGAGCTCGATCTCCTTGGCGATCGAGACGCCGTCGTTCGTGATCGTCGGCGCGCCCCACTTCTTCTCGAGGACGACGTTGCGGCCCTTCGGCCCGAGCGTGACCTTCACCGCGTCGACGAGCTGGTTCATGCCCCGCTCGAGTGCACGCCTGGCGTGCTCATCGAACTCGATCAACTTCGACATCTCGGATGTCCTCCCTTGGTCGCTCGGGGCCTCCGAGCGTTAGCACTCTCATCTGTCGAGTGCTAATAGCAAACCACGCCAGCTGCCAGGACGCAACACGCCCAGCTCAGGACGTCGTCGGGGAGGGGTCTCAGCCGCCGGAGATCGCCGGGACGACCGAGAGCGTCTGGCCGTCCCGGACGGGCGTGTCGAGCCCGTCGAGGAACCGGACGTCGCGGTCGGCGAGGAAGACGTTGACGAACCGGCGCAGCTGGCCGGTCTCGTCGACGATCCGTGCTTTCAGCCCTGGGTGGTGGGCTTCGAGGTCGTCGAGGGCCTCGCGCACCGTCGAGGCCGCCACCACGACCTCGCGCTTGCCGCCGGTGAGGGGCCGCAGCTGGGAAGGGATGCGGACGACGATGCTCACCTGGGGTTCCTCCAGCTCTCCTCGAGCGCCGTGAAGGCGTCGAACGACGGTTCGATGACGGCCGAGGCGCCGAGCGTGTCCGCGAAGGCCTCGACGGTCTTCAGGCCGGTCCCGGTGATGCAGGCGACGACGCGTTCGTCGCGCCGCACGACCCCGTCCGAGGCGAGTTTCCCGAGACAGGCGATCGTGACGCCGCCGGCGGTCTCGGCGAAGATCCCCTCGGTCCGGGCGAGCAGCCGGATCCCTTCGATGATCTCGGCGTCGGTCGCGGCGGCGATCGAGCCGGACGATGAGCGCACCGCGCGCAACGCGGCCTCGCCGTCGGCCGGGCTTCCGATGGCAAGCGACTTCGCGATCGTGTCGGGGCGAACCGGGGTGGGGACCTCGGCCCCGTCGGCGAGGGCCCTGGCGACCGGGGCGCAGCCCGCCGCCTGGGCGCCCGAGATCCGCACCTGCCGGTCCGCGTCGACGAGCCCCACGCGGCCCAGCTCGCCGAATCCCTTGTCGATCTTGGTGAGCAGGCTCCCGGAGGCGATCGGCACGACGACGTGGTCCGGGAGTTCCCAGCCGAGCTGCTCGCCGATCTCGAAGGCCAGGGTCTTGGAGCCCTCGGCGTAGTACGCGCGCAGGTTGATGTTGACGAACGCCCAGTCGTCGCGCTCGTCGGCGATCTCGGCGCACAAGCGGTTGACCTCGTCGTAGACGCCGTCGATCGCGACGACGCGGGCCCCGAACACCGCCGTCGTCGTGATCTTCGTGCGCTCGAGGTCGGCGGGCACGAAGACGTAGCACTCCATCCCGGCGCGGGCCGCGTGCGCCGCCACGGAGTTGGCGAGGTTCCCCGTCGACGCGCACGCCGCCACCTTGAAGCCGAGCGCGCGGGCCCGGGTCAGCGCGACCGACGTGACCCGGTCCTTGAACGAGCCGGTCGGGTTGCGGGTGTCGTCTTTCAGCCAGAGTTCGCCGAGGCCCAGCTCGGCGGCGAGCCGGTCGGCGCGGATGAGCGGCGTGAAACCGGCCCCGAGGTCGACCGCGCCGACAGGGTCGGCGGGGAGCAGGTCGGCGTAGCGCCAGATCGACGGCGGCCCGGCGGCGATGCGGGCGCGACTCACGCGGCTCGCGACGGCGTCGTAGTCGTAGACCACCTCAAGCGGGCCGAAGCACCATTCGCAGACGTAGAGGGCTTCCGAGCCGAAGAGCCGCCCACATTCACGGCAGCGCAGACCGTTGGTCGGCGAGGTCACAGCTTCCTCCTCATCGATCGGGCATTGGCACCTGGTGGCGAGTGGTGACCACTCGGAACTGGTTGCCGCGGCGTCTTCGGGCCCGTCCCTCAGCCGCTCTGGATGATGGGTGCAAGTCTGGTCGGCGGGTCCCGACAAGTCAAAACAGCCCGTCGTTGCTCGCTACCTGGGTGGCGGCGAAGATGGTCGGTGTGACCGCCCTTTCCGACGTGGTTCCGGCGATCGGTCCCGTGTCGGGGGATCGCAGCGAGGCGCCCGGATCGTGAGCGATCTCGTCGTCGTCGCCACCCGGGGACCGTGCGCGCTGCGCCTCGAGGCGGGCGAGGTGGTGGCCGGCCGCGCCGCCGGCGGGCTCGCGCCCAGCCTCGCCGCGGCGCTCGAGGGACGGCGGGCCCTCTGGATCGCCGCCGCGGCGTCCCCCGCCGAGCGGGAGATCGCGGCCCGCGGCCTTGCGATCCCGGCGCCCGAGGGTCTCACGGTCCGGCTCGTCGTGGTGCCCGACGAGATCGCCGCCGCTCACCGGCTGGTTGCGAACGGCACGTTGTGGTTCCTCCACCACGGGTTGTTCGACAAGCCACACCGGCCGGCGGTCGACCGCCGCTGGCACGAGGCATGGGAGCGCTACCGCGCGTACAACGCGCTGTTCGCAGACGAGATCGCGCGGCTCGCCCCGGCCTCGGCGACGGTCGTCGTCAACGACTACCAGCTCTCACTCGTCGGCGGCCGACTCGCCGAGCTGCGCCCGGATCTCGCGACGGTCCATTTCAGCCACACGCCGTTCTGCGACCCGGAGGAACTGCGGACGCTTCCGAGCGACGTCGCGGCCGAGCTCGTCGGGTCGATCGCGTCGTGCGGTGCCGCCGGGTTCCACACCGAGCGCTGGGCCGGCAGCTTCCGGCGCTGCGCCGGCGAGTACCTCGCCGACGAGCCGAGGACCGTCGTCGCCCCGCTCGGGGTCGACGCGGCGCGGCTCGCCGGGGAGTCGGCAACGCCCGGTGTCGAGGCTGCGCGTGCCAGGCTCCTCGCGGCCGTCGACGGTCGGCGCATCGTCTTCCGCAGCGACCGGCTGGAGCTGGCGAAGAACATCGTGCGGGGCTTCGCCGCCTTCGGGGAGCTGCTCGAGGCGGAGCCTGGCTGGCGGGATTCCGTCGTCTTTCTCGCTCACCTGTACCCGTCGCGGGAGGAGCTCCCCGAGTACCTCGCCTACCGCAACGAGGTGGAGCGCGCGGCCGCCCGCCTCAACGACCGCTTCGGCAAGCCCGGCCGCCTGCCGGTCATCCTCGAGATCGCCGACGACCACGACGCCTCCCTCGCCGCGCTGAGCCTGTACGACGTGCTGCTCGTCAACGCCCTGCGCGACGGGATGAACCTCGTCGCGAAGGAGGGCGCGGTGCTGAACAGGCGAGACGGCGTGTTGTGTCTCAGCAAGGAGGTCGGCGCCTTCGAACTTCTCGGCGAGGCGGCGGTGGCCGTCGAGCCGTTCGACATCGCGGGCACGGCCCGGGCGATACGGGAGGCGCTGGAGATGCCGGCTTCCGAACGCCACGCCCGAGCCCGCCGGCTCGCGGAGCTCGCGGCGCTCCAACCGCCGGCCGAGTGGCTCGAGGTCGTGATCGCCGAGGCGCGGCCCGCCAGCCGCGCGAGGACGGACTCGCGGGCCGCGGGCTGGCGTTAGCTGGCCGCGGAAGCCCTGCGGGCGAGTTCGTCGAGAAAGCCGAGCGCGCCGGCCGGCCCCTCGACGACGAAGTCGGCGCTGGCGAGGAGGGCCTCGGGCGCCTCGGGGCTCGTCACCGCAACGCGCACGCCGGTGAACTGGCCCGCATGGGCGAGTGCGTCGACCGCCGTGAACGCCGGGATGTCGCCGACGTCATCGCCGAGGACGCACCCGGCCGAACAAGCCGCGAGCAGCGACGTGACGACGGACCCCTTGTCGTTGGCGACCGGGAGCACGAGCTCGATCGCCCGCTTGCCCTGCCGGATGGCGAGTCCGTGGCTTTCGGCGATCTCGTGGGCGAGCTCGATCGCGGCCGGTGCCGCCTCCGGGGCCTGGCGCCAGTGGAGGGTGAGCGCGAGGCCCTTCTCCTCGACGAGGGCGCCCGCGGGGACGCGGGCATGGGCCTCGCGGACCGCCGCGGCGACCACCCCCTGGTAGTCGTCGACGAGCGGGTCGTAGGCGATCGAGCCGTCGGGCGCGAGGCGTTCGAGGCCGTATTGCCCGTAGACACCGAGTCGCGCAAGCGCGGGCCCGACCCCGAGGCGCGCGACGAGAAAGGCGACCGGCCGGCCCGACACGACGGCGACGACGCCGAAGTGTGTCGTCAGGCGCGCGAGCACGTCGATGGCGCCGGGGAGTGGTGGCGCCTCGTTTGGGTTCGGGACGATCTCGGCGAGCGTGCCGTCGTAGTCGATGATGACCCCGGTCGCGGACGGCTTCGTGGAGAGAAGCGTCAGTGCCCGCTCGACGGCCGGGTTCAGTGCGGTCGACGTTGACGGGGGGCTTCGGCGAAGAACGCGGCGCGCCGACGTTCGGCGCGGCGGCGCCTCAAGCGGTGGACGACGAGCGGGTCGTACGCGGCGGCATCATCGGAGTCGGCGAGCGCCGAGACGACCGCGTAGTACCGCGCCGGAGAGATTTCGAGCCGGGCGCGTATCGCGTCCCGTTTGCTCGATTTGTCAGACATCGTCCACCACTCGCGCTCGAAATCGAGCACCGCGCGCTCGAGTGATGTCAGCGACATGGCCTGTTCTCCACAGCTCGACAATGCCGTGACGAGGCCCGCGAAGCAAGCATCCTTGCCTGTCCCGCCATTTAGGCGGGTTGTGCACAACCGAGAGCGATCCAATTCGAGCATCTCGGCGGCACTGGTGGCGACCGAGGGCGCGACCCGCGCGCGACGAGCACGCGCGCCACCGCCGGGTTCTTGGCGCCATCTCCGGGCAAGGTGGCGCGGGTGAGGCCCGTCGGGGCGACGTCGCCCGCGACAGAGGAACTGCGCGGCGAGCGGACGCCCGCGCGCCCAAAGCCGGCCGCCCGGCGCGGCGCCGTCAGGTCCCGAGGAGCCTGCGCACGACGTAGGGAAGGATGCCGCCGTGCCGGTAGTACTCCTCCTCGGTCGGGGTGTCGATCCGGACGACGGCCTCGAACTCCTTGTCGTCGGCGCGCACCTTGACGTGGCGATGGATGAGACCGCCTGGCGGCACTCCGGCCAGGCCGGACACATCGAAGCTCTCGTTGCCGGTGAGCCCGAGCGTCGCGGTATCGTCGCCGGGGAGGAACTCGAGGGGCGCGACGCCCATCCCGATGAGGTTCGAGCGGTGGATCCGCTCGTAGCTCTCGACGAGGACGGCTCGCACGCCGAGGAGGGCGACGCCCTTCGCGGCCCAGTCCCGGGACGAGCCCGTCCCGTACTCCTTGCCCGCCAGTACGATGAGCGGCACGCCCTCAGTGCGGTAGGTCTCGGCGACGTCGTAGATCGAGCCGGGTTCGCCTGCGGGGAGGTGGACCGAGACGCCGCCCTCCACGCCGCCCGCCAGCGCGTTGCGGATCCTCGGGTTGGCGAGCGTGCCCCGGATCATGACCTCGTGGTTCCCCCGCCGGGTCCCGTAGGAGTTGAACTCGGTCGGTGGGACGCCGTTGGCGACGAGCCACTGGCCCGCCGGGCTCGAGGGCCGGATCGAACCGGCCGGCGAGATGTGGTCGGTCGTCACGGAGTCGCCGAGGACGGCGAGTGCCCTGGCTCCGGTGATGTCGGTGACCGGCCGGGGTTCCCGGGGCATGTCCTCGACGAACGGTGGGCGGCGGATGTAGGTGGACGTGTCGTCCCAGGCGAACTGCAGGCCGGGCGTGACGTCGAGGGACCGCCAGTTCTCGTCGCCGGCGAAGACGTCGGCGTAGTCCCTCGTGAACATCGCCGACTCGAGGCCGTCCTCGAGGACCGCGGCGACCTCAACCGCTGTCGGCCACACATCACGCAGGTAAACGGGCTTCCCATCCGGCGCCTCCCCGAGCGGGTCGCGGTAGAGGTCGATGTCCATCGTGCCGGCGAGGGCGTAGGCGACGACGAGCGGCGGAGAGGCGAGGTAGTTCATCCGCACCTCGGGGTGGATGCGCCCCTCGAAGTTCCTGTTGCCCGAGAGGACCGCGACGCAGGAGAGGGGCCCGGCTTCGATGGCGGCGGAGATCTCGGGGGCGAGCGGCCCCGAGTTGCCGATGCAGGTCGTGCAGCCGAAGCCGACGATGCCGAAGCCGAGCTTCTCGAGGTACGGCGTGAGCCCGGTCCGGTCGAGGTAGTCGGCGACGACGCGCGAACCCGGGGCGAGCGACGTCTTCACCCACGGCTTCGTGGTGAGACCCCGCTCGACCGCCCGCTGCGCGAGCAGTCCGGCGGCGATCATGACCTGGGGGTTCGAGGTGTTCGTGCAGCTCGTGATGGCGGCGATGACGACGCTGCCGTCGCCGATCCCGGCGGCCCGGCCGTCGGCGAGCGGCGCGGGCGGGCGGCGCGTCGCCCCTGCGGTCCGTGCGGTCGCCGGGCGCGACGTGGCGAGCGAGCGGCGGAATGCCTCTTGGGCCTGGTCGAGCGGCACGCGGTCCTGGGGGCGGGACGGCCCGGCGATGCTCGGGACCACCGTCGACAGGTCGAGTGTGAGCGTGGAGGAGTAGGCGGGCTCGTGCGCCGGGTCGTGCCAGAGCCCCTGTGCCTTCGCGTACGCCTCGACGAGCCGGACGAGGGAATCGGGACGGCCGGTGAAGCGCAGGTAGCGGAGTGTCTCGGCATCGATCGGGAAGATCGTCACCGTCGAGCCGTACTCGGGCGACATGTTGCCGATCGTCGCCCGGTTCTCGAGGGGCACGTTCGCGAGGCCCTCGCCGAAGCACTCGACGAACTTGCCGACGACGCCGTGGGCGCGCAACAGCTCGGCGATCGTGAGGACGAGATCCGTCGCCGTTGCCCCCTCCACCAGCGCGCCTCCGAGCCGGAGCCCGACGACCTCGGGGACGAGCATGGAGATCGGCTGGCCGAGCATCGCCGCCTCGGCCTCGATCCCCCCGACGCCCCAGCCGACGACGCCGAGGCCGTTCACCATCGTCGTGTGGGAATCGGTCCCGACGAGCGTGTCGGGGTAGGCGGCACCGGAGCCGTCGGAGAAGACGACCTGGCTGAGCAGCTCGAGGTTCACCTGGTGGCAGATCCCGGTGTCGGGGGGCACGACCCGCAGGCCGGAGAACGCCTGCTGGCCCCAGCGGAGGAACCGGTAGCGCTCGGCGTTGCGCTCGAGTTCGAGACGCGCGTTCGTCGCCTGAGCGTCCAGGCGGCCGGCCACGTCGACGGTCACGGAGTGGTCGATGACGAGGTCGACCGGGATCTGGGGATTGACGCATCCCGGGTCGCCACCGAGCGAGCCGACGGCGTCGCGCAGCGCGGCGAGGTCGACGACGCACGGCACACCGGTGAAGTCCTGGAGCAGGATGCGGGCCGGGGAGAAGGCGATCTCGCGCCCGACGGGGGCCCGCCCCGCCGCCGAGGCGAGGGCGGCGATGTCGGCGGCGGTGACGACCTCACCGTCCTCGTGGCGCAACAGGTTCTCGAGGAGGACCTTCAGGGAATAGGGCAGCCGGTCGACGCCGAACTCGCCCGGCAAAGCGTCGAGCCGTTCGACCGTGTAGTCGGTGCCGCCGACGCTGATGCGCCCCGCGGTGCCAAACGAGTTCAGCCCCATGCAGCCTTCCTTTCCACCCTTGGACCCGACGCTAACTGGGCCCGACGGTCTCGGGAGCCTCCGGGTCGCCGGTGACGCGGGCCGCCTCCGGGTGGACGCGGTCGCGCAGCCGGCGCAGCAGCGCGACGAGGGTCTCGGTGTCGTCAGTGCTAAGGACGCCGGCGATCAGCGCCTCGATGTCCCGCTCATGGCGCCGGAGGGCCTCATCGGTGCGCGCCCGCCCGAGCGGGGTGAGGGCCGCGAACGCCCCCCGCCGGTCGTCGGGGCACGCTTCCCGGCAAACGAAGCCAGCGTTCGCGAGTCGGTCGATGGCGCGGGTCAACCCGCCGGGCGTGAGGCCAGTCTGCGCCGCGAGGTCGGTCATCCGCAGCCGGGCGCCGGGGGAGCGTTCCAGGCGCACGAGCACCTCGAGGGCGAGCCCGCCCAAGCCCAGCTCGGATTCGATCCCCGGGGCGAGGGCTCGGCGCAGGCCCCCGGCCGTCTCGAACACGAGCCCGGTGAGCGTGATCCCGGGGGCCCCTGACGGTTCGCCGGCGGTGCAGACATCGATGACGTGCTCGTTTACCGCCGCGGCGCTCACGGGCGTCGGTTCGAGCTCGTCGTCCACACCAGCAGTGTACCGGATTCTCGGAAAAATGTTTGCTTGGACAATCATTGCTGATACAATTAGTGACAGATCAAGGACACAAGGCAGAACCGCAGTTCAACGAGGAGGAGAGCCACGATGGCAACAGCAACCGCAGAGCTGACGAGGGTCGTCGGCGGCGAGATTGTCCCGAACGCGGGCACGTACACACTCGACAAGACCCACACCGTCGTGGCCTTCGTCGCCCGACACCTGATGGTGACCAAGGTGCGCGGCACCTTTGGCGAGTTCGAGGGCACCATCGTCGTCGCCGAGGATCCAACCGAGTCGAGCGTCCAGGCGACTATCCGGACCGACAGCGTGACGACGGGCGAGGCCCAGCGCGACGCACACCTGCGTTCGGGTGACTTCTTCGAACAGGACAAGTACCCGACGATGACGTTCTCGAGCACGGCCGTTCGTCCGGCGGGCGACGGCAAGTGGCAGGTCCCGGGAGACCTGCGCATCAAGGACGTGACCCGGCCGGTGGTGCTCGACCTCGAGTTCAACGGCGCGACCTCGGACCCGTGGGGCGGGGTCCGGCTCGGATTCTCCGCCGCGACCGAGATCGACCGCACCGACTTCGGCGTCTCGTGGAACACGGCGCTTGACGGCGGAGGCGTCGTCGTCGGCAACCGCGTGCGGATCGAGATCGAAGCGGAAGCGATTCTCGCAAGCTAACCCCCCTTGCTTGCGGCGTCGTCGCCGGGATCGCTGTGCGACCCGGCGACGTGACGCGTCCGGGCTGCCGCGACGCGGGGATTCGTCCGATTACGTGAGCTCCAGGTCCAATTTCAGGTGCGAGAGTTCGGCGTGGCGGGCTGTCGTGTTCACCGGCGAGGCTTCCGCCCCACTGTTAACGTCTGCACAAGCGGTGGAGTCTGCCATTAGGGTCGGCCGCCTATTCCAGCGAAAGGATCGTCATGACAGTTCGCAGACACGAGTCCAGAACATCCGGCTTGCTGCGTCTGCTGCCTGTGGTGCTCGTCGTGTCGTTCGCCGCGGCCCTGCTGCCCGCGAGCGGCGCCGGTGCCGGGTCGGCGAACGCCATTGCCGTGAGCGGGGCGCTCAAAGGCACGCTCAAGGTCGTGCCGCACGTCACCTGCTCGGGGCTGAACGGTGGTCAGGAGACGCTGAGCTGGAACAGCGCCAAGCTGTCGCCCAAGAAGGCCCAGGCTTGGTCGGTCATCTTCAACAAGGTGCCCCGTCCCGGTACGTACAAGCTGGTCCCCTCTACCATCATGGCCACCAAGACGAACGTCGTACTGATGGGTGGCATCGTCTACGCCTGGGTCTCTTCGGCAGGGAAATTGATCGTCGGCAAGGGGGAAACACGGGTTCCATCAATGCGACGCTCAGCTTGCACGAGGGTACGGCGAAGGGGACGGTCTACCTCAAGGGCAGCTGGAACTGCGCCTGAGGAACAACGGGATCACCCAACCGGTTCCGGCTCCATCGGGAGTGACGACTGCGGCACAGGTCTTCTCATCCCGCGATCCGGACACGCCCGTGGCCGACCCGAGCACGCCCGGATTGGCCAACTCCCGGTGAGGTAGATCGGGCTGCCGATCCATCGCACCGAGAGGACGGGGATGGAGTTCCCCAAAATGGCGAGCACGATCCACCGCGCTCGAGTTCGCGCGCCCATGTTTGTGCGCTGGGGGACCTTGGCCGTTGTCGCCGGCGGCGCGCACCCGCGCCGTCGTTGCCGTCGTGGTGTCGTGGGAGCCGCCTCGCGAGGTTCGAGGTCCAAGGCGTCTCCCGCAGGGCGCTCGGTAGACTGCCCCGGCAGCGAGTGAGACGCGGGACGCCATGAAGACATTCGAGCATTACCTCGTTCGCGTGCTCATCGTCCTGGCGGCGATCGCGGTCATCGGCTTCGTCCTGCTGCCGTTCCGTGCGCACGTCGACCGCGAGACGATCGGCCTGATCCTCGTGATCCCGGTGTTCGTCGCCGTCGCGGCAGGCGGTTACGTGGCCGGCATCGTCGCGGTCATCGGCTCCTTCGTTCTCTACGACGTCCTTTTCATCCCGCCCTATGGGTCGTTGGCGGTCGGCCCGGGCCAGAACTTGGTCCCGCTCGGCGTCTACCTGGTCGTCATGCTTGCTGTCGCCCGCATCCTCGCCAGCCTGCGGCGAGCCCGGGCCGAAGCGAGGCGACGCGAGGCGGAGACGCGGCGGCTGTACGACCTTTCGGAGGCGCTGACCGCCGACCAGCCGCTTCCGGTCCTGCTGGCGGCGATCGTGACCTCGGTGCACGAGGCGTTCGGGCTGGCGAGCGTGTACCTGCTCCTGCCGGATGGCGACGACTTCAGTGTCGCGGCCCGAGCGGGCGAGCCGCTGCGCGACGAGGACCTGCGCGCCGTCTTCCCCGTCGCCGGCGAGCCCCGGAGCCTGGGGGGCGTGTCCACGGGGTCGGGGCGCCTTTTCGGCGTCCCGCTCGCCGCCGCCGGCCGGGCGATCGGCGTGCTCGTTCTCTCGGGGAGGCCGATCTCGTTCGGCGATCTCGGGTCGCTGCGCACCTTCGCCAATCAGGCGGCGCTCGCCGTCGAGCGGGCCCGCTTGCGCGAGCAGACGGTGCAGACGGAGCTCCTGCGGCAGGTCGACGGCTGGCGTTCGGCCCTGTTGGGGGCCGTCTCCCACGATCTGCGGACCCCGCTCGCCTCGGTCAAGGCCGCCGTTTCCGACCTGCGCCGCGACGACCTGCAACTGTCGAAGGAGGACGCCGACGAGCTGCTCGCTCTGATCGAGTCACAGTCCGACCGGCTGGCGCGGCTGGTGACCAACCTGCTCGACATGTCGCGCATCGAATTCGGCGAGCTGGAGCTGCGCCGCGAGCCGGCGACGCTTGCCAGCCTGCTCACCGACGCCCTGGCATCGTTCGGTGCCGAGCCGTGGACCGGGCGGGTCATCTCCTCGTTTGGGGCGGACTTCCCGGCCGTCGACGTCGACCGGCTCCTCGTCTGCCAGATCTTCGCCAACCTCCTGGAGAACGCGGCGCGGTACGCGCCCGACGGGACGCCCATCTTGGTGGGGGGCAGCGTGGTCGGCGACGTGGTGGAAGTCTCGGTCGAGGACCGAGGTCCGGGAGTTCCCGAGGCCGACCGGGACCGGATCTTCAAGATGTTCAACCGGGTCTCCGGCGGCGGGCGGGCGGGCATCGGCCTCGCCATCGTCCAGGCTTTCGTCGAGGCGCATGGGCAGACGGTCCGGGCCGAGAGCGCGCCGGGAGGCGGGGCGAGGTTCGTCTTCACTCTGCCGGTTGCCGAGACGACGGTCGGGGTCGCCTGAGTGTCCCGCGTGCTCGTCGTCGACGATGACGCTTCGCTGCGCAAGGCGCTCCAGATAGGCCTCACGGCCCGTGGCTACGAGGTGCTGCTGGCGCGGACCGGGGAGGAGGGGATCGCCCAAGTGGCGCTCGGCGCGCCCGACCTCGTCGTGCTCGACCTCGGGCTCACCGACATGGACGGTCTCGACGTCTGCCGGCGGGTCCGTTCCTGGTCGAGCGTTCCGATCGTCGTGCTGAGTGCCGCGGGGTCCGAGTCGCGCAAGGTCGCCGCGCTCGACGAGGGGGCCGACGACTACGTCACGAAGCCCTTCTCGATGGCGGAGCTCGAGGCGCGCCTGCGCACCGCACTGCGCCACGCCGGTTCGCCCTCGGCCGAGCCGGCCGAGGTGGACGTCGGCCGGATCTCGCTCGATCTCGTCCACCTGACCGCCAGGCTCGACGGGCGGCCGCTGGAGCTCACCCCGCACGAGTTCTCCTTCCTCGGCTTCCTCGCCCGCCATGCCGGGAAGGTCTGCACGCACCAGATGATCCTGCTGGCCGTCTGGGGACCCGGCTACGGCGAGGAGACGAGGTATGTCCGCGTCTACGCCCACCGGCTGCGGCGCAAGCTCGGCGACACCGACGGACGGATGCTGCGCAACCATCCCGGCATCGGCTATGAGCTCGTCGCGGAGTGAGAGGCCGCTCGGATCTTCTCCCGTGCGTCAGTGCAGGTGGGCGAGCGCCTCGTTGAGCTGCAGCACGTTGACGTAGGAATTGCCGAGGAAGCCGAACTGCGGGCCGACGACCTGTGACGCGATGAGGCGCCGGACCACGCCGAGGCTCAAGTCGTTCGCCTTGGCGACGGCTGCCGCCTGGGCGTAGGCGTCGGCGGGGCTGATGTCAGGGTCGACGCCGCTTCCGGAACCGGTGACGAGGTCGGCGGTCGGCGTGACGCCCTCGCTGCGCAGCAGGTGGATGCGCGCCTCGAGGAGCTTGACGAAGGCCTCCGAACGCGGACCCCAGTTCGCGGAGCCCGTCGCGGCGGGATTGTCGGGATCGTCCCGGCCCTGGAAGAACTTCGGACCCGTCCACTGCTGGCCGACGAGGGTCGAGCCGTTCGCCGTCAGCGAACCCCCCGCCTGGTGACTGAAAAAGACGTTGCCGACGAGGGTCTCGACGGCGGGGTAGGCGAGCCCGAGCAGCACGAAGAAGATGACCGAGACGACGACGGCACGGCGGATCTGCACGAGCATCAGTAGGCTCCCGTCGCCGTGAGGATGAGGTCGATGAGCTTGATCCCGAGGAAAGGCAGGATCACACCCCCGACCCCGAAGATCCAGACGTTGCGCCGCAGGATCGCCGACGCGCTCATCGGGCGGAACCGCACGCCGCGCAGCGCGAGCGGGATGAGGGCGACGATGATGAGCGCGTTGAAGATCACGGCCGAGAGCACGGCGCTCGACGGGTTGTGGAGATGCATGATGTTCAGCCGGTTCAGGACGCTGTAGGTGCCGGCGAACAGCACGGGAATGATCGCGAAGTACTTGGCGACGTCGTTGGCGATCGAGAACGTCGTGAGCGCCCCTCGCGTGATGAGGAGCTGCTTGCCGATCTCGACGATGTCGATGAGCTTCGTCGGGTTGGAGTCGAGGTCGACCATGTTCCCGGCCTCCTTGGCGGCCGAGGTCCCGGTGTTCATCGCCACGCCGACATCGGCCTGCGCGAGGGCGGGCGCGTCGTTCGTCCCGTCGCCGGTCATCGCGACGAGCTTGCCGTCCTCCTGCTCGGAGCGGATGAGGGCCATCTTGCGCTCCGGGGTCGCCTCGGAGAGGTAGTCGTCGACGCCCGCCTCGGCGGCGATCGCGGCCGCGGTGAGAGGGTTGTCGCCGGTGATCATGACGGTCCGGATCCCCATCGCCCGCATCGCCGCGAACCTCTCCTGGATGCCTTCCTTGACGATGTCCTTCAGCTCGATGACACCGACGATGGCCGGACCGTCGGCGACGACGAGCGGCGTCGAACCGGCGCGGGCCACCCGTTCGACGATGCCGTCGAGCTCCGGCGGAATGCTCCCGCCCTGGCCGGTGACCCACTGCCGGACCGAGTCGGCGGCACCCTTGCGGATCTGGCGGCCCCCGACATTCAGCCCGGACATGCGGGTGAGGGCGGAGAAGGGGACGAACTCGTGGCTGCCGAGGGCCTGGCCGCGGATGTTGAAGCGGTCCTTGGCGAGCACGACGATCGAGCGGCCTTCCGGCGTCTCGTCGGCGAGCGAGGCGAGTTGTGCCGCCTCGGCGACCTCGCGCTCGTCATGCCCCCCGACCGGCGTGAACGAGGAGGCCATCCGGTTGCCGAGTGTGATGGTGCCGGTCTTGTCCAGCAGCAGCGTCTGGACGTCGCCGGCGGCTTCGACCGCCCGCCCGCTCATCGCGAGGACGTTGCGTTGCACGAGCCGGTCCATGCCCGCGATACCGATGGCGGACAGCAGCGCGCCGATCGTCGTCGGGATGAGACAGACGAGCAGCGCGACGAGGACGACCACCTGGACGGAGTTGCCCGAGTAGTGCGCGAAGGGCTGGAGGACGACGACGACGGGCAGGAAGATGATCGTCAGGGCGGCGAGCAGGATCGTGAGTGCGACCTCGTTCGGCGTCTTCTGGCGACTCGCACCCTCGACGAGGCTGATCATGCGGTCGAGGAACGTGTGCCCGCGCTCGGCCGTGATCCGGACGAGGATGCGATCGGAGAGCACCTTGGTCCCACCGGTGACAGCCGAGCGGTCGCCGCCCGACTCGCGGATCACCGGGGCCGATTCGCCGGTGATCGCCGACTCGTCGACCGAGGCGACCCCTTCGATGATCTCGCCGTCAGAAGGGATGATGTCTCCGGCCTCGCAGACGACGACGTCGCCCCTGGCGAGGTCGCCCGCCGCGACCCGGGTCTCCTCGCCGTCGGCGTTGAGCAGCCTTGCCTCGGTGTCGGCGCGCATCTTGCGCAGCGTGTCCGCCTGTGCCTTGCCGCGGCCCTCGGCGACGGCCTCGGCGAAGTTGGCGAACAGGACCGTCAGGAACAGCCAGATCGTCACCGACCACGTGAAGATCCCGGGGTGGGCGATCGACTCGATGAGCGTGACGATCGCCCCGATGAGGACGACGAACATGACGGGATTGCGGATCTCCACCCGCGGGTCGAGTTTCCGAACGGCGTCGATCGACGCCCGGCCGAGGATCTCGCGGTCGAAAAGCCCGCGTCGCTCGGCGATGCCGTGCGCGGTCGGCTGGGCGGTTGGGACGGTGGTCGTGCCGGGGATCATCAGAAGAACTTCCTACTGAGGAGCTGCTCGACGATTGGTCCGAGCGAGACGGCCGGGAAGAAGGTGAGCGCGCCGACGATGAGGATCACGCCGAGAAGCAAGCCCGTGAACATCGGCGTGTCGGTCTTGAAGGTCCCCACCGAGGCGGGGACGACCTGCTTGGCGGCGAGCACGCCCGCCAGGGCGAGGCACGGGATCATGATCGCGAACCGGCCGAGCAGCATCGCGACGCCGCCGGCCACGTTGTAAAAGGCCGTGTTTCCGGTCAGGCCCGCGAACGCCGAGCCGTTGTTGTTCGTCATCGAGGTGAAGGCGTAGAGGATCTCCGAGAAGCCGTGTGGGCCGTGGTTGAGCGGCCCGACGCGGCCGGCGTGGATCGACACCGCGATGCCCGTCAGTACGAGCACGACGATCGGCATGACGAGCACGCCGAGCGCGGCGAGCTTCACCTCCTTGGACTGGATCTTCTTGCCGAGGAACTCGGGAGTCCGGCCGACCATGAGTCCGCCGATGAAGACGGTGATGATGGCGAAGAGCAGGATCGTATAGAGCCCGCTCCCGGTGCCACCGGGGCTGATCTCGCCGAGCATCATGCCGGTGAGCACCGTGAAGCCCCCCATCGGCGTGAGCGAATCGTTCGCCGCGTCGACGGAGCCGGTCGAGGTCTGCGTCGAGGCGACGTTGTAGAAGATCGAGTCGGAGACGCCGAACCGGACCTCCTTACCCTCGACGTTCCCACCTGGTTGATAGGTGAGGCCGGCCTGCGCGATCGCCGGGTTCGTCCCGTGCTCGGCGATCTCGCCCATCGCCACCCAAGCGCCGAACAGGATGATCATCGCGGCGACCACGGCGACTCCCTGGCGGAAGCTGCCGACCATCTTGCCGAAGGTGTAGGTGAGGGCGAAGGGGATCGCGAGCAGCAGCACGATCGAGAGGAAGTTCGTGAACGCCGTCGGGTTCTCGAAGGGGATCGCGCCGTTGGCGTTGTAGGTTCCCCCGCCGTTCGTCCCGAGTTCCTTGATGGCCTCCTGTGAGCCGAACGGCCCACGTGGGATGACCTGGGTGACGTGGTTCAGGACGTCGTGGATCGTCACCGGCCCGGCGAAGGTCTGGATGGCCCCCTGGCCGATGAAGATGACGGCCGCGACGAGCGAGATCGGCAGGAGCACGTAGAGGACGCCGCGCACTAGGTCGACCCAGAAGTTGCCGATCGTCGGCGAGCCGCGGCGGGCGAAGCCGCGGACGAGCGCGATGGCGACGGCGATGCCCACCGACGCCGAGGCGAAGTTCTGGACGGCGAGGGCGCCCATCTGGGACAGGTACGACATCGTCGACTCGCCGGAGTAGTTCTGCCAGTTCGTGTTGGTGAGGAACGAGACCGCCGTGTTCCACGAAAGCGCCGGCCCGACCGCGCCGAGGTGCTGTGGGTTGAGCGGCAGCGATCCCTGCAGGCGGAGCATCCCGTAGACGACGAGGACCGCGACGGCGGAGTAGGCGATGAGCGACCCGGCGTAGCGCTGCCAGCTCTGTTCGACCTCGGGGTCGACGCCGACGAGCCGGTAGATCGGTGCCTCGAGGAAGCGCAGATACCTGACGCGCCCCTCGTAGACCGCGGCGAGGTACGAGCCGAGGAACCGCCAGATCAGGATCATGACGACGGCGAAGACGACGAGCGTCCATGTCAGGTTCACTAGAAGCGCTCCGCCCGGAACATCGCGAATCCGAGGTAGATGAAGACGGCGATCGAGATCGCGAGCAGGACGCCTTGGACAGCGGTCATACGCGTTCTAGTGCCCAGACCAGCCCGAGCATGACGGCCGCGAAGATGAGCACGCTCACGATGGCGAGAAAATCTCCCACGGCTCCACTCTGCAGGGGACCGCGTCAAGACGGTGTCAATTCCTGGCGCGGGAGCATCAATAACTTGTCAACGTGGTCCGGGCCCCGGGCGTGTCGGCGACGCGGGCCGTCGTTGCCGGCCCCGGCGTTCGGTGCCGAGGCCGTTTCGTATGCTGGGGCGATGCCGAGGCGAGTCACCCCTGGGAGATCCCCCGCCGCCGGGTCGCGCGCCTCGTCGCCGCGGGGACGGCACTGGCGCTCGCCGTGGCTGCCGGCGGCTCTCGTTGCCGGCTTCGGGCTGGCGGTGACCGCCTGCGGTCGCCCGGTCGGGAGCGCAGGTTACGGCCCGTACCCGGTGTCACTCCCGGGCGCCTCGGGCCTGTGCCCGACGCTCGCGGAGGTGGACTACTACGTTCCGGTCCCCGCGTCCGCCGCCGCGGGGATCGTGGAGCGGTCGACGACCGTCGGCGTCCGGTCCACGGTCCGCTGCGTGTACGGGAATCCGGGCCGCAAGCCGCGGCACGCGGCGTCGATCGAGATCGTGCTGCGTCCGAGCGCGAACCAGACCCGGCCCCGTGGCGTCGTGCTGTCGAGGATCAGGGACCTCGGCGTCTGGATGGTCAGCTACCACCGCGGGGATCTCAACTCGGTGGTCGTCCACCAGGGGGGCGTCGACGTGATCGTGACCTCGGCAGTACCGGTATCCGAGCTCGTCGGGTTCGCCGAGGAGGAGCTGGCGAGAGTCCCCGAGCCGGACCGGGTGACGTGGAACCGGAGCGTCGCATGACGACGGCCGCCCAACTGGTGCCCTCGGCGGGATTCGAACCCACGCGCCCGGCTCCGGAGGCCGGTGCTCTATCCCCTGAGCTACGAGGGCTTGGAACGTGCCGACCGTCCCTCGTGGCATCTTGCCCGAGCCTGGCGCCTGGCACGGCTTTTCGGTTGCATGGTAGTCGCGTGCCCGCCGGCGGCTTCCCGCGATGACGAACGCCGAGTTGATCGTCGACGGGGTCGTGCGTGCCCTGCGCGACGCGGGGATCGAGGTCGAACCGGGCGAGGTGGTGCTCGAGCGCCCACAGCGACCGGAGCACGGCGATCTGTCTTCCAACGTCGCGCTCGTCGTCGCGGCGCGTTCGGGTCGCGCCGCCCGCGCGATCGCCGAGGACCTCGCGGGTCGGCTCACCGCTCTCGACCTGCCCCACGTCGAAGCGGTGGAGGTGGCGGGGCCGGGATTCGTCAACCTGCGCGTCGGTCCCTCGTACTTTCACGAGGCGCTCGCCGCTGTGCTGGAGGCGGGGCCCGACCGCTACGCGCGCCCCGATGTCGGCAGAGGCGAACGGGTGCAGGTCGAGTTCGTCTCCGCCAACCCGACTGGGCCGCTCCACGTCGGCAACGGCTGGTTCGCCTCGTTCGGTGACGCGCTCGCGCGTCTGTTACAGCGTTGCGGCTACGTCGTCGAGCGCGAGTACTACCTGAACGACACCGGGAACCAGATCCGCCTCCTCGGCGAGAGCCTGCTCGCCCGCCGGGCGGGGGTCGCGCCGCCCGAGGAGGGCTACCAGGGCGCCTACCTCGTCGAGCTCGCGGCCCAATACGACGGCCCCGAGGACGCGGCCGCGGCGGGCCGGTTCGCCTCCGACGCCGTCGTCGAGAACATCCGCTCGACCCTCGCGCGCCTCGGAATCGTCTACGACCAGTGGTACAGCCAGGCCTCCATCGAGGAGAGCGGCCAGGTCGAGGAGACGATCGCCATCCTGCGCGCCAAGGGCCTCGTCTACGACAAAGACGGGGCGACCTGGTTCGCCTCGAGCGAGCACGGCGACAACCGCGACCGTGTCCTTGTCACCTCGGCCGGAGACCGGACCTACTTCGCCGGGGACATCGCCTATCACCGGGACAAGTTCCTCACCCGGGGGTTCGATCGCGTGATCGACGTCTTCGGCGCCGACCACCACGGCCAGGTGCCGAGTCTGCGGGCCGGCGTCGCCGCGCTCGGCATCGACCCGAGCCGGTTGGAGGTCGAACTCGGCCAGCTCGTCTCGCTCGTCAGCGGTCGGATGTCGAAACGGTCGGGCCAGTACGTGCCGCTCGACGAGCTGATCGACACCGTCGGGCCCGACGCGACGCGCCTGCTCGCGCTGATGGGCTCGATCAACCAGGCGACGACCATCGACCTCGACGCCGTGCGCCGGCAGTCGATGGAGAACCCCGTCTACTACGTGCAGTACGCGCACGCCCGGATCGCGTCGATCGAGCGCGTCGCCGCCGACCGGGGGGTCGAGCGTCCCGCGCTCGGCGAGGTCGATCTCTCGTTGCTCGTCGAGCCCAGCGAGCTCGAGCTCGTCCGGCGCCTCATCGACCTGCCCGTGGTGCTCGCCGACGCCGCGGGGGCACGCGCCCCGTACAAGGTGACGAACTGGGTGCGCCAGCTCGCCGCCGATTTCCACGGCTTCTACCACGAGTGCCGGGTCCTCGGTGACGACGTGGCGCTGCCGCTTTCTGGCGCGCGCCTCGCCCTCGTCGAAGCGGTGCGCATCGGTCTGGCGATCGGGCTCGGCGTGCTCGGCGTTTCCGCCCCCGAGTCGATGTGATGACGTTCCTCTCGGGTGACGACGAGAGTCCCGGTCCGGCACCGTGCGAGACGCCGGTCGCGCGGCACCTGCTCCCCGACAGCGCCGCGGTGACGGCCGCGGGGCGACTCGAGGTCGCGGGCCTCGACGTCGTCGCGCTCGCCGAGGAGTTCGGCACGCCGCTGTTCGTCTACGACGAGGCGACCCTGCGGGCCCGCTGTCGAGAGCTCGTCGGGGCTTTCGGTCCCGGCTGCGCCTACGCGACGAAGGCGTTCCTTTGTCGTGCGATGGCCCGGCTGGCGCTCGAGGAGGGTCTCCGGCTCGACGTGTCGACCGACGGCGAGCTGGGCGTGGCGCTGGCCGCCGGCGCAGAACCGGACCGGATCGTCATGCACGGGAACAACAAGTCCGACGCCGAACTCGCCTCCGTCGTGGGCCTCGGTGGCGCAAGGATCGTCGTCGACTCGTTCGACGAGATCGCGCGGCTGACCCGACTCGCCGGGCGCGGGGCGCGGGGCGCCACCCAGCAGGTCCTCGTGCGGGTCAATCCCGGGATCGAAGCGCACACGCACGAGTTCATCGCCACGGGCCGCGAGGACTCGAAGTTCGGGTTCTCCGTGGCCTCGGGCGCCGCGCGGGAAGCGATCGACGCCCTGAGCAAAGTGGTCGGCGTCGAGGTCGTCGGTGTCCACGCCCACATCGGCAGCCAGATCATGCGGCTCGATTCCTTCGCGCGCATCGCCGAGGTCCTCGCCCCGCTGGCGGCCGACCGGGGCCTCGCCGAGCTCTGTGTCGGCGGCGGGCTGGGAGTCGCCTATCTCTCCGACGAGTCGGCCCCGACGATCACCGAGTGGGCCGCGGCGGTACGCGCCGCCGCAGCGCGCGCCGGGCTCCCCTCTGGCGTGCTGGTGAGCGCCGAGCCGGGACGCGCGCTGGCGGCCACCGCCGCGATGACCTGCTACCGGGTCGGGACGGTCAAGGAGCTCCCGGGCATCCGCAACTACGTGGCCGTCGACGGGGGTATGAGCGACAACCCGCGGCCGGTCCTCTACGGCAGCGGCTACGAGGCCTTCCTCCCGCGGGACGTCACCGCGGACCGCCCCTATGGGGCGAGGATCGTCGGCAAGCACTGCGAGACGGGCGACGTCGTCGTCGCCGAGGCGCGCCTACCCGGTGACGTCGCCGTCGGCGACGTGCTCGTGACCCCGGTGACCGGCGCCTACGGGTTCTCGATGGCCTCGAACTACAACCGGGTGGGTCGACCCCCGGTCGTTTTCGTGCGCGACGGGAGCGCGCGGGTCGTCGTGCGGCGCGAGACCGTGACGGACCTCCTCCGCCTGGAATCCTGAAAGTCGCTAGATTGTGCCAATGAGCAGGGATGTCCGGCGTGCCACGCCGCACGTCGTGCGTCTCGGGCTACTCGGCCTCGGCAACGTGGGCGCCGCCTTCGCCGAGCTCGTCGACGGCGACCAGCAGGGCATCCTTCGCCGCGTCGGGCTCGGGCTCGAGATCACCCGGATCGCCGTGCGCGACACCACCAAGCCTCGCGGCACGCTCGGCCGGCTGGAGCGGATCACCGGCGAGGCCGCGAGCGTCGTCGCCGACCCGTCGGTCGACGTCGTCGTCGAGCTCATCGGCGGGATCGAGCCCGCCAAGTCGCTGATCCTGGCGGCACTCAACGCCGGCAAGCCCGTCGTGACGGCCAACAAGGAGCTCCTCGCGCAAGACGGGCCGGAATTGTTCGCCGCGGCGGAGTCGGCTGGACGGGCGCTGCTGTTCGAGGCTGCCGTCGCCGGCGCGATCCCCCTCGTGCGGGCGTTGCGCGTCTCGCTCGTCGGCGAGCACATCCGAAGGTTGCTCGGCATCGTCAACGGGACGACGAACTACATCCTCACCGAGATGAGCGAGAAGGGCCTGAGCTACGCCGCGGCGCTCGCCTCGGCCCAGGAGCTCGGCTACGCCGAGCGCGACGCGGCCGCCGACGTCGGCGGGCACGACGCCGCCGCCAAGGCTGCGATCCTCGCCGGGATCGCCTTCAGCGCCGATGTCGTCGCCGGCGACGTCTACCGCGAGGGGATCGAGGCGATCGAGACCGCCGACATCGAGTTCGCCCACCGGCTTGGCTACGAGGTGAAGCTGCTCGCCGTCGCCGAGCAGCTCGTGGCCCCGGACGGTGGTCCGGCGATGGTCGCGGTGCGCGTCCACCCGGCGATGGTCCCCGCCGACCACCCGCTCGCCTCGATCCGGGGCCCGTTCAACGCCGTCTTCGTCGAGGGCGACGCGGCCGGCGAGCTGATGCTCTTCGGGCGCGGGGCCGGGGGGCGCCCGACGGCGTCCGCGGTGCTCGGCGACGTGATCGACGCGGCGGGCGCGCTCGGGGCCGAGGGAAGCCTGCGTTTCGCTCCGCGGCACCGCGCCCAGATCAGGCCGATCGGTGAGCTGCGCGCGCAGTACTACGTCGCGATCGACGTCACCGACCGTCCCGGCGTCCTCGCCACGGTCGCCACGGCGTTCGGTCGGCACAACGTCTCGGTGCGCTCGATGGAGCAGGTCGGGCTCGGTGCCGAGGCCCGGCTCGTCTTCATCACCCACCTCGCCGTGGAGTCCGACGTGCAGGCGACGCTGCGCGAGCTCGCGCCCCTCGACGTCGTGCGGCGCGTCGGCGGCCTCATCAGGGTCGTCGGGCAGGAACGGTAGGCGGTGCCGGCGTGGTGAGAGGCGCGCGGTCCTCGCACGACGGGACGTCACGTGCCGGGAGCCCGACCTGGCCCGGCGTGATCCGGCGCTACGCCGAGTTCCTCCCCGTCACCGGGGCGACCCCGGTCGTGACGCTTCTCGAGGGCAACACCCCGCTGCTCCCGGCGCCGAGGCTCTCGGAGCGGGTCGGCGCCGAGGTCTACCTGAAGATCGAGGGGCTGAACCCGACGGGTTCGTTCAAGGACCGGGGCATGACGGTGGCGATCTCCAAGGCGCTCGAGGCGGGCTCCCGGGCGGTCGTCTGCGCCTCGACCGGCAACACCTCGGCGTCGGCCGCGGCCTACGCGGCACGGGCGGGGATGACCTGCGTCGTGCTCGTGCCCGAGGGTCACGTCGCACTGGGCAAGCTCGCCCAGGCGCTCGTGCACGGCGCGCAGGTCCTCCAGGTGAGGGGCAACTTCGACGCCGCGCTCGTCGTCGTGCGCGAGTTGCCGTCGCGGGCCCCGGTCGTCGTTGTGAACTCGGTGAACCCGTTCCGGATCGAGGGCCAGAAGACCGGCGCCTTCGAGATCGTCGACGCGCTCGGCGACGCACCCGACCTGCACTGCATCCCGGTCGGCAACGCCGGGAACATCACGGCGTACTGGCGCGGCTACCGCGAGTACCGTGCGGCGGGGATCTCGACCCGGCTGCCCCGGATGCTGGGCTTCCAGGCCGCCGGGGCGGCGCCGATCGTCGCCGGTCACCCGATAGACAAGCCCGAGACGATCGCCACGGCGATCCGCATCGGCAACCCGGCGTCGTGGTCCGGCGCGACCGAGGCCGCCGGTGAGTCCGGTGGCGCGATCTCGGCGGTGACCGACGAACAGATTCTCGACGCCTACCACTTCCTCGCCGAGGAGGAGTCGGTCTTCTGCGAGCCCGCCTCGGCGGCCGCGGTGGCGGGGCTTCTGAAAGCCGACGTCCCGGCGGGCGGGAAGGTCGTCTGCGTCCTCACCGGGAGCGGGCTGAAGGATCCCGACACCGCCATCGGCGCGGCCCGCGCCCCGGAGGTCGTCGACGCGACGCTCCAAGCGGTCCTCGCCGCGCTCAAGCTGTAGCGGCCGGCCGGCGCAGCGAGCGGCGAAGCTCGGGCTGCCCGCCGCAATCACAGCCGGATATTCACGCGCCGCGGAAGCCGCGCCCGATTCAGCCGGCGAGGAAGCTGAAGCGCACCTTGCGGCGGGGATTGTCCCGATTCGTGTCGACCAGGACGAGGCGTTGCCAGATCCCGAGCAAAGGACGCCCGTCGGCCACCGGGATCGTCAGAGAGGGGCTGACAAAACAGGGAACGACGTGGTCGCGCCCGTGCCCCTCCGAGCCGTGCCGGTGCCGGTAGGGCCTCGTGGTCGGCAGGAGGTTCTCGATCGCCTGGACGAGATCGGCCTCGCTCCCCGAGCCCGTCTCCATCAGCGCGACGCCCGCCGTGGCGTGTGGGACGAAGACGTTCACCAGACCGTCACCCCGTCCGCGGCAGAAGCGCTCGAGCTGGTCGGTGAGCTCGGTCACGACTTCCGATCCGTTCACGACTTGGACCTCTTCGGATTCCATGTCGACATCTTGTACCCCTTCGCCGCGCGCCTGACGTCCGGTTGATGCAGAAGCGCCGGCTGGGCAAGGCGCAGTGGGACGCGCGCGTCATCAGTTTCGGCGCCTGGGCGATCGGCACAGAGCAGGGGGAGACCGACGACGACACCCCAGGGACGGCGCCCCATTGCCTCGCGTTGCCGCTCTCGGGGGGAACCGTTACACTGTCGGTGTCACCGGTTCGTCCGAGATGGTTTCGCGCGTGAGCCGATTCCCTCCAGCTGGTGACAGGAGATCCCGTATCAGTCGAGATCGCATCCCTTAGTTCCCGTACGAATCGCCTGTCGAACATTCTGGGGGCTGTGTCCGCGTTTCCCCCTTCTCGTTGACGGTTCGGCGCTCGATTCGCAGCGCAACGGGGTTCGCCGATCGCGACAAGTCGACCCTCGTGCACCTTGGCGGATCGACCGGAGGGCGGTGCGGGTTTCCGATGCGATCTGAAACTCACGAGAAACCAGGAGCAGAGCCGATGGCCGAAGAGCAGCTCGAGCGCTCGATCCTTGAACGCAAGGAACGCGATGAACTCCACGCGATCGCGTCCGCGATGTCGCTGACACCGGCGCCGCGCTCGAGGAAGGCCGACATCATCGACCTCATCCTCGAGGCGACGGGTGTCGACGGCGCCGGCGAGAGCGAGTCGGGTGGCAACGGCGCGCATGCTGGCGGGGCGGCCCCGGCGGCGCGGCGCGACGGCGCGGCGGCCCGCGAGGCCGCGTCTCCTCTCGACAAGGTCGTCGAGCACGATCCGACGGACGAGCCGGCGGGCGCCGATCCCGCCGTGGTCGTGGACACCGCGGACGTCGTCCCGGACAGTGACGAGTCGCCAGAGACGGCGGGGGTGTCGACGCCACCGCGCCAGGTGCCACGCTTCGACGACGGCGACGCGACCGTCAACCCCGCGGCAGGCGACGACGAGTCCGACGGTCAACGTCCTCGCACGAACGACCGCCGCCCGCCCCGCCCCGGGGTCAACCGCGAGGTCCGTCAGTCCGGCGACAGTCATGTCGACACGGCGAACCGGCGTAGCCGGCGGCGCAGGGGCCGCGAACGCGGCGATGTGCAATCCGGCCAGGAGGTCCCCTGGTCCGGCGAGCTCGTCCCCGTGAAGGGCCTGCTCGACCTGCGCGACGAGGGCTACGGCTTCCTGCGCACCGGCGGGTACCTGCCGAGCACGCGCGACGTCTACGTTTCGGTGAGCCAGGCACGTCGCCTGGCCCTGCGCCGTGGTGACGCGATCGAGGGCGCTTGCCGCCCGGCCGGGCCGAGCGAGAAGTACCCGGCGCTCATCCGCGTCGACACGGTCTCGGGGCTCACCCCCGACGAGGCCCGGCTGCGACCCCGTTTCGAGGACCTCACGCCGCTGTTTCCTGACAGTCAGCTCCGCCTCGAGCTGGCCGACGACCCGAAGAACATGACCGCCCGGATCGTCGACCTCGTGTCACCGATCGGACGGGGCCAACGGGGGATGATCGTCTCGCCGCCGAAGGCGGGCAAGACGTACGTGATGAAGCAGATCGCCCACTCGATCGAGGCGAACGACCCTGACGTGCACCTCATCGTGCTGCTGGTCGCCGAGCGCCCCGAAGAGGTCACCGACATGCGCCGGACGGTGAAAGGTGAGGTGATCGCCTCGACCTTCGACCGGCCGGCCGACGAGCACACGGCCGTCGCCGAGCTGACGATCGAACGGGCCAAGCGCCTCGTCGAGCTCGGCCGCGACGTCGTGATCCTGCTCGACGGGATCACCCGCCTCGCCCGCGCCTACAACCTCGCGCAGCCCGCGACGGGACGGATCATGTCCGGTGGGGTCGATTCCGGCGCTCTCTACCCGCCGAAGCGGTTCTTCGGCGCGGCCCGCAACGTCGAGGAGGGCGGCTCACTCACCATCCTGGCGACGGCCCTCGTCGAGACCGGCTCGAAGATGGACGAGGTGATCTTCGAGGAGTTCAAGGGGACCGGCAACATGGAGCTGCGGCTCGACCGACGTCTCGCCGAACGGCGTCTTTACCCGGCGATCGACGTCAACGCGAGCTCGACCCGCCACGAGGAGCTGCTCTTCGAGCGCGGTCAGCTTCAGCAGGTCTGGAAGCTCCGCCGGGTGCTGAACGCCCTTTCCAGCGACGGCAATTCGGCGGGCGGCCTCGAGCTGCTGATGGACAAGATCCGCACGACGGCGTCGAACGACGAGTTCCTCGCCGAGATCGCCAAGGCGCCGCAAGCGACGGCGTAGCCGACCCGGCGGCGGCGGGCGACACCGCCGCTACCATGAGGGGACCATGAAGACCGACATCCACCCGAGCTACGTCACGACGACGGTGCGGTGCTCCTGCGGGAACACCTTCACGACGCGTTCGACGAAGGCAGAGCTCCACGTCGAGCTCTGCAACGAGTGCCACCCCTTCTACACCGGCAAGCAGAAGCTCGTCGACACCGGTGGTCGGGTCGAGCGCTTCGAGCGCCGCTACGGCCCGAGGACGAAGAAGCGCACCTGACGCATCCCCGGACCGCCGCCGGATCCCCGTCGGCGGGCTGAGACCGGCCGCGACCGGACAACGGCGCTCCGCCCATTTCGGATTCCTGACCGGTCGGCCGCCCGCGCGCAGTCACCGGTTGGGATCCGCTGGGAGCTGGACGGCGACTCGATCAGACGCTGTCCCCCTCTGAAGCGCGTGCCGCGAATCGCCAGTTGTTCCCTTCCGACCGGCCCGGGGAGGTCGTCGACCGGCAGGTAGCCTTGGGGTGTGAAAGAGGTTGAGCGGTTCGCGGAACTCGAGCGCGAGTACGAGGACGTCCTCGCAGAGCTTTCCAAGCCGGAAGTCGCCGCTGACCGCGGAAGGTCCGTCGCGTACTCGCGCCGTCTCAAGGCGCTCGAACCCGTCGTGCGGACGGTCCGCGCCCTGCGCGGCGCCGCTGACGACGTCGTCGCGGCGCGCGAGATGGTCGGCGACGCGCCGCCCGACGAGCGTGAGCTCGCCAAGTCGCAGCTCGCCGAGGCGGAGGCGCACGAAGCCGAGCTCGAAGCCGAACTCGGACGCCTGCTCGTCCCCCGCGATGAGAACGACGGCCGCAACGTCATCGTCACGATCCGTGGGGCCGAGGGCGGCGACGAGGCGAACCTGTTCGCCGGGGACCTTTACCACATGTACCTGCGCTACGCCGACCACCGAAAGTGGCGCGTCGAGGTGCTGAGCATCCAGGCCTCCGATCTCGGGGGCATCGACGAGGTGACGTTCCTCGTGAAGGGTGCCGACGCCTGGCAGCGGCTCAAGCACGAGGGCGGGACCCATCGTGTCCAGCGCGTGCCGGTGACCGAGTCCCAGGGCCGGGTTCACACCTCGTCGGCAGCCGTGGTGGTCCTGCCCGAGGCGGACGAGGTCGAGGTGGAGATCGACCCGGGGGATCTGCGGATCGACGTCTACCGCTCGACGGGTCCCGGTGGGCAGTCGGTCAACACGACGGACTCGGCGGTGAGGATCACGCACGTGCCGACCGGCCTTGTCGTCGCGATGCAGGACGAGAAGAGTCAAATCCAGAACCGCGCCAAGGCGATGCAGGTCCTGCGGGCGCGGCTCGCGAAGCTCGAGCGGGACCGGATCGAAGCCGAGAACTCCCGGGAACGGCGCGAGCAGGTGGGCGCGGGAGGGCGTGCCGACAAGATCCGCACCTACAACTTCAAGGAGAACCGGGTCACCGATCACCGCGTCGGCCTCACGCTCCACAGGCTCGACCGCATCTTGCAGGGTGATCTCGACGAGATCGAAGACGCCCTCCTCGCCGATGAACGATCGCAGCAGCTCGGCGCCAGCGGCTGAGGCCCCGACGTGGCGTGACCTCGTGACGGGCGCGCGAACGACGCTCGGGCGCGGCGACGAGGCGTTCGTCCTCGCCGGGGAGGCCGCGGGACTGCCAGCCGCCGAGTTCGTGCTCGCCCTGGATACCGCGCCGAGCGCACCAGCCCGGGCGCGTTTTCTCACCCTGGTCGGCCGACGCCTCGGCGGCGAGCCGTTGCAGCACGTTGTCGGGCACTGGGGATTCCGCAGCCTCGACCTTCTCGTCGACCGCCGCGCGCTCGTGCCGCGGCCCGAGACCGAGTTCACCGTCGAGGTCGCCCTCGCGGAGATCGCCGCGCGCCGGCCAGGCGGCGCCCCGCTGCTCGCAGTCGAACTCGGCACGGGATCGGGTGCGATCTGCTGCTCGCTCGTCACGGAACGAGAGGCGCTTAGGGTCATCGCGACCGATCTCTCGCCGGACGCGCTCTGCCTCGCCGAAGCGAACCGGGCGCGCCTCGATCCCGGCGCGGCTGGCCGGATCGAGTTCCGCTCCGGCGACTGGTACGGGGCGCTCGACCCAGGAATCGCCGGGAAGGTCGACCTCATCGTGGCGAACCCCCCCTATGTCTCAGCATCCGAATGGCACGACCTCGACCCGGTCGTGCGTGATTTCGATCCACGCGCGGCGCTCGTCGCTGGCGAGTCCGGGCGCGAATCGATCGAGGCGGTCCTGCGGGGAGCCCCGGCGTGGCTTGGGGATGGGGCCGCCGCGGTCATCGAGATCGCGCCGCACCAGGCTTCGGCTGTGGCGGCGTTCGCCGCCGACTGCGGCGCGCGCAGCGCCGAGGTGCGTCGCGATCTGACAGGGCGGGACCGAGTGCTCGTCGCGCGCTGGTGACGGTGAATCCCGCCCGGATCTCCGTCGGAGACGTCGCCCGCGCGCTCGAGCGCGGCGAGGTCGTCGGCATCCCGACTGACACCGTTTACGGCCTCGCGGCGTCGCTCGCCCAGGCGGTCGCGGTCGACCGGCTCTTCGCCCTGAAGGGCAGGCCGAGAGGTCTGGCCATCCCCGTCCTCGTCGCCGATATCGTCCAGGCCGAGGCCCTCGCCGGGGGCGCCGACTCCAGGCTCACCGCCCTCGCGGACCGCTTCTGGCCTGGTGCGCTGACGATCGCCATTCGCCGGCGGGGAGGTCCCGACGCCGTGCTCGGGGGCGACTCCGCCACGGTCGGCGTGCGTTGTCCAGACGATGGCGTTGTGCGCGCCTTGTGCCGCCGGGTCGGCCCGCTCGCAGTGACGAGCGCCAACCGCCACGGGGCCCCTCCGGCCACGAGCGCCGAGGAGTTCGCCGCGATCCTGGGCGACGAGGTCGACGTCGTCTACGACGGCGGCGTGCGTGACCTCGCGCCCTCGACGGTCGTCTCGATCGTCGAGGACGTGCCGCGCTGTCTGCGGGAGGGGACGGTCCGGTTTGCCGAGGTCGCCGCGCTGCTCGCGGGACTGCATGACACGACATGACCACGACTGGAAGCCCCCGGGATCCCTCGGCGGGGACGGGTGGCGGTGCACCCGGTTCGCCGTCGCGAGGCGACGGCGGCACCGGGTGTGACGTGCGAGTCCGGCGGGCAGTGCCGGAAGCTGGAGACGACGGGCCGCGTAGACTGCACGGTCGTGCGCTTCGCCCTCGGCTCGGACCATGCCGGCCGGTACTTGAAGGACCTCCTCGGTGAGCACCTGACGGCGCTCGGGCACGAGGTGGCGGATCTTGGAACGGACTCCGACGAACCGGTCGACTACCCGGACTACGGGGCGGCTGTCGGGCGCGCCGTCATGGCCGGCGATGCCGATTTCGGCGTGTGCGTTTGCGGCACCGGCATCGGCATCGCGATCGCGGCGAACAAGATCCCGGGCGTGCGTGCCGCCGTCGTGCACGACGTCACCTCGGCGCGCTTCGCGCGTGGGCACAATGACGCGAACGTCATCTGTTTCGGGGGCCGGCTGATCGGTCGGTTGGTGGCCCTCGACGCCATCGACGCCTTTCTGGCGACCTCGTTCGAGGGCGGTCGCCACATCCGGCGGATCGGCAAGATCGCGCAGCTCGAGGAGGGCCGGTGACTGACCTCTCACAGGCGCTGGGCAGCGACCCCGAGGTCGCGCGCATCCTCGCGGCCGAGCTGCGCCGCCAGCGGACGACGGTCCAGCTGATCGCGTCGGAGAACTTCACCTCACCCGCTGTTCTCGCGGCGACGGCGTCCGTGCTGACCAACAAGTACTCGGAGGGCTACCCGGGCCGCCGGTACTACGGCGGCAACGTCTTTGCCGACGAGGTCGAGGACCTCGCCCGTGAGCGCGCGAAGGAGCTGTTCGGGGCCGAGCACGCCAACGTGCAACCGCACGCCGGCGCGTCGGCAAACCTCGCCGTGTACCTCGCGCTCGTCGAGCCGGGCGCGACGATCCTCGCGATGCGCCTCGACCAGGGGGGGCACCTGACCCACGGTTCGCCGGCCAGCGTGACGGGGAAGATGTACCGCTTCGTCGCCTATGGTGTCACCCCGGCGCAGCCCGACGGGTCGGGCGAGCGGATCGACCTCGACCAGCTCGCCGAGCTCGCGCGGCGCGAGCGGCCGAAGCTGATCGTGGCGGGAACGACGGCGTACACGCGCCTCATCGATCCGGCGCCGTTTCGGGCGATCGCCGACGAGGTGGGCGCGATGTTCATGTTCGACGCCGCGCACCCGGCCGGGCTCATCGCCGCGGGCCTGCACCCGAGCCCCGTCGGGGTCGCCGACGTCGTCACCTTCACGACGCACAAGACCCTGCGCGGACCCCGCGGCGGGGCCATCCTCACGAGCGCGGACCGTGCCCGCGCGATCGACGCGGCGGTCTTCCCCGGCCTGCAGGGCGGCCCCCTCGAGCACGTCATCGCGGCGAAGGCGGTCGCCTTCGCCGAGGCGGCACGGCCGTCGTTCCGGGAGTACGCGGCGCAGGTGCTGCGCAACGCGGCGGCGCTCGCGGCATCGCTCGCCAACGAGGGTTTCCGCCTCGTCGCCGGCGGGACCGAGAACCACCAGGTCATCGTCGACCTGCGCTCTTTCGACCCCGAGCTCACCGGCAAGGCGGCCCAGGAGGTCCTCGACCGGACCGGCATCACCTGCAACCGCAACCAGATCCCGAACGACCCGCGGTCGCCGTTCGTGACGAGCGGGCTGCGTCTGGGCAGTGCCGCCGAGACGACGGCGGGGATGGGCGAGGCGGAGATGACGAGGGTCGGCGAGCTGCTCGCGACCGTGCTGCGCCAGCGCGACGACGAGGACGTGCTCACCGGAGTCCGCGCCGAAGTGGCCGAGATGTGCGCCAGGTTCGACCCGTACGGCTCGCTCGGGCCCGTCCCGCAGGCGGCACACGAGGGAGGCGGGTCCCCCTAGGTGGGCCGGTACGGCGAGTACGCCCTCGTGTTCGCCGTGGCGGCGGTCGCGACGTACCTGTTCGCCTTCCCGGTCCGCCGCCTCGCCGTCCGTTTCGGCGCGGTCGACCGTCCCGACGAGTTGCGCCCCCACGCCGCGCCGGTTCCGACGATCGGCGGCGCGGCGATGTTCCTCGGCTTCGCCGTCGCCACCGTGCTGGCCTCCCAGCTCGGCGCGTTCGGGCCCGTCTTCAAGGGCTCCTCCGAACCGATCGGGGTCGGATTGGCGGCACTCGTCATCTACCTCGTCGGCTTCGTCGACGACATCCGCAACATCTCGCCGCCGGCGAAGGTCGCGGGCCAGGTCCTCGCGTCGATGGTTCTCGTGTTCCTCGGGGTCACGATGTACTACTTCAAGATCCCCTTCGTCTCCACGATCTTCGTGCTTTCTCCTTCGATCCTGCCGCTCGTGACCGCGATCTGGGTCGTCGTCATGGCGAACGCCGTCAACCTGATCGACGGCCTCGACGGCCTCGCGGCGGGGATCATCGCCATCGCGTCCGGCACGCTGTGCATCTACGGGTTGCGCCTCGAGGTGCTCGGCAACCTCACGGCGGACAACCTCGGGCCGCTCGTCGCGGCCATCACCTGCGGCGTGTGCATCGGGTTCCTGCCCCACAACTTCCACCCGGCGCGCGTGTTCATGGGCGACGGAGGAGCGCTCCTGCTCGGGTTGCTGATGGCGGCCGCGACGATGGTGATCGGTGGCCGGACGACCGCCAACGGGACGGCCGCGACCGACGTCACCGGTCTCACGTTCTTCCGCTTCGCGCCGCTTTTCATTCCGGTTTTCATCCTCGGCGTGCCGATACTCGACATGGTGTTCGCGATCGTGCGACGAACAGTGCGCGGGACCTCGTTCGCCGAGCGCGACCTCGGCCACCTCCATCACCGCCTCGTCCGGCTCGGCCACGGCCACCGCAGGGCCGTGCTCATCTTGTGGGCCTGGACCGCCGTGATGTCGGTCTTCGTGCTGTTGCTGAGCTTCGGGCTGCGGTTCAACGCCTTCGTCCCGTTCGTCGGGGTGTTCCTGGTGGCGCTGCTCTACACCGTCTTCCTACCGGGATCGCGCGCCCCCGAGCCGTCGCCGGAGGCTGCCGGCGCGGGACTGGAGACCGCCGAGGTTCCGAGCGAGGTGCCCGGGGCGTCGCCGATCTCCGTCGTGATGTCGGCCGCCGCCGGTGTCGCGGTGGCGGGCGAGCCGGATCTCGCCTCGCCCAAGACGCGCCGGCGCCGGCGTGTCGTGCGCCGGGCGCGCCGGGGGAGGGTGCCGCAGGCCCCGTCCCGCGACGATCCAGGAATTGTCACGCCACCTGCGCATATTGCCGGTCCGGGTGACGAGATGAGAGGATAGACCGAGCGTGACGGGGCGGACGGGCCCGACGTATGTCGAGTTCGCGAGCTTGGGTGCGGCTGCCGCGGCCTGTGTCGCCATCGGTTTCGGCGGTGGCTACTGGATCGGGGAAGCCACCGGGGCCGGGACCGCCGTGACGTTCGCGGGCCTTGTCGTGGGAGTGTTCGCCGCGGTGGTGACGGCCTACGTCAAGATCAGGAGTTACTTGTAACGTTCCCGTGGCGCGGCCGGCAGGCGGCGCACGAAACGCCACCGAGAAGAGCATGAACGGGATAGCAGCACTGTTCGAGCAATTGCCGCTGCCGGAGGTCGCGCGCGTCGTGCGGCGGACGGTCTGGGCGGGCATCGTCTTGGGTGCCGTCGCCCTCGGCGTCTCGGCTGCGCTCGGTTGCGTTCTCGCCGGTCTCGGGGCCTGCATCGGTCTCGCCTTCGGGCTCGCCAACATCCGCCTCATCTCGCGATCGGCCGCCAGGCTGAGCGCCGGGGCCGGATCGCACCGCACGCGCGTGCTCGCTTCGAACACCCTGGTTCGGCTCGCGGCGACGACGGTGGTCATCGTCGGGCTCGCCTTCGCTTCGGTCCAGCTCGGGCTCGGCGCAGCCTGTGGGATCGCCGTCTACTACTTCGTCTGGCTCGCGAGCCTGCTCCGGTCCCTGCTGCAACAGGTCAAGGGGATCGCGTCATGAACGCCGGAGTGCTCGCGGTGACGATCGACATCGGCACCCACATCACCTGGAAGGTGTTCGGCCAGACGGTCAACGTGGACACCGTGCTCTCGACCCTCGTCGCCGGGGCGATCGTGCTCGGCATCGGGTTCTACCTGCGAGCGAAGGCGACATCGGGTGTGCCGGGAAGACTGCAACTGGCCGTCGAGACGATCCTCAACGCCGTCGACGGCGAGGTCTCGTCCACGATGGGCGAAGCGGGCCGGCCGATCGTCCCCCTCGCCTTCACGCTGTTCGCGCTGATCCTCATCGCCAACTGGCTGGAACTGATTCCGACCGGGCACTCACCGCAGTACCTGCCGCCTCCCGCGGCGGACCTCAATTTCACCGCCGCGCTCGCGCTGTTCGTCATCGTTCTCGTGCACGCGACCTGGATCCGCAAACAGGGCTTGCGGCGCTACCTCGGCCACTATCTGAAGCCGTTCAAGTTGATGCTGCCGCTCAACGTCATCGAGGAGGTGATCAAGCCGTTCACCCTCGCCTTCCGACTCTTCGGCAACATCTTCGCCGGAGGGGTGCTCCTCCTCCTCGCCGTCGACCTGCTCCCGGCCAAACTGATCGCACCCATCCCGCTCGTCGACGTCGTCTGGAAGCTGTTCTCCGGCGTGCTGATCGGCCCGATGCAGGCGTTCATCTTCGCTCTCCTCACCATCGTCTACTTCGAAGCGGCGATCGCGGGGGGCGAGTAGGCCGGGACACAGACCCCCCTTACCAAGGACCAACCAGGACCAACCAGGACCCACGACAGGAGAAGCACATGGCAGACACGACCCAGCAGGCGATCCAGCTGGCTGGCGCGCTCATCGGTGGCGGGCTCATGGTCGGTGGCGGCGCCGTCGGCGCGGCCATCGGCGACGGACTCGCCGGCAGCCAGACGATCGCCGGCGTCGCACGCCAGCCCGAGGCGCAGAGCAGGCTGTTCACGATCATGTTCATCACGGTCGCGCTGTGCGAGGCGATGTACTTCATCAACCTCGTCTTCATGTTCTTCTTCGTGTTCGTTCTCTACAAGAAGTAGAGGAGCGACCGTGTTGACCGCGAGCTCGTCGGGATCGAGCGCCAGCTTCCTCGTTCCGAACGCCACCTTCATCATCGAGCTCGCGATCTTTCTTGTCGTCTTCGGATTGGTCGCGAAGTTCATCGTTCCTTCCCTGCGCCGCGTGCTCGACGAGCGCGCCGGCATACTGAGCGGGGGCGTCACCGTGACCGACGCGGCGCGGGCCGAGGCGGCGCGCCTCGACCGGGAACGTTCCGCCATCCTGGACGAGGCGCGGCAACGGGCGCGTGCCGTCCTCGAGGCGGCGACGCGGGAAGTCGACGGGCTCATCGACGATGCCCGTGCCCGAGGCCAGGTCGAGCACGACCGCCTTGTCGTCGAGGCGGCGGCGCGCATCGACGACGAGCACCGCCGTGTTCACGACCTCGTCATGGGCCAGGCGGTGGAGCTCGTCGTGACGGCGGCCGAGCGGATCGTCGGGAGCGGACTCGGGGCGGACCGTCACCGGGCGACCATCGCCTCCGAACTCGCCGCGGCGGACGCCGCGCCGCGGCGCGCGTGACGCCCATGGTCTTCGCGACGACTGACTTCGGACTCAGCTTCATCCTCGAGTGGGTGGCGTTGGTCGTCATCGTCGTCATCGTCGTCCGCAACTTCCCCGTGCCCCAGTTGCGGCGAATGATGAACGCCCGCATGGAGGCGATCCACGCCCAGCTCGTCGCCGGCGAGAAGGCGCGCCGCGATGCCGAGCGGATCGTCGCCGAGCGTTCCGCCGCTCTCGAGCGGGCGCGGACGGAGGCGACGTCTATCGTCTCCCGGGCGGAGCGCAACGCCGAACATTTGCTGGCCAACGGCCGGGAACGGGCGGACGGGGAGTACACGCTCGCCGTGACGCGGGCGCAGATCGCGATCGAGCTCGCCCGCGCCCAGGTGCGCACCGAGGTGATCAACGAGGTGGGCGCGCTCGTCGCCGCCGTGGCGGCGAAGGTCGTCGCCGCCGAGCTCGACGAACGGGACCACCACCGTCTCATCGCCGAGGCGATCGCGGCCGCCGAGACCGAGCGGGCGAGCTAGCTGTGCGCGAGTTCATCCGCGGCTACCTGGCAGCGGTCGTCGAGTCGGCGAGCTCGGCGGGCCGGCTCGATTCGCTGGCCGGCGATCTCGCGGAGTTCGCGCGCGCCCTGACGGGGTCTGAGAAGCTGCGCCTCGTCCTCGTCGACCCCATGAACTCGACGACCGCGCGGCGCGCGATCGTCGGGGACCTCCTCGCCGGCAGGTCGATCCCCGAGACCGCCGCGCTGCTCTCGTTCGCGGTGCGCGTCGAGCAGTCGTCGGAGCTGCCGCGTTCGGTGGCCATCCTCGTCGAGCTCGTCGAGGACGAGTGCCGGCGGCGCGAATCCGGCGCGCCCGTGGAGATGGAGCCGGCGGCCGCGCGCGGTGTCGTGCGGGAGCGGATCCGCGGCTACGCCGAACGCGTGCTCCAGGAGCTCTCGGTTGCGCGCCAGGTGGACGAGGTCGAGGACGAGCTCTTCGCGATCGCACGGCTCCTCGACAGGGACAAGAGACTGCGGCAGACCCTCGCCGACGCCGACCTGCCGTTGGCGGGGCGGGTCGCCGTCGTCGACGATCTGTTCGGTTCCCTTGTCCAGGGGGCCACGGTCCGGCTGGTGGGCTACGCGCTGCGGGCCGGGCGGCTGCGCGACCTCGTCGGGACGCTCGAATGGCTGGTCGACCTGGCGGCCGAGGAACGCGGGCGCCGGATAGCCTCGGTGCGCAGCGCAGTTCCGCTGCGGCCCGCCGAGAGGAGCCACCTCGCCGCGGCGCTCGGCCGGATGGTCGAGCGCGACGTCGAGGTGCGCGAAATCATCGATCCGGCCGTCATCGGTGGGATCCTCGTCACGGTCGGCGACCTCGTCATCGACGGAACCGTCCGGCTGCGCGTCGCGCGTCTCCGGGACCTGCTCGCCGGGCGAGCTGAGAACTAGGAAAGGCTGGACATGGCCGAGTTGTCGATTAGTGCCGACGAGATCACGGCCGTACTCGCGCGGCACGTCGATGAGCTGACGACAGAGGTCGGTGCCGAGCAGGTCGGCCGCATCAGCGAGGTCGGCGACGGGATCGCCCACATCTCGGGCCTTCCGCGCGCCTCGGTGAACGAGCTGTTGGAGTTCGAGAACGGAACCTACGGCCTCGCGCTCAACCTCGACGAGGAGGAGATCGGCGCGATCGTGCTCGGCGAGGTCGCGGGGCTCGATGAAGGACAGGCCGTGCGCACCACGGGGAGGATCCTGTCGGTCCCCGTGGGTGACGCCCTCCTCGGACGGGTGGTCAACGCCCTCGGCGAGCCGATCGACGGGAAGGGTCCGCTCGGCGATGTGGAGATGCGCCGCCTCGAGGTGCAGGCGCCGGGGGTGATGAAGCGCCAGCCGGTGTGCGATCCGTTGCAGACCGGCATCAAGGTGATCGACGCCGTCACCCCGATCGGCCGGGGCCAGCGCGAGCTCATCATCGGCGACCGCAAGACCGGCAAGACGACGATCGCCGTCGACACGATCATCAACCAGCGCGGCAAGGGCGTGAAATGCATCTACGTCGCGATCGGCCAGAAGGGGTCGACGGTCGCCCAGGTGGTCGCGACCCTCGCCGCGCACGAGGCGCTCGAATACACGGTCGTCGTCGCGGCTCCCGCCTCCGAACCGGCGCCGTTCAAGTACCTCGCGCCCTACGCCGGCTGCGCGATGGGGCAGCACTGGATGGAGCGCGGTGAGCACGCCCTCATCGTCTACGACGACCTCTCGAAACAGGCCGACGCCTACCGGCAGCTGTCGCTGCTGCTCCGCCGGCCCCCGGGGCGCGAGGCCTACCCGGGCGACGTCTTCTACCTGCACAGCCGGCTGCTCGAACGTGCCGCCAAGCTCTCCGACGAGTTCGGGGGTGGATCGCTGACCGCGTTGCCGATCATCGAGACCAAGGCGGGGGACATCGCGGCCTACATCCCGACGAACGTGATCTCGATCACCGACGGCCAGATCTTCCTCGAGACCGATCTTTTCAACTCCGGGGTCCGCCCGGCGATGAACATCGGCAACTCGGTGTCGCGCGTCGGGGGTGCCGCCCAGGTGAAGGCCATGAAGTCGGTCGTCGGTTCGCTGAAGATCGACCTCGCCCAGTTCCGCGACCTCGAGGCGTTCGCGACCTTCGGCTCCGAGCTCGACAAGGCCTCCCAGGCCCAGCTCGACCGTGGCTACCGCCTGATCGAACTGCTAAAGCAGGGCCACAACGAGCCGCTGCCGGTCGAAGAGGAGATCATCGTCATCTACGCCGGTGCGAACGGGTTCACCGACTCGGTCAAGGTCGACGACGTCAGGCGCTTCGAGGCGGTGCTGCGCGCCGACTTCCACACGGTGCACCCCGAGATGCTCGAACACATCCGGTCGACGGGCACGCTGCCGGACTTGGCCGCTTTCGAGGCGGCGATCAAGGACGTGGTGGCGGGCTTCGCCGACGAGCCGGACGAGGGCGCCGCGCCCGACCTCGCCGACCAGGATCCCGCCGACGATGCCGACGGCGGCACCACGCCGGCCGGACCGCAGGACTGAGCGATGTCGTCAGGCCAGGAGCGCGTCCTGCGACGCCGGATCCACAGCATCGAGTCGACCGAGAAGCTGACCCGTGCGATGGATCTCATCTCGGCGTCCCAGATCGTGCGCGCCCAGGCCCGCATCCGGGCGAGCCGGCCCTACGTCGAGGGGATCGAGGAGGTCCTCGCGGTCACGGCGGCCGATGTGGGCCCGTCGTCGGCGGTCCGCGGCGTGCCGGAGGACCCGGCCCGCGTGCTCGTCGTCGCGATCGTCGCCGACCGCGGGCTGTGCGGCGCCTACAACTCGGCCGTGCTGCGTGCCACCGAGCGTGTGCTGCGCGCCGGTGAGGCCGAGGGGCGTGCCTACAGGGTCGTCACCGTCGGGCGCCGGGCGCAGAGCTTTTTCCGGTTCCACGGGCGCCGGATCGAGAAGGCCTTCGTGAAGATGACCGATCGACCGACCTACGAGGACGCCCGCCAGGTCGCGGCCGAGATCGTGGGGCCGTTCCTCGCCGGCGAGGTCGACCTCGTCCAGCTCGTCTCCACGCGCTTCCGTTCCGCCGGCACCCAGGAGGTCGAGGTGCGCCAGCTCCTGCCGCTCGCGCCCGACGGACCGGGCCCGGAGGGGGACCCGACGGAGACCGCGCCGGCGCCACAGGGCTTCTACGATTTCGAGCCGACGGCCGAGGACCTGCTCGCGACGCTCGTGCCGCGCTACGCCGAGACCGTGCTCTTCCAGGCGCTGCTCGAGGCGGCGGCCTCGGAGCACACCGCCCGGCAGCGGGCGATGTCCGCCGCGACCGAGAATGCCGACGAGCTCGCGACGACGCTCAGCCGGCTGATGAACCGCATCCGCCAGGATTCGATCACGACCGAGATCATGGAGGTCGTCGGGGGTGCGGAGGCGTTGCGGGGGACCGGTTCCCGGGGCGGTCCCGAGGTTCTCACCACAAGTTCCAGCGAGGAGTAGAGGCGATGTCGACCGAAACTGGCACGGCGGATCCGGGCGGCAGCCCGCTCGAGAACGGCCGGGTGGTCTCCATCGCCGGCCCCGTCGTCGACGTCGAGTTCCCGCCGCACGCGCTCCCGGAGATCAACATGGCCCTCGAGATCGACCTCGAGCTCGAGGGGGCGAAGGTCGTCATCACCGCCGAGGTCGCGCAGCAGATCGGCGAGGGCCGCGTCCGCTGCATCTGCCTGAAGCCGACCGACGGCCTCGAGCGCGGCGCCGTCGTGCGCAACACCGGGCAGGGCATCACGGTCCCGGTCGGCGACAACGTGCTGGGCCACGCCTTCAACGTCATCGGCGAGCCGATCGACACCGACGACGTCGGCGAGATCGCCGACCGCTGGGAGATCCACCGCGACCCGCCGCCGTTCGAGGAGCTCGAACCGCGCCGGGAGATGTTCGAGACCGGCATCAAGGTGATCGACCTGTTGGAGCCGTACGTGCAGGGCGGCAAGATCGGCCTGTTCGGCGGGGCCGGTGTCGGCAAGACGATCCTCATCCTCGAGATGATCAACCGTGTCGCCAAGCAGCACGGCGGTGTCTCGGTCTTCGCCGGCGTCGGCGAGCGGACCCGCGAGGGGACCGACCTCTGGCTCGAGATGCAGCAGTCGGGTGTCATCGACAAGGCGGTCCTCGTCTACGGGCAGATGGACGAGCCGCCCGGCGTCCGCCTGCGGGTCGCGCTCAGCGCCCTCACCATGGCGGAGTACTTCCGGGACGTGAAGCACCAGGACGTGCTGCTGTTCGTCGACAACATCTTCCGCTTCGTCCAGGCCGGTTCGGAGGTCTCGACGCTGCTCGGCCGGATGCCGTCCGCCGTCGGCTACCAGCCGACGCTCGCCGACGAGATGGGCCAGCTCCAGGAGCGGATCACCTCGACCCGGGGCCGCTCGATCACCTCGATCCAGGCGGTGTACGTGCCCGCCGACGACTACACGGACCCGGCGCCGTTCACGACGTTCACCCACCTCGACGCGACGACCGAGCTCTCGCGCCAGATCGCCGCCCTGGGGATCTACCCGGCGGTCGACCCGCTCGCCTCGACGAGCAGCATCCTCGCCCCCGAGGTCGTCGGCGAGCGCCACTACAACTGTGCGAGCGCGGTCAAGCAGGTCCTCCAGCGCTACCGCGACCTACAGGACATCATCGCCATTCTCGGCCTCGAGGAACTCTCCGAGGAGGACCGGCTGACGGTCACCCGGGCCCGCAAGATCCAGCGGTTCCTGTCGCAGCCGTTCTTCGTCGGTGAGGTCTTCACCGGCCTGCCGGGCGTCTACGTGGCCGTCGACGAGACCGTCCGCAGCTTCGAGGCGTTGCTCGGCGGGGACCTCGACGACATCCCCGAGCAGGCGTTCCTGAACGCCGGCGGCGTCGACGACGTGCGCGAGAAGTCCAAGGCGCTCGAGAGCGCCTGAGCGGGCGGACGGACTGACGTGGGGACGCCCTTCCCGGTCGAACTCGTGACTCCCGAGAGGGTGCTCTACTCCGGCGAGGCCGACGAGGTTTCGCTGCGCGCCGTCGAGGGTGAGATCACCTTCCTCGCCGGCCACGAGGACTACGTCGGCGTCGCCGACGTGACCGTCGTGCGCATCGGCGTCGTGGGACGCGACGCGGCCGGGCAGGACCCGGCCGAGCTGCGCGCCGCCGTGCACGGCGGATTCGTCCACGTCGACGGCGAGGGCGTCGTCATCCTGGCCGGTGTGGCCGAGCTCGCCTCCGAGATCGACGTCGCCCGTGCGCGCGCCGCCCTCGCGGCCGCCGAGGGCCGGGTCGGTGACGGGACCCCGGCGGCACCGGAACCCGGGGCGCCGGAGGGGGCCGCCGGTCCGAGCCAGCCGCCCGTCGCCACGGACACGGACCCCGCCTCGCCGCAGTCCGCCATCCGCCGCGCCCGGGTCCGCCTCGAGGCGGCGGGGGCCACCGCGCCGGCGTGACGCCCGACCAGGGCCCGCCGGACTCGGCCGCGCGCCGCCGGGCGCGGTCGGCGGCCCGCCGGCGCCTGCTGCTCGCGATGCCGGTTTCCGGGCGGGAGGGCGCCGAGATCGACGGCCTGCGGCGCGCCCTCGGCGGAGCGGGGCTCGGGCGCATCGACCCGCACGTCACGCTCGTCCCCCCCGTCAACGTGCGCGACGACGAGCTCGTCGACGTGCTCCGGCTGCTCCGGTCGGTGGCCAGTCTCGACCCGGCCGTGGTGAGGATCGGGCCGGCGCGCACCTTCGCCCCGCGCACGCCGGTCATCTACCTCGAGGTCACCGGGGACACGGCGGGGATCGCCGGGCTGCGGCGCCGGCTCACCGTCGCGCCGCTCGTCCCGGAGGTCGCGCGCCGCGAGCGTGCGTTCGTGCCGCACGTCACGGTCGGCGGGCGCGTGGAGGGACCCCGGATCGCCGCCGCGCTCGAGACGCTGGCCGACTTCCAGCTGACGGCGACGCTCGCCTCGGTCATGCTCTGCGAGCAGGACGAGGCCGCTCCCCGCCACCCGTGGCGCGTCATCGCCGACGTCGCGCTCGGCTCGGGGTCGCTCGTCGGCCGGGGAGGCCGCGAGCTCACCTTCGTCGCCTCGACGCGCCTCGACCCCGAGGCGGAGGTGTGGGCGGACGCCACCCCGGGCGAGGACGTGACGGGGGCGGTCGCAGGGATCCCACCGACCAGGGAGCCGTTCGTGGTGACCGCGTACGCCGGCGACCGGCCCGTCGCGGCCGTCGTCGGGACGATCGGGCCCGGCTCCGTCGAGATCCACAAGTGGCGCCTTGACGAGCACCGGCGCGGCGAGGGCATCGGCGGGCAGCTCGTGCGGGCGCTCGAGGGGATCGCGGCTGCGCGCGGCTGCGCGTGGGTCTTCGTCGCCGCCGTCGCCGGCGGGCCCGTCGAGGGCTTCCTTGCCCACCAGGGCTACGCGCGCGCCGGCGAATTCGACGGGCACCCGGGCGCGTGGCGCACCGTGACACTCGGTCGCCGGGTGGGCTGACCCTGTCCCGTGCCGGCCGGGGTGGCCTCGCGACGGGCCGGGGGCGGATATCGGTTCCGCGGCGGGGCGGTAGCGTCTGCGGAATGCAGCTGTTCACCGTGCGCTCCACGGGGCCGCTCGCCGGCGAGGTCACCGTCCAGGGCGCCAAGAACTCGGTTCTGAAGCTCATGGCCGCCTCCTTGCTCGCCGAGGGGACGACGCGGCTCGAGAACGTGCCCCGCATCACCGACGTCGAGACGATGGCGGAGGTCCTCACGGCGATCGGGGCGGAGGTCCGGCGGGACGAGTCCGGCGACCTCCTCATCACCACCCCCGCCGCCTGTACGCCGGTCGCGCCCTACGAGCTCGTCGAACGGATGCGGGCGTCGATCGTCGTTCTCGGGCCGCTGCTGGCCCGCCACCACTTCGCGCGGGTGTCACTGCCCGGCGGCGACGACTTCGGCTCGCGGCCGATCGACATGCACCTGCGGGCGCTCAGCGAGCTGGGCGCCGAGTTCACGACGGAGCACGGCTACGTCGAGGGGCGCTGCGACCGCTTCGTGGGCGCGCGCGTCGTCCTCGAGTACCCGAGCCACACGGCGACGGACAACATCCTGTCGGCGGCGGTGCTCGCCAAGGGGACGACGGTGATCGAGAACGCGGCCCGGGAACCCGAGGTACAGGACCTCGCCGCCCTGCTGTGCGCGATGGGTGGCCACATCTCGGGGGCGGGGACCTCGCGCATCGAGGTCGAGGGTGTCGACGAGCTCCACGCGGCCTCGCACCGGGCCGTCGCCGACCGCGTCGAGGCGGCGACCTTCCTCGCCGCGGTGGCGATCGCCGGCGGCAAGGTCCACGTGCGCGGCGCCCACCCCGAGCACATGGACATGTACCTCGAGAAGCTCGGCACGATGGGGGTCTCGATCGAGCCGACGGCGTCGGGGATCTCGGCCCGGTTCGAGGGCCGGCCGCACGCCGTCGACGTGTCGACGCTGCCGTATCCGGGGGTGGCCACCGACTACAAGCCGCTGCTCGTGACCGTGCTCGCGATCGCCGAGGGCGTGGCGATCGTGAGCGAGAACATCTACGCGGGAAGGTTCCGCTACGTCGACGAGCTGCGCCGGATGGGGGCGGACATCCGCACCGAGGGCCACCACGCCGTCGTGCGCGGGGTGCCGCGGCTGTCCGGTGCGCCGGTGCGGGCCCCGGACATCCGGGCCGGGGCGGCGCTCGTCCTGGCGGGGCTCGCCGCCGACGGCGAGACACTCGTGACGGGGATCGAGCACATCGACCGGGGCTACGAGGGCTTTGACGCCAAGCTGCGGGCCCTCGGCGCCGACGTCACCCGCGGGGACGACCAGCCCGCCGCCGCGCCGTGACCGCCGGGCAGGCGCCATGACCCCCGGCGCCGATCGCCCGTTCGCGGCCCGCCAGCAGTCGCTCACCCCGACGGGCTGGCGCCTCGCCGACGACGACCCGCGCTGGTACGAGCGGGCCGTGTTCTACGAGCTGTCGGTGCGGGCGTTCTGCGACTCGAACGCCGACGGGACGGGCGATCTCGCCGGGGTGGTCGACAAGCTCGACTACCTGGCCTGGCTCGGGGTCGACTGCCTGTGGCTCCTGCCGTTCTTCCCGTCGCCGCTGCGAGACGGGGGCTACGACGTCGCCGAGTACTGCGACGTCGCCCCCGAGTTCGGGACCCTCGAGGACATGACGCGGCTCATCGGCGCCGCCCATGACCGGGGGATGCGGATCATGATCGACCTCGTCCTCAACCACACGAGCGACGCCCACCCGTGGTTCGTCGAGTCGCGGTCGTCGCGGGACAACCCGAAGGCCGACTGGTACGTCTGGAGCGACGACGACAAGGGCTATCCGGACATCCGCGTCATCTTCTCGGACACCGAGGCCTCCAACTGGACCTGGGACGCCGGGCGCCGGCAGTACTACTGGCACCGCTTCTTCCACTTCCAGCCGGACCTCAACCTCGACAACCCCGAGGTGCGCGAGGCGCTCCTCGCGGTGGTCCGTTTCTGGCTCGACCTCGGCGTCGACGGCTTCCGGCTCGACGCCGTGCCCTACTTCTTCCAGCGCGAGGGGACGAACGGGGAGAACCTGCCCGAGACGCACGCCTTTCTGCGCGAGATCCGGGCGATGATCGACGCCGACTACCCGAACCGGGTGCTGCTCGCCGAGGTCAACCAGTGGCCCAACGACGTCGCCGACTACTTCGGCGACGGCGACGAGTGCCACATGTGCTTCCACTTCCCGCTCATGCCGCGGATGTTCATGGCGGTCCGCCGCGAGCACCGCTTCCCGATCACGGAGATCCTCGCCCAGACGCCCGCGATCCCGGAGGGGTGCCAGTGGGGGATCTTTTTGCGGAACCACGACGAGCTGACGCTCGAGATGGTGACCGACGAGGAGCGCGACTACATGTGGGCCGAGTACGCCAGCGATCCCCGGATGCGCAAGAACCTCGGGATCCGCCGCCGGCTGGCGACGCTGCTCGACAACGACCGTGGTGTCGGCGAGCTCCTGTTCGCCCTGCTGCTCTCGCTGCCAGGGGCGCCGGTCCTCTACTACGGCGACGAGATCGGCATGGGCGACAACATCTACCTCGGGGACCGGGACACGGTCCGCACGCCGATGCAGTGGACCCCCGATCGCAACGCCGGCTTCTCGACGGCCGACTTCGCGCAGCTCTACCTGCCCCCCCTCATGGATCCCGTCTACGGCTACGCCTCGGTGAACGTCGAGGCCTCGTTGCGGGACCCGTCGTCGTTTCTGCACTGGCTCCGCCGGATGATCGCGGTCCGTCGCCAGCACACGGTCTTCGCCACGGGCTCGCTCGAGGTCCTCTCGGCGGACAACCCGTCGGTCTTCGCCTACCTGCGGGCCGAGAGGGACCCGGCGACGGGCGAGACGCAGTCGATCGTCTGCGTGAACAACCTCTCGCGCTTCGCCCAGGCGACCGAGCTGAGCCTCGGGCGCTGGAAGGAATCGCCGCCGGTCGAGCTCATCGGCCGTTCGACCTTCCCGCCGATCGGGCTCGAGGGCTACCCCGTCACGCTCGGGCCGCACGGCTTCTTCTGGCTCCAGGTCGAGGGGCGCTGAATGGTCCTCGTGCCCGCCGAGCTGGGCGCCCTCGCCCGGGGGTACCTCGACCGCCAGCCGTGGTTCCAGTTGACGACGCCGGGGGCCCGTGCCGACGAGATCGAGCTCGTCAGCTCTGAGCTGCTCCGCGAGGGGTCGCCGCCGCTGTGCCGCCTGCTCCTCGAGTGCCGTGGCCGGCACTTCAGCGTCTTCGCGGGGTGGCGCGACGCCGCCGAGGCGTCGCGGGCGCTCCACGGGCGGGAGGGCGCGATCTTCGGCTCTGCCCTCGAGGACCGGCGCAGCGTGCTGGTCTACGACGCGCTGGCCGACGACGAGCTCGCGCTCGAGCTGTTCCGTCGCGCGACCGGGGGCCGGGAGACGGCGCGCCGCGTCCGGCAGGTCGCGACGGCCGTTTCCCACGCCTCGCTCGTCTACGACGGGCGCTTCCTCATGAAGTGCTACCGGGTGCTCGAGGACACCTCCCGCCCGGAGATCGAGGTGGCGATGAAGCTCGACGCCGTCGGCTTCAACGCCATCCTCGCGCCGGTGGCGGCGTGGGCGGCCGACGGGTTCGACCTCGCGCTCGTGCGCGAGTTCCTGCCTTCGGCGCTCGAGGGGCGGCTGCTGGCGCTCACCTCGCTGCGGGACCTGTTGGCCCGCGTCTCCGGCTACGACCGGGCCGGCGCGGGTCCCGGGCGCCTCGACCCGGAGCTCGCCGCCGATCCCGCCGCCGCGGTGGCCGCGGCGGGCGGGGACCTCGCCTCGGAGATGCGGCGCCTCGGGGCAACGGCCGCGCGGATGCACCTCGCGCTGGCCGAGGCCTTCGGGGTCGACGAGGTCGAGCCGGCGACGCTCGCCGACGAGATCGCCGGCCTTGTCGCCAACGGGTTCGGGGCGCCCGGCGCGGCCCCCCCCGCCCCGGTCAGCGCCGAGCTCGTCGCGCGCGTCGGGAAGATCCGCCGTGGCGAGGCCGGGTCGGCGATCCGGGTCCACGGCGATTTCCACCTGCGCCGGGTGATGCGCGGCGAGACGGGTTGGGTCGTCGTCGGGTTCGGCGACGACCCGTTGTTCGCCGACGCGCTCTCGCTCACCTCGCTGTGCCCGCGCTCTGGCACGCCGATCGAGGATCTCGCCGACATGTGGTTCTCCGTCGACCGCGTCGCCCGGGAGGCGCTCGCCCAGCGGCCGGTCGTCGAGATCGAGCCTGCCCGCCGCCTCGCCCGGGCCTGGGTGGCGCGCAACCGGCGGGCGTTTCTCGAGGGGTATCTCGCCACCCGCGGCATCGCCGGCCTGCTGCCGGTGGACGCGGGCGTCGTCGAGGGGCTGCTGGCGGTGCTGACCATGGCCCGCGAGCGCCGCCACGGCGTGACGTCTCCCGACTCCCGATAGGCGCGCGCGCCGCTCCGTCGAGTGGACTGGAGGCCATGGAGCATCCCGGGCCCGACGGCCGAACCGGATCGCAGGTCGCCTATCTCGACCATGCCGCGACGACGCCGATGCGTGCCGCGGCGGTCGCGGCGATGCTGCCGTACTGCACGGGCGAGTTCGCCAACCCGTCCGGCGTCCACGCCGCGGCCCGGCGGGCCCGGCGGGCGCTCGACGACGCGCGAGACGAGATGGCATCCGTGCTCGGCTGCGCGCCGGGCGAGGTCGTGTTCACCTCGGGCGGCACCGAGGCCGACAATCTCGCCGTGCTCGGCGTGCACGGGCGGGTCGGTGGGACCGTCGTCACGAGCGCGATCGAGCACGACGCCGTCTTGAACCCGGCTCGCCGGGTCGGCGCGCGGATCGTGGGGGTGACGCCAGAGGGCGTCGTCGACCTCGACGCGCTGGCGCTCGCCCTCGACGAGACGGTGACGCTTGTGAGCGTGATGGCGGTGAACAACGAGGTCGGGACCGTCCAGCCGCTCGGCGACGTCGTGGCCGCGGTGCGCCGGGCCGCCCCCCGGGCTCTCGTCCACAGCGACGCCGTGCAGGCCTTCGCGTGGCGCGACGTGGCCGTGGAACTCGCCGAGTGTGATCTCGTGTCGGTGTCGGCCCACAAGTTCGGCGGACCCAAGGGCGCGGGCGCGCTCGTCGTGCGCCGGCGCGCTCTTGGCGCGCTCGGGGCGATCTGCGCCGGGGGCGGGCAGGAGCGGGGCCTGCGGCCGGGGACCGAGAACGTCGCCGGGATCGTCGCCATGGCCGCGGCGGCCCGCGCCACGGTGGACGAGCGCGCCGGGGCGTGTGCGACGACGCGGCTGCGGCGCGACCGGTTCCTCGACGGGCTCGCCGCGGCGGTGCCGGGGATGGTCGAGTCGGTCCCGCGGGATCTCACGGCGCCCGGGCACGCCCACGTCCGGTTCCCCGGCGTGGCCGCCGAGGAGCTCCTCTTCCTGATCGACGAGGCCGGCGTCGCCGCGTCGGCGGGCTCGGCGTGCTCCTCAGGGGCGATCGAGCCGAGCCACGTCCTGCGCGCGATGGGCTGGCGGGGTCCCGCCGCCCGCGAGGCGGTGCGGTTCACCCTCGGGCCGGCGACGACCGAGGCCGAGATCGAGCTGGCGGCCGGTGCGGTCGCCGCCGCGGTGGCGTCGCTCACCGGGCTGGACGCGATGGGAGACTGAGCGCGTGCGCGTGCTCGTCGCGATGTCCGGCGGGGTCGACTCCTCGGTCGCGGCGGCCCTGCTCGTGGGCGAGGGCCACGAGGTTGTCGGTACGACCCTGAAGCTGTGGGGCGGTGACGGCGACTCGGGTTGCTGCTCGGTCGCCGACGTGGACGACGCCCGCCGCGTCGCCGACGAGCTCGGCATCGAGCACCGGGTGTTCAACTTCGCCGAGGAGTTCTCCCGCGAGGTCGTCGAGCCCTACGTCGCCGACCACGCCGCGGGCAGGACGCCGAACCCCTGCATCGAGTGCAACCGCGCCGTGAAGTTCGGCCACCTCCAGGTCCGCGCCCGCCGGCTCGGTTTCGACGCCGTCGCGACGGGGCACCACGCCCGGGTCCAGGTGGCGGGGGGCCGGGTGCTGCTGCGCCGGGGTGCGGACCGGCCAAAGGACCAGTCCTACGTGCTCGCCACGCTGCGGGCCGCGGACCTCGAGCACGTGCTGATGCCGGTCGGCGACCTCACGAAGACCGCGGTGCGCGAGCTCGCCGGGCGGTTCGGGTTGCGCACCGCCGCCAAGCCCGACAGCCAGGACGTCTGCTTCATCGCCTCGAAGCCCTCCGGGACGGGGCGCTCGGCGTTCCTGGCGGGACGGATCCCGCTGCACGCCGGCCGCGTCGTCGACGTCGCGACGGGCGCCGAGCTGGCGACGCTCGACGCCATCGAGCTCGTCACGGTCGGCCAGCGCCGGGGCCTCGGAGGGAGCGGCGGTGAGCGGCGCTACGCCGTACGGGTCGACATCGCCTCGGCGACCGTGCTCGCCGGCTCGCAGGCGGACCTGCTGACCAACGGCGTCGCCTTCGGCACCCGCAGCTGGTTCGCCGAGCCGCTCGACCCCGGCACCGCGATCGAGGTCCAGGTCAGCGCCCACGGTGAGGCGCGCCCGGCGGTCGTCACCACCGACGGGGTCGAGTTCGCGCGCCCCGCCCGGCGGGTCGCGCCCGGCCAGGTCGTCGCGCTGTACCTCGGCGACGTGGTCGTCGGGTCGGGGATCGCGGCGTGACGACGGGTCCCGCCGGCGGGGCCCCCCTCGTCGAGGGGCTGGCGGCCGAGCACGCCGCGGGCTCGCACGCCGACCCGGCGGCGCGGGCGGCCGAGCTGCGCGCCCTCATCCGCTACCACGCCGACCGCTACCACCGGGACGACGCGCCCGAGATCGCCGACGCCGAGTTCGACGCCCTGGTTGTCGAGCTGGCGCGCCTCGAGGCTGCGCATCCCGAACTGGCCACGCCGGACTTTGAGCCGGGACCGGTCGGGGCCGCACCCTCGGCGCAGTTCGCGCCGGTGCGCCACGCCGTGCGCATGATGAGCCTCGACAACGTGTTCTCCCTCGAGGAGTTCCACGCCTGGGGCGATCGCGTCGAGCGGCTGGTCGCCGCGGTGCCCGGGGCGGGCGACGGCGCGGTGCGCGTCGTGTGCGAGCCGAAGATCGACGGCCTCGCCGTCTCGCTCCGCTACGAACGGGGCCGGCTGGTGCAGGCCGCCACCCGCGGTGACGGGACGACCGGCGAGGACGTCACGGCGAACGTGGCCACGATCCGGGCCATCCCGGCGCGGCTCGCGCTCCAGGGCGGCGACGTGCCCGAGGTCCTCGAGGTGCGCGGCGAGGTGTACCTGCCCGTCTCGGCGTTCGAGGAGCTGAACCGCCGCCAGGCGGCGGCCGGGCTCCGCCGGTTCGCCAACCCCCGCAATTCCGCCGCCGGGTCGCTGCGCCAGAAGGACGCGGCGGTCACCGCCTCGCGCCCGCTCTCGTTCTGGGCCTACCAGGTCGGCGAGGTGGACGGCGGCGCCGCCGGACCGGGGGGCGTGGCGCTCGGCTCGCACGCCGAGGCGCTGGAGCTCGTCGAGCGGGCGGGCCTGCCCGTCAACCCCGAGACGAGGACGGTCGACGGACTCGCCGCGGCGTACGAGTTCTGCCGCCACTGGCAGCACCACCGCCACGACCTCGACTACGAGATCGACGGCGTCGTCGCCAAGGTGAACGACCTCGCTTTGCAGCGGGCGCTCGGCGCGACCTCGCGGGCGCCGCGCTGGGCGATCGCCTACAAGTTCCCGCCCGAGGAGCGCACGACGCTGCTCGAGGAGATCCTCGTCTCGATCGGCCGGACCGGACGGGCGACGCCGTACGCCAAGCTCACCCCGGTCGCCGTCGCCGGGTCGACGGTCGAGTACGCGACGCTGCACAACGAGGACCAGGTGGCCGAGAAGGACGTCCGGCCGGGCGACACGGTGATCGTGCGCAAGGCCGGCGACGTGATCCCCGAGGTGGTCGCTGCCGTGCCGGCGCGGCGCCCGGCCGGCAGCGTCCCCTGGCGTTTCCCGGAACGTTGTCCGAGCTGTTCGAGCCCGCTCGTCCGGCTCGACGGCGAGGCGGACACCTACTGCGTGAACCTCGAGTGCGCCGCCCAGCGGGTGCAGCGCCTGGCGCATTTCTGCTCCCGGTCGGCGATGGACATCGAGGGCCTCGGCGAACAGCGCGTCACCCAGCTCGTGGCGGCGGGCATGCTCGCCGACGTCGCCGACGTCTACGCGCTCCGAGCCGGTGCCCTCGCCCCCCTCGAGGGTTTCGGGGAGCTCTCGGCCGCGAACCTCGTCGCGGCGATCGAGCACTCGCGCTCGGCGGGGCTCGCCCGCCTGCTCGTCGGGTTGTCGATCCGCCACGTCGGCTCCACGGTCGCCGAGCAGCTGAGCGTCCATTTCGCCGACCTCGACGCGCTCGGCGCGGCCGACGAGGCGAGCCTCGGCGCCGTCGACGGCGTGGGTGCCGTCATCGCCCAGAGCGTTCACGCCTTCTTCGGTGCCACGCGCAACCAGGCGGTGATCGAGAAGCTGCGGGCGGCCGGCGTGAGCTTCGCCTCGGCCCGCCACCATGGGGCGGGCGAAGGGGGGCCCGCCCAGACGCTCGCCGGCCGCAGCGTCGTCGTCACCGGGACCCTCGAGGGGTTCACCCGCGAGGAGGCCGAGGCGGCGATCATCGCCCGGGGTGGCAAGTCCCCGGGGTCCGTCTCGGCGAAGACCGCGGCGCTCGTCGTGGGCGCCGACCCGGGGGCCGCCAAGACCGCCCGGGCGGACGCGCTCGGTATCCCGGTCCTCGACGAGGCCGGGTTCGTCCGCCTGCTCGAGACGGGCGAGACCGGCTGAGCGCTGCTAGGAGGTGATGGCTCGGATCTCGGCGGCGATCGCGAGCTGACTCGGGCTGGGCTCCGCCTGCTGGAAGGTGAGCAGCTTCGTCACGTCGCCCTCCATGCGGACCCGGCCGGCCATGAATGCTTCGAACCCGGCCTGCGCGTCGCCCTCGACGAGTACGGTCCTTGCCAGCTGGTAGTCGAGGTGGACGGTGAGCTCGGGATCGGCGAGGTGGCCGAGGTCGATGTCGGCGAAACCCGTCGAGGTGTCGAGGTGGGCGAGCATCGTCCCCTCCCCGAAGGGCACGTCCTCGATGACGAGGTTGATCCGGACGCTCGTCGTCGCCGGTCCGGCCGACCCGGCGTGCCGGGCGTAGATCGCCCGCGCGGCCTCGACCCACTCGTCGCTCAGGAACGCCCGTCTCGTCGCCACCGTTCTCCGATCCCCGGCGGGTACCCGCGTGCCCGGCCGGTGGGGCGCAGACTACCGGTCGATTGGGCGTCATCTGGCGGCTCTGTACGATACGGGGGTGACCGAAGGTTTCTCCCGTGATGATGTCGTCTACGTCGCGCGGCTCGCCCGTCTCGATCTCGAGCCCAGCGAGGTCGATCTGTACGCCGCGCAGCTCGGTTCGATCCTCGACCACGTCGCCGCGGTGACCGGGCTCGACACGACCGCCGTGCCCGCCACGGCGCACCCGCTCGAGTTGGCGAACGTGTTGCGCCTGGACACCCCCGGGCCGACGGTTCCCCGCGACGAGGTGCTCTCCCAGGCGCCGCTCGCCGAGAGCGGCCGGTTCCGGGTGCCGCCCATCCTGGGCGAGGCGCCGTGAGCGCCGCGTTCGAGTACCCCACGGGGGCGCTGGAGACCGCCCGGGCGGTTCGTGCCGGCGAGGTCCGCGCCCACGAGGTCGTCGAGGCCGCGCTCGCGCGCATCTCTTCGTTCGACGGCGCCCTCCACTGCTTCCTCACGGTCACCGCCGACGCGGCCCTCGCCGCGGCCGACGCCGTCGACGCGGTCGTCGCGGCGGGTGGCGACCCGGGGCCGCTCGCCGGTGTGCCGCTCGCCCTGAAGGACAACCTGTGCACGCGCGGGGTTGCGACCACGGCCGGGTCGCGCATCCTCGAGGGCTGGGTGCCGCCCTACGACGCGACGGTCGTCAAGCTGGTCGCCGCCGCCGGTGCCGTCGCCGTCGGCAAGACGAACCTCGACGAGTTCGCGATGGGATCGTCGACGGAGAACTCCGCCTACGGGGTGACCCACAACCCGTGGGACCCGAACCGCGTGCCCGGGGGCTCGTCCGGGGGCAGTGCCGCCTCGGTCGCGGCGGGCCTCGTGCCGCTCGCCCTCGGCTCGGACACCGGCGGTTCGGTCCGCCAGCCGGCGTCGCTGTGCGGGGTCGTGGGCGTCAAGCCGACCTACGGGTTGGTCTCGCGCTACGGGCTGATCGCCTTCGCGAGCTCGCTCGACCAGATCGGTCCTTTCGCCGCCACGGTCGCCGATGCGGCGGCCCTCCTCGACGTCATCGCCGGGCACGACCCGGCGGACTCGACCTCGCTCGAAGGCAGTTTCGAGCCGGTGTCACGCCAGCTCGGGACGGGCGTCGCGGGCCTGCGGGTCGGCGTCATCTCGGACTTCCTCGTCGACGCGAGCCCGTCGTGCGTCGCCGCGGTCCGCCAAGCCGCCGACGTGCTGAGCGGCGCGGGGGCCCTCGTCGAGGAGGTCGCCATCCCGGCTCTCATGCTGGGGCTCTCCGCCTACTACCTCGTCGCGCCGGCCGAGGCCTCGTCAAACCTCGCGCGCTATGACGGCGTCCGCTACGGGCTGCGCGTCGACGCCCCGGACGCCGCCCAGATGAACGCCCGCTCGCGTTCCAAGGGTTTCGGCCCCGAGGTGAAAAGGCGCATCATGCTCGGCACCTACGTGCTCTCCGCCGGTTACTACGACGCCTACTACGGCCAGGCCCAGCGGGTGCGCACGCTCGTCGCGCGCGGCTTTGCCGAGGCGTACGAGCACTTCGACGTGCTGATCGGCCCGACCTCGCCGACGGTCGCCTTCGAGATCGGCGCGAAGACCCAGGACCCGCTGGCGATGTACCTGTCGGACCTCTACACGATCCCGACGAACCTGGCCGGGCACCCGGCGGTGAGCGTGCCCTTCTCGCTGTCCGAGGGGCTCCCCGTCGGCGTCCAGGTGCTGGCGCCCGCCCTCGGTGAGGGGCCGATGTTCCGCGCCGCCGCCGTGATCGAACACGGCGCCGACCCGGGGGCGCGGGGGCCGATCGAGCCCCGGCTCGCGGGAGCCGTCCGATGACGGAGCACGGGTCGGCGGGCGGCGGCTGGGAGACCGTCGTCGGGCTCGAGGTGCACTGCGAGCTGTCGACGGCGACGAAGCTGTTCTGCTCGTGCCCGAACGCCTTCGGGTCCGAGCCGAACACGAACGTGTGCCCGGTGTGCCTCGGGCTGCCCGGGTCGCTGCCGGTGCTCAACGCCCGCGCCGTCGAGTTCGCGATGCGGATCGGCTCGGCGCTCGGCTCGTCGGTCGAGGCGTCGGTTTTCCACCGGAAGAACTACTTCTACCCCGACATGCCGAAGGACTACCAGATCAGCCAGTACGACGCGCCGATCAACGTCGGCGGCCACATCGAGCTCGCCGACGGCACGCTCGTCGGCATCGTGCGGGCCCACATCGAGGAGGACACCGGCAAGACGACGCATGTCGGCGGGGGCGGGCGGATCCACGACGCCGACTATGCGCTCGTCGACTACAACCGCGCCGGCGTGCCGCTCGTCGAGATCGTCTCCGCCCCGGACATTCGCAGCGCCGAGCAGGCGCGCAACTACGTGACCGAGCTGCGGGCCATCCTCGTCGCGACCGGGACCTCCGACGGCCGCATGGAGGAGGGCTCGCTGCGCGTCGACGCCAACATCTCGGTCCGCCGGGCGGGCGACGCCGAGTACGGGACCCGCAGCGAGGTGAAGAACCTCAACTCGCTGCGCTCCCTCGGGCGTGCCGTCGACTACGAGGCGGCCCGCCAGATCGGCATCCTCGAGGCGGGCGGGACCGTCGCGCAGGAGACCCGCCACTGGAACGAGGAGGAGGGCCGCACCTCGTCGCTGCGCTCGAAAGAGGAGGCCTACGACTACCGGTACTTCACCGAGCCCGACCTCGTGCCGTTGGTCCCGACCGCGGAGGAGGTCGCCGCGGTGGCGGCCGCGCTCGGCCCCCTGCCGGCGGCGCGGCGTCACCGGCTCGCCGAGCTCGTCGCGGCGGACGGTGCACCCGCCCCGGTCGACCAGCTCGCCACCGTCGTCGGCCTCGGGCTCGACGATCTCGTGGCCGCGGCGGCCGGCGCCGGCGCCGACGCGCGCCTCGCGCTCGCCCGGGCGTCGAACGAGGCGGCCAACCGCCCCGACGAGGCACGCGCCCTCGACCCGGCGGCGTTCGCCGAGCTCGTGAAGCTGGAGGCCGCCGGAAAGTTGTCGGCGACGCAGTCGAAATCGGTCCTCGCCGCGATGCTCGAGGATGGCGGCGAGCCTGCGCAGATCGCCACCCGCCTCGGGTTCGAGGCCCTCGATCCGGCCGAGCTCGAGGCGGCGGTCGACGCCGCCATCGCGGCGCACCCGGCCGAGTGGGACCGCTACCGGCAAGGTGACGCCAAGGTGGCCCAGTTCCTCCTCGGCGCGGTCATGCGGTCGACCCGGGGCCGGGCGAACGGCAAGGCCGTCGCGGCCCTGTTGGAGGCCCGCCGGAACTGACCGGCAAAGGGTGCGTTGCCTAAGGTGTCGCGATGACCCCCAGAGACGCGAAGCGCGCGTCGGCCGATCCGGCGAAGTCGTTGAAGATCCATAGCCAGGACGTCACCGAGGGGCCGCGCCGCGCGGCGGCCCGCGCCATGCTGCGCGCCACCGGGATGACGGACGGCGACTTCCGTCTCCCTCAGGTCGCCATCGCCTCGACCTGGAACGAGGTCACGCCGTGCAACATGCCGCTCAAGCGCCTGGCGGGCCGGGCGAAGCAGGGGGTACGTGACGCCGGCGGCGTCCCGGTCGAGTTCGTGACGATCGCCGTCTCCGACGGGATCGCGATGGGGCACGAGGGGATGCGGGCCTCGCTCGTCAGCCGGGAGGTGATCGCCGACTCGGTCGAGACGATGATGCACGCCGAGCGCTTCGACGCGTTCGTGGGACTGGCCGGCTGTGACAAGTCCCTCCCCGGCATGCTCATGGCGGCGGCCCGCCTCGACCTGCCGATGGTCTTCGTCTACGCCGGCACGATCCTGCCCGGGCACTGGCGGGGGGACACGCTCGACATCACGAGCGTCTTCGAGGCCGTCGGGGCGCACGCCCGGGGCGACATCGACGACGAGACCCTCCTCGGGATCGAGACCCACGCCTGCCCGACCGAGGGGTCGTGCGCAGGGATGTTCACCGCCAACACGATGGCCTCGGTCGCCGAGGCGCTCGGCATGGCGCTCCCCGGGGGGGCGACGCCCCCCGCCGTCGATGCGCGCCGCGACGACGTCGCCTACGAATCGGGCCGGGTTGTCATGGGCCTGCTCGAGCGTGGCATCCGTCCCCGCCAGATCATGACCAAACAGGCCTTCGAGAACGCCATCGCCGTGACGATGGCGCTGGGCGGTTCGACGAACGCCGTGTTGCACCTGCTGGCGATCGCCAACGAGGCGCAGGTCGAGCTCTCGCTTGGCGACTTCGAGGCGGTGGGTGCCCGCGTGCCGCACCTCGCCGACATGAAGCCGCACGGCAGGTTCCACATGGTCGATCTCGACCGGGTCGGCGGCGTGCCCGTCGTGATGCAGCTGCTCCTGGACGAGGGCCTCGTCCACGGGGATTGCCTGACGGTGACCGGGGGGACGGTCGCCGAGAACCTCGCGCGCCACACACCCCCGGCTCCCGACGGAACGGTCGTGCACGAGTTTCTGGCGCCGATCCATGCCCGCGGCATCGTCGTGCTGCGCGGGAGCCTCGCGCCCGCGGGCGCGGTGGTGAAGATCGCCGGGGCCGACATCGACCGCTTCGCCGGCCTGGCCCGCGTCTTTGACGGCGAGGAGGCGGCGATGGAGGCGATTCTTGCCGGCTCGATCGCGCCGGGGACGGTCCTCGTCATCCGCTACGAGGGCCCCAAGGGCGCCCCCGGGATGCCCGAGATGCTCTCGGTCACGGGGGCGCTCGTCGGGGTGGGCCGCGACAAGGACTGCGCCCTCGTCACCGACGGGCGCTTCTCTGGCGGGACCCAGGGCTTCTGCATCGGCCACGTCGCTCCCGAGGCCGCGTCGGGTGGGACGATCGCCCTCGTCGCCGACGGCGACCGCATCGTGATCGACGCGACGACGGGGTCGGTCGAACTCGCAGTCGGCACGGACGAGCTCGCCCGCCGTCGAGCCAAGTGGAGCCCGCCGCCGGCGCGTTACACGACCGGCGTGCTCGCCAAGTACGCGACTCTCGTGGCCGGGGCCGAACGCGGCGCGATCACCGAGCCCTGAATCCACGGCCGAAGGACAGTTTGCGGGCTGTCACTTGACGATGGTGAGCGTCCCCGTGGCTGAGGCCGAGCTCGCGAACTTCGAGCTGCCCCCGTAGGTGGCGACGAGGTGGTAGGTGCCCACCTTGAGTCGCTTGGCCGAGAGCGCGTGCGACCCCTTGCCGGACGAGAGCGTGATCGCACACAGCGCTCCCGTCGGGGTCTTGACCGTGACCGTCCCGGTCGGCGTCGTGCCGGGGTGTTGCGGGGAAACCGTGACCGACAGGTGCTCGGCCTGCTCGTGCCCGTACGTGACCTTCTTCGCCGACAGCTTGAGGACGGTCTTGGTGGTGGCCCTACCGACCGAGAAGGTCTGGGCAGTCCCGTTGGCGGCGGCGAAGCCGGTCCCCAGGGCGACGTGCGCGGTGAGCCTGCACGTGCCGATTCCGACGTAGGAGACGGTGAAGCCGCTCACCGAGCAAACGCCTTTGGAGTTGGAGGTCACCGACTTCGTCCCGTCCCCGGTCGTGGAGACGGTCGCGGTGAAGCCGCCGCCATAGGTGCCACTTGTCGGGAGGTTGCTGATCGTCGGTGTGGTGGGCGTGCCCTGCTGGTACTCGAAGGCACCCGCATCGCAGTTCTCGCCCGGGATACCGGGGCGGGTATCACCGCGCTCGTCTTTTGTGGGCGTGCACGCTGCGTTCGGCACCTCTTCAAAGGCGGAGCTGTTGGTCCCGATGGCAAGGGTCTCGGGGCCGGTGGAACCGTTGGCGGCGAGCGAGGAGCCGAGGTGGATCGTCGTGCTACCCACGACGTCGTCTGTGCCCAAGCCACAGGTGTTGTCGGACTCGACGTTGTAGCCACCGTCTGTGACGGTGCCCCAGCACGAGGACGCAGCGAGGATGGAATTGGAGATGGAGGGTGCGGTGCCCTCGTTGTAGACCCCGCCACCGTAGGTCGCCGTATCTTTCGAAAGGGTGTCGTTGGTCAGGGTGGCGGTGTTGCTGTTGTAGACGCCGCCACCGTAGGTCGCCGTGTCCTTCGAGAGGGTGTCGTTGGTCAGGGTGGCGGTACCACTGGTGAAGACCCCGGCACCGTATTCAGCCATATCCCCCGAAAGTGTGTCGCTGGTCAGGGTGGCGGTGCCGCCGTCGTTGTAGACCCCGCCGCCGTTTGTCGGCGCCGTATCCCCCGAGAGGGTGTCGTCGGTCAGGGTGACGGTGCCGCCGTTGTTGTAGACCCCGCCGCCGTCCGCGTCGGTTGACGTATCCCCCGAAAGCGTGTCGTTGGTCAGGGTGGCGGTGCCCTCGTTGTAGACCCCGCCACCGCCGTGCGCGTCAGCCGAATCATCCGAGAGGGTGTCGCCAGTCAGGGTGACGGTGCCGGTGTTGAAGACCCCGCCGCCGTAGTAGCCAGCCGAATCGCCCGAGAAGGTGTCGCCGGTCAAGGTGGCGGTGCCGTTGTTGTAGAACCCGGCGCCGTAGTCGTCGACCGAATCCTCCGAGAAGGTGTCGTTGGTCAGCGTGGCGGTGCCGTTACTGAAGATCCCGCCACCACTGCTGGTGGCTGTGTTGTCGGCATCTTGGATCGTGATGTTCTCGATCGTGACGTAGCGGCCGCTGAAGATGGTGAGCACTGGGCCGTCACAGACGGTGGTGGGACAACCGCTGGAAGATCCGCTGTTCCCGTCCAGGATCGGGTCGGTCACTCCTGAGGCCGGCTCGACGGTGAGTGGGGAGCCGGAGGTCCCCGTGGCAACGGTGAAGTTACCTACGTAGTAGGTGGCGGGGGTGCTCTCGGCCCCCGAAGTGGCGAGGGCGACGGTGTCGCCGGCGATGGCAAGGCCCAATGCCTGGGTGAGCGTGCATTCGTCGCTTGTCGTGGTGGTCTCGGGGCAGCTCGTCGGAGAGCTCGCCTCCCCCAAGGCGTACGCGTACCAGGTGGTACTCGCGGCAGTAGCGGGGGCAGCACCAAGGAGATTGACGCCGGCCACAAGGAACCCGCCCACAATGATGGCTGCTGCCATGGAAAGGCGCACGAAGCCCGTCGAACCAAAGCCCCTACGGGCAAAGAGATGACACCCTGTTCGGTAGACGAGTCGTTGCATGAAGCACCTCCGCCCGGTCGTTCACTCCCACAATGACGCCGGCTCGGAACGCTACAGCCTCTTCTTTTGGACAACAATCGCCAGGGACAAGAACGTACGTCGCTACCTTCGTTGACATCCCGGAGGAACACCTCGACGGCCAGTCGATTCGGAGGCATCCGGCGAGCCGGGAATCCCTCGGGCGTGCGCGTCGCCCCGCAGTCGACCGCGCTCGGGGTATTGGCTGAAACATCGGCGAGGACACCCGGTCTCGACCGACGAGCCATATCGCCAGTCCGCCCGATCGATCTCTGCCCACACGGACGCGACGCGGTGAGGTTTCCCGACACCCCCGCGCGCTCAGCAGCCCTGAACGCCGGATGGGTGCGGCGCCATCTGGTCCTCGCAGCGTCAAGTGATTGCTGCCGCGAGCGGCGCACCCGCCCATGTCCGAGGCGCCGGTTTGCCGATCCCGGGCCCGGCTGGCAGACTCGTCATGATGACGAAAGAGCCGCAGAGCCTGTCGAACCTCGTAGTCCTTGAATAGCGCGCGGCGGTCCTCGCCGTCCGTGCGCTTCCCGGCCTCCCGAAAGGGAGGTCGTTTTGTACTCGGAGTGAAGTCGCCAGAGCGATCGGTTCCGGGTGACAGGCCCCAAAGACCAGGTGGATAGGAGAGAACAGTGGAAGTGACTGGAGCACAGGCCCTGATCAAGAGCCTCGAGGAGCAGGGGGTCGAGGTCGCCTTCGGCCTGCCGGGGGGCGCCATCCTTCCCGTCTACGACCCGATCCTCGACTCGTCGATCCGGCACATCCACGTCCGGCATGAGCAGGGCGCCGGGCACGCGGCCGAGGGCTACGCCGACGCGACCGGCCGGCCCGGCGTCGCCATCGTCACCTCCGGCCCGGGCGCGACGAACATCGTCACGCCGGTCGCTGACGCCTACATGGACTCGGTGCCCCTCGTCGTCGTCGCCGGACAGGTCGCCGCCGGCGCGATCGGCACGGACGCCTTCCAGGAGGTCGACACGACCGGCGTCACGATGGGGGTGACCAAGCACAACTACCTCGTCAAGGACGTCGCCGAGATCCCGCGGATCGTCGCCGAGGCGTTCCACATTGCGACGACCGGGCGTCCCGGCCCGGTGCTGATCGACTTCCCGAAGGACGTCGCCAACCAGAGGGTCGAGTGGCATTCGGCCGGCAGGGTCGACCTGCCGGGGTACGCGCCGCCCGCGGAACCCGACCCCGAGGCGATCCACCGGGCGGTCGAGCTGATCCGGGCGGCCCGCCGTCCCGTCCTCTACGTGGGGGGTGGCGTCGTGAAGTCGGAGGGAAGCCGGGCGCTCGCTGCGCTCGTCGAGGCGACCGGGATGCCGGTCGTGACGACGCTGATGGCGCGAGGAATCTTCCCGGACTCCGACTCGCGCTGCCTCGGCATGCCGGGCATGCACGGCAACTACACGGCCGTGACGGCGATGCAGCGGTCGGACCTGCTCATTTCGCTGGGCGCCCGTTTCGACGACCGGGTGACGGGCAAGGTGGCGGCGTTCGCGCCGGAGGCGCTCGTCGTCCACGTCGACATCGACCCTGCCGAGATCGGCAAGGTGCGGCGGCCCGACGTCGCCGTCGTCGCCGACTGCCGCCTCGCGATCGAGGCGCTCGTCGAGGCGCTCGCCGAGGGCGGACCGCTCGAGGCGGCGCGGCTCGCCCCCTGGATGGGCCAACTCGCCGAGTGGCAGGCACGGTTCCCCTACGCCTACGACGCCGGTGACGGGACGACGATCAAACCGCAGTTCGTCGTGGAGGAGCTGCGGGCGGCGACGCCCGACGACGCGATCCTCGTCTCCGGGGTCGGCCAGCACCAGATGTGGGCGTCGCAGTTCTGGCGTTTCGAGCAGCCGCGCACCTGGATCAACTCCGGCGGCCTCGGCACGATGGGCTTCGCCGTGCCGGCGGCGATGGGCGCCAAGGTCGGGCGGCCGGACCGGATGGTCTGGGCGATCGACGGCGACGGCTGCTTCCAGATGACGGCCCAGGAGCTCGTCACGATGTCGATGGAGCACATCCCCGTGAAGATCGCCATCCTGAACAACTCGTATCTGGGCATGGTGCGCCAGTGGCAGCACATGTTCTACAAGGAGCGCTACTCCTCGGTGTACCTGTCGCCCGACCTGCCGGACTACGTCGGCTGGGCGGAGTCGATGGGAGCTGTCGGCCTGCGGGTGACCTCGCCGGAGGAAGTGCGGCCGGCGATCGAGAAGGCGAACGAGATCGAGGACCGCTCGGTCGTCATCGACTTCCGCACGGACCCGGCCGAGCACGTCTACCCGATCATCCCGGCGGGCACGTCGAACGACGACATCGTGCTGCATCCGAGCCAAACGGAGGCAGCCCGATGAACCCGGCGACGAACGGCAACGGCACGCCGCGCTACCACCTGCTCTCGGTGCGCGTGGAGAACCGGGCGGGCGTGCTCGCCCGCGTCGCGGGACTGTTCGCGAGGCGGGGCTTCAACATCTTCTCGCTCGTGGTCGCGCCGACCCAGGACGAGCGGTTCAGCCGCATCTCGATCGTCGTCGACGTCGAGTCGGCACCGCTCCGCCAGATCGTCGACCAGCTGCACAAGCTGATCAACGTCGTCGAGATCAGTGAGCTGGACCCCGGCGACGCCAGGGAGGCCGAGCTCCTGCTCGTGACCGTCGGCGTCCCCCGATCCGGCGAGCCCGGCCTCGCCGAGCTGATCGGGCGCTTCGGCGCCCAGGTGGTCGAGGAGAGCCCCACCGCGACGATGATCATGCTCGTCGGCGAGACCGGGCCGCTCGACGAGTTCGAGGCCGGGCTCGGGCGCTACGGGATCCTCGAGATCCAGCGCAGCGGGCGGATCGGCCTTCCTACACTGAGTTCAGCGACGTGACGGGCTCCGGCCCGGCTGCGCCGGTGCGAGCGCTGGTGGCGCGACGAAAAGGAGCGAGGTAGCGATGGCGAAGCTCTTCTACGAATCGGACGTCGACCGGGGGGCGATCGCCGGCCGCAAGGTGGCCATCCTCGGCTACGGCTCCCAGGGGCACGCCCACGCCCTCAACCTGCGCGACTCCGGCGTCGACGTCCGGGTCGGGCTCCGGCCCGGCTCGTCGTCCCGCCAGAAGGCCGAGGACGCAGGGCTGCGCGTCCTCGACATCGCCCCGGCGACCGCCGAGGCGGACGTCGTGATGGTGCTGCTGCCGGACACCGAGCAGCCGAAGGTCTATGCGGCCGAGATGGCGCCGCACCTCGACCCGGGCGACGCGCTGTTGTTCGCCCACGGCTTCAACATCCGCTTCGCGACGATCACCCCGCCACCGGAGGTCGACGTGGCGATGGTCGCGCCCAAGGGCCCAGGCCACCTCGTCCGGCGGACCTACACCGAGGGGGGCGGCGTGCCGGCGCTCGTCGCCGTGGCCCAGGACCCGTCGGGCGGGGCCAAGGCGTTGGCGCTCGCCTACGCCGACGCGCTCGGCGCGACCCGGGCCGGGGTGCTCGAGACGACCTTCACCGAGGAGACCGAGACCGACCTGTTCGGCGAGCAGGTCGTGCTGTGCGGCGGGCTGACCGGGCTTGCCACGGCCGGCTTCGAGACGCTCGTCGCGGCGGGCTACCAGCCAGAATCGGCCTACTTCGAGTGCCTGCACGAGATGAAGCTGATCGTCGATCTGATGTACGAGCAGGGCATCTCGGGGATGCGCTTCAGCGTCTCGGACACCGCCGAGTACGGGGACCTGACGAGGGGCCCCCGCGTCATCAGCGAGGCCGTGCGCGCCGAGATGCGCAAGATCCTCGACGAGATCCAGGACGGACGTTTCGCCGCCGAGTGGATCGCCGAGAACGAACGCGGCCGGCCGCTCTACCAGGAGCTCCGCGAGAAGGGCCAGGCCCACCAGATCGAAGCCGTCGGCGCCGAGCTGCGGGCGATGATGCCGTTCATCACGGCCGGCCACCAGCGCTTCGAGGACGTCTCCGGCGGGTAGGCCCTCCTAGAGCTGGCCGACCACCCAGTCGATGCAGGCCGTCAGGGCCTCCAGGTCGGCCGGCTCGATGGCGGGGAAGAGGGCGATCCGCAGCTGGTTGCGGCCGAGCTTGCGGTAGGGCTCGACGTCGACGATGCCGTTGTGCCGCAGCGTCGCGGCGATGGCGGCGGCGTCGACACCGGTGGCGAAGTCGATCGTCGCGACCGAGTGGCTGCGGTCGGCGGCGTCGGTGACGAACGGGGCCGCCCAGCTCGACTCCTCGGCCCAGCCGTAGACGATCGCCGCCGAGGTGTCGCAACGCGCGACGGCCCAGGCGAGCCCGCCCTGGGCGTTCATCCACTCGACCTGCTCGGCGAGGAGCCAGAGCGTCGCGAGCGCGGGCGTGTTGTAGGTCTGGTTGAGCCGGGAGTTCTCGGCGGCGATGCCCAGGTCGAGCGTCGGCGGCACCCAGCGGCCGGCGGCGCGGAGCCGCGCGGTGCGGTCGAGCGCGGCCGGGGAGCAGGCCGCGAGCCACAGCCCGCCCTCGGCGCCGAAGCCCTTCTGAGGTGCGAAGTAGTAGGCGTCGCACTCGGCCAGGTCCACCGCGAGGCAACCGGCGGCGGAGGTGGCGTCGACGATCACGAGACCGGCGGCAGCGGTCCCGTCGTCGTGGCGGGGACGGGTGACCGGCATCGCCACGCCGGTCGAGGTCTCGTTGTGGATGAGCGCGTAGGTGTCGACGTCGTCGTTGGCGACGGGCGCGCAGCGCGTACCGGGCTCGGCGAGCAGGATCTCCGGATCGGCGAGGTGGGGCGCGGCCTTGACCGCGGCGGCGAAGCGGGCCGAGAACTCGCCGAACGAGCAGTGCTGGCTGCGGTTCTCGATGAGGCAGAACGTCGCCAGGTCGAAGAACGCCGTCGTGCCGCCGTTGCCGAGCACGATCTCGTAGCCGTCGGGCAGCCCGAACAGCTCGGCGAGGCCCTGCCGCACCCGGCCGACGACGTCGCGCACGCCGGCGCGGCGGTGCGAGGTCCCGAGGTAGCCCGGCGCGACCGCGGCGAGCGAGGCGAACCCGGCGGCGCGGACCTTGGACGGTCCCGAGCCGAACCGGCCGTCGGATGGGAGCAGCGATCTCGGGATCTCGGGCGTGGACACGGAGCCTTCCTTTCGTGGGTGGTCCGCTTTTGGCGGAGGTGCCGCTTCACAGCAGACTGTGCAAGCATGACAGCTATGAGCGCCAGCCCCCAGTTCGCGCCCGGAAACAGCCCGGTTGGCGCCGCCCCCAGCGCGCCCGCGAGCCTGCCGGGCGTGTCCCGGCGTATCGCCGGCGTCGAGGCATCGGCCACGCTGGTCATCGACGCGAAGGCGAAAGCCCTGCAAGAGGCGGGGATCGACGTCATCAGCTTCGGCGCGGGCGAGCCCGACTTCCCGACGCCGGCCGCCATCGTCGAGGCCGCCGTCGCCGCCTGCCGCGACCCCAAGAGCCACCACTACACCCCGACGGCCGGACTGCCGGCCCTGCGCGAGGCGATCGCCGCCAAGACCCGGCGCGACTCCGGATTCGAGGTCACCGCCGCGCAGGTGCTCGTCACCAACGGCGCCAAGCACGCCCTGGCGAACGCCTTCGCCACCCTCCTCGACCCGGGTGACGAGGTCCTCATCATCGCCCCGTACTGGACGACCTACCCCGAGTCGGCGCAGCTGTCGGGCGGGGTGCCGGTCATCGTGCCGACCGACGAGTCGACCGACTTCATGGTGACGCCCGATGTCCTCGAGGGCCACGCCAGCCGGCGCACCAAGGTGCTGCTCTTCGCCTCGCCCTCGAACCCGACCGGGGCCGTCTACTCCCGGCCCGCCATGGCCGAGATCGGCCGGCTCGCCACCGAGCGGGGCTGGTGGGTGGTCACCGACGAGATCTACGAGCACCTCGTCTACGACGGTGCCGAGCGGCACTCGATGCCGGTCGTGCTGCCCGAGCTCGCCGACCGCTGCGTCGTGGTGAACGGCGTGTCGAAGACGTTCGCGATGACCGGCTGGCGGGTCGGCTGGATGATCGGGCCCCGCGAGATCGTCGCCGCGGCGACGAACCTGCAGAGCCAGGAGACTTCGAACGTCAACAACGTCGCCCAGTTCGCGGCGCTCGCCGCGCTCTCGGGCGACATGACCTCGGTCCAGGCGATGCACACCGCCTTCGACCGCCGGCGCCGGATGATCCACCGCATGCTGAACGAGATCCCCGGCGTCACCTGCACGAACCCGCGCGGGGCCTTCTACGCCTTCCCCTCGCTCGCCGGCGTGCTCGGGCGCGACCTCCACGGGCGCCGCGCGGCGACGACCCTCGAGCTCGCCGAGCTCGTGCTCGACGAGGTGAACGTCGCCTTCGTTCCGGGTGAGGCGTTCGGCGCCCCCGGCTACGCCCGCTTCTCGTACGCGCTCTCCGACGAAGACCTCGTCGAGGGCATCAGGCGTTTCGCGGCGCTCGTGCGGGATTCGCAGGACTGACCCCCGGCGATCGGGGTCCCACCATCACGCACGGGAGAGACGAACAATGACCCGCATCCTCGTAACCGAAGCGCTCTCGGCGCGCGGCCTCGACGCCATGGCGGCAGCCGGGTACGAGGTCGACGTCCGGCTCGGGCTCACGCCGGACGAGCTGCTGGAGGTGGTCCCCGGGGCGAACGCCCTGGTGATCCGCTCGGCGACGAAGGTGAACGCCGCCGTGCTGGCCGCGGGGCGCGACCTCGTCGTCGTGGGGCGGGCCGGCGTCGGCCTCGACAACGTCGACGTTCCCGAGGCGACGCGGCGCGGGGTCATGGTCGTGAACGCCCCCGAGTCGAACATCTTGTCGGCGGCGGAACTGACGATCGCGCTGCTCCTCGCCCAGGCGCGCAACATCCCCCAGGCCCACGCCGCCCTCGTCGCCGGCCGCTGGGAACGGGCGAAGTGGGAGGGCGTGGAGCTGCATGGCAAGACGCTCGGCGTCGTCGGGCTCGGGCGGATCGGTGCCCTCGTCGCGCAGCGGGCGCTCGGCTTCGGGATGCACCTCGTCGCCTACGACCCCTACGTCGCCCCGGAGCGGGCGAAGCGGATGGGAGTGGAACTCACCAGCCTCGAGGATCTCGTCAGCCGGTGCGACTTCATCACGATCCACCTGCCCAAGACCCCGGAGACCGTCGGGCTGTTCGGCCGGGAGCTGCTCGGGCACGCCAAGCCCGGCGTGCGGATCGTGAACGCCGCCCGGGGCGGGATCATCGACGAGGAGGCGCTCGCCGAGGCGATCCGTGAGGGCCGCGTCGGCGGTGCCGCGATCGACGTCTTCGCCGCCGAGCCGACGACGGCCTCGCCGCTGTTCGGGCTGCCCGGCGTCGTCGTCACGCCGCACCTCGGCGCGAGCACGAACGAGGCGCAGGACAAGGCGGGCGAGCAAATCGCCGAGCAGGTCGTGCTGGCGCTGGCGGGGGATTTCGTGCCGTTCGCGGTGAACGTCGAGGCGGGAGCGGTGTCCGAGACGGTCCGCCCGTTCCTCGGCATCTCGGAGATCCTCGGCCGCTTCATCGCCGCGCTCTCGGGCGGGCTGCCAGACGATCTCACCTTCGAGTGCCAGGGCGCCCTCGCCGGCGAGGACGTGAGCATCCTCACCCTCGCCGTCCTGAAGGGCCTGTTCGCGGCCGTGACCGACGACCCCGTCTCCTACGTGAACGCGCGCCGGATCGCCGAGGAGCGGGGCCTCGTCCTGCACGAGACCCAGACGGCGAGCTCGCCGTACCGGGTGAGCGTGGTCACGGTGCGGTCGTCGCACCACTCGATCTCCGGCACGCTCGTCGGCGGGGCGCCGCGCATCGTCGACCTGGACGCGCACGCCGTCGAGGTGCCACCGGCGGACGTGATGGTCGTCGTGCGCAACGACGACCGCCCGGGCAAGATCGGCCTCGTCGGCACGGCCCTCGGCGACGCCGGGATCAGCATCCTGAACATGGCCGTCGGCCAGACCGCCGGAGGGAGCACGGCCCTCATGGTGCTGGCGACGGACCGGTCGGTTCCGGTCGCGGTCCTCGACGAGCTGCGCCGCGCCCCCGGGATCCTCGACGTCTACGAGGTCACGACGGTCTAGCTCACCCGCCCTCGGGAGCGTCGCCGTCGTCGGGGCCACCGGCGAGGGGCGCGTCGACCCGGACCGGCCCACCGGCCCGGGAGGGGACGGGCGGCCACAGCTCCTCGGTCGTCCTCGTCGCCGCAAGCCGCCTGAAGGAGCGCCGGGCGACGAGCTTCGGCACGAACCGCGCCGCCGCGACCGCGAACCCGCCGATCAGCCCGGCGACCACGCCGAGACGTACCGCCCGCCAACCCCGCTGTGCCTTCATGGCTCGCTCTTTCTCCGGTCGCGCCCGATCGGGCTCCTCGCCGGGCGCAGGTTAGCGGCACGCACACGCAGAGTGACGTCGCGCGCCGCGGTGGTGTTGTTTCATGCGACCTAGATGTAGGCCGTAGAATATAGGGAGAAGGAGGGCCGCGATCGAGGCATTGCGGCGCCGAGACGGGCGCCAGATCCAGATCTTGATCGTCGACCGCGACCCGATCGGGGTCGGGGACCTGATCGCCGCGCTCCCGCCCGACATGGAGACCGTCGTCGCGAGCTCGGTCGCGGAGGCGCTGCTCATCGGCGACCGCGGGGAGTTCGACCTCGTCATCGTCGGTGTCCCGGCCCGAGACGGCCTCGCCATCCTCGACGACGTCACCGTCGCCTATCCCTCGAGCGTCGTCCTCGCGCTCGTCGAGGACCCGGACCCGCGCTTTGTCGACGAGGTCCGCCGTCACGGCGCCCAGGAAGTGGTGCCGCGGGCCGGGCTCAGCTCGCCCGAGTTCGTCGCGACGGTGACGCGGCTTTTCGAATCCGCCGATCCCCGGGACGAGATCGCCGGACGGGTCGCGCACGTCGAGGGGCTGCTGGCCGCGGTCGCCGACGGGATCCTCGTGCAGTCCGCGACCGGACGCGTCGTGCTCGCCAACGAACGCGCCCTCGAGATGCTCCAGGTCCCCCGCGAGGTCCTCATTTCGTCCGACCTCACGACGGCGGGGATCGAGATCCGCTCGGCGGCGGGCCGGCTGCTCGAGCGCGAGCAGCTCCCGGACGCCGTCGCGCGCCGGACCCGCTGCCAGGTGCCGCCGTTGCTTTTGCAGGTGCGGCGTGGTGACGGGGAGCTGCGGTGGTTCGAGGCGACGACGTCGCCGCTCGTGCACGCCGACCAGGAAGTGCCCTACGCGGTCGTGACGGCGTTCCGCGACATGACCGAGATGCAGGTGGCGCAGGAGACGATGGTGAGCGCCGAGCGCCGCGAGCGGCTGCTGCTCGAGTACGCCGGCGAGGGGTACCTCCTGCTCGACGCCCGCGGCATCGTGGGCGAGACGAGCGAGCTCGTCGAGCGCTTCTGGCCGCAGCAGACGATCGTCGGCCGGGACCTGCGCGAGCTCGTGGTCGAGGACGACCGGGCCGACCTCTCGGCCCTGCTCGACGACGTCGCGCACCGACGGATCTCGCCGTTGCGGGCCGAAGCCCGGATCCTCGACGCCCGCGGCGGCATCCGCTGGACCGAGCTCACGTTCGCCAACCGGCTCGACGAGCCCTCGCTCATCGGCATCGTCGTCAACCTGCGGGACATCACGGACCGCAAGCTCGCCGAGGAGTCGGCGACCCGGCTCTCGGCGATCCTCGAGTCGACGGACGACGCGATCTTCTCCGAGACGCTCGACGGCGTCATCACGAGCTGGAACTCGGCGGCCGAGCGCCTTTTCGGCTACACGGCCCTCGAAGCCGTCGGGGCGAGCTCACTTGTCATCGTGCCGGCCGACCGCCTGAACGGCGTCCTCGACGTGCGTTCCCGCGTGATGAAGCGCAAGCGGGTGCAGCTCGCCGGGACGGTCCGCCGGCGCAAGGACGGGACGCCGGTCGAGGTCTCGCTCACCGTCACGCCCCTCATCGACTCCTCGGGCAACCTGATCGGCTCGTCGACGACGTCGCGGGCGTCGACCCGGGTCGGCGACGACGCCGAGCAGCAGCGGGTCGAGGACCGTTTCCGTCTCGGGTTCGAGCAGGGCGCCATCGGGATGGCGATGATCGACGGCGCCGACCGCTTCGCCCTCGTCAACTCGGCGCTGTGCCGGCTGCTCGGGCGCGAGGAGGAGGAGCTGCTCGGGCACGCGCTCGCCGAGTTCCTCCACTCGGGCGACCTCGAGGCCCGCCGCGGCCAGCCGCTGACGGCTGGTGACGCCGGCCGCTATCAGGGCGAGCGGCACTTCATCCGCCCCGACGGGACGACCGTCACGGCGCTCGTCGAGGTCTCGGCGATCCGCAGCGACGACGGGACGACCTACCACTTCTGCCAGGTCCAGGACGTCACGGGCTGGAAGAAGACCGAGGCCGCCCTCGGGCACCACGCCCTGCACGACCCCCTCACGGGGCTCGCCAACCGGGAGATGTTCTCGGCCCGGCTCGACCTCGTGATCGCCCGCAACCGGAACGACAAGACCCTCTCGGCCGTGCTCGCGATCGGCCTCGACCGCTTCAAGGTCGTGAACGAGGGGCTGGGCCACGCCGCCGGGGACCGCCTCCTCACCGAGGTCGCCCAGCGGCTCGTCGCCGGCAGCGGTCCCCAGGACCTCGTCGCCCGGTTCGGTGGCGACGAGTTCGTCGTGCTCTGCGACCGGATCGCCGACGAGGACGAGGCCGGTGCCGTCGCCGAGCGCGCCATCCACCTGTTCGAGGAGCCCTTCGCCATCGACGGCCAGCCGGTGTACATCACCGTCTCCTGTGGCGTCGCCGTCGTCACCGGCTTGTCGAGCGCCGACGACGCCCTGCGGGCGGCGGACGCGGCGATGCACCGCGCCAAGGACCGGGGCCGGGACCACGTGGAGCACTTTGACGACCAGCTGCGCGAGGAGGTGGAGCGCCGCTTCGACCTCGAGCGCGAGATCCGCTTCGCCCTCGAGCGTGACGAGCTGCGCGTCCTGTACCAGCCAATCCTCACCGTCGGCAGCGCCCGTCTCGTCGGAGTCGAGGCGCTCGTGCGCTGGGCGCACCCGACCCGGGGCTTGCTGCGCCCGGACGAGTTCATCCCCGTCGCCGAGCAGAGCGGCCTCATCTCGGCGATCGGCACGCACGTGCTCGAGGTGGCGTTGCGCGACGTCGTCCGCTGGCGCCGAGAGCTGCCGTCCTGCGAGAGCCTCTGGGTCTCGGTGAACATGTCCTCGCGCCAGCTGCTCATCACGAATCCGGTCACGATGTGCCTGTGGGCGCTCGCCGCCACCGGCGCCCCCGCGGACAGCCTGCGGCTCGAGCTCACCGAGACGGCGGTGATGAAGGAGATCGACAAGTCGATCAGCCGGCTCGAGGACCTGCGCGCGATCGGCATCAAGATCGCGATCGACGACTTCGGCACGGGGCAGTCGTCGCTCAGCTACCTCAGCCGCCTGCCCGTCGGACTGCTGAAGGTCGACCACTCGTTCATCGAGGCGATCGGGTCGCCCGACTCGGCCGCGATCGTCGAGACGATCATCAACCTCGCGCGCACGCTCAAGCTCGAGCTGTGCGCCGAAGGAGTGGAGAGCCAGGACCAGCGCGTGGCCCTCCACGAGCTCGGTTGCGAGTACGGCCAGGGCTACCTGTGGTCGCCCCCGCTCGGTCCCGACGAGTTCGAGAGATGGGTGACGGAGATGTTCGCCGCGACGATCTCGTCGCCGAATTGACGCCTCGCGGCCCGTGAACGAAACTGGAAGCGCTATGCGAACTGACCTGCACATCCTCCTTATCACCTGACGACGAGCGCACCGACGCGCTCGTCCGACCTCCTGTGCCGAATGGCCAGGAGGTTTTTTGTACCCGGGGTTCATACACCGACTGACGACAGGACAACTGATGCCACCGACACCAGCTAGCCCGAAGACGATGCGCTTCGAGAAGTACCGCCCGTATCCGCTCGTGGACCTGCCCGACCGCACCTGGCCGGACAAGATCGTCAGGTCCGCGCCGCGGTGGGTCTCGGTCGACCTGCGCGACGGGAACCAGGCCCTCATCGACCCCATGGACCCGTCCCGCAAGCGCAAGATGTTCGACAAGCTCGTCCAGACGGGCTTCAAAGAGATCGAGGTCGCCTTCCCCTCGGCGTCGCAGCCGGATTTCGACTTCGTGCGCCAGCTCATCGAGCAGGACCTCGTCCCCGACGACGTCGTGATCCAGGTGATCGCGCAGTGCCGGGAAGCGCTGCTCGAGCGCACCTTCGAGAGCCTGCGCGGCGCCCGCGAGGTCATCATCCACCTCTACAACTCGACGTCGGTGCTGCAGCGCCGGGTCGTGTTCGGCCTCGACAGGCCCGGCATCACGGCGATCGCGGTCGAGGCCGCGCGGCTGTGCCGCCGTTTTGAGTCGAAGCTCCCGGGAACCACAGTCCGTTACGAGTACACCCCGGAGTCGTTCACCGGCACCGAGATCGACTACGCGCTGGAGATCTGCGCGGCGGTGATGGACGCGATCGGGCCGACGGTCGAGTCGCCGATGATCATCAACCTGCCGGCGACGGTCGAGATGTCGACGCCGAACGTCTACGCCGACCTCGTCGAGTACTTCGCCCGCGAAATCCCGCACCGCGAGGCCATCATCTTGAGCATCCACCCCCACAACGACCGGGGCACGGCGGTCGCCGCGGCGGAGCTCGGCGTGATGGCGGGCGCCGAGCGGGTGGAGGGGTGCTTGTTCGGCAACGGCGAGCGCACCGGCAACGTCGATCTGGTGACCGTGGCGATGAACCTGTTCGCGCAGGGCGTCGACCCCGGCCTCGACTTCACGGACATCGACGAGCTGCGGCGGGTGGTCGAGCACTGCAACCGCCTGCCGGTGCACCCCCGCCACCCCTACGCCGGCGACCTCGTCTACACGTCGTTCTCGGGATCGCACCAGGACGCGATCAAGAAGGGCATGGCCGCCCTCGACGACGACTACGAATTTTGGGAGGTCCCGTACTTCCCGATCGACCCCCACCACGTCGGCCGGAGCTACGACGCCGTCATCCGGGTGAACTCCCAGTCGGGAAAGGGAGGCGTCGCCTACATCATGGAGTCCGAGCACCAGATGATCCTGCCGCGCCGGCTCCAGATCGAGTTCTCCCGCGCGATCAAGCGCGTGGCGGAGGACGCCGGGACCGAGATCCCGTCCGAGCAGATCTGGGACGTGTTCCGTGCCGAGTACCTCGCCGAGGGCCCAGTCGAGCTCGCCAACGTCGAGATGGCGACGAGCGGCGACCGCGACAAGGTGACCGCCGACCTCGTTCTCGACGGCCGCCGCGTCACGGTGACCGGCGCAGGCAACGGCCCGATCTCGGCCTTCGTGGCGGCGGTGCGCGACGGGACTGGATTCGCGATCGACGTCCTGGACTACCACGAGCACGCGATCACCGCGGGGGCGAACGCGAACGCGGTCGCCTACGTCGAGACCTCGGACGGGAACGGGGCGACCCGCTGGGGAGTCGGGATCGACGAGAACATCGCGACGGCCGGCATCAGGGCCGTTGTCTCGGCGATGAACGCAAGGAGCCGCGCGATCCCACAACCCTGAGCCGCGATGCTTCGTGCCCGCTGCGCCGGGCACGAATTTGGGGACCGACATGCTTGCCGAACCCAAGGAAGGTTTGCGGAACCTGGCGCAGCACCGGACAAAGACGCTCGGGCGGTGGCATTTCTTGTGGTCTGGCACCCAGGCGCGGAGACTGAGCGCGATTCAATCGCTGATCAGCGAGAAGCGGTTGCCATCAGCCACGCCATTGAAAAGCTAGAAGCACTCGGCTACAGGTTGCGTTTTCCCCACTGCAGAGCGGTTCGGGACAGCGACAGCGGACTGTGGGAACTTCGGCCCCGCGGCGGAAAGAGTCGCTGGCGCCCGATCTACCGGCGAGCCGACGAAACGACCTTCGTGGTTCTGGCCGTCGGACCAGAGGCCGAAGTTGACCGCCCTGCGTTTGATCAGGCGGTGCGAGAGGCTGCGACGCGGTTCGCCGACCTGGAGTTCTAGGTGGCGATCTATAACAGGGCTGCTATAACGATGGCACGCTCGTAGTGGATGCTTGTCGTCACGTATTAGCAGGTAGAAGTGTAGTTTTCATAACAACGCTGCTATCATGACAGGTGGGTGGTGAGAACATTGAAGCTGGGTGACCTTAGAACCAATGAGCAGGTCCTGGCTGACCAGACGGCCAATCCAGAATTTCGCGCCGAGTGGGGGCGTACATCCATTGCCCGTTCCCTCGCGTTGCAGGTTCTCACCTATCGGACAGAGCACCATCTGTCCCAGAAGGCCATGGCAGACCTACTTGGAATGCGTCAGCCCCAAGTCGCACGGATCGAAGCAGCCTGTCACAACCCAGAGATAGAGACGCTGTCTCGCGTCGCTGATGTTGTTGGGATTGAAATCCAGGTGACCATTCCCACGCGGCGTCGGGAACCAACATTTCGCGCGAGACCAAGACGCCGACGCCAAGTTCGTAGTGACAGCACCACCAACTTGCTCCCGAGCGACCGCGAAGCTGCAACAGGTTGATTCTGAACATGACGGCCGCTCCAATCCGAGGAGCCGGTGAAGCCGAGGCGTCCGGAGGCCTGGTGTCTCGCGCCCGCGACCGGCCCCGCCGGCCTGCTGCCGCCGGAAACCCTCCCCGCCTTTAGCTGCTCCCGGACACGGAGATGACGCAGGAGGAGACGAGCGCGACGAGGGACGAGAGGATCACGAGGAAAACCCCCCACCCGACGTGCACGCTGACGGTTGTGATGGGAGCCACGATGCCGACAATGCGTACGGAGTACCAGTAGTAGAACGAGGCACCGAGACCGGCCCCCGCCGCGGCGGCCGTGAGCTGCGCGAGCACATCTGACGAGCCGGTGGCCAGCATCAACAACGTCGCGAAGGCGACCGCGATCCCGGCGATCAGCGAGATCTCTCCGAGGCCGTCGCCGTAGATGCCCGAGATGTTCCGCGAACCGAAGGCGGTTCCCGTGATCATCCACGTGTTCCACGAGCCGAAGATCATCCCGGCGCCGCCCAGCACGAGCAGCAGGTGCCAGACGGGACCTGCTGCTGTCCGGTTCCGCCTCCGCGCCGGTGCCGGCCGCGGCGGCAGGTACGGGACGCCTTCGCCCGCGGTTTCCACGCTGTGCGGGGGCGCGATCCTGACTTCGGGCTCGAGACGCCGTTCCTCACGGGGTTGTGGGGACGGCGGGGGTTCGACCCAGTAGCGCGGCCGGCTCCCGGAGTCCCCGCCGCCGGTGCCCCCGGTCTCCGGTCCCTTCTCAGGTGGTCCCGTCAGCGACATCGCGCCCCCCCGGGTCGTCCGTCCTCGACGCAGGCTAACCCCGGACCAGCAGGGAGGGGAATGGTCTGTTAGCGGCGCCCGCGGCCCGGAGGGCGGTTCACCGCGCGACAACGCGGGGACGAGGTTTCGCACCAATTGGCCGCGGCAGGCCGCGGCGACCGCCCTTCGCCCAGGTGGGCCCGTCGCGCGCCGCTAGATCGTGACGCGGGGGAGCCAGGTCGCGCGGCTCTCCTCGAACCGCGCGATGTCGGCGGCGTGCTGCAGGGTGCAGGCGACGTCGTCGAGCCCGCCGAGCAGGCGCTCGCGGGCCGAGTCCTCGATCATGAACGGCGCCGAGATCCCCGCGCCCGCCGCTTCGATGCGCCTGTGCTCCACATCGACGGTGATCTCGAGTGAGGGGTCCGCGAGGACGGCGTCGAGCAGCTGTCGGCCGACCGCCGCGGTCACCTCGGCCGGGACAAGGCCCGAGCGGGTGGAGTTGCCCTTGAAGATGTCGGCGATGCGGGGGCTGACGACGGCCCGGAACCCGTGGTCGACGAGCGCCCAGACGGCGTGCTCGCGCGACGACCCGATGCCGAAGTTCTCCCCGGCGACGAGGATCACGGCACCGGCGTGCTCAGATCGATTGAGGACGAACCCCGGATCCTGTCGCCACTCGGCGAAGAGCCCGTCCTCGTAGCCGGTGCGCTCGATGCGCTTCAGCCATTCACTCGGGATGATCTGGTCCGTGTCGACGTTGGCGCGGTCGAGCGGCAGCGCCCGCCCGGTGACGACCCGTACTGGCTCCATGTCCCTCCCTAACGACCCGGCGCCGCGGGCTCAGCCGAGCGCATCGGGCGTCGCGAAGTGCCCGGCGATCGCGGTCGCCGCGGCCACGGCCGGCGACACGAGATGCGTCCTGCCACCGGGACCCTGTCTTCCCTCGAAGTTCCTGTTCGACGTCGACGCGCACCTCTCACCGGGCGCGAGCAGGTCGGGATTCATGCCCAGGCACATCGAGCATCCCGGTTCGCGCCACTCGAAGCCGGCGTCGCGAAAGATTCGGTCGAGACCCTCGGATTCGGCCTGTGCCTTCACGCGGTGCGAACCCGGCACGACGAGGGCGCGCACTCCGGGATTCACGCGGCGCCCGGCGACGACCCCGGCGGCGGCGCGCAGATCCTCGATCCGAGAATTCGTGCACGAGCCGATGAACACCGTGCTGACCGCGACGTCGGTCATGCGCGTGCCGGGCGCGAGACCCATGTAGGCGAGCGCCCGGGCGGCGGAGGCGCACGCGGACGGTTCCCCGAACGAGTCGGGATCCGGCACGAACCCGTCGACGGCCACGACCTGCGCGGGGTTCGTCCCCCACGTCACGCTCGGGCGGATCGCCGAGCCGTCGATATAGACGACCCGGTCGAAGCACGCGCCGTCGTCGGTCGGGAGTGCGCGCCAGGCTTCCAGCGCCCGCTCCCAGTCGGCGCCTCGCGGGGCGAAACGGCGGCCTTCGACGTAGGAAAACGTCGTGTCGTCTGGGGCGACCATGCCAGCCCGCGCCCCGGCCTCGATCGACATGTTGCAGAGCGTCATGCGCCCCTCCATCGAGAGGCGGTCGACGACACTGCCGCGGTACTCGATCAGGTAGCCGACCCCTCCGGCGGTGCCGAGCGCGGCCATGACCGCCAGGGCGACGTCCTTGGCGGTGGCGCCGCCGGCGAGGACTCCGTTGATCACGACGGCGAGGAACTCCGGCCGCTGCTGCTGGAGCGTCTGGGTGGCGAGCACGTGCTCGACCTCGGACGTGCCGATCCCGAAGGCGAGCGCGCCGAAGGCGCCGTGCGTCGAGGTGTGGCTGTCACCGCAAACGATCGTCATCCCCGGAAGTGTCAGTCCCTGCTCGGGACCGATGATGTGCACGACGCCCTGGTTGGCGTCGCCCATCGGGTACAAGGTCACGCCGAACTCGGCGCAGTTGTCCGCCAGGGCCGCGAGCTGGCGGCGGGAGACCGGGTCGGCGACCGGCTGGTCGATGTTCAGCGTCGGGACGTTGTGGTCGGCGGTCGCGACCGTGAGGTCCGGCCGGCGCACGCGGCGCCCGGCGATCCGCAGGCCCTCGAACGCCTGTGGCGAGGTGACCTCGTGGACGAGGTGGAGGTCGATGTACAGCAGGTCAGCCTCGGAGCGGTCCGCCCCTTGGCGTACGACGTGGTCGTCCCAGACCTTCTGTGCGAGCGTGCGTAGTGTCATGGGGCGTCAGTCGACCGTGATGATCTCGACCTCGAGCTGGCCGTTCGGCGCGTCGTACGCGACGTGGTCCCCGGCGCGATGGCCAAGAAGGGCTTGTCCGAGGGGGGATCCGACCGAGATGACGGCGACGTCGTCGCGGCGCTCCTCGATCGAGCCGACAAGGAAACGCTCGACGTCCTCGTCGCCGGCGTAGCGGATGCCGACGATCGAGCCGGCGGCGATGCCCCCGTCGTCGGTCAGCGACGCGCCGGTGATCACGGCGGAGCTCAGCATCTGCTGGAGCTGCCGGATCCGCGACTCCATCTTGCCCTGGGCGTCCTTGGCGGCGTGGTAGTCGCCGTTCTCCGAAAGGTCGCCGAGCGCGCGGGCCGCCTCGATCGCCCGCGCGATCTCGATCCGGCCCCGCGTCGTCAGGTCCTCGAGCTCCTCGACGAGCCGGGCGTGCGTTTCCGGGGACAGATGCGTCTCACCCATCGATTCGAGGATACCGGGTCGGGCCTCCGCCTCTCGAATGCTGCGGGCCGGCTACGCCTTGTGGCCCGTGAAAGCCCCAAATTGACCGTGTGCTGGCAGCCCGTCAGACTTGTCCCGTCATGGCGGTCGGGCCACGGGCCGACGCCGTATCGGTGGGTGCCCGACCCGAGTGCGCCTTCTTGTCCAATCCGTGGAAGGCGTTGACGTCGGCGGTCGTCCTCCAGACGGATCCCCACCGACGTTCGGTCCGGTTGATCGGAGTCGAGTGGTCTTGGGGGCTTTCAGAATCGCAGTGATCGGCGGGGACGGCATCGGTCCTGATGTCGTCGCCGAGGCGCTGAAAGTCGTCGCGGCGGCCGGCGTCCGCTGCGAGACGACCGACTACGACCTGGGCGCGGCGCGCTACACGCGCACGGGCGAGATCCTTCCCGACGGTGTGCTCGAGGAGCTGCGGGATCACGACGCGATCCTGCTCGGCGCGGTGGGCCCGCCGGTCGGCGCGACCGACGTGCCCGCCGGGGCTCTGGAGCGGGGCCTGCTGCTCCGGTTGCGGTTCGAGCTCGATCTCTACATCAATCTGCGGCCTTGCGAAGGGGTTCCCGGCGCGATCGCGCCCGACGCGGACATCTGCATCGTCCGGGAGAACACGGAGGGACCGTACGCCGGCGAAGGGGGACTGCTCCGGCGGGGGACCCCCTGGGAGGTCGCGACGCAGGGTTCGGTGAACACCCGGCACGGGGTGGAGCGCTGCGTGCGTTTCGCCTTCGAACTCGCCCGGACCCGGCCCCGGCACTCCGTGACCCTCGTGCACAAGACGAACGTCCTCACCTATGCGGGTGACCTGTGGAGCCGCGTCGTCGACGAGGTCGCCGCCGGCTTCCCCGGGGTCGCCACCGCCTACAACCACGTCGATGCGGCCTGCATCTACCTCGCGACCGAACCCGCGCGCTACGACGTCATCGTCACCGACAACCTGTTCGGCGACATCCTGAGCGACCTCGCCGGCGCGTTGACGGGGGGGATCGGCCTCGCGGCGTCCGCCAACCTCAACCCCGAGCGCACGGGCCCGTCCCTTTTCGAGCCCGTCCACGGCGCGGCGCACGACATCGTGGGCACCGGGCGCGCGAACCCGATCGCCGCCATCCGTTCCGCGGCGATGATGGTGGACTTCCTCGGCGAGCACGAGGCGGGAGCGAGGATCACCAGGGCGGTGCTGGACGTGCAGTCCGAGATGGCGGCACACGAATCACACATGACGACGACGGCGATCGGCGATGCCGTCGCAGAAAGGTTGCAACGATGCCCCTGACCCCGACCGAGAAGATCTGGATGGACGGTGAGCTCGTCGACTGGGCCGACGCGCAGATCCACGTCCTCACGCACTCGCTGCACTACGGGACCGGAGTATTCGAGGGCATTCGCGCCTACAAGACCGCGAGCGGTCCGGCCGTCTTCCGCCTCGCCGACCACGTCTCCCGCTTCGACCGGACGGCGCGGACGCTGATGATGAAGCTGCCCTACGACGAGGCCGAGATCTTCGAGGCCATCAAGACGACGGTGCGCGCGACCGGCCTCGACGCCTGCTACATCCGGCCGATCGCCTACTACGGCTACGGCGACCTGGGCATCAGCCCGCTCACCTGCGAGGTCCATGTCGCCATCGCAGCCTGGCCCTGGGCCGCCTACCTCGGCGACGACGCCATCGCGCACGGCGCCCGGGTGAAGGTCAGCTCGTGGGCGCGCAACGACCCGCGGTCGGTGCCGGCCTCGGCCAAGGCGACGGGGACCTACATCAACTCGACGCTCGCCAAGGTCGAGGCGTTGATGGCGGGCTACGAGGAGGCGGTGATGTGCACGACCGACGGCTTCCTCTCGGAGTGCACGGGGGAGAACCTCTTCATCGTGCGCCGCGGCCGCCTGCTCACGCCGGCCTTCTCGGCCTCGGTCGCCCTCGAGGGCGTCACCGCGGAATCCGTGATGACGATCGCCCGCGACCTCGGCTACGAGGTCGCCGAGGAGTCCTTGCGCCGGACCGACCTCTACATCGCCGAGGAGGCATTCCTGACCGGCACGGCGGCGGAGGTCGTGCCGATCGCCTCGGTCGACGACCGCGTGATCGGCGACGGCACGCCCGGACCGATGACGCGTGCGATCCAGGAGGTCTTCTTCAAGGCCGTGCGGGGCGAGGTCGAGCAGTACAAGGATTGGCTCGACTACGTCAACTAGCCCGGCCGCGACCGGACCCGACACGGGATGGTAGACACGGGCCGATGACCCAACCGAGATTCGCCCCCATCGCCATCGAGGACGAGGTGCGTCCCGGGAGCCGTCTCGGCCCGCCGCGGGCCTGGACGGCGAACCGGCCCGCCGACTTCCGTTCGGGGCCGCCCCCGTCGGAGCGGGGCACCGGCACGGCCGGCCCCGACCAGGGCTACGCGCTGCTGCTCGCCCGGCGATTCGCCGACCGGCTCGTGCTCGCCCCCGGGGAGCGGCGTGACGACGTGCTCATGGGGGCGGTGGAGCTCGCCATGAAGCGCGCCGGCCTGTTCGGCCGGGCGCCGATGGCCAGCGACATCGAATGCGTCCTCGCCCTTTTCGGCTTCCTCGCGTCAGCGCCGGCGGAGCTGGTCGAACGCCGCCGCGATCTCTTCTCCGGGGTGAGCCACGACTACTGGGCCCAGCGCGAGCTCGTCGACCGGGTCCCGGAGTCGTCGCTGCGGCGGAGCCGGGCGGAGATTGCGGCTGCCGCCGGAGATTGGCCGACGCTCATCGGGGATTGAACCCGGTGGGAGCGGAGTTCCGGTGTCAAGTGCCGGGGGACCTCGTGAGAAGCGCGCCGGCGAGGCGATCGCGGGGCGCCGCCGGCCGATAGGTCGTGAATCGTGCGGGTCTGACCGAGTGGCGCGGGACTAGCTCGGCGGGGGAACGGGGCCCGGCTGCCGCCAGGCCGACCGGGCGAACAGACACTGGATGTCGGAGATCCGTCGCTCCCTGAACGCGGCCTCACAGGAGCACAGGTAGAAGTCGAAGAGCAGGTGGAACGTCTCGTCGAGGCCGAGGGCTGCCAGCCGGTCGGCGTGGGCCTCGAGAGCCGCCCGCCAGCGGCGCAGCGTCTCGGCGTAGTGCGGCCCGATGTCGTCGAGGGCCACGAGCTCGAGGTCGGTCACGCGCGCCGTCGTCTCGAGGATCGCCGCGACCGAGGGCAGACAGCCGCCCGGGAAGATGTAGCGCTTGATGAAGTCGCGGCTCTGCCGGGCGCGTGCGAAGTACCGGTCGGCGATCGTGATCGCCTGGAGCGCCATGAGGCCCCCCGGCGCGAGCAGGCGCGCGCAGGCCGAGAAGAACGTGGGGTACTGGCGCCAGTCGACGGCCTCGATCATCTCGATCGAGACGAGCTTGTCGTAGGTTCCCTCGAGGTCCCGGTAGTCGCGCAGCAGCACGGTCACCCGGTCGGCGAGGCCCGCCCTCGCCACGGCTTCGGTGGCGAACTCGAACTGGCGGGCGGAGAGCGTGGTCGTCGTGACTCGGCAGCCGTACGCCCGTGCGGCGTGGATGGCGAAGCTGCCCCAGCCGCTGCCGATCTCGAGCACATGGTCGGAGGGTTCGAGCTGCAGCTTGCGGCAGAGCCGGTCGATCTTGGCGAGCTGGGCATCGGCAAGCGAGGTCTCCGGGGAGTCGAACAGCGCGCACGAATACGTCATCGTCTCGTCGAGGAAGAGCGAGAAGAACTCGTTGCCGAGGTCGTAGTGCGCGCCGACGTTGCGCCGGTCGGTGTCGCGCCGCCCGAGGTGTTCGAGGAACCGGACCCGGGCCCAGAGCACCGGCGCGAGAAGCAGATGGGCGAGGCGCTGGGTGCGTTCTGTCGGATCGAGGTTGCGGATCATCACGCGAACCGCCACCACGAGGTCGTCGAGGTCGCCGACGGTCCACCAGCCCGAGTAGAAGGCGCGTCCGAGCCCGCTGCTCGCCGCGGTGGCGACGGCGGTCCACGCCGCGGGCGACACGACGGAGATCTCGGGGACCGTGAGGTCCTCGGCGGGTTCGCCGTACACCCGTCGTCGGCCGTTTTCCGTGATGGCGAGCGCACCGTCATGCAGCGAGGCAAGGAGGCGCACGACGACCGCGCGGGCCAACCGGTCCCGCAGGCGGCGACGCGCCGTCGTGCTCGGTCGCCGGGGGACGATCGTCGGCCCGGATCCGGCCCCCCTGGCGGGACCGACGGGCCCCCCGTCGTCGGCGCTGGCCATCACCCAACCTAGGCACCGCCGGCACCGGATCGTCAAGGCCCGCCGCGCCCGGTGGCGCCACGCAGGCGCGGCGGGCCGTGTCCTCGCGGGCGCCAGGCGCGATCGGCGCGATGCTGGTGGCTGCCGGCATCCACCGCGTGCCGATCGCCCACCGCCACGATCCCCTCAGAACCTCGCGCCGATGATCTCCGCCACAGACCTCGAACTCACCGCCGGCGCCCGGACGCTGCTCACCGGGGCCACTTTCAACGTCGGACCCCGCGACCGGATCGGGCTCGTCGGTCGCAACGGCGCCGGCAAGACGACGCTCACCAGGGTGCTCGCGGGTGAAGCGCTGCCTGCGAAAGGATCGGTGCGCCGCACGGGCGCGATCGCCTACCTCCCGCAGGACCCGAGGACGGGTGACCTCGCCGAGATCGCACGGCACCGGATCCTCTCGGCGCGCGGGCTCGTGCGAATCCTCGACGACCTCGCCGACGCGGTGGCGAAGATGGCGGGTACCGACGCCGACAGTCGCGACGACGCGATGTCCCGTTACGCCAAGGCCGAGGAGCGGTTCGAGGCACGCGGGGGCTGGGCGGCCGAATCCGAGGCGGCCGCGATCGCCTCGAGCCTCGGGCTCCCGAGCCGCGTGCTCGCCCAGCCGCTCGGCACCCTCTCCGGGGGCCAGCGACGCAGGATCGAGCTCGCGCGGGTCCTTTTCTCGGGGGCGCCGACGCTGCTGCTCGACGAGCCGACCAACCACCTCGACGCCGACTCCATCGGCTGGTTGCGGGCGTTCCTGCGCGTCCACGAGGGCGGCTGCGTGATCATCAGCCACGACGCGACGCTCCTCGAGGCGACGGTCAACCGCGTCTTCCACCTCGACGCCAACCGGACCGCGCTCGACATCTACAACGTCGGCTGGCGCACCTACCTCGAGCAGCAGGCGGCCGCCGACCGCCGGCGGCAGCGCGAGCGTGCGAACGCCGAGCGCAAGATCGTCGCGCTGCACCTGCAGGCGGACCGTATGCGGGCCAAGGCGACGAAAGCTTCCGCCGCCCACCAGTTCGACCGGCGTGCCGCCGGTCTCGCCGCCGCCCTGCCCGAGGTGCGCCGTCGCGAGAAGGTGGCCAAGATCCGCTTCCCCGATCCGGCCCCCTGCGGGAAGACCCCCCTGGTGGCAAGAGGGCTGGCGAAGTGTTTCGGCTCGGTCGAGGTGTTCCGGGGTGTCGATCTGGCGATCGACCGCGGCTCGCGCGTCGTCGTGCTGGGGCTCAACGGGGCCGGCAAGACGACGCTGCTGCGTGTCCTCGCGGGGCTCGAGCCGGCCGACGCCGGAGTGGTCGAGGCCGGCCACGGCCTGCACTTCGGCTACTACGCCCAGGAGCACGAGACGCTCGACCCGGCCGCCTCGGTGTTCGCCAACATGCGCCGGGGCGCGCCGGCGACGATGACCGACGTCGAGCTGCGGCGCATCCTCGGTGCGTTCCTCTTCGGTGGCGAACTCGTCGACCAGTTGGCCGGCACGCTCTCCGGGGGTGAGAAGACCCGGCTCGCGCTCGCTTGCCTCGTCGTCTCGGCGGCGAACGTGCTGCTCCTCGACGAGCCGACGAACAACCTCGACCCCGCGAGCCGCGCCGAGGTGCTCGCCTCGCTGCGCCGCTACGCCGGCGCGATCGTGCTCGTCACGCACGACCCCGGTGCCGTGGAGGCGCTGCGGCCGGAGCGGGTCCTGCTCATGCCGGACGGCGTGGAGGACTACTGGAGCGACGACCTGGCCGATCTCGTCGCGCTCGCCTGATCGCCGGCGGCGCCCGAGGGCCCTCGTCAGACGAGGCGGCCCGGGAGGCTCCCGCCGCTAGCGTTGGGTAGAGCCGGGAGGTTCCCTTCACAGAAACTTCCCAGGCGGGACCCAGACGGATCCGAGATACCAACTCCATACTCGGGCGTGCAAAGGAATCTCCAGGGCGACCACGCCAGGAACTCGAGCGGAGAACTGAGGAACGAGGACCGATGGATGACATGAACGAGAACCCGACCCCGCCGCTGGGCGGTGGGGTGACGCCGCCCGGGGCGGGCGGCACCGGCCCGGAGCAGTGGGCCCCCGCCAGTTCGTCCGCCGATTCCGGCCGGTCGGGATCCGCGCCGCCTCCGGACGAGGGTTCCGCCGTGTGGCAGTGGGCGCCGGCTGGCGCGCCGCAAGATGCCGGAACGCCGCCCCAACCCAGCAGAAGTCGTTTCGTGCTCGTGCTCACCGTCGTCGTCGCGCTGCTCGCCGGCATGCTCGGGGCCGGTCTCGACGCCCTGCTGCGGAGCAACTCGAGCAGTCCGCCGAACGCTGGCGTGACGAGCGGCACGGGCCTGGCGGGCGGCAAGGGAGCCGTCGCGGCGGTCGCCGCCGCCGTCGACCCGGCCGTCGTCGACATCCGGACGGATGTCGCCAACCAGCTCGCGGTGGGCGCCGAACGGGCCGCCGGAACGGGCATGCTCGTCACGCCGACCGGCGAGGTGCTCACGAACAACCATGTCGTCTCCGAGGCGACGAGGATCCTGGTCACGGTCTTCGGCCACGGCACCTACTCCGTCAGGGTCGTCGGCGTGGACGCAACGCAGGACATCGCGCTGCTCCAACTCGTCGGGGCGCCGAGGAACTTGCCCTACGTGCGGATCGGCAACTCGGCGGCGGTCCGGGTCGGGGCGCCGGTCGTCGCGATCGGCAATGCGCTCGGGCTCGGCGGCAAGCCCAGGGCGATCAGCGGGTCGATCACGGCGGTCAGTCGCTCGATCACCGCGCAGGACTCGCTGGGGACGACCCAGAACGAGACGCTGCACAACCTGCTCGAGACCGACGCGCAGATCGTGCCGGGCGACTCGGGTGGCCCGCTCGTGAACCTGAAAGGCCAGGTCATTGGGATGGACACGGCCGCCGAGGCGCCCGAGGCGTCCGGCTTCGCCGAGGGGTACGCGATCCCGATCAACCACGCCCGTGCCATCGCGAAACTGATCGCGCGGGGCCGGTCGTCGTCGCAGATCCACCTCGGCGAGAGCGCCTTCCTCGGCGTGCTGATCGGCGGGGCGTACCCGGGCCTCACCAACCCCTTCGGTCTTCCGACCAGCACCACGACGCCCCCTGTCGGGGTGCAGATCACCGCCGTCGACGCGGCGACCCCGGCGCAGCGGGCGGGCCTGCAGGCCGGCGACACGATCACGGCGATCGACGGCAAGGCGACCCCCAACAACCAGGTGCTGCTCGGGGCCATCCAGGCGCACAGGCCGGGTGTCCCGGTGACGGTCACCTACGTCAACACGAGCGGTGCAACCCACACCGTCCGGGTCGACCTGGCCGGGATCGCCCGTTAGTCGTGGCCCCCGGGGACTCTGTCCCCGGGGGTTGACGCGGGGAAGCGCCGCGACCTCGTAGGTTTGTGTGGCAAGTGGCGATCTGATCGGATCGACACGGCACACAGGGCACGATGCAGCCACGGGGAGAGGTAGCGAGATGCGCATCATGATCGTGGCGCCGCCGTGGCTGCCCGTTCCCCCACCCGCCTACGGCGGGACCGAGACCGTCCTCGACGGCCTCGCCCGAGGGCTGAAGGCCGCAGGGCAAGACGTCCTGCTCTACACGACGGGCGAGAGCACCTGCCCGGTCGAGCGCTCCTGGGTCTTCGAGCGCGCGATCGGCGTCGGCCTGGGCGGCGCCGCCGCGGAGATCCGCCACGTCGTGCACGCCTACGCGGCGGCGCACGAGGTCGATGTCGTGCACGACCACACCTTGATCGGACCGCTCTACTCGGAACGGTTCCCCCGCCTGCCCGTCGTCACGACGAACCACGGCCCTTTCGAGAGCGATCTCATCGACCTCTACCGGATCGTCGCCGATCGAGTGCCCATCATCGCGATCTCGCACCACCAGGCCTCGACGGCGGGTGACGTGCCCATCGCCACCGTCATCCACCACGGGGTGGATCCGGCCGAGTTCCCGGCCGGCGACGGGACCGGGGGTTACGCGCTCTTCCTCGGCCGGATGAACCCCGGTAAGGGGGCGCACGTCGCGGCCCGGCTCGCCCGGCAGGCCGGGATCGGGCTCAAGATCGCCGGGAAATGTCATGAGCAGCTGGAGATCGACTACGTCGAGTCGGCCATCAAGCCGCTGCTCGGTGCCGGCATCGAGTACCTCGGCGAGGTCGACCACGCGGCGAAGATCGACCTCCTCGGCGGCGCGACGATGCTGCTCAACCCGATCTCCTGGCCTGAGCCGTTCGGCATGGTGATGATCGAGGCGCTCGCCTGCGGCACGCCGGTCGTGACGACTCCCTACGGCGCGGCCCCCGAGATCGTCGAGGACGGGGTCACCGGGTTCGTCTGCGACGACGAGCCGGCGCTGCTCGCGGCGATGGGCCGGATCGGCGAGATCGACCGGCGGCGCTGTCGCGCCGCGGTCGAGGGCCACTTCTCGCGGCGGCGGATGGTGGACGAGCACATCGCCCTGTACCGCCGAGTGGCCGGCAGCGCCTCGTGAGCCGAACCGCGCGAAGTGGCGGTCGCGCGTTCGCCTTGCGTCGTTGCGGAGCCCTCGGGCAGTGACCGTCGACGCTTGGGTCTTCGGGGGGCAGCCCGCTCTCGGCGGCGTCGCGGGCAGCACGGTGACGCTCGTCGAGGGGACGAGCTTCGCGATCTCGGCGGCGAACGGCGACATCGATCCCGGCGGAGCCCAGGGACTCTTCTACCGGGACACGCGGTACCTGTCGGGCTGGCAGCTGCGGATCGACGATCAGCCCGTCCAGTTCCTGGCGGTCGTCCCGAGCGACCCGTTCGCGGCGCGGTTCCTCGGTCGCTTCCCGCCTCGCGAGGGCCGGGCGGACAGCACGCTCTTCGTCGTGCGGCGGCGGCTCGTCGGCGACGGGATGCAGGAGGATCTCGTACTGCGGAACCTCGGGGGAGAGGCGACCGCCTGCCTGGTCACCATCGAGGTGGGAACCGACTTCGCCCACCTGTTCGATGTGAAACAGGGCCGTGCGCACCCCCGCGGTGAGACCGAGGTCGTCGTGACCGAGTCGGCGCTCGAGATCACGCATACCTACCGCGAGAGTTCCCGCCGGGTCACCGTGGCCCTGCCGCCGTCGGCGAGGGCGGAGCGCGGTCTCATCACGCTGGAGGTGGTCGTGCCGCCACGCGCCGAGTGGCGGACCTGTCTCGAGGTCAGCCTGGAGATGAACGGCGAGCCGGTCGAGCCGCGCTATCGGTGCGGCGAGCCGGTCGACCGGTCGGCGCCCGCCACGAGCCTGCGTTCCTGGGAAGAGACGACGCCGAAGGTGCAGACCGACAACGAGGACGTCAACCGGACGCTCGAGCGCAGCATCCTGGACCTCGGCGTGCTGCGCATCTTCGATCCCGACGAGCCGGGCCTGGCGGTCCTCGCGGCGGGTGCGCCCTGGTTCATGACACTTTTCGGACGCGACTCGCTCATCACGTCGTGGATGATGCTGGGCGTCGACCCGACGATCGCCGTCGGCACGCTCGGCACGCTGGCCCGCTACCAGGGCGAGCACGACGATCCGCGCACCGAGGAGGAGCCGGGCCGGATCCTGCACGAGATGCGCTCCGGCATGACCGGGGTCGCCGGCCGGGGTGAGGAGTCCGTCTACTACGGCTCGATCGACGCGACGCCGCTCTTCGTCATGCTGCTCGGTGAGCTGGACAACTGGGGGGTCGATCCCGGGGTCATCGACCGCCTGCTGCCGCACGCCGACCGGGCGCTCGAATGGATCGACAAGTACGGCGACCAGGACGGCGACGGTTTCGTCGAGTACCAACGCGCGACGGACCATGGACTCGCGAACCAGGGATGGAAGGACTCCTTCGACGGGGTCAACTACGCCAACGGCCGGATCGCGGAGCCGCCGGTCGCCCTCTGCGAGGTGCAGGGTTACGTCTACGCCGCCTATCGCGCCCGGGCGGGCATCGCGCGGTCCCGCGGCGACGACGAGACGGCGGCGCGGTTCACCGAGCGCGCCCGGCGGTTGCGGCAGGCCTTCAACGAGCGCTTCTGGCTCGCCGACCGCGGCTATCTGGCGATCGGCCTCGACGCCGAGAAGCGCCCGATCGACGCTCTCACCTCGAACATGGGCCATTGCCTGTGGACCGGCATCGTCGACGAGTCCCACGCGGCCTCGGTCGCCGCGCACCTCCTCTCGGCCGAGATGTTCACGGGCTGGGGGGTGCGCACGCTGGCGAGCTCGATGGGCGCGTACAACCCGGTGAGCTACCACAACGGCTCGGTCTGGCCCCACGACAGCGCCCTTGCCGCGGCGGGGCTCATGCGCTACGGGTTCGTGGCCGAGGCCCAGGCCGTCGCGCGGGGACTGTTTGACGTCGCGACGGCCTTCGACGGACGTCTGCCCGAGCTGCTGTGCGGGTTCGCACGCGAGGAGTTCGCCGTGCCGGTCGGCTACCCGACCTCGTGCTCTCCGCAGGCATGGGCGGCCGCGACGCCTTTCAGCCTCCTGCGCACATTGCTCCGACTCGACCCCGCCGTCACCGACGGGACGGTCTGGCTCGCGCCGCAGCTGCCGGCATCGTTCGGCGGCGTGAGGATCGAACAGGTCCCGGTCGGGGCGAGCCGCCTCGCGATCGAGACGGACGGGACCGCGGCGACGGTCCGTGGTCTCGGTGACGGCCTGCGCCTCGTCGCCGCGCCCCGCCCGCTCGAAGCCGGTTGAGCCCGGGCGGGGTCCCCTGCCAGGTGATGGCGACGGCACCGGTGACTGAGAACCCTGCTGCCCCGACCGTCGGGGGCCGGACGCGGCCGTCGGGCGCCGGATCCGTCGTGCGGCGCCGGTGTGGGTCGCCAGCTGCATCCCCGACCGGGGAACACCCGCGGGTCATACTTGTGATGGGCCTGAACTGGGAGAAATGGTGTGACGGAGACGTCGGACTTCGGTGCGTCGCGGCGCGAGAGCCACGATGCGAGTTCGTTCTACCGCCGGTTCACCGCGCCTGAGATGTCCGACGACGAAGAGGTCTGCGCCTGCACGGTCAGTGACTCGCTCATCCCCGGCGACGCCCGCGACATGACGCAGGTGCCCGCGAAGTCCGTCGCGCTGGTGTGCTCCTCGCCCCCCTATTTCTCCGGCAAGCGCTACGAGGAGGAGATGGGGCGCGGCCACGTGCCCTCGACCTACGTCGAGTACCTGGCACAGCTGGAGGACGTGTTCGCCGAGTGCCGGAGGGTTCTCGAGCCCGGCGGCAGGATCGCGATCAACGTGGCGAACCTGGGCCGCAAGCCGTACCGCTCGCTCTCGGGCGACGTGACGAGGATCCTGCAGGACAACCTCGGCTTCCTGCTGCGCGGCGAGATCATCTGGCAGAAGGCCGTCGGCGCGAGCGGCAACTGCGCGTGGGGATCGTTCATGAAGCCTTCGAACCCCGTGCTCCGTGACGTGACCGAGCGGGTGATCGTGGCGAGCAAGGGCCGCTTCGACCGGGCGCTCGACCCGAAGCGGCGTGCGGCACTCGGGCTGCCGCACGAGGCCAGCATCTCCAAGGAAGACTTCATGTCCTGGACCCTCGACGTCTGGCACATCGCGCCGGAGTCGGCGACGCGGGTCGGCCACCCCGCCCCCTTCCCGGTCGAGCTGCCGCGTCGCCTCATCGAGCTGTACACCTACCGCGGTGACGTCGTCCTCGACCCGTTCATCGGCTCCGGCACGACGGCCGTCGCCGCGATCGCGACCCGTCGCCACTACGTCGGGTACGAGACCGACGAGAACTACGTCCGTCTCGCCGAGCGCAGGATCCAGGAGGCGCGCGAAGCGCGCGAGGAAGATGCCGCTTAGGGGGCGTTGATGGCCGATGTCGGACGGGGAAACCGGACCGTGATGCTGTATCCCCGCTTCGACCCCGGTAATCCCGCCGATCGGCTCGGCCTCGTCCGGGAGGTCGTCGCGCTGGCGAACAGCGGCGGAGGCGAGATCCTTTTCGGGGTCGAGTCCCCCGGCGGTGATCGCCCCGGCCTTGACCGCGCGACCGGTGCGTTCTTCGACGCCGAGTCGCTGTCGGATCTCATCGACGGCAGCGTCGCGCCGGGCCACGTCGCGATCTCGACCGGCTCCGCCCAGGCGGACCGCCCCGGCCGGCACGTGATCTCGGTCGTGGTCGACCCCCCGGAGAAGCCCCCGCTCGTCTTCTCGAAAGAGGGCCGGTATCCGACCGAGGCGGGCGAGGTCACGATCTTCCAGCGGAACACGGTCGTGACCCGGCACGGCGCGAGGACGGGGCTCGCCACGGGGGCCGATCACCGCCGGTGGATCGACGCGGCCGTCCGGGGCGAGCGGCAGCGCATGCTGCAGGTCCTGACGCTCGCCTCGTCGCTCCCGCCTGGTGCCTCGCTCAGCATCGTGCACGAGGCGGGTGAGGTGAGCTCGGAGCCCCGGGCGCTTCTCGACCGGGCCGTACGGAGCTGGCGCGCGGACCCCTCGAAGCTCCTCGGCCGCCAGGATCTCCTGGTCCTGTTCCTGGCAAGGAAGGCGCTGACCCTCGACGACCCCACGTGGGACCTGGTTCTGCACAGCGCCCTGCGGCGCCGGGCGACGCTGTGGTTCTGGGTCGACCGGGTGTTCCCCGAGCCGGCAAGGACCGAAAGGCTCCTCCTCGAGGCGGTCGCGGGGAGCGACCGCGACCGGTCGGACGCCGCGTCGTCGATCGTCGACCTCGCCGCGCTGCTCCTCGACAGCCCGCGCCACGCCAAGGTCGTCGCGGCGCTCGCTTCCTCCCACTACCGGCATTTCCGCGACGCGGCCGAGGGCGGCGGCGATCGCCAGGTCGTCCTGGAGCGGCTCGTACGACTGCGGGACCGGCAGGTGAACGGCGGGCCGTTGCGCCGCGCGCGCGAGCACGAGATCGAGGAGGTTGCGGACGAGCTGGGCCGTGCGCTGCTCGGGCCGGTTCCCGCCAACACCGCGGCGAACCGGCTGCTCGGGCCGGTCGGCTTCGAGCTGATGCTGCGTCACCATCGCGAGCTGGGTACCGCCCTCGAGATCGCCGCCGCCGGCGGCGAGCAGACGTCCATCTTCGTCGACCGGGACTGACGCCGGCCGACTGCTCCTTCGCGAGCACCGCGCGCTCCCGGCCCACGGCCCGCCGGTCGGCTGGCCGGGGTGGCTCCGACCAGCACGGAACGGTTGCCGCGACGGCGCCCGTCAAAGTGTCGGGTGGCCGGACCTACAGTGACCTCGTGCTTGCCGTGGCGGGCTCACCAGAGCTTGATCGACACCAGGTCAACGAGGGGAATCCCGAGCGTCCGAACCGCGTGCAGGCCGCGCTCGACGGGATCGACCTGGCCGGGCTGAAGGACGCGGTCGTCCCGCTCGAGCCCCGCCGTGCGACCGAGGCCGAGCTTGTCCGCGTCCACCAGCCCGCGTACCTCGGCTGGCTGCGCGAGTTCTGCGCCGGTGGCGGCGGCGAGCTCGACCACGACACGTTCGTGAGCCCGGGATCCTGGGACACGGCCCTTCTCGCCGCCGGCGGCGTGCTCGCCGCCATCGACGCGCTCGCGGGCGGGACCGGCGACGTGGCGTTTGTCGCGGCCCGTCCCCCGGGACACCACGCCCTGGCGGACGCGGCGATGGGCTTCTGCCTGTTGAACAACATCGCGATCGGCGCCGCCGATCTCGCGGACCGGGGCGAGCGTGTCCTCGTCCTCGACTGGGACGTCCACCACGGCAACGGGACGCAGACGGCCTTCTGGGACGACCCGCGCGTCCTGTACGCCTCGACCCATCAGTGGCCCCTGTTCCCCGGCACGGGGCGCGCCGAGGAGATCGGCGGGCCGCACGCGCGGGGCCTGAACCTCAACGTGCCGCTGCCGCCCGGGACGACGGGTGACGTCCTGCTGTTGGCGCTCGACGAGGTGATCGCCCCGGCCGTCGAGGCCTTCCGGCCCACCTGGGTCCTCGTCTCGGCGGGGTTCGACGCCCACCGGGCCGACCCGCTTGCCGACCTCGCCCTCACGTCGGCGGACTTCGCCAACCTCGCGAGGCGGGTGGCAGAGTTCGCCCCCGCCGCCGGCCGGCTCGTGTTCGTCCTCGAGGGCGGCTACGACCTCGAGGCCCTGCGGTGTTCGGTCGCGGCGAGCCTCGCCGCGGTGCTCGGGGTCGCCTTCCGGGTCGAGGCCGCGACGTCCGGCGGGCCGGGTGCCTACGCCGTGCAGCGGGCCCGTGCCGCACAGGACAAGCAGCGCGCCGGCGACCTCGACGACCTGGAGGGACTGTGGGGATAGCGCGCCCGCCGAGCCCGCACCCATGACGGTCCCCGGATCGCTCGAGAGGGCGGTGCTCCGCCTCCACCAGCGGATCTACCTGGCCAGCCGGGGCCGCGTCGGCCACCGTCTGCTCGGCGTTCCCTGCCTGCTGCTCTGGACGACGGGCCGCCGGAGCGGCGTCGCGCGGGTCGCGGCGCTCGTCTACCTCGCCGACGGCGACCGCTGTGTCGTCGCAGCCTCGAACGGCGGCGCGCCGGCGCCCCCGGAGTGGTTGCGCAACCTCGAGGCGGACCCGGCGGCCGAGGTCTGGGTGGCCCGCCGCCGGTGGCACGTGACGGCGACGGTCCTTACTCGCGGCGACGCCGCCTACGGGGAACTGTGGCGGCGCATCAACGACGTCAACCGCGGGCGCTACGACCGCTACCAGGCGAGGACCTCGCGGCCGATTCCCCTCGTCGTGCTCGCGCCCACGGCCGAGTCCTAGCCGGAGCCGGGAGCAGGGCGCGAACGGCGGGGCGCCATCCCCCACGGGCCGGCGGGCGGACCCTGGCGCGGCCGTTCCTCCTTGCCCGTCCGGGCGGTCCATTGGGTAAGGTCACCGCGGACAGAAGGCTTCTCCCAGTCGAAGGAGCGAGGCTGATGCGCGTCGTGGATTGGCGGGCCGGCGTCACCGCCTGCGCAGCGCTCGCGCTCGGCGCGACTGTCCTTGCGGCGTGCGGGAACGCCACGACGAGCATGTCGACCGCCGGGAACACCCAGGGGGTCTACGCGAACCGGATCGTCGTCGGCGGGCTCGCCTCGATCACCGGCCCCCTGCCCGCCGACTTCGCACCGGCGATCGCGGGGGCGCAGGCCTACTTCGACTGGGTCAACGCCAACGGCGGCGTCGACGGTCGAAGAATCGACCTCGCCTACAAGCTCGACGATCAGTCCGACCCGTCGACGGACGCGAGCCAGGCCCGCACGCTCGTCGAGCAGGACCACGTCTTCGCCGTCCTCCCGGTCGCGACCCCGTCGTTCTCGGGTGGGCCGTTTCTCGCCGAGCACGACGTCCCGACTTTCGGGCTGAACGTCAACCCGAACGCCGATTGGGCGGGCCCGAGCATGTTCGGCAACACCGGCTCCTACACGGCGTTCACGTCGCCCCAGCTGCAGGCCGCGTATCTCGCCCGTCAGCACCACGTCAAGGAGGCGGCGCTGATCGCCTACAACATCAGCGCCTCCAGCGAGGGTTGCCAGGGGGTCGCCAACGCCTTCCGCCGGTACGGCATCCACATCGCCTTCGAGGACCTCGCCGTCCCGGTGCCCGCTTTCGACCTCAACGCCGACGTGACGAGGATGAAGTCGCTGCACGTCGACATGGTCACCTCGTGTCTTGACCTCACCGGCTCGCTCCTGCTGTCGGCGACGATGCAGGAGTTCGGGATGACCGGGGTGACCCAGTACTGGTTCGACGGCTACGACAAGTCGGCGCTGAGGAGCGAGTCGGCGAAGATGCAGGGCGTCTACTTCATGCTCCAGCACGCGCCGTTCGAGGTCGCCCAGCTGTATCCCTCGCAGTATCCGTCCATGGTCCGCTTCGAGCAGTCGCTCGCGCGCTACGCGCCGGGGAACGCACCGTCGGAGGCGGCGCTGGCGGGGTGGACGAGTGCCGACCTGTTCGTGTCGGGGCTGCGGGCGATCGGCCGTGACGTCACGCGCACGCGCCTCGTCGCGGCGATCAACAAGATGACGCTGTTCACGGCGCACGGCCTCGTCTCGCCGATCGACTGGCGCACCGACCACACCGGGGTCAGCACGATCTACAACTGCAGCGTCTTCGTCCAGGTGCGGGGCCACGAGTTCGTCCCCGTCTACGGCACGCCCCCGAGCGTGTTCAGTTGCTTCCCGGTGCCGAATCCCACCCACGGGCCGATCGAGAAGGTCGTCCCCCTGCCTCCGGGCGTCCCCCCTCTGGTGGACCCGGACGGCGGGGGTGGTTGAGGCCCGGGGGCGCCGCCCGAGTTGAGCCAGTTCCTCTCCTACGCGCTCCCCGGCATCCCCTACGGGTGTGCCTACGCGCTGATGGCCGCTGGCCTCGTGCTCACCTACAAGGCGTCGGGCGTGTTCAATCTGGCGTTTGGCGCGCAGGCGTACGTCTCGGCGATCGTCTTCTACGTCGCCGTTGAGAACGGCTGGCCGAAGTGGGCGGCGTTCATCGTCGCCGTCGTCCTGCTCGCCCCCGCGATCGGCTACGCGCTGGACCGGCTGCTCTTCCAGTACGCCCGCACCGCGCCGGCCCTCGTGCGGCTCGTGCCGGCGCTCGGGCTTCTGATCGCGATCCCGAGCATCTGCCAGATCATCTTCGGGACGAGCCAGCGGCTCTCGCCGCCGGCGCTCGCGCTCAACCCCGACCACGTCTACTTCTGGCTCGGAGCCGTGCCCGTGACCGGGGTGGAGCTGCTCACGACGGGCGTCACCGTCGTCGTGGTCGCCGGCCTGGCGTTGATGTTCAGCTCGAGCGGGCTGGGGCTGCGGATGCGGGCCGTTGTCGAGAGCCCCCGGATGACCGAGCTCACCGGGATCCGGGCCGACCGGGTGGGCACGTTCGCCTGGATGCTCTCGAGCCTGCTCGCCGGGCTCGCCGGCGTGCTGCTCGCGCCGATCTATGCCGCCCTGGACCCCTCGTACTTCACGGCGCTGCTCGTCGCGGCGATCGCGGCCGCCGCCGTCGGCGGGTTCGCCAGCCTGTCGCTCACGCTCGTCGGCGGGGTCACGCTCGGTGTCGTCCAGGAGGTGATCGGCGGCTACCTGCCGTCGGGAACGGTGCTGTCCTCGGGGCTGCGGCCGGCGTTCCCGTTCGTCGTGCTGGCGGTGCTGCTCGTCGCGCGCCGGTCGTTCCGCCCCTCGGGACCGTTGGGCGACCCGCTGGCCGTGTGCGACCCGCCTCCCGCCTCGCTCAAGCCGCCGGACCACATGACCGAGGTAGCCCTCGGCTCGCGGGCCTTCACGGGCCTGCTCGTCGCGGTCTTCATCATCATCACGCTCGTGCTGGTCCCGGGGAACTGGGAGTTCGCCATCACCCAGGGGCTCGTCTTCGCGATCATCTTCTTGTCCATCACGCTGCTCACGGGCATGAGCGGGCAGATCTCGCTGTGCCAGGCGTCGTTCGCCGCCGTTGGAGCCTTCACGGCCGGGCAGCTCGCCACGCACTTCGGGACGGCGCTGCTGCTCGGCGTCGTCGCCGGCGGCGTGCTGGCGGGGCTCGTCGGCATGGTGGTGGCCATCCCGAGCCTCCGGCTCGGCGGGATCGCGCTGGCGCTGCTGACGCTGTCGTTCGCGCTCCTCGGCGACAACGTGCTCTTCCAGTACTCGTGGTCCGGCAACGGCGCCACGGGGCTCAGCGTCCCGCGTCCGACCATCGGCGCGTTCAGCTTCGCGGGGAGCGGTTCGTTCTTCTGGCTCGCGCTCGTCGTGGTGACGGTCGCCGCCGGCGTCGTGTGGCTTCTGCAGCACGGCTCCGTCGGTGGGGAACTCGCCGCGCTGCGGGCCTCGGAGATCGGCGCGGCCTCGATCGGCATCAACGTGCGGCGGCTGCGCGTCATCGCCTTCATGCTCTCGGCGGCACTTGCCGGGATCGGTGGCGCCCTCTACGCCTCCCTCGAGCAGACGGTGTCGGCTTCGGATTTCAACTACGAGTTCTCGCTCGTCTTCGTCGTCATCGTGGCGACCGTGGGGGTCTACTCGGTGGCGGGGGCGATCGAGGCGGGCCTCGCCTATACGGTGCTCCAGCAGCTGATCAACAACCTGCCGGCACGGTACGGCTCGCTCGTCGCGCTGATCTTCGGTCTCGCCGCGGTCACCTACGTGCGCCATCCCGAGGGGGCGGTCGAGTACGTGCGCCGCTGGGTGCTCGACCGCGCCGACCAGTTCGCCCACTTCCTCACGCGCAACGACCAACCCGAGCAGCGAGTCGGTGCCGGTTCGAACCCCGGGGGGCGGTGACCCGTGGCCCTGCTCGTCGCCCGCGACATCTCGAAGAGCTTCGGGGGGATCGTCGCGCTGAGCCGGCTGTCGCTCTCGATCGACGAGGGTGAGGCCGTCGGGCTCGTCGGGCCGAACGGCGCCGGCAAGACGACCCTTTTCAACTGCCTGCTCGGCCTGGAACACCCCGACACGGGGACGGTCGTCTTCGACGGGGTCGAGATCGACCGTCTGCCGACCTACCGGCGCACCCGCCTGGGCATCGGACGCACCTTCCAACGGCTGGAGCTGTTCGCGGGCATGACCCCGCGCGAGCACGTGCTCGTCACCGAGCGCGTCCGTGGCGGGAAGGGGCGGATCTGGAAGGACCTGCTCGGCATCGGTCAGCCGAGTGCCGCGGAGCGACGCGCGACCGACGAGCTGCTCGAGCTCGTCGGGCTCGAGGCCGAGGCTGATGTCCCCGTCGAAGCGCTGAGTCTCGGCCACGGTCGCCTCGTCGAGCTCGCCCGCGCCCTCGTCGGCGAGCCGCGCCTTTTGATGCTCGACGAGCCCTCCTCCGGCCTCGACCGTGAGGAGCGTATCGAGCTGCTCTCGATCCTGCGGCGCATCCGCGAGGAACGCGGTGCGGCCGTCCTGCTCGTCGAGCACGACCTCGAGATGGTCGCCGCCGCGGTGCGCCGTCTCATCGTTCTCGACTTCGGTCGGCTGATCGCCGACGGGACGGTCGAGCGCGTGCTCGAGGACCCCGACGTCCGGCACGCCTACCTCGGGCACCTGCCGGCGGATCCCGAGGCGCCCGGCCCGGGCGAGGCCGAGGCGGTCTCGGTCCGCGTGCCCGCGGCCCCGGCTCCGGCGGCCCCCGGCCCCTCCCGACCGCTCCTCGAGCTGCGCGACGTCGACGTGGCCTACGGGCCGTACCGGGCGCTCTTCGGCGTCACGCTGGCGGTCGCCGAGCGCTCGGGCCTCGCGCTCGTCGGTTCGAACGGGGCGGGCAAGTCCACCGTCGCGCGCGTCGTCTCCGGGCTGGTGCGCCCGAGCGGCGGCTCGATCGTCTTCGACGGCCGGGACATCACCGGATGGCCGGCGTGGCGAATCGCCCGCCTCGGGGTCGCCCACGCCCCCGAGGGTCGTTCCGTGTTCGCCTCGCTTACCGTCGAGGAGAACCTCTCCCTCGAGTTCCGCAGCTCGCTCGGACACCGGGGGGTCGCCGGCGCGCTGAAGCGCACCTACGAGGCCTACCCGCGGCTCGGCCAGCGGCGCGACCAGATCGCCGGCACGCTTTCGGGCGGCGAGCAGCGCATGCTCGCCCTGGCGAGGGTGCTCGCCGTCCCCCAGCGGCTGCTCGTCGTCGACGAGCTTTCGCTCGGGCTCGCCCCGGCGGTCGTCGACGAGGTGTTCGAGGCCCTGCGCCGCGTGCTCGAGTCCGGCACGGCGCTGCTGATCGTCGAACAGCACGTCGAGCGGGCCCTCGAGCTCGCCGACCGCGCGGTCGTCCTGTCGGAGGGCCGGGTGACCTTCGACGGCCAGATCGCCGACGTCCGGGACGTGGCCTCTCCCATGCTCGGCCCCTTGCGCGAGGTGCTCGGCTCCTGACGGGGCGGGCTGGCCCTAGTGGCCGGCGTCCCCGGGGTGGAGCGGGGTCACCTCGAGGTAGCGGTAGTGCCGCAGCCCCATCCTCTCCAGCCGGTACTGCGCGGTCGTGCGCAGGACGCCGAGCCCGTAGGCGATGGAACGGCGGAGATTGATCGAGGAGGAGTCGTGGGCGTAGCGGGTCGGGCAGGACAGCTCGCCGATCCGCGCCCCGGCGGTGAGGGCCTGGGCGATGATCTGGTTGTCAAAGACGAAGTCGTCGCTGTTTTCCTCGTAGGGGATCGCGGCGAGCAACTCGCGGCTGAAAGCCCGCAGCCCCGTGTGATACTCGGAGAGCTTCTGGTGGGTGACGAGGTTCTCCGCGGCGGTGAGGAAGCGGTTGGCGAGGTACTTGTAGCGCGGCATTCCCTCGGCGACGGGGTTCTGCGCGAGGATCCTGGAACCGAGCACGAGGTCGTAGGGGCCGTAGGCGATCATCGCCGCCAGGGCCGGGACGAGGAGCGGGGAGTACTGGTAGTCGGGATGGACCATGACGACGATGTCGGCCCCGAGCCCGAGGGCCGTGGCGTAGCAGGACTTCTGGTTCCCCCCGTAGCCGCGGACGTGCGGGTGGCGGACGATTTGCAACTCGAGGGAGCTCGCGACCGGGATCGTGTCGTCGGTGGAGGCGTCGTCGACGAGGACGAGCTCGTCGACGAGGGAGCGGTCGATCTCGGCGACGGTGCGGGCCAGCGTCGGCCCGGCGTTGTAGGCCGGCAGCACGATGGCGACGCGGCGGCCGTTGAGCACCGGGCGATGGTAACCGGGGCGGGGCGCGAAGGACTTATCGGACGGGTGGCGGAGGTGCTCGCCCTCGTCGTCTCGCCCGGCATCTTCTACGTCGCCCTGCGGCTCCGGGGGATGGCCCCTCTCGTGTTCCCCGATCCGGGCATGCACACGACCTACATCATCGACCCCCGCGACATGTTCACCCGCTACGGCGCGCTCTTTACCCAGACGGCGCGCCTGCGTGAGGCGGCGCGGGTCGGCTTCCTCGTGCCGGCGCGGACCGCCTACCTTCTCTTCGGGGCGGTCGGGGGCTTCTTCGTGTGGCGCTACGTCCTCGCGCTTGTCGCGGTCGTGCCCCTCTACGTGCTGCTGAAGCGCCTCTACGGCCGCTGGGCGGGCTTCGCCGCGGTGGCCGTCGTGATGGCGAGCCCCGTCTTCGTCACCGCCTGGGGGACGGACTACCCGGACTCGGCGGCGATCTCGTACCTCACGGGAGCGCTCTGCGCGCTCGCCATGCCGGCGACGCCCCGCCGCCGGGTCTGGTGGCTGCTTCTCGCCGGGAGCCTGCTCGCCCTGGCCGTCTGGTCGCACATGGCGACGGTGCCGCTCGGCGCGGCGATGGTCGTCGCCTACGCCGCGGTGAGACTGGCCCGTTCCCGGGACCACCTGGCCCGCGACACCGCCGTCGGGGCCGGTGCGGCCCTCGCCGTGACGGGAATGCTCTCTTTCTTCTCCTGGTTGCTGCTTGGCCAGGCGAACTTCTGGACGCCGACCTGGCAGGCCGTCCGCTACCTCGACACCCCCGCCCAGGAGCGGCTCTGGCACTCGGCGAACTGGCACTGGGTCCTCTACGACCCCTGGCTGCTCGTCCCGCCGGCGGTGCTCGTCGCCTTCGTCGTCGTCTTCGCCCGTCGTTGGGCGAAGGTCGGGACACCGCAGCTCGTCGTCGGGCTGGCGAGCCTGCTGGCGTTCGGCGTCGCGACGGCACTGCAGTTCGCCGGCCACGTGCAGATGCTGGAGATCTCCTTCTTCTCGTCACTTTTGTGGTCGTTCGTCGCCGTGCTTGCCGCCCTGATCCTCGCCGAGTTGGCGGCGCCCTTCGTCGCGCTGGCCGGGCCGTCGCGCCGGCACCGTGGCGCGAGCCGCGGGCCTTGGAGCGAGGTGCCGGCGATCTTGCGTCACGCCGTCCCGCTCGTCCTCCTCGTCGCCGTCGCCCTCGCCTACGAGGCGGACCCCCACGTCCCGGCGATGCGGCTCGACGCCTGGGGCGCCGTCGTGGCCGCCATCGTCGTGGCCGCGGCGCTCGTCTGGCGCCTCGTCCAGCAGTTCTCTGTCGGCGGCGGGCACCGCAGGCGGGCGGGGACGCTGCGCGCCGCCGCGGGCCTCCTCGTCCTGGTCTTGATCGCCGGGGCCTCGCTCGTCGTCACGGTGGCGCCGGAGGTGTCGCACCGGGTGCTGCCGAACGTGGCGGAGGAGCCGGACTCCTCGCCCGCCTGGGCGAAGGCGCTCGGCGGGAACGACACCAAGCTGGTCGACGAGTACCAGGTCACCTCGGAGCTGCCGGACTTCGTCGGGCATGCCGCCTATCCGGGGGAGGAGCTCTTCACGTGGTGGCCCCGCGTCAATCAGGGCGTGCTGATGGGGGCAATTGGGATGTTCCACTCCGGGTACGACGCGGTCAGCGTCGACTCGTTCCCGATCCTCCTCCCCGGGGCCAGGGCGAAGATCGAGTACCGGCGCCCGGCGCAGATCCTGCTCATGAGCACGACCGGTGACGGCTTCTCCACGGCGTTGCGGCAGCTCGGACGGGCGCACGCGCACTTCGATCCGGACGTGGTCCGCCGGGGGGTGCTCTCCGACGGCACCTTCCACCTGCACGTCTGGCTGATCGATCTCGGCAAGTACTTCCACCGCGTCTCGCACTGACGAGACGCGCGTCCGCGCCGGGCGGCCCCTCCGGGTCGGTGGGCGAGCGAGAATTGGGGCATGCGCACCGTCCTCATCCTCCGCCATGCCAAGTCCGACTGGTCTGCCGGGCCGGACGCGTCTGACCTCGCCCGGCCGCTCTCGGCCCGGGGTCGGCGCAGCGCCGACGCGATCGGCCGTTTCATCGCCGAGACGGCGAACATCCCGGACGCAGTGGTCCGTTCGCCCGCCCGGCGCGTCGTCGAGACGCTCGAGCGGGCGATGGCGGCCGGAAAATGGCGGTGCGCGGTGCGCGAAGCGGATCGGCTCTACGGCTACGGGTCCGAAGCCCTTGTCGACGAGATCCGCCTCGAAGCCGACTTGACCAACACCGTGCTCGTCGTCGGGCACGAGCCGACGTGTTCGGAGGCGGTCTCCCGCCTGATCGGCGGGGGGCAGGTCCTGATGCCGACCGCCGCCCTCGCCCGGGTCGACTTCGACGCCGAACGCTGGGGCGACGTCGCCGCGGGGGAGGGCACGTTGCGCTGGCTCGTCACGCCGCGCCTTCTCGGGACCGACTGACCTGCCTGACCGGCGGACGCCGGGTCAGAGCTGCCCGAACGCCTCGAGGGCGGCGTCGAGGTGCGCGTCCTCGAGCGCGGCGCTCGCCTGGACGCGCAGCCTGGCCTGGCTCTCGGGCACGACCGGGAACGAGAAGCCGACGACGAGGACACCCAGCTCGTAGAGGCGCCGGCTCGCGGCCTCCACCTTGTGCGCGTCGCCGAGGATGATCGGGATGATGGCGCTCGCGCCGTCCGGGCAGGTGAAGCCCAGCTTGCGCAGTCCCTCTCGCAGCCGGGCGGTGTTGTCGTGCAGGCGGGCGACCCGCTCGGGTTCGGCGAGGAGGATCTCGATCGCGCGTGTCGCCGAACAGGCGACGGTCGCGGGCAGCGCGTTCGAGAACAGGCTCGGGCGTGCCCGTTGCACGAGCAGCTCGACGAGACGCTCCGACGCCGCGACGAATCCGCCGGCCGCCCCGCCGAGCGCTTTGCCGAGCGTGCCGGTGATGACGTCAACCTGGCCGAGAAGACCGAAGTGCTCCGGCACCCCGCGCCCGGCTGCCCCGAGGACCCCGATGCCGTGCGAGTCGTCGACGGCGAGGATGGCCCCGTGCGCACGGCACAGTGCCAGCATCTCCGGAAGCGGCGCGAGATCGCCTTCCATGCTGAACACGCCGTCGGTCACGACCCAGCGCACGCCGCCCGGGTCGGCGGCGGTCAGGGCCTCCTCGAGCGCCACCAGGTCGTTGTGGGGGTAGATCTTCCGCTCGACGCCGCGGGTCTGGCGCACGGCGTCGATGATGCTGGCGTGGTTGAGCGCATCGGAGATGACGGTGTCGCCGGGTGCCGTGACCGTCGGGAAGAGGGCCTCGTTGGCGGTCCAGCAGCTGACGAAGGAGAGCGCGGCGGGCGTGCCGACGAGTCCGGCGACCGCCTGTTCGAGGCGCTCGTGCACGTCGAGCGTGCCACAGATGAAGCGCACCGAGGCCGTCCCCGCGCCGTGGGACTCGAGGCCCTTGATCCCTGCCGCGACGACGTCGGGATGGTTGGCGAGCCCGAGGTAGTCGTTCGAGCAGAGCACGACGACCTCGCGTCCCCCGATCGGCACGACGGGGCCCATCGGGCCCGAGATCGCCCGCAATTCCTTGTACTGGCCGGCGGCACGCAGCCCCTCCAGGGCCGTGCCCGCCCGCCGGTCGAAGTCGTCGACGGCGGTCATCGCGCGCCGATCTCGAAGATGACCTTCAGCGCGGCCCGGCTGGCGATCAGGGCGAAGGCCTCCTCGAACCTCTCCAGCGGCAGCACGTCGGTGACGAGGGCGTCCAGGTCGAGCTGGCCCGACAGGAGGAACCGCTCGACCGCGTACCAGGTGTCATAGACGATCCTGCCGTTGATGCCCAGCACGGTCGCGCCCTTGAAGATGATGTCGTTCGACAGGTCGAGCGGCACCGCCGACTTGGGCAGTCCGAGCAGGGCGGCGGTGCCGCCGTTGCGCAGCGCCGCGAACCCCCCGGACAGCGCGTCGGGGTGCCCGCTCATCTCGATCAGCACGTCGGGGCCTTCTCCGGCGGTGATCCCTCGCACCTCGGTCACCCAGCCGGGGTCGCTCGACAAGACGATGTCGTCGGCGCCGAAGTGCCGGGCGAGCTCCAGGCGGTGGGGATCCACGTCGGTCGCGATGACGCGGGCGGCACCCAGCGACTGGGCGATCGCCACCGACGCGAGGCCGATCACCCCCGAGCCCGTGACGAGCACGTTGCGACCGGAGACCTGTGCCGCGCTCACGGCGTGCATGGCGTTGCCGAGTGGGTCCATGATCGCCGCCGCCAGGTCGGGGATGCGCTCGTCGAGCACCCAGAGGTTGTGGTCCGGCATGGCGACGTACTCGGCGAAGCAGCCGTCCCGGTCGATGCCGATGATGTCGATCCGCTCGCAGATGTGCGCCCGCCCCGTGCGGCAGAGCTCGCACACGCCGCAACCGATATGGCCTTCACCGCTCACCCGCTGGCCGACCGTCACCTGCGAGACGCCTTCGCCGACGGCGGCGACCGTCCCGGTGAACTCGTGGCCGACGACGATCCCGAGGGGCACGCGGTTGGCGCTCCACTCGTCCCAGTCGAAGATGTGGTGGTCGGTCCCGCAGATGCCGGCGTAGCGCACCGCGACGAGCACGTCGCGGGGTCCGATCCCGGGGAGGGCGGACATCGTGTCGAGCTCGAGCCCCGGCGCCGGACGACTCTTGCGAAGTGCCGCCATCGTGCCGTTGGCCACGAGGCTCCCTTTCTGTCGGCGAAGTTCCTCACCCAAGGTAGTCAGGTGCCGGACCCGAATCAGCACGCTGAGCTCAGAGCCCCTCTGCGCCGGGTGTCCCGTCGGCACCTCGTCCGGCCGGGTGGCCTGGGCGGTTCCTGCGCGAAGGGCATGAGATGAGTGCAGGTGACGTTACGGTCCTTGTTCCAGGGAACCGACAGGGTGCCGCCGTTCTCATGATCGTCCGTGGCGGGCCAGGGCGTGGCCTTCGCCTGACGCGCCACCACAGCGCGCCTCAGATCAAGGCGTCGTGCTGCGCTGACCGTGTGATCGGGCGGCTACCCGTCGCCGACGAGTGTTGTCGGCCCCTTCAGAGGGAGAACCCCTCCGTCGAACTGACGCAGCGCCCAAGACGCACCCCGGGGAACGTGTCCGCTGGCAAGCCGGGGTCGTTCGGATTCAACACTTCCAAGGCTCCGACGCGGAGGTGTGACGACAGTTGGCGGGGATCGACGCGGGTGTTCGATCGACGGCCGGCGGTGGGTGCTTGCCTGGATTGGACTACTGCGCCGACGAGAGTGCAGCCCAACGTGAGACTCGACCGCCGTGGGGATCGGAAAGCTCTTCCAAGAATCGGCTATAGCTAACTGACTTCACCATGGCCACAACTGTCATGCTGATTTTTCTCACCCGGAAGATCCTCTTTCGTCAACAACTCAGATGTTGGCTACCTAACCAACCTGCCTAACGCTGAGTAGTTCGCCTTTATTCCTCAGGTGCTGCTCGATGACCTCGCGGCGCGAACGGGTTGTCGTAGTTACGGCGTCGCCAAGGTCGAACTAGGCCACGACCCGGCGGTGGCTGCGCGCGTACGATGACCGCTGATGGGCCAAAGTGCGGGCCGCGCGGTACTCGTGACCGGGGCGTCTCGCGGAATCGGCGCCGCGGTTGCCCGTGCCTTCGCTTCAGCCGGCGACCGTGTCGCCGTGCACTACCACGAGCGCGCGGACAGCGCCGCGGTGGTTCTGGAGTCACTGTCGGGCTCGGGGCACGTGGTCGTCGGTGCCGACCTCGCTGACGCGAACGCCGTGCGCCGTATGGTCGACGCCGCTGCCGAGGAGCTCGGCGGCCTGGACGTGCTGGTGAACAACGCCGGCGTCATCGGACCGCACCCGATCACCGAATCGAGCTACGAGCAGTGGCAGCGTGCCTGGCAAGAGACGCTGGCGGTGAATCTCGTCGGCGCGGCGAGTGTGACCTGGTGCGCCGTGCAGCACATGATCCGCGGCGGAGGCGGAAGCATCGTCAACATCTCGTCTCGTGGCGCCTTCCGCGGCGAACCGTCGCAACCCGCCTACGGGGCGAGCAAGGCGGGGCTCATCGCGTTCGGGCAATCCATGTCGCGCGCGCTCGGTCCCTACGGGATCACCGTTACCGCAGTCGCGCCCGGATTCACCGAGACCGACATGACCGTGGAGCAACTCGCAGGGGACAAGGGTGACAAGCGCCGTGCCGAAAGCCCGCTCGGCCGCGTCAACACCGCCGAGGAGGTGGCCGCGGCGGTCGTCTTCCTCGCCTCCCCCGAGGCGGCGATGGCTAGCGGCACCGTGCTCGACATGAACGGAGCGTCGTACCTCCGGATGTGAGCGGTGACGGCTGATCAGCGCGGGATTCCGGCTCGTTCGCGCGGTCGTCGTTTCGTTGGTGCGTGCTCGGGTCGGAACCAGTCGGGTGCGCCTCGAGGCAGTCGGGTGGGCGCCGGCGGGCCACCCGGCACCCGGCAGTGTCGGGTGGTCTCGCCTCCCTACGGCGTCAAGTGCGCTTCGAAGAACTCGATGATGCGTCTGCGTGCATCTCGTGCGGATGCCTCGTGGTAGCCCGAACCCGGCGAAAGCATCCCGAAGACCGGCTCCAGGACGGAGAACGGGAACGGGCTCTTGTCTCCAGCCCCTTCGTGGTCGTTGAGGAAGGAGTGCCCGGCCTCGGGGTACTCCATCACATCGTGCTCGACTCCGACGGCCGTCAAGGCCCGTTCCAGGCGATCGGCGGCCCCTCGCAGCGAGCGATCCTTGCCGCCGTAGCTGCCGACAATCGGGCAGGCCCGTCTCAGGAAGCTGGGCGTGTAGGCGTTTCTCGGAGCGGTGCCGTAGTTGACGCTCGACACGCTGAACCCGCGATCGGCTGCGAGCATCAAGGCAAACCCCCCTCCCATGCAGAAGCCGACCACGCCGATTCTGCCCGTGCAGTCACCCCGGGCCCCCAGCCAGTCACGCGCGGCGTCGATGTTGTCGAACGACCGCCCCCGTCCAGCGCGTACGTCGCGCATGGCCGAGACCAGGCAGGTCAACATCCCTCTCCCCGCGAAAAGGTCCGGTGCGACAGCGAGGTACCCTTCGCCCGCAAGCCAGTCAGCCTGGTTCCGTAGGTCCTGGCTCATCCCCATGGCGTCGTGGATGACGACCACACCTGGCCAGGGTCCCTCGCCCTCAGGTGTCGCCAGGTAGGACGGCAGCTCACCCGGAGTGGGGATCATCACCTCGGCCATCACGCCTCCGTCGAGGTGGGCGGTTGCCCCGCACGGTCCGCATCTGTGAGGCCGTTCGACGCCATGCTTGCCGCGAGCCGCTTGCCCCATTCTTGGGCTCGGGCCTCCTCACCCGGTTCGAGCCGATTCTGCAAGGTGACGAAGAAGCTCTCGGGCGTGGCCACCTCCTCGAACCCGCGCCTCCGAAGCTTCCGGCTGATCAGCCTCGAGGCCTTCCCTCTGAGGACTGCCGGACCCTTGAAGCGGGTGTCGAAGGCGGCAACCTTTGTGTGGCCGCGGCCGAGCGATGTGAGCCAGTCGCTCACGCCTGGGCCTTGGGCGTCGCGATCAAGCACCAGATCGTTCTTGGTGTTCTGCGCAGTTGCACCCGCCCACTTGCGCGTGCGGGTTCGACTCATGCCGTGAAAATGGGTGGGAGCGCCCACCACGAGCAGGTCGGCGTCGCCCAACCGTTCGCGACCCGCCTCAGTCACCGGGACCACGACCACGTCGTCCACCGACTCAAGGCCCTGGCCAAGACCCTTGCCAATGGCGTCGGCCACCGCGTGCGTGTTGCCGAACATCGACTCGTAGACGACCACCGCGCGCATAATCACGCCTCCTGTGCCCGCCGACCCTTCGAAGCGGTCTTGCGCCGAGCACGCTAGCTCTGCTCGCCCCTGATCGCCGGGTGGGAGGTACCCGTCGATCCGCCGTTTCCCGGGCTAGACGAACGCACTCACAACGACTCTGCGGCCTTCTTGATCGCTAGAAGGGTCGCGGGAATCCCCCGATGGGCCGCCTCGGTTCGATCAGCGATTTGCGCCCGAGCGTCATCACCGAATCGCTCCTCGAATCTTGTGAGGCCAGCGGGGAGGAACTCCCAGGATTCAGTGACGCTGGTCCCACCTTCGACCGGGGAGAACGTGTAGCCCCAACGGACCCATGAGTCGCCAACTACGAACGCGAACTCCTGGCCCCGCTCTGCCACCACGACTTCGGAACGCGTCTCCCAGGTCCGCTCGGTGGTTTCGTTGCGACCGGTGAACCGCGCGCCCACCCGGGGGCCGTCACCGTCGTCCCACCAGCAGGCTTTGCAGACCGGACTCCATTCGCCCATGCGAGTGACGTCCGAGATCATGTCGTACAGCAACTCTGCCGGACGGGCGATCACGATCGATGCTGAGTAGCTGGGGTTTGTCATCGGCGCATTCTTGCACCGCGCGATCGACTGTCCCTTGGCGCCAGGTCGTGTGTCCGGTTGCCTCTAGACGCGGCTCGGCGTGCCGACTCGAGGACAGGCGAAGGTTCGCAGGTGGGCGATGGCGGCGTCGAGGGCGACTTCAAGCGGGTAGGTGCTGCGTGTTGTCTTGGCGAGCAGGAGCCCGCCTTGCAGGCTGGCCATTACGCCGAGGGCCAGTGTCGCCGGGTCCGCGTCCGATCGCAGTTCGCCCCGCCGGGCCATGGTCGCCAACCCGTCAGCAAGGAGTTTCTCCCAGCTGCCGATGGCGTCGGCCAGCCGGACGCGAGCGCTGTCGTCCAGCTCGGCGAGCTCGTTGGCCAGTGACCCGAGCGGGCAACCCCCCCGACAGCCGAGCTCTCGTTGCACCGCGACGATCATGTCGCGCCAGCCGGTGATGTCCTCCCAGGTCGCGAGGGACTCGAGCGCCGGCCGCTGGAAGGCGAGGATCCTGTCGCGCTGGCGGTCGATCACCGCGCCGACAAGGGCGCTCTTGCCAGAGAAGTAGTGGTATAGCTGCGACCTGCTGGTCCCGGTTGCCCGGCCCACCTCGTCGAGGCTCGCGGCCGCGACCCCGCGTGCATAGATGAGGTCAGCGGCGGCGTCAACGATCCGCTGACGGGTCTCGCGGCCCTTCCGCGTCGGCGGACCCCACTCGTCACCTCGGTCGACAGTCACACGTGCCGCGTCCTCACAGAATTTGAACTGGCCAGCCGGTCCGCGGGCTTAGAATGGACCGCGCAGTCCAGTTTATTCGTGAGGAGCTCTTTTGTCGATGACGAAAGCCCCGCTGCGCCTTCAGCCCGAACTCGACGAAACCGCTGCCGGCATCGGGACCGCGCTTCAGTCCGTGCTCGACGCGGAGCGACCCACGCCATGACAGCAAGCTCTCCAGTCCCGCTCGAGCAACCGGTGCGCGTCGGGAGACGGGTCTTCCTCGGCATGGTCGGCTTGGGCGCGGTGGGAATCGTCGCCGGTGCCACGGTGCAAAGAAGGCTGGCCGAGGTGCTGGGGTCCGGCCTGGGTCGCCTGCTCCCAGGCGGCGACAACTTCCAGATCTACAGCGTCACAAACACGTTTCCCCTCATCAGACCGGATCGCTACCGGCTCGAGGTCACGGGGCTCGTGGAGCGACCGCTCACGCTCACCCTCGCCGACCTTGAGGCCATGCCCAGTACCCAGCTCGTAAAGACGTTCCAGTGCGTGACGGGATGGCAGGTTCCAGACGTGCACTGGGAGGGCGTGAAGCTGAGCGACGTGCTCGACGCCGCCCGGGTGAAGCCGGGGGCCGTCGCCTTGTCGTTCGCTTCCTATGACGGCACCGACACCGAAAGCCTGACGCTCGACCAGGCTCGTCGCCCTGACGTCATCGTCGCCTACCGCATGCTCGGGGGCCCGATCACGACGGAGCACGGCGGCCCCGTCAGGCTCTACGTCGCTCCGATGTTCGGCTACAAGTCGCTCAAGTGGCTCTCGGCCATCCGTGTCGTCGACAGGGTCGAGCCTGGGTTCTGGGAGCAGAGCGGCTACCCGGTCAACGGCTGGCTCGACGGCTCTACTGGCCCGACTGACACGACTTCTGGCTGAGTGAACAACGTGCCCGCGGACCAAGATCGAAATCAGCCTTCCGGTGAAGCACTGACACCGCTGCGGATCACCCGCTTCGATCTCGTACAAAGGGTCGCCCACTGGTCCAACGCCTTGCTCTTCGGCGTCCTCATGCTCACCGCCCTGCCTCTGTACTTCTCTTCGGTCGAGAGCCTTGTCGGACGACACCTGCTGATCGCCGAGATTCATCTCTGGGCGGGCTTGGTGTTGCCGGTTCCGCTCGTCGTCTCGCTGCTGGGACCCTGGGGAGCACGGATGCGGCGCGATATCCGGCGCATCAGTCGCTGGACAAAGGACGAGGTCCGCTGGCTCTGGCGCGCCGGCTGGAAAGCCCCCCGGATCACCGACAAGTTCAATCCGGGACAGAAGATCAACGCCATCTTTGTCGCCGGCGCGATGGTCGTCATGCTCGGGACCGGATTGATCCTCAAGTGGTTCAACGTGGTTCCCGTCGACTGGCGCCAAGGAGCAACCTTCGTCCACGAGGTGCTGGCGTTCGCCATCTTCATCGTCGTGATCGGCCACATCGGTTTCGCCGTCACCCACCGCGACGCGCTCCGGGCGATGGTGAGGGGATGGGTACCTGAAACCTGGGCGAGGAAGCACGCGCCGGGGTGGCTAGAAGAAGAACGAGAAGCCGATGCGCTCCGCACGACGAAGACGGTGCGAAGCGTCGAGTCCCGGGCGGCGGCGACCGCCGGCTCGCGCGGCGACCTTCCATAGCCGCAAACGCCTCGGCGACGGGCGAACGTCCCCTCGACGCGTTCGCAGTCGACGATCTGAGTATTGGCCAGGACGAGCATGCCGGCCCCGGCGTCAAATTCATCGGTGAGGTCGCCGGGGTGGATGTGCTGTTCGAAAACCCCGTATCTTCCTTGTTCGGGTGGTGCTTCTTCAAGAGGCCTGACGGCAATGCCGACGCACTCCACCTGGACGCTGCGAACCCCCTTGGCGAGCCGTCTGGCCGACGCGGGATAGCCCTCATTCCGACATGGGAGTCAGTGTCAAGGTGTCCCAGATCGCCTGCGCGCTCAAGCGGTCAGTTGGTGTGCGGACTTGACCCGCTTTGGTGGACGCCTAGTTTGGATGGAAGGCCAGAGGAAGGAGCCCACAGTGGGTCGTAATCATCCGAGGCGGGCGTAACTCTTGCCCCTACCGGTTACGCGGGCAGGTTTGGTGTGCCGGGACCGGTTCTATCTTCCTCCCCTGAACTGGGAAAACAGTGGGGCCGGCAGGGATCGAACCTGCGACCCAGGGATTATGAGTCCCCTGCTCTGACCACTGAGCTACGGCCCCGCACTGGACTTCTAGTTCGACACTCTGTCACCTGTTCTGCTGTCCCACAGAACGACGGCGCTGAGCATGCCGTCCGCGGCGGGCGTGAAAAGGATGCCGCGCGCCGTATCCAGCCATGATCCTTCTTCGCTCGACGCTGATGGTCTCTGAAACTGTGATGACCGCCTGGTAGCCCTTCGCGGCCGCGACAATGGCAAGGCCGTTGCCCGTTTGCCGCTCGTCAGCTCGAGGATCGTGTCCCCGGGGGCGCGCTCGCCGGAGGCCTCTGCGGCCTGGATCATCGCCAGGGCGATGCGGTCCTTGACGCTCCCGCCCGGGTTCTCGCACTCGAGCTTGGCCACGATCTGAGTGGGAAGCCCCGCGGCGAAGCGGTGAAGTTCTGCGAGCGGCGTCCGACCGAGAGCCGGGTCACATCGTCATGCAGGGCCATCGTCCGTCTCCTTTTCCCCGCCCGTCATCCAGGTTGCCGGGAGGCGCTCCTCGTTCGCCGGCTCTTCGAAGACGCGCCCTGCTGGGTGTGACGCAGTGGCCCCGTGCCACGACGACGATCGAGCGCGCCGGCACGTCGTCAACCACGAGCGCGCGCGGCCCGACCCGGCTGTCCTCGCCGACGGCGACCGGGCCCAGCACCGAGCACCCGACCCCGAGGTTGACATTGTCACCGATCGTCGGGTGTCGCTTCGCGCCCTTGGTATCCGCCCACCAGCCGTGGCCCCGAGAGTCACGCCCTGGTAGAGCATGACGTCGTTGCCGATCACCGTCGTCTCGCCGATGACGACGCCAGCACCGTGGTCGATGAAGAACCGTTTGCCGATCACCGCCCCGGGGTGGATCTCGATCCCTGTGAACAGCCGCGCGCCCTGCGAGATGACACGCGGGAAGAACGGCACGTGGAGCCTCCAGAGCACGTGGGCGACCCGGCAGGACCAGATCGCCCAGATGCCTTGGTAGAGAATGACCTCGAGGGCGTGGACGCCCTGGAGGGCGGGATCCTTTCGGTAGGCGACCTTCAGGGTGTCAAGCAACGCCGAGCCCTGCCCGCTGCGGCATCGTCACGCCCCGACCGTATTTGCTCGGCCGCTCCGGCGCGACGAGGACGGCAACCGCGCCGGGGGTGACGCCCGGGCCAGCCGCACCGAGCCGTGGCGGTATCCCTGGTTTCCCCAGGTTGGCGGGCCCCGCACGATCCTTCGGGGTCGTGCGGGGTCCCCGGCCCAATCCGGCCGATTCGACGGCCGCGACCGATCGACCTTGAATAGCGGCAACCGGGCCACGTCGCGTTTCCCGGGCAGCTCACGGTCCTCACCACGGCGGGCTGACACGGAAGACGCGCGCCCTGCACCCATCGCACGCCGGGGACACGATCTGCAGCTCCGGGGGAGAGACTCGAACTCTCAACCACACGGTTAACAGCCGCGTGCTCTGCCAATTGAGCTACCCCGGACCGAACGACGGCACGTTAGCAGTGCATCCCGCTGGCGGCGATCGCGCTGGCCCGCCGCATGAACCCGCCGTTGTGTGCGCCTACGCGGTCCCCTGGGACGGCGCAACAGAGCACTCGGGCTGCCCGCCGGCCGGGCCCGGGTGGATCAGTCGCCCTCGAAATAGTCCCGGAGCGGCAGGGCGAGAGCGGGTTGGCGGAGCTTGGCGAGCGTCTTCATCTCGATCTGGCGGACCCGTTCCCGCGTCACGCCGAAGATCTGCCCCACCTCCTCGAGGGTCCTCATCTTCCCGTCGTCGAGCCCGAAACGGAGCCGGACGACCTCCTGTTCGCGGGCCGAGAGCTCGTGGAGCGCCCGCTGGACCGCCTCGTTCAGCATGACCCTCGTCGCGGCGCCGAGCGGGACCTCGGCGGACTGGTCCACGAGGAGATCCGACAGGCTGAACCCCTCGTCGTTGCCGCCGATCGGTTGCTGCAGGGAGATCGTGTCCTGGCTGATGCGCTGGATCTCGCGCACCCGTTCGACGGGGAATTCGATATGCAACGCGATCTCGTCAGCCGTCGCGTCACGGCCGATCTGCTGGGAGAGCTCGCGTTGGGCCCGGAGGACCCTGTTGACCGTCTCGGCCATGTGGACCGGGATACGGATCGTGCGCGCCTGATCGGCCACGGCCCGCGTGATCGCCTGGCGGATCCACCAGGTCGCGTACGTCGAGAATTTGAAGCCCCGGCGGTAGTCGAACTTCTCGACGGCGCGCATCAGGCCGAGGTTGCCCTCCTGGATCAGGTCGAGGAAGGCCATGCCCCGGTTGCGGTAGCGCTTGGCGATCGACACGACGAGCCGGAGGTTCGCCTCGGTGAGCAGATCCTTCGCCTCCTGTCCCTCGGCCACCTCGCGCTCGGCGGTCCGGCGTCTCGCCGCCGTGATCTCCCCGAGCACGCCGTCGCGGCACCACGCTTCGAGGCGGTCGCGCGCCGCGTGCCCGCGTTCGATCCGCTTGGCGCACAGCACCTCGAGATCCGCCGACAGCAACGAGACCCGGCCGATCTCTCGCATGTACGCCCGGACGGGGTCGCCCGCCGTCGCGGCGGTGCCGTCTGCCTTGCCGGAGCGCAGGGTGCGGATCGCCGCGGTCGTCTGTTCCTCGGCGATCCTCCCGGAACGGCGCGGCGGCCCATCGCCACGGCGGGTCCGGTTCCCGGCGCGCGGTCCGGTTCGAATCGGCCCGACGGTCGGCTGGACGCCGGAGGGAGCGCCGGGATCAGTCTTCAGACGTGCGACGCCCGTCATCCCCCGCCTCCTGCTGGCGCTGTGCGAGCCACGCTACCAATCGTTTCGCGGCGTCTTCGGTGTCGGAGTCCCCACCAGGGCCGACGAGCGGATCGCGCAGGGCCTCGAGTTCGGTTCTCAGCCAGGCCCCCGTGTTGAGCGCCGTGGCGAGGTCCTCCGACCGTCCTTCTTGTTGGGCGACGCGCGCTTCGGCGTCGAGCTCCCGCAGCGCACGGTCGCACGCCGCCCGGACGAGCTCGATGTACGGACCGGTCACGACGAGCTCGTCGGGCAGCTCCGAGACCGCCAGCCGGCGGATGAGGTCGCCGGCCTCCGGATCCGCCCGCTGGATCGCCTCCGAAAGTCCCGCCGAGTCGACGAGCGCCCGGTAGGCGTTGCGCTGCACCGGGTCGACGAACAGCACCTCGTCGAAAAGGGCGCGGGCCCCGTCCGGTTGGTTCAGCGCGAGGAGAAGGGCGTCCCGTCCCGCCCGCAGCTCAGGGCGTTCCTCGGCCGTCCTGGCGCCGGCCCGGCCCCAAGGCGCGGCGGCGGGCGCCGCGCGGTTCTGGTCCGGCGGTTCGGCCTCGTCCGCCCGCCGGCCCGGTCCGGCGCCCCCAGCCTCCGGGTCGGGCTGCGGCCGGGAACGCACCTCGACGAGGAGCTCGCGCAGGCGGTTGGGGTCGAGGCGGGTCCGGTCGGCCACGCCGATGAGGTACTGGTCGCGAACCAGCTCGTTCGGGTGCTCGGCGATGGCGGCGAGTGCGGCCTCCGCCGCCCGGCTGCGGCCCTCCGGCGTGCGCAGGTCGTGCGCGCCGAGGGCCTGGTCGACGCGGAAGCCGAGGAAGGGCTGAGCCTTCCCGACGGCGGCGGCGAGCGACGCCGGGTCGCGCTGGGCGAGCTCGCCGGGGTCCGATCCCACCGGCAGCGCGGCGACGGCGAGCTCGAGCTCGTGGCGCCTCTCCCACTGGTACAGGCGTGCCGCCGCGGCCTGCCCGGCGGCGTCGGCGTCGAAGCAGAGCACGATCCTGTTGGCGAAATGCGCGAGCAGGCGGAAGTGGTCCTCGGTCAGCGCCGTGCCGCAGGTCGCGACCGCCCGCGGGACGCCCGCGAGATGGAAGCCGATGACGTCGGTGTAGCCCTCGCAGACGACGACCTCGTGGGCCCTGGCGATGTCGGACTTCGCCCAGTTCAGCCCGTAGAGCGTGCGGCGCTTGGAGTAGATGGCCGACTCCGGCGAGTTGCGGTACTTCGGCCCCGGTTCGCGCTCCGAGCTTCGCAGGGCTTCGGGCAGGACCCGGCCGCCGAAGGCGATCGCCTGGCCGCCGGGGTCGAAGATCGGGAACATGACCCGTTCCCGGAAGGAGTCCTGGTAGCGGTTGCGGTCGTTCTCGTAGGCGAGCCCGGCCTCACGCAGCACCGCACCCGGCAGGCGCGACGCCCGCACGAGCTCGTCCCAGCCCGCCGGTGCGTAGCCGAGCCGGAACCGGCGGACGACCTCGCCGTCGTAGCCCCGGGAGCGCAGGTACTGACGCGCCCGCCCCGCGTCCGGCCCCGCGAGCAGCCGTTCGTGGTAGTACTCGACCGCCACGGTCATCGCCGCCAGCAGCTCGCGCCGCCGGTTGCGGTCCTCGTTCCGGTCGCGGTCGTCGTCGTAGCGGATCGTGATCCCGGCGCGGTTGGCGAGGCGCTCGACGGCCTCGACGAAGTCGACCCCCTCGGTCGCCCGCACGAAGCTGATGGCGTCGCCCGAGGCCTGGCAGCCGAAGCAGTAGTAGAGGCCCTCCTCGGCGTTGACGCTGAACGAGCCCGTCTTCTCGGCGTGGAACGGGCAGAGCCCGACGAAGCGCCGGCCGACCCGCTTGAGGGCGGTCTGCTCGCCGATCAGCGCGACGAGATCGGTCGCCGCGCGGACCCTTGCGACGTCCTCGTCGGGGATTGCCATGGCCGGACCGTACCTGTTCGCCGTGCCGTCTGGGCGGGGCCGGCTCAGCGGCGCCCGAGGCGGTGGGCGAAGCGGAGGCCGGACCAGTCGGTGTCGACCGCCGCCACTTTGTTGTCGACGAGCCCGAGGGCGAGGCCGGCGCGGCGGACGTCGCGGTCGGTGAGATCGCTCTCGTGGCCGCCGGCGCGCCGTGGCCAGCAGATCCAGACGGCCGCCGGGAGCGTGGCCGGTTCGGGCGCCGAGGCGAGCGCCGCGGCGAGCTCGTGGGAGTCGCGGGCGAAGACGATCACCAGGTCCGCGGGCCCTCGCTCCGGGGCACCCCCGGGCGCGAGGGGCGCCTCGAGTCGGGCGACGACGACGCCTGGCGGCGGGTCGGCCAGCGACCAGCCGGGCGGGGCGCCGACAAGATGGACCCGGGAACCCTCGACGATTCCGAGCTTGCGCGCCTGCCCGGGGGCGCCTTTTCCCTTCGGAGCCGGGGCGGTGGGCGGGTGGGGGTCTTTCCGCATCAGGCCCCCCAGCGCGGTCGTCTTGCAGCCGACGAGCGGGCTCAGGACCCGATGCGGTCCTGCAGCTCGGCGACGACGTGCGTGATCGGCACCCGGGTCTGGGCCGTCGAGTCCCGCTCGCGGATCGTCACCGCCTCGTCGGTGAGGCTGTCGAAGTCGACGGTCACGCAGAACGGCGTGCCGATCTCGTCCTGGCGTCGGTAGCGGCGCCCGATCGACTGCGTGTCGTCGTAGTCGCACATCAGCGCGTCCTGGCAGCGGTGGAGGACCTGATGGGCGAGGGCGTCGAGCGGCTCCTTGCGCGAGAGCGGGAGCACCGCAGCCTGGAACGGCGCGAGCCGCGGGTGCAGCCGGAGAACGCTGCGGCGCTCCCCGCCGATCTCGTCCTCGTCGTAGGCGGCGAGGAGGAAGGCCATCATCGCCCGCGTCGCGCCGGCCGACGGCTCGATGACGTGCGGCGTGTAGCGCTCGCCGGACACCTGGTCGAAGTACTCGAGGCGGACGCCGGAGAGCGCGCTGTGGGCCTTGAGGTCGAAGTCGGTCCGGTTGGCGATCCCCTCGAGCTCGCCCCAGCCCCAGGGGAAGAGGTACTCGATGTCGGTCGTGGCTTTCGAGTAGTGGGAGAGGTCCTCCTGGGCGTGCTGGCGGAACCGGAGGCGGTCCTCGGGGATCCCGAGCCCGACGAACCAGGCGAGCCGTTCCTCGCACCAGTAGGCGAACCAGCGGTCGGCGTCGGCGGGCGGGACGAAGAACTCCAGCTCCATCATCTCGAACTCGCGGGTGCGGAACACGAAGTTCCCTGGCGTGATCTCGTTGCGGAAACCCCGTCCGAGCTGGGCGATCCCGAAGGGCGGCTTGCGGCGCATCGTCGTCATCACGTTCAGGAAGTTGACGAACATCCCCTGCGCCGTCTCCGGGCGCAGATAGGCGACGGCGGACTCGTCGTCGAGCGGGCCGACGAACGTCTTGAACATGAGGTTGAACGGCCGCGCCTCGGTGAGGTCCGCCGAACCGCAGTTCGGGCAGGTCCCCTCGATCTGGTCGGCCCGCCAGCGCTCGTGGCACGACCGGCAGTCGACCAGCGGGTCGACGAACGTCTCGAGGTGGCCGGACGCCTCCCAAACCTTGGGGTTCGTGATGATCGCCGCCTCGATCGGCACGACGTCGTCCCGGTGGCGCACCATCGTGCGCCACCAGGCGTCCCGCACGTTGCGGAGCATCAACGCGCCCAGCGGCCCGTAGTCGTAGGTCGAGCGGATGCCGCCGTAGATCTCGGCGGAGGGGAAGATGAAGCCCCGCCGCTTCGCGAGGTTGACGACGGCGTCGAACAGTCCCGCGTCGCCCTCGGGGACGCGCTCAGCTGTGGGGTTTTCCTCCGACATAACCCGACAATACCCGCGTCCCCGCTGCGGGAGCCCGCCCGCGACCGATGTGGCGTCGCCGGTCCCAAGGCCCGGATTACGCCGGCGTCGTCTCCTCGGTGAGATGGTGGCGCGTCGTGCGCAGACGCCGGTCGAGGTGGTGCTCGACCGCCGAGGTCGCGAGGCGCTCCAAAGCCTCGACGGTCGGACCCTCCGGCTCGGTGAGCGCCCGCGCGAGCCCGCCGGAGCAGATGCGCTTGGCGAGGTCGACCACCTCGGGCGAGACCGCCTGGCCCCGCCGGCAGGCGTGGCACAGGAAACCGCCCTCCCCGGCGTCGAAGGCGACGAGTGGTTCCTCGCGGCCGCAGTGGGCGCAGAAGTCGACGCTCGGGCCAACGCCCTCGACCATGAGGGCTTTGAGGCAGAACGCCGCGAGCGTGACCGGTGAGGCGGTGGCCTCGAGGCTGCGCAGCGCGCCGACGAGCAGTCTGTAGAGCGCCGGCGACCCCTGGTGGTCGACGGTGACCTGGTCGGCGATCTCGAGCATCGTCATCGCCGGGCCGAGGCGGGCCGGATCGGAACGGATCCCGCGGAAGACGTCGACCACCTCGACCTGGGTCACGATGTCGAGCTCCCGCCCCCGCCAGCACAGCAGGTCGACGTGGGTGAGCGGCTCGAGGCGCGCCCCGATCCGGCTTTTCACCTTGCGGACACCCTTCGCGACGGCGCGTACCTTGCCGTGCTCGGGCGTGAGGATCGTCACGATCCGATCCGCCTCCCCGAGCCGGATCGTCCGCAGGACCACTCCGGTGTCGCGGTAGTTCGCCATGGGGTCTAGGCCCCGCTGGTCAAGCCGCCGGTTGGCTCCCGGGGGATCAACGGTCGATCCCCCCGTAACGGCGCTCCCGGCGCTGGTACTCGCGCACCGCCTCGAAGAGGTCCCCGCGGCGGAAGTCGGGCCACAGGACGTCGGTGAAGACGAGTTCGGAGTAGGCGAGCTCCCAGAGCAGGAAGTTGGAGATCCGGAACTCGCTCGAGGTGCGCACGATGACGTCCGGATCGGGCATGTCCGGGTAGTACAGATGAGCACGGAAGTGGCGCTCGTCGACCTTGTCCGCCGGGACGTTGTCGGCGATGAGCGAGCGGACGGCGTCGATGATCTCGGCGCGCCCGCCGTAGTTGAAACAGATCGTGAAGGTCATCCGCTTGTTCTTGGCGGTGAGCTCCTCGGCGTCCTCCATCCGCCGCAGCAGGCGCCGCGGCACGCGCCTGTCCCGGCGTCCCGCGAAGCGGATCCGGATCCCCTTGGCGTTCAAGTCGTCGCGGTTGCGAAGCAACACGCCCTCGGGGTAGTTGAGGAGGAACCGCACCTCGTCGGGTGGACGGCGCCAGTTCTCCGTCGAGAAGGCGTAGACGGTGAACCACTTGACGCCGAGCTCGAGCGCGCCGTCGACGGTGTCGACGAGGGCCTCCTCGGCGGCGGTGTGTCCGGCGGTGCGGGCGAGCCCACGTTGGGTTGCCCAGCGCCCGTTGCCGTCCATGACGACCGCGACGTGCCGTGGGACGTGGTCCGGATCGACCCCCTCGACGAACGGGGAATTTGGCACTACAGCGAAGCTAGTCGCGCCGACGGCCGATCCCGTGTCGCCGCGCGGGCTCCGGGAGGCGGGTCGCGGCGGTGTCGGAACGGCCACCCCCCTGGCCCGCCGAGTCCCACGCCGGGCGGGCCCGGTCGAATCCCAGGCCGGACGGGCGGGTGGACCGCCCCCACTAACGTCGGTGAGGTGGAACCTGCCAACGAACCCACAACCGTCACCGGTGACCGGCCGGGCGATGCGCCCGGTGCGCTCGGGGCCGAGCTCGCCCGCGTGGCCGACGAGCTGGAGGGATCCTCCGCGCTCGACATCTGCCGGTGGGCGGTCGGACGGTTCGGCAGCGATGTCGTCGTCGCTTCTTCGTTCCAGGACTGTGTGCTCATCGACCTGGCGGTGCGCGCGGATCCGGCTATCGAGGTGGTCTTCCTCGACACGGGCTTCCACTTCCCCGAGACGATCTCGTACATGCGGGAAGTCGAACGCCGCTACGGACTGAATCTCACCGTCGTCGAGCCGGGCATCCCGCCCACCGAGCACCCCTGCGGAACTCCGCTGTGCTGCGAGATGCGCAAGGTCGCCCCGCTCGCCCGGGCACTCGTCGGAAGATCGGCCTGGATCACCGGGCTGAAGCGTGTCGACACGCCGGAGCGGGTCGGCGCCCCGGTCGTCGGCTGGGAGGCGTCGAAGCACCTCGTGAAGATCAATCCCCTCGCCGCGTGGACCGACGACGACGTCGACCGCTACGTCGAGGAGCACGGCCTCCCGCGACACCCGCTTCAGGCGGCCGGATACGTGTCGATCGGTTGTGCCCCGACGACCCGGCCGATCGCCGCGGGCGAGGATCCCCGGGCGGGGCGTTGGCCGGACAGCGACAAGACTGAGTGCGGCCTGCACCTGTGACGCCGGGGGAACGTTCCCGTTTCCCCGCTGCCGCCGGTCATCGCCGCGAGCGGCCGGCTCGCCGGGCCACCCGGCCGTCGTCGTAGCCGGGCCGTAGGCTCGCCGGGGTGCCGGGACGTGTCCGCTTCGTCGCTTACGGGACGCCCGCTTTCGAGGCGCTCGGCGCCGCGGTCGACGAGTTCCAGCGGGGGGACCCGACCGCGCCGGTCGTCGTCATCGCGCCCTCGGCGCGGGCGGCCCGCTTCTTGCGCCACCGCTTGGCGGCCCGGCCACGCGCCGGTGGTACGCGCGGGCTCGTCAACCTGCGCTTCCTCGTGCCTGCCGATCTCGCCGAGGAGCTGGGCGGCCAGGCCTGCCGGCTCGCGGGCCGACGCCCACTGACGCGGGCCGCACTCGGAGCCGCCGCCCGGGCGGCGCTGCGCGAGCGGCCGGCGTTCCTTGCCGCCATCGCCGAGCACCCCTCGACCGAGCAGGAGCTCGTCGACATCTACAAGGAGGTGCGCCAGCTCGGGGACGACGGGTTCGCGCGCCTCGCCGAGCTTGGTCCCCGCGGCCGCGACCTCTCGGCGCTGTGTGAGTCGATGTGGGAGCGACTCCACGAGGCCTGGTTCGACGACGTCGATCTCGTCGAGGCGGCCATCGCCCAGGTCGGCCGGGGTCAACACGCCAGAGACTTCGCCCATCTCGTCGTCCACCTGCCAGAACAGGTACGTCCCGCCGAGACGCGTCTGCTCGAGGCGGTCGCCGGGGCGTGCGATCTCCTGGTCCTGCTGGGAGTCGTCGGCGACTGCGCCGCCAACGCGCCCATCCGCGCGTTGGCGGACACCCTGTGCGCCGCCGGGTTCCAGCTCGTCGGCGACGCACCCTTCGACGCGGCCGAACCGGATCCGGACGGTCCGGTCCTTGTCGGCGAGACCCTCGAGGCCCCCGACGCCGAGTCCGAGACGCGCGCCGCGGTGCGCATCGTCCTCGACCACCTCGCCTCGGGCGGCGCGCCCGAGGGGGTGGCACTTCTGTTCTCGGCGCGGGACCCGTACCGCCGGCTCATCGCGGGCGCGCTCGACGAAGCGGGGATCAGCTGGAACGGTCCCTCGCCCGACCGGATCGCCGACTCGTCGACGGCGAGGGTGCTCACCGGGCTCCTGGGGCTCGCGTCGTCGGGACTGGAACGTGCCGCCGTCATGGCCTGGTTGCGTGCGGCGCCGCTGCGCCAGTCCGACGGCCAGCCCGTGCCCGTCGGCGACTGGGAGCGGGTTTCACGTCTCGCCGGCGTCGTCGACGGCGACGGCGCTGAGTGGCGGCGCCATCTCGACGCGCTCGCCGAGGAGAGCCGGCGACAGCTCCGTGAGAAGGGCCACTTCGACGACGGGGCGCCGATGACGGACACGGGCGATGGCTCGCAGGGCTGGGATCGCCTGCTGGCGGCTTCGGTCTCCCTGGGGCGGTTCGTCGGCGAGCTCGACGAGGTGTGCCGTGCGGTCAGGGCGCTCAACCGCTGGGCGGGATTCGCCGCATGGTCGCGGGAGACGCTCATCCGCTACCTGGGGCCCGGCGAGGTGGACCCGGTGGTCGACGAATCCGACCGTCACGTCGTGTCCGCGGTCATCGACACGCTGGGCGAACTCGAAGTGCTCGATGGTGTCGACAGCCGACCCGATCTCGCCCGCTTCGCCAGGGCGCTTGCCTCCGCGCTCGATCGTGCCGCGCCGCCGATGGGCCGACTGTCCCAGGGGATCATGGTCGGCCCGGTGAATTCCGCCGCCGGCGTCGGGCTCGACCTCGTGGTGGTGCTCGGCTGTGTCGAGGGCGAGATGCCGCGCCGGGCACGTGCGAGCGTCATTTTGTCCGCCGAGGAACGCGAGCAGGTCGGCCTGGAGGCCGCGAGTCCCGTCCGCGCGGTCGAACGCGACCGCCGTCAGCTCCTCGTCGTGGTGTCCGGGGCGGAAAGGACGGTGTTGGCGAGACGCGACCGCGACTCGCACGACGGTCGCGCCCGGATCCGGTCCCGCTTCATCGCGCGCAACGCCGCCGCCCGCCCCGTGCCGAGCCTGGCCGCGGTGCTCGAGTCCGTGGCGGCGGGCACGGTCCCGGCGATCAGCGAGGGTGAGCTCGTCAGCGCGACCCTCGTCGCGCTGGGCGCATCCCGCCGCAGCGGCGGGCCGTCGTTCCTCGTCGAGGCCCCGTCACACCTCGCGGCCGGCAGTCGGGTCGTCACGGCGCGCAGCGCCCGTTCGTTCGGCCGCTTCGCCGGGCGGATCGAGACCGGGGCGGGTGTCGACGGACTCGCCGATGAGGTCATGTCGCCGACCACCCTCGAGCAGTTCGCCGTCTGCCCGTTCCGCTACTTCCTCAGTCACGAACTCCGCTGTGAGGTGATCGATGCGCCCGAACGTCGGGTGGAGATCGACCCGCGGGACCGCGGCCAGATCGCCCACGAGGTACTCGAGCGCTACATGCGGGAGATCATCGACCGGCCGGGGGCTCTAGAGGACGGCCCGACCGACGCGGCGGCACGGCTGGCGGACATCGCGGCGGAGGTCTGTGATCGCTACGAACGGCTCGGCCGGACGGGCAAGCGGGTCCTGTGGGCGAGGACACGCCGTGAGCTGATCGCGAGGCTCGAGGCGGAGCGGGCGGCCGACGCCGAGATCCGGCACCGACGTGCCGCGGCGCCGCTCGCCGTCGAGTGGCTCTTCGGCACGTCCACGATTTCGCCGGTCAGCTTCGAGGTGGGGGGGAGGTCACTCAGCTTCCGCGGCAAGATCGACCGCGTCGACCGCCGGGCCGACGGGTCGCTCGACGTCATCGACTACAAGACCGGCGCGACGTCGCCGTACAAGGCCATCCCGGCCGACCCGGTGGATGGCGGGCGCCATCTCCAGCTGCCGATCTACGCCCTCGCGGCGCGTGCCCACCTCGCCTCGGGCGAGCCGGTCCCGGTGCGGGCGAGCTTCCGGTTCATCGACGAGCCGGACGTCAAGGTGGAAGTCGAACTCGACGACGGGACGGTGGCCCGCACGGAGGAGGTCCTCGAGCTGCTCGCCGGGACGGTCGCGGCGGGCTGTTTCCCGTGCCACCCGGGCGCGCCCCGGCAGAACACCTTTGAGCACTGCAACCACTGCGACTTCGACTCGGTGTGTCCCGCCGAGCGGGAGGAGCTCTGGCAGGTCGCGCGGGCGGCACCGCCGCTCGCCGGCTACGTCGGGCTCGTCGAGCCGGAGACGGCTGATGCGTGAGCCGTCGCCGATGACCGACGAGGCGGCGCGGCTCGCCATCCGGGAGGATCTCGACGCGACGCTCTTCGTCGAGGCGGGCGCCGGGACGGGCAAGACGAGCGAGCTCGTGCGCCGGGTGCTCGCCCTCGCGGCGACGGGGCGCGCGTCGCTCGGTGAGATCGCCGCGATCACGTTCACGGAGGCGGCCGCGGCGGACCTGCGCGAGCGGATCCACGACCGGCTCGTCGAGCAGTCGGTGACCCCCGGGGGCGACTGGGCGAGGATGGCGGTCCACGAGCTCGACAACGCTTCGATGACGACGATCCACGGGTTCGCCCAGCGGATCCTCGTTGAGCATCCGCTCGTCGCCGGGCTGCCGTTGCGCTTCCGGGTCCTCGACGAGATCCAGGCCGAAACGGACTTCGATCGCCGCTTCGGGGCATTTCTCGACGCGTTGCTCGACGACTCAGGGGCCGAGGTGCTCGTCACGGCGGCCCTGGCCGTCGGCGTCACGCTCGGCCACCTCCGTCGGCTCGCGTACGAGATCGACGCCGCATGGGACCGTTACCGGAATCCCACCCCGGCCCCCGTGCTCTCGGCCGCGGTCCTCGTCGGCGAGGTCGAAGCCGCCACGGGCAGCCTGATCGACGCGATGCGTGCCGTGGTCGCCCGGCGTGGGGCGTGCCGGAACGACGCCGACACGCTGGTCGCGCTGCTCGGGCGGATCGGGGCCGAGCTCGACCGGGCGCGGGGGCTCGCCGACTGGGCCGACCGCCTCGAGTGGCTCTGTTCGATCGGCCCCTGGAAAGCGGGCACCAAGGGCCGCAAGGAGGACTGGATAGACCTCGCGGTCGCCGACGTGCGCACCGAGGTCGGCGTCCTGGAGGGAATGCGGTCGGCGCAGGTGGACCGGTTGCGCCACGTCGTGCTCGACGCGCTCGCGGAGCGGCTCGGGGCGGCGGCCGTCGCCGCCGCCGGGGAGCGCCGGCGAACGGGGGAGCTGTACTTCCACGACCTCCTCGTGTTCGCGCGCGACCTGCTCGAGGCGGACGCGGGCGTGTGCCGGCAGGTGAGTGCGCGCTTCGGCCACATCCTCGTCGACGAGTTCCAGGACACCGATCCGATCCAGCTCGACATCGTCCGGCTCCTCGGGGCCGACGCGTCCGGAAAGACGGTGCCGGGGAAGCTCTTTTTCGTCGGCGATCCCCACCAGTCGATCTACCGCTTCCGGGGCGCCAAGCCCGAGCTCTACGCCACCGCGATGGGCGAGCTCGTCCCGGCGGGGCCGGTCCGGCTGACGACGAACTTCCGGTCGGTCCCCGGCGTGATCGGCTTCGTGAACGGCGTGTTCGGGCCGCTGCTCGCCGGCGCGGAGGCGCTGCCGGCCGGCCCCGCCGCCGCGGGCTACACGCCGCTCGTCGCGCACCGGGGTCCGGGCGACAGGGTGCCCGTCACCGTGCTCGGCGCCGAGGCTGCGCCGAAGCTCTCCGCCCACGAACGCCGGCTGCGCGAATCGGCCGACATCGCCGGCATCGTCACCGCGGCCGTGCGCGAGGGATGGCCGGTCGGAACCGCCCCCGAGGTCCGTGCCGCGCGCTTCGGCGACATCGCCATCCTCGTCACCCGCCGCAGTGGTCTCGGCGAGCTCGAAGCGGCGCTCGACTCAGCGGACATCCCGTACCGGGTCGACTCGACCTCGCTCATCTACGCCTCGTCGGAGGTGCGGGACCTGCTCGCGTGCCTGCGCGCCGTCGATTCCCCGGGCGACGAGGCGGCGATCATCGCCGCGCTGCGAACGCCGCTCCTTGCCTGCGGCGACGACGACCTGCTCCGCTACCGCCGCCAGGGCGGCACCTGGAGCCTCGAGGCGTGTCCCGCGGTCGAACCCGGGGATCCCGTGGCGGCCGCGCTCGGCCGACTGGCGGCGGTCGCGGCGTGCCGCCACCGCTTGGGCTTCGTCGGCACGCTCGAGGCGGTCGTGCGGGACTTCGGGGCCTTCGAGCTCGCCGCGTTGGGGCGGCACGGGCGGGAGGCGGTCCGCCGGCTGCACTTCGTCATCGACCAGGCCCGCGCGTTCGTCGAGTCGGGCGGAGGCTCGATCGCCGAGATGCTGGAGTGGATGGAGCGCCAGGCCAAGGGGCGGGCCCGGGCCCGGGAATCGGTGACGAGCGAGGCCGACGACGCCGTGCGGATCTTGACGATCCACGCCGCCAAGGGGCTCGAGTTCCCGATCGTCGTCGTCGCCGAGCTGGGCGGCAACCAGCGGAGCCCGGCGGCGCGTGCCACGGTCCTCTTCGACCCCGCGGGCCGGGCGGAGATCCGGTTGCGTCGCGGCATCGAGACATCCGGTTTCGCCGCCTGTGCCGAGGCCGAGCTCGCCGAGGCCGAGGCGGAGGAGCTCCGTCTCGGCTACGTGGCGATGACCCGGGCGCGCGACCACCTCGTCGTTTCGCTCCACCGCGCCGTGGCGACGGGCGAGCGGTGGTCGCTCGCCGAGCGCGTGGCGGCGCGCCTCGGGGACCTCCAGGGACAGTTCCTGGACGGCTCGTCGCGCGCCGGACCGGAGGGGACGATCGGCAGGCGCCCGGGACGGCCGCCCGCGCCGCGCGGTCCCGCCACGACCGAGGAGGCGTTTCGGGTCTGGCGCGCCGACAGGGAGGTGCTCACGGCCCGCGCGGCGCGCCGGACGAGCATGGCCGCGACCGACCTCGCCGCATTGGGGAAACGCGAACCGTGGACCGGTCCGACGCGCTGGGCGACGGCCGAGGACGAGCCGGCCGACCAGGCGCGCTGGCGGTCCCGGCGGGCGGCGACGAGCTTCGGTCGGGCGGTGCACGGCGTGTTGCAGCGGGTCGATCTGGCGACAGGTCAGGGCCTCGAGGAGCTCGCGGCCGACGAAGCCGCCCGGGAGGGTTGCGCCGACCGGGCCGGCGAGGTGGCGACGTACGTGCGCGCCGCGCTCGGTGCTTCGGTCGTCAGGGCCGCCGTCGCGGCGGAGAGTTGCTGGCGCGAGCTGCCCGTCACGGTCCCGGTCGGCACGGGCGTGCTGGAGGGCGTGCTCGACCTGTGCTTTGGAGACGGCGACCGCCTCGTCGTCGTCGACTACAAGACCGACCGGCTCGCGACCGCGGCGGACGTGCCGGCCGCGGCCCGCCGCTACCGGCTGCAGGCCGGGGCCTACGCGCTCGCGCTGGACCTCGCGCTCGGCCGGCGGGTCGACCGCGTCGTCCTTTTGTTCCTCGCCCCCCCGGGCGCCGCCGTCGAGTACGAGTTCGACGACGTCGATGCCGCGGCGGCCGAGGCCCGGGCCGAGCTCACCACCGCGCTGGCGTGACGGGCCCGGGCGGTTCCTGGCCGGCCGGGGGAGCGGCCCAACCTACGCTTCCGGCGTGGCGACCCTGACGGCGGCGGAGGCGCTCGGGCGGGTCACCGCCCGGCTCCCCGGCGGTGGTGAGGTGCGCGAGGGCCAGCTCGCGATGGCTGACGCCGTGGCGGAGGCGATCGGCGGGTCGCGCCACCTCTCGGTGGCCGCCGGCACCGGGACCGGCAAGTCGCTCGCCTACCTCGTCCCGGCGGTCCTCTCGGGCAAGCACGTCGTCGTGGCGACGGCGACAAAGGCCCTGCAGGACCAGCTCGCCGACAAGGACATCCCGCTCGTCGGCGCGGCTGGGCTGCGGCCGTTCTCGTCGAGCGTGCTGAAAGGCCGCGCCAACTACCTGTGCCGTCAGCGGCTCGGCGAGTCCCGTCTCGCCGGGACCCAGGGCGTGCTGGAGCCCGACGGCCCGGCGCCCGCCGCCCGGGCGGCGCAGGTCCGGGAGATCTTCGCCTGGGCCGACCGGACCGCGACGGGTGACCGGGCCGAGCTCGAAGCCGAGCCGGACCAGCAGCTGTGGTCGACGCTGAGCGTGACCTCGGACGAGTGCCCCGGCGCCTTCCGTTGCCCGTCGGGAGCCGAGTGCTTCGCCGAGCGGGCCCGGGCGGCGGCGCAGGCGGCGGATCTCGTCGTCGTGAACCTCCATCTGCTCGGTGCCGACATCGCCAGCGACGGCGCGGTGTTGCCCCCCCACGACGTGCTCATCGTCGACGAGGCGCACGCGCTCGAGGAGATCGTGACCGAGGCGCTCGGTGTGTCGATCGGGGCCGGGCGGCTCCGCGCCGTCGCCGCCGCGGCCCGTGCCGCCCTCCCGGGGGGCCGGCGGGCCGCCTCGGGCGCCGTCGACGACGTCGCCGGGTTGGCGGAGCGGCTCGAGGAGGCCCTGGTCGAGTGCCCCGAGGAACGTCTCGTCGGCGGGCCGGGCGGGGACCTCGGCGACGTGCTCGGCCTCGCGCGCGCTCGTCTCGAGCGGCTCGAAGGCGATCTCGGGGCAACCGTCGGGTCCGGCGCCGGCGGCGGGGACGACGCCCAGCCGGCCATGCGGGCGATGCTCGCCGCGGGACACCTGCGGGGCGACATCGACCGGCTCGTCGGGTCCGACGACGACGACGTCGCCTGGGTCGACAAGGGGCCGCGCCCGGCGCTGCGGGTCGCGCCGATCGACATCGCGCCGACCCTCGCCGAGCGGCTGTTCGCCCGCCGCACGGTCGTGCTCACGAGCGCGACGATCCCGCCGGGCCTGGGGGTCCGTCTCGGCGCCGCGCGCGGCGAGATCGACGTGGTCGACGTCGGCAGCCCGTTCGCCTTCGGCGAGCACGCCCTGCTCTACTGTGCGGCCCACCTGCCGGACCGGCGGGCCGACGACGCCGAGGCGGCGATCCACGACGAGCTCGCCTGCCTCATCGCCGCGGCGGGCGGCCGGACGCTCGCCCTGTTCACCAGCCTCGGCGCGATGAACCGCGCCGTGGAGGCGCTGCGCGCGCGCCTCGCCTTCCCGCTCCTCGTCCAGGGCGACCTCGGCAAGACCGCACTGCTCGCCCGGTTCGCCGCCGAACCAGCGGCGTGCCTCTTCGCGACGATGGGGTTCTGGCAGGGGGTGGACGTCCCGGGGCCGACGCTTTCGCTCGTCGCCATCGACCGGATCCCGTTCCCCCGGCCCGACGACCCGTTGATCGCCGCCCGCCGGGAGCGCGCCGGGCGCGACGCCTTCGCGACGATCGACCTCCCGCGGGCGGCGACGCTGCTCGCCCAGGGCGTCGGCCGCCTGATCCGCACGGCCTCCGACCGCGGCGTGGTCGCCGTTCTCGACTCGCGGCTGGCGACGGCCAGCTACCGCTGGCGGCTCATCCGGGCGCTGCCGCCGATGCGGCGGACCAAGGAACGCCGGGTCGCCGAGGAGTTCCTGCGGTCCGTGGTCGGCGGGCCCACTCAGTAGCCGAGGCGCTCGATCGCGTCGACCCGGCGCTGCCAGTCGCGCTCGACGGCGACGTGGAGATCGAGGTAGCAGCCGGGCGCGAGCGCGCGGCGCACCGCCGTCCCGACCGCTTTCAGCACCGCGCCCTCGTGGCCGACGACGATTCCGAGCTGGCTCGGGCGTTCGACGAGGATCTCGCAGCGGATGTAGGGCCACTCCCACTCGACGATGCGGCAGGCGATCGAGTGCGGGAGCTCGTCGCGCACGATCTTCAGCAGCTGCTCGCGGACGAGCTCGGCGACGAAGAACGCCTCGGGGACGTCGCTCGTGACCCCCTCGGGGTAGTAGCGGGGACCGGCGGGCAGCCGACCGACGAGGTGCGCCGTGAGGGCGGCGACGCCGCGTCCGGTCCGGGCCGAGACGGGGAAGTACTCGGCACCTTCCAACCCGAGGAGGGCCGCGGCCCTCGCGAGCTGGGCGAGCGTCGTGGTCTGCGGGGCCGCGTCGACCTTGTTCACCGCGACGACGGCCCCGGCCGCCAGACGCGCCGCGATGAACCGGTCACCCGGCCCGACGGGCGCCGTCGCGTCGAGGACGAGGACGCACACGTCGACATCGTCGAGCGCCTCGGTGGCGGCGTTGTTGAGACGCGCGCCGAGCGTGGAACGGGGCTTGTGCATCCCGGGCGTGTCGACGAAGACGGCCTGGTAGTCGGGGCCGTTCAGCACGCCCCGCACGCGCCGTCTGGTCGTGTTCGGCGTCCTCGCCGTGATCGAGACCTTCGTGCCGACGATCCGGTTGCAAAGCGTCGACTTGCCGACGTTGGGTCGCCCGACGACGGCGACGAAGCCCGAGCGGAACGTGCCCCCGCCGGCGCCGCCCGCTGCGTCCCCGGTGCCCGGCTCGGGATCCGGTGTCACCGCTCGGTCTCGTCGCGGCCGGCTTCGTCGCCGTCCCCGCCCGGCGGGCGGGGGGTGATCCGCACCTTGTCGATGCGGCGGCGCTGCACCCGCTCGGCGACGAGCGTGTAGCCGTCGGCCGCGACCGCCTCGCCCTCGGCGGGGACGCGCCCGTGGAGGTGGAGGAAGAGGCCGGCGACGGTGTCCCACGAGCCGGTGGGCAGCTCGGCGTCGAGGATCTCGTTCACCTCGTCGAGGGCCATGCGGCCCGAGACGATGAAGCTGCCGCCGTCGAGCGGCTCGACGAGGGGGTCGTCCGCGTCGAACTCGTCGGCGATCTCGCCGACGAGCTCCTCGAGGAGGTCCTCGAGGGCGACGATGCCCGCCGTGCCGCCGTATTCGTCCACGACGATGGCGAGGTGGAACTGCTCGGACTGCATCTCCCGCAGCAACGGCGCCACGCGCTTGGTCTCCGGCACGAAGTGCGCCGGCCGGCACAGCTGCCCGATGGGCTGTTCGGCCCGGCCCTCCTGCACGGTCCGCACGACGTCGCGGGTGTACGCGATGCCCACGACGTCGTCGAGCGAGGCGGCGTAGACCGGGATCCGGCTGAGTCCGGAGACCATCGCCCGCTCGAGGACGGCGCCGGCACTCGTCGCCGCGTCGACCGCCACGACGTCGGGACGCGGCGCCATCACCTCCCGCACGATCGTGTCGCCGAAGTCGATGATCGACGAGATGAGCTCGCGCTCCTCGTTCTCGATCACGTCCTCGTCGACGGCGACGTCGGCGAGGGCGAGGAGCTCGGACTCGGTGACCTCGGGCTCGACGTCGGTGCCGTGCCCGGGCGTCACGAGGTGGGCCAGCCCGATGAGGAGGGACGCGACGATCCGGACCGGCGGGAAGTTGATGAGTGTCGTCACGAACGGCGCCGCGAACAGGGCGGCGCGGTCGGCGTGCCGGACCGCCCACTGCTTGGGGATCGCCTCGGCGAACACGAAGATGACGACGATCTCGAAGACGATCGCCACGCTGAGCCCGAGCGTGCCGAACAGGTGCGACGCCTCGTCGCCGACGAGGCTCGCCGCGACGAGCTGGCAGACGAGGACGAGCAGCAGCAGCGGCGCGAGGAAGTGCTCGGGGTTCTCGACGAGCCGTCGCAGCGACTTCGAACCGTGCCGGCCCTTCTCCTCGAGCGAGCGGGCGCGGGCCTGGCTCGTGCGGACGAGGCTCGTCTCGGCGAGGGCGAACACGGCCGAGATCGCGATGAGCACGAGGACGGCGGCGATGAGGCCGCCGTCGGCCGCGCCGAACGACGCCGCCAGCATCAGGCGCCCTGAGGGCGGAAGAGCTCGTCGAGGAGCTCCTGTTCGCGGGCCTCCATCGCCTCGGCCTCGGCGGGCCGTTCGTGGTCCATGCCGAGCAGGTGGAGGATCCCGTGGACGACCAGGAGCGCGATCTCGTCGTCGAAGCTGCCGGTGTGACTGGGCGCGTTGTGCCAGGCGACCTCGGGGCAGATCACGATGTCGCCGATGAGGATCGGCGCCGAGCCGCCCTCGGCGGTCTCCCAGCCCGGACCGGAACCGCCGTTGTCCGGCGAGCGTCCGAGGACCAGCTGGTCGTCGTCGATCGGGAAGGCGAGCACGTCCGTCGGTCCGGCGACCTCCAGGAAGCGCTCGTTCAAAGCGGCGATGGCGGCCTCGTCGACGAACAGCACGCTGAGCTCGGCGTCGCCGCGCACCCCCTCGGCGGCGAGCACCCGGCGCGCGAGTTCGGCCCAGCGCGAACAGTCGATCTCGCGTTCGGCCTGCTCGTCGGCGACGAAGACCTCGACTGGTGTCACGGCCCCGACCTGGACGGCTCGTTGTCGTCGTGTCGCTCGTAGGCGGAGACGATCGCCCGCACGATGCGGTTGCGCACGACGTCGGACTCGCCGAGCCGGACGAAGCCGACGCCGTCGATCGGCCCGAGGATCTCGTCGATGCCGACCAGCCCGGAGCGCCCCCCGGCGACGTCGATCTGGGTGATGTCGCCGGTGACGACCGCCTTGGTCCCGAAGCCGATCCGGGTGAGGAACATCTTCATCTGCTCGGGTGTCGTGTTCTGGGCCTCGTCGAGGATGACGAAGCTGGCGTTGAGCGTGCGGCCCCGCATGAAGGCGAGCGGCGCGACCTCGATCGTGCCGCGCTCGATGAGGCGCTGGGTCCCCTCGGGCTCGAGCATGTCGTAGAGGGCGTCGTAGAGGGGGCGCAGGTAGGGGTCGACCTTGGCCATCAGGTCGCCCGGCAGGAAGCCGAGCCGCTCCCCGGCCTCGACGGCGGGACGGGCGAGGATGATCCGGTGGACCTCCTTGGCCTGCAGCGACCGGACCGCCGCCGCGACGGCGAGGTAGGACTTGCCGGTCCCGGCGGGACCGATCCCGAAGGTGATCGTGTTCGCCGCGATGGCGTCGACGTAGCGGCGCTGGCCCGGGGTCATCGGCCGGACCGGCCGCCCGGCGGAGGGTCGCAGCACCTCGGCGGCGATCACCTCGGAGGGGACCAGGCCGGACCGCACCATCTCGATCGTCCGCCCGACGTGCGCGGCGTCGACCCACTGGCCCCGTTCGAGGTGCGCGACGAGCTCGCGGAAGATCTTCTCCACGGCCTCGGCGTCGGGGCCGTCGATCGTGATCTCGTTGCCGCGCACGCGGATCGTCGTCGCGTCGAACTCCCGCTCGACGGCCAGCAGGAGCTCGTCCCGCTCGCCGAGCAGCGCGACCATGAGGTCGTTGCCGGGGACCTGGTATCTGATCTGGGTTTCGGACACGTCTACCGCTCTGAGGGTACCAGTGGACCCCGGAAGGTTCGCGCGAACGCCTGCCCGGCGGGGGATCGGCGACGCCGGCCGGGCTGCGTCGCGGCCGGGCCGCGGCACCCGGGTCTCAGCGGATGGCCCGGCGTGTCGGCTCGGGGTAGAGGTGCTCGAGGCTGCCCGGCGTGATCCTCGCCGACTCGACGAACGCCTCGACGTCGTTCTGGCGGAGGCGGATGACGCGCCCGAACTTGAAAGCCGGCAGCCCCCCCTCGTCGATGAAGCGGTAGAGCGTGCGGAGGTTGACCCCGAGATAGGCCGAGGCCTGCTTCGTGCTCATCCAGGCGGTGCCCTCTGTCACAGGAGGAATGATACCACCTGATCATGCAGTTCGTAGCCTCTCATGTTATCCGCCAGCAGCACGTGCGCCCTCCCGCCGGCCGGCCCCGCCGTCCGGCACGGGGGCGGCTGCCGGCGGCGGCTGCAGGCGGATCGCCACCTCGTTGGCGAGCAGCCGGCCGCGCCGGGTGAGCACGGCGCGCCCCTGCCGGCGCTCGACGAGGCCGGCGAGCTCGTCCGAGTCCGGCAGCGCCTCCGCGGGGACGCCGTCGCGGGTGCGCAGCGCGAGCTGCAGGCTCTCGAGCTCGCGCGCCGCGGGGTCGAGGCGCTCGCTCATCGCCACCGCCGGGAGGCCGTCGCGGACCCGGTCGATGTAGCGCTCGGGCGAGGCGACGTTGGCAAAGCGGTGCCCGGCCACGTGGCTGTGCGCCGCACAGCCGAAGCCGAGGTAGTCCGCCCCGCGCCAGCAGGCGAGGTTGTGATGGCACTCGTGGCCGGGTCGGGCCCAGTTCGAGATCTCGTAGCAGTCGAGCCCGGCGGCGCCGAGCATCTCGTCGACGAGCTCGTAGCGATCGGCCTCGGTGTCGTCGTCGGGGTGGCGGGCGGGGTCGGCAGCCAGTGGCGTGCCGGGCTCCACGGTGAGGGCGTAGGCGCTCACGTGCGGCGGTGCCGGGTCGAGGGCGAGCAGGCCGTCGATGGTGGCGGCGAGGTCCTCGTTTTGCTCGGCGACGGATCCGTAGACGACGTCGACGTTGTAGGTCGCGAATCCCGCCTCGCCGACGAGGCCGACGGCCCTGCCGACCGAACCCGGGCTGTGGCGGCGTCCGAGGTCGGCGAGCACCCGGGTGACGAGGGATTGCACCCCGAGCGAGATCCGGGTCACGCCGGCAGCCCGCGCGGCCCGCAGGAACTCGCCGGTCGTCGATTCGGGGTTCGCCTCGACCGTCACCTCGGCGCCCGGCGCGCGCTCGATGGCGTCGAGGAGCCGGGTGAGCTGCGCGGGCGACAAAAGCGACGGCGTCCCGCCGCCCACGTAGACGGTCGTCGCCGGCCGCCAGGGCGCGGCCGCCCGGGCGCGGCGGATCTCGGTGATGCAGGCCGCCACGTAGGGCTCGACGAGGGCGGACTTGCCCGTCCAGGTCGCGAAGGCGCAGTAGTCGCAGCGGGAGGTGCAGAACGGAATGTGGACGTAGACGCCAAACTCACCGGCCACGCCCTCGCAGGCGCGGGTCGGCACTAAGTGGCGTAGATGAGGCCGAGCGACTGCAGCCTCTCGACCATCTCGACGACGCCGAGGCCGAAGGTGGCGCCGATGACGAGCAGATCGGCGGCGCGGATCGTGAGCACCTGGCCGTTGAAGTCCTGGCGGTCGAGCTGGACCTTGGTGAGGAAGCGCTGCAGCGCCTCCGCCTCGGGCCCCTTCGTCGCCTTGAGACGCACGAGGTCGATGCGGATCTTCGTCTCGTGCGGCACCCGGGTCAGCGGTTCCGTCTCGAGTGACGCCGCCCCCTCCCGGCTGCCGGGCAGGAGCTGGTCGAGCGGCACGTCGTAGATCTGGGCGAGGCGGCGCAGCCGCGGGACGGAGATCGCGCGTTCGCCCCGTTCGTAGGCGCCGAGGACCGAGGCCTTGAACTCCTGGCCCGAGGCGGCCTCGACCGCCTGGAGCGAGAGGTGCTTCTGGCGACGCACGGCCCGCAGTCGGACGCCGACCGTCTCGGCGTAACTGTCCTCGATGCCGAGGCTTTGGTCTCGGAAGTCGCTCATCGCGGTCCTCGGGCTGATCTCGTCAGGTGGCGTCGGGGCCCCGCCCGATCGTGGTTTGGCCCACACGGTACTCCGCCACGGAGTGTGGCGCGGGCACGACAGCGGGGCCGTGGGGGCGGGCTATCCCGGGTGCAGCCGCCCGGCGCGCAGGGCCACGAGGTAGGCGCCCGCCACGACGGCGGCGGTCTCGGCGCGCAGCACCGTGTCCGCCAGGCCGACGAGGCCCGGTGCGAGCGCGAGTTCCTCCGGGGTGAATCCGCCCTCGGGGCCGACGAGGACACACGTCGTGGTGGCCGTCATCGGCGGGCCACCTGGCTCGGCGACGACGAGCCCGGGAGGCGATCCGGCGAGCACCGTCTCGTACGGCACGGGGCCCTCGACGGCGGGCAGGGTCAGCCGCCGGCACTGCGCGGCGGCGGCACGCGCGATGCGCTGCAGGCGCACGTTGCGCCGCGCCGCCCCCGCCTCGTCGGGTCGCACGACGGTGCGCGCCGTCGTGAACGTGACGATGCGGTCGACGCCGAGTTCGGTGAGCTTCTGGACGGCCCACTCCGGCCGTTCGCCCTTTTGCAGGGCGAATCCGACGGTCAACGGCGGCGAAGGCGGCGGGACTGCCGTCACCGGGCCGTCGGCCACAAGCCGGGCGGGGCTGACACGGCCCCGACCGGGTCGGGCGGGCCCGGCGGCACCGAGCTCGAGCCGGCACGGGCGGAACGAGCCGCGGCCGTCGGCGGCGACCACCGCCTCGCCGTCGCCGAGGCGAAGCACTTGGGCGAGGTGGTGGGCGTCGTCGGGCCCGAGCTCGACCAGGTCGAGGTCGGCGACGAAGACCAGCGCCCCGGCCCGGCGGACGAAGTCGAGATCGGGGGGCGCGATGGGGGGGGACCCGGGGATCTGCGCCGGTCAGCCGAAGCTCGACCGGATGCGGGAGATGATGCCGGGCTCTTCGGAGGCCAGCTCCTCGCCCCGCTGGGCGGCGAGCTCTCGCAGCAGGCGCTCCTGGTCCTTCGTGAGGCCCGTCGGCGTGTCGACGAAGATCTGGACGTGGAGGTCGCCGCGGTTGCGCCCCCGCACCTCGGGTACGCCGCGCCCTTTCAGCCGGACGACCCGGCCGGACTGGGTCCCGGGCGGGACGGTGATCGTCTCGGTCCCGTCGAGGGTCTCGATGTCGATCTCGGCGCCGAGCGCGGCCTGCGCCATCGACACGTGCTCGGTGGTGACGAGATCGGTTCCGGAACGCTCGAATCTGGCGTGCGGCGCAACCCGGACGTGGACGTAGAGATCCCCCGGGATGCCGCCGCGCACCGCCGGCGCGCCGGCACCGGTGATGCGCAGCGTCGTGCCGTTGTCGACGCCGCTGGGCACGTCGACGGTGATCGTCCGTTCGTCGAGGCGACGGCCGTCGCCCCGGCAGTCCGCGCAGCGCGACTCGATGACCTCGCCGATCCCCCGGCAACGGTTGCACGGCGTCGTGCTCACGACCTGGCCGAGGATCGACTGGCGCACCCGGCGCTGCTGGCCGGAGCCGCCGCATTGGGTGCAGGTGACGGGGCTCGTCCCCGGCCGGGCTCCGGATCCCGAGCACGTCGCGCAGGCGACGACGCCGCGGAACGTGATCGGCCGCTCCGCGCCGAACACGGCGTCCTCGAAGCGCAGATCGAGGGTCACCTCGACGTCCTCGCCGCGCCGGGTCGTGTTGGCGGTCGGGGCCCCGAACCCGCCGCCGGCGAAGAAGGCGTTGAACAGGTCGCCGAACCCGGCCGTGAAGACGTCGCCCGGGCCGGGCTGGCCGAGGCGCTCGCCATCGGGGCCGAACATGTCGTAGCGGCGACGGCGTTCGGGGTCCCGCAGGGTCTCGTAGGCGAGCGTGACCTCCTTGAAGCGCGCCTCAGACTCGGCGTCACCGCTCGTGTCGGGGTGGAGCTCGCGGGCGAGGCGCCTGTACGCACGCTTGATCTCGTCCTCGGTCGCGGCGCGCCCCACGCCGAGCAGCTCGTAGAAGTCCTGTGCCACTAGCGGATCACCATGCCGGGCGGCCTAGTTTCCCGACAGCTCGTGACTGAGACGCTGGCTGACGACGGCGACGGTGGCGAGTGCCTGCGGGTAGTTCATCCGGGTCGGCCCGAGGACCCCGATCGTGCCGACGAGCTCGTTGCCGACCTCGTAGGGCGCGACGACGAGCGAACACTCGGCGAGCGAGGCCAGCCCGCTCTCGGTGCCGATCGCGACCGAACGGCCCTGGGCGAGCAGGTCGCTGATCAGCGAGACGACGACGAAGGACTGCTCGAGAATCCCGAGCACCTCGCGCACGGTGTCGACGGCGGTGAACTGGTCCGCCATGTGCGAGGCGCCGCCGACGTAGACGTCCTCGTCGCCGGGCTGGGAGCCCGGGATCCCGGGGAGCACGGCGCAGCAGGACTGCACGAGCCGGTCGACGGTGGCGTCGCCCGACGTCCTCGGGGGCCCGAGGCGGCCGGGGGTCTGGCCGGGCAGCTGCTCGCGCAGGGCCTGGTTCGCCCGCTCGACCTCGTCGTCGGTGAGCGCCCCGTCGATCTCGAGCGACCGCTTCTCGACGGCGCCGTCGGAGAGCACGACGACGAGGAGTGCCGTGCGCGGCCCGAGCCGGGTGAGCAGCGACGACCGGATGCTGAGGGCCCCGTGGGCCGGTGCGACGACGACCGAGGCGTAGTCGGTCAGCTGGGAGAGCAGGCGCGAGGTGTCGCGCAGCATCCGCTCGAGCTGACCGTGGGCGTGCTCGAAGAACGCCTCGACCTGTTCCTCGCTCGCCGGGTCGAGGGCGGAGGCGCCGAGCTGGTCGACGAAGAAGCGGTACCCCTTGTCCGTCGGGACGCGCCCGGCGCTCGTGTGGGGGTGCGTGAGGTAGCCCTCGCGCTCGAGGGCGGCCATGTCCGAGCGCACGGTCGCCGCCGAGACGTCGATCTCCCCGTCGCGCACGACGTGGGCTGAGCCGATCGGCTGCCCGGTCTGGATGTGCTCCGAGATCACCCTGCGCAGGATCGTGGACTTCCTCGCGTCGAGCGCTGGGTCCTCTGTCGCCACGTCTTTCGCCTCACGCTCTGGTGTGATCCGCCCGGGAACGCCCCCGATCAGCACTCGATTCTACCGAGTGCTGATCGAGCCGGACACCGGGGGACCAGAGGGGTGGGCCGCCTACTCGTCGAGGCGGAGCGCCGAGACGAAGGCTTCCTGGGGGATCTCGACGCGCCCGATCGACTTCATGCGCTTCTTGCCCTCCTTCTGTTTCTCCAGGAGCTTGCGCTTGCGCGTGATGTCGCCGCCGTAGCACTTGGCGAGCACGTCCTTGCGCTTGGCCTTCACCGTCTGACGGGCGATGATGCGCCCGCCGATCGCGGCCTGGATCGGTACGTCGAACAACTGGCGGGGGATGATCTGCTTCAGCTTCTCGGCCATCCGGCGGCCGTACTCCTCGGCACGGGCGCGGTGGACGATCGCGGAGAAGGCGTCGACGGGCTGGCCGTTCAGCAGCAGGTCGACCTTGACGAGGTTGGCGGTCTCGGACCCGGCTGGCTCGTAGTCGAGGCTGGCGTAGCCCTTCGTCCGGCTCTTCAGCTGGTCGAAGAAGTCGATGACGATCTCGGCGAGCGGGACCGTGTAGACGAGCTCCACGCGCTCGGCCGACAGGTACTGCATCCGGTCCTGCCGCCCGCGTCTGGCCTGGCACAGGTCGATGATCGTGCCGATGTACTCGACGGGCGTCACGATCGTGACCCGGAGCACGGGTTCGTCGATATGGTCGATGTTCTGCGGCGGCGGCAGCGCCGAGGGGTTGTCGACGAACTGCGTGGTCCCGTCGGTCAGGTAGGCGACGAAGCCGACGGAGGGAGCGGTCGCGATGAGCGAGAGGTTGAACTCGCGCTCGAGGCGTTCGCGCACGATGTCCATGTGCAAGAGCCCCAGGAACCCGCAGCGGAAGCCGAAGCCGAGGGCGGTCGAGGTCTCGGGCGCGTAGGTGATGCTCGCGTCGTTGAGCTGGAGCCTCTCGAGGGCGTCGCGCAGATCGGGGAACTGGTCGCCGTCGATGGGGTAGATGCCGCAGAACACCATCGGTTTGGGGTCCCGGTAGCCGGTGAGCGCCTCGTGGGCGGGGCGCGCCGCGTCGGTCACCGTCTCGCCGACCCGGGCCTCGCTGATGTCCTTCACGCCGGCGACCAGATAGCCGACCTCGCCTTGGCCGAGCGCGTCGACCGGCGTCATCGCCGGCGCGCGGATCCCGATCTCCTCGACCTCGTGGACGACGCCGGCCTGGAGGAAACGGACTCGCGATCCGCCTCGCAGCGTCCCGTCGACGACCCGGATCGCGCTGATCACTCCCCGGTACTGGTCGTAGTACGAGTCGAACACGAGGGCGCGCAGCCTCGCCCCGGGGTCGCCTCGCGGGGCGGGGATGCGGGTGACGACGGCGTCGAGCAGCTCCGGCACCCCTGCGCCCGTCTTGGCGGAGATGCGCAGCACCGTGTCGGCGGCGATGCCGAGCACGTTCTCGATCTCCCCGGCGTAGCGCTCGGGGTCGGCGGCGGGGAGGTCGATCTTGTTGAGCGCGGCGACGATCTCGAGCTCGTTCTCCAGCGCGAGGTAGCAGTTCGCGAGTGTCTGCGCCTCGATTCCCTGGGAGGCGTCGACGAGCAGGATGACGCCCTCGCAGGCGGCGAGGCTGCGTGAGACCTCGTAGCCGAAGTCCACGTGGCCGGGGGTGTCGATGAGGTGCAGAACGTGGCCGCGCCAGTGGACACGGACGTTCTGGGCCTTGATCGTGATGCCGCGCTCGCGCTCGATGTCCATCGAGTCGAGGTACTGCTCCCGCATGTCGCGGGGGTCGACGGCGTTGGTCAGCTCGAGGATGCGGTCCGACAGCGTCGACTTGCCGTGGTCGACGTGACTGATGATCGAGAAGTTCCGGATCATCGACGCCTCGGTCATGCACCCATCGTGCCATCTCCGCCGGACGGGCCCCCGACTGGCCTGCTCGCGGGGCGCACGGTCAGGCCATGCCTCCTGGCCTGGTACGATGCGCCGCCCGTCCAGGCACGGAATCATCGGTACCATCGCAAGGGAATCCATGGCGAACATCAAGAGTCAGATCAAGCGCATCGGCCAGAACGAGGCCCGGCGCGAGCGCAACAAGTCCGTGCGCTCGGAGCTGAAGACGCGCACGAAAAGCGCACTGTTCGCGGCCGATGACGGTGCCGACGACGTCGCGGCGAAGGTCGCCTCGGCGGCACGACGCATCGACAAGGCAGCCGCCCAGGGGATCATCCACCCCAACCAGGCGGCCCGTCGCAAGTCGCGGCTGATGCGGGCCGTCGCCCGGACAGGCGAGACGGCCGAGAGCTGAGCGGTCCCGCGTCAGCCGGCGGCTGGGGCGGTGCGATACGGCGGCGAGCCGCCGTCGAGCGCGCGGAGCATCGACGTCGCGTCCCCCTCGAATCCGAGCGCCCAGACCCCGACGCCCCCGAGGTGGAACTCGGCCGCGAGGGCGCGCTTTATCGCGACGCTCACCGGGTTGTCGAACCAGGTCTCGTGCCAGGTCGAGCCGACCCTGAAGCGTGTCCACACCGTCTGGGAGCCGGGGTCCCACAAGGGCGTCCGGCCGCCGGCGGCGATCGTCTCGTACGTCTCAACCGTCGGCGACTCGGTCAGCGCGAGCGACCCGGGTGCCCCGGTCATCGTCGTGAAGTCGACGCCGTAGAAGGGGATCCCGAGGATCAGCTTCGAGGCCGGCACGACCTTGCGGTACTGGATGAGCGACTGGACGTCGCTCAGCCCGAGGTCCCCGTTGGTGAGCGGGGCGTTCGCCGTCGAGTTCGCGGTCTGCTCCATGTCGTAGTCCATGATGAACACCTGGTCGACGAGGGGCGCGAGCTTCGCGACGTCGAAGAAGTCCCTCGAGTTCCCAGCCGACTGCGGGTAGCAGTTGAGGACGACCGTCTTGTCCATCCCGTCGTGACGCAGCGCCGTCACGAAGTCGGCCGTGAACCGGACGAAACCGGCGCGGTCGGCCTGCGAGGTGCCCTCGATGTCGATGTCGACCCCGTCCAGTCCCCCCGCGGCGACGGCCTGGGCCATCGCTGCGGCGAGGCGGGCACTCGTCGGCCCCGGGTCGTGCGCGAGGTTGTCGATGACGCCGGGGTCGGTCGTCGCGATGGTGAAGAGCACACGGTCGCCGGCCGCGTGCGCGGCGGCGGTAAGCGAGCCGTAGCCGGTGGTGGAATAAAAGGCCCAACCGGGTCCGGTCTGGAGGAATCCGCCGTCGCGGGCCACCTCGACCCCGTAGAGGGCGATGACGCTCGTGTCGGCGAGGTCAGCGGCGCTGAGATCCGGGGCTTCCCAGTACGGGACGAAGCCGAGCACCTCCTCCGGCGCGAGCGGCGCCCGGAAGAGCTTGGCCGGCACACCGGGGGCGGCGACAACTCGGGAGGACACCACGGGGATCTTCACCGCCACGAGCGCGTCGGCGGCCTTCGCCGTCGAGGCCTCTTGTGCGAGCAGGCGCTTTATGGCCCGGGCGGCGATCTGGGCGGGCGTGAGCCTCGGGGCGGGGGTCCGGAACACGCCGGAAGCCACCGCCGCGACGAGCACGACCCCGAGCAGGACGACGAGTCCGGCGGCGATCCGGGCCGGGTGTTTGGGCGCGGCCACAGTGCCCGAAGCGTAACGGAGCGCCGCTGCCAGATCGCGACGCTGGCTAACCTGGCTTTGAGAGGTGCTGCGGCCATTTTGGAGGCGCAAGTTGCGAGTCGTCGTCGACTTTGACACCTGTCAGTCCAACGCCGTCTGCATGGGGATCGTGCCGGCCGTGTTCGAGGTCCGTGACGACGGGTACCTCTACGTCCTCGAGGAGCACCCGGGCGAGGAGCTGCGCAGCCTCGTCGAGGAGGCGGTGACGTCGTGCCCGACCGGGGCGATCTCGATCGAGGAGGAGTGACCGCGCCGGCGACAGTGCGCGTCCGCTTCGCTCCCTCCCCAACGGGCTACTTCCACGTCGGAGGTGCCCGGACGGCGCTGCACAACTGGTTGTTCGCCCGGCGCGCCGGCGGGCAGTTCATCCTCCGCATCGAGGACACCGATCGGGAGCGCAGCCACCCGGACTGGACCGCGGGGATCCTCTCGGCGCTCGAATGGCTCGGCATCAACTGGGATGAGGGCCCGTACCTGCAGTCGGAGCGCCGGGGCCTCTACGAGGACGCGGCGCGTCGGCTCTACGAGTCCGGCCACGCCTACGCCTGCGACTGCACGCGCGCCGCAGTCGATGAGCGAACACGCGCGAACCAGACCCCCGGCTACGACGGCTACTGCCGGGAGCGCGGGCTCACGCCCGGCCCGGGCCGCGTCCTGCGATTCCGCGTCCCCGACGAGGGCGTGACCCTCGTGCGGGACATAGTGCGCGGCAACGTCGAGTTCGCCAACTCGACGATCGAGGACTTCGTGCTGGTGAAGTCGAACGGGGACCCGTTGTTCGTCCTCGCGGTGGTCGTCGACGACATGGCGATGGAGATCACCCACGTCATCCGGGCGGAGGAACACCTGCCGACCACGCCGAAGGCTGTCATGGTCTGGCAGGCGCTCGGCGGGGCGCCACTGCCCGTCTTCGCGCACCTGCCCGTGCTCGTGAACGAGCAGCGCCAGAAGCTGTCGAAGCGGCGTGACCGCGTCGCCGTCGAGGACTACCGGGACCAGGGCTACCTGCCCGAAGCGATGCGGAACTACCTGGCCCTGCTCGGCTGGGGCCCTCCCGACCAGCGGGAGTTCCTCACCGTCGAGGAGATGATCGGCGAGTTCCGTCTCGAGGACGTCAACGTCTCACCGGCGTTCTTCGACGAGAAGCGGCTCGCGCACTTCAACGGTGTCTACATCCGGGCGCTCGGCGTGGAGGATTTCGTCGGGCGCATGAGACGCTTCCTCGCCGACACGACGGTCCCGTGGCCCGCCGGTACCTACGACGAGGGGCAGGTCGTGCGCCTCGCCCCGCTCATCCAGGAGCGTGTCGCCACGCTCGGCGAGGTCGTCGGCTACCTCGAGTTCCTGTTCGACGAGCCGTTCGTCGTCGACCCGCCCTCGTTCGACAAGGTGGTGCGCCGCGACGGAGGGGCGAAAGCGATCCTCGAGGAGGCGGGGGAGCTGTTCGGCAAGGATCCGTGGACCGCCGAGGCATTGCGCCTCTCGCTCACCACCATCGCCGGGCACGCCGAACGTAAGCTCGGCAAGGCGCAGGCTCCGGTGCGCGTCGCGACGATGGGATCGAGCGTGGGACTGCCGCTTTTCGAGTCGCTCGAGGTGCTCGGCAGGGAACGCACGCTGTCACGAATCGACGCCGCCCTCGCCGAACTGCTGGGACCTCAGGCGACGGACCGATAGGGGGTGGCGAAACCATGCTGTTCGGACCGGTTCGCCTGATCTCGAAGCTCCTCTCGCTCGTCGTCTTCGCGGCGGTGGTCTACGTCGTCGTGTGCGGCGTGCAGGTCGTGAACGCCTCCCGGCTGTCGACGGCACCGGACTCGGTGCGACCCGCCGCGGCGATCGTCGTCCTCGGCGAACCGGTCGCCAAAGCGGACCGCACGGACCTCACGTCCCGGCTCCGCCAGGCGGCCCTCCTCTACCGGAGCAATCGCGCGCCGAAAGTCCTCCTCACGTGGTACCCGCCGTCGGCTGGCAAGGTGGGATCCCTCTCCTATGACACGAACTGGCTCGAGGCGCATGGGGTCACGTCCTCGGCGTTGGTCGTGCGGGAGGCCCCCAACGCTGTCAAGACGTTGTCATTGGCGGCCAAGCTCTTCGACAGGCGAGGCAGCGGCGTCATTGTCGTCACCGATGCGATCGATGCCCTGTGGACTCAGGGCGCCGGGTCGGCGGACGGATTGACGCTGCAGGTGTCCCCGCCCCCGAGCTCGAAGAAGTTCGTGTTCGACGAACTGGGACCGCTGCTGCGCGAGTCAACCGGGGTCGCGGTCGGACGGGTGTTCGGATTCGGGAACGCGGCCTGGGCGGCCTACTAGCTCTCCCTGCCCGGCGTCCGGCTGGGCTGCCCTCCCTCGAGTCGTGGGCCCGCGCGAGAAGCCAGCACCGTCGTGCCGACTGTTAGGATCGCCGAACGCCCATTCGGGGGTGGTGTAATCGGCAACACGACAGGTTCTGGCCCTGTTATTGGGGGTTCGAGTCCTCCCCCCCGAGCCAGCGGTGGAGTGCCTGTGGGATCGGCCAGACGAAGCACCTTTCGCCGCGCGGACCGGGCTTGCGCGAGGTGGGATCGCGCGCCGACGGCGTGCGTCGTTCAGTTGGCGGCGAATGCCGCGGGCGACGGTACGCGGGGCCGTGTCACACGCGGGTACGCTGCTGAACCGCCCACCTAGTGGGCGACGATCTTGGCCCCATCGTCTAGTGGCCTAGGACACCACCCTCTCAAGGTGGAGACACGGGTTCGAATCCCGTTGGGGCTGCCACGAAGTCTCCTCATTAGAGCAGTTCACAGCCCAATTCGTCAGAAGCTTCTTGCCAATTGCCAGCTCGCTACCGCATGAACCGCCAGCGTTCGTATTTGGCCAATGCTTCACGCTCGGATCGTGATCGGCGAAACACTTCAGACCTTTCGTGGCTCGAGGGCCCATCTCGGGCCGAGCTGCTCGCTGATCGATTCCACAACTTGCTTTACCCGCTCCCGCCTGTCACCTTGCGTCTCCAGCCACGCGACACCGCTACCCGCAAGCCGTTCGCGAAAGCGTTGCGTCATCCAACCTCGAAGGTGTTCCCCGTCCCGTAGTCCGTCCTGGGTGAAAGCGATGTCGTCGGAGGTGAGCGCGTACAGACAGGGCCTTCGTTCTGAGGCCATCTCCTCGACGACCTCGCACCGCCCGCCCACGTAGCGCTGGTGCCAGACTGCGGTGGCCAGCACGTCTGTGTCGCAGACAAGCACGGGCCCCGAACGCCTCGCTGCCTCATCTTCGAGTGTCGCCTGATGTCGCGCGATGCTCTCGAAGTCTCGGCTTCTCCACAGGTGTTCGAGGCCGTGCTCCTCGGTGAACTGTCGGCCGTACTCGGGAACCCAGACGGTTCCAAGACGCCGCGCGAGGTCGGTGGCAAGCGTGGTCGTCCCTGTCGACTCGGCGCCCACGATGACGACTCGCCGGCAGTACCAAGCGCGCGCGGGCGCTGAGAGCATCTCCCAGTGGCCGACGAGGTCCGCCCGAATCTCGCGACCCGCTTCCGACGGCTTCTCCCGGCCTAACCGAACAGAGACAGCCCCGAGGCAGGAGGCGAGGAGATCTCCATAGGGTTCGCCAGAGAAGACAGCCTCGACGTGTACGCGCGCAGCCGTAAGCCACTCGGCGTATCTGGCCGAACACGACGGGGTGCAGTCTGAGGTGTCGTGACCGCAGAGGTCCGGAGCGGTGATGACAGTGGCAGTCGGGAATGCCTCGACCAACCAGGTGACACGGACGTCCGCGGGCACATCCTCATCACCGTCGTCCACAACCACGCTCACCTGCTCCGAGGCGGCGATGGCCTCGCTGATCAGACGCAGATGACCGGTGTGAAGCGGCCAGAACTTGCCAAACACTACAGCCGACCGAAACCGCTTCACGCGACCTCCGCCCTAGCCGGCACTGATCTAGCCGGTACTGATTTCGAGCCGATCTGTCCGCGCATTGCAAGCCGCCACTCGTGCACGCCGAGGAAGCACATTGAGAGGAAGAGGACGTACACAACCGCGGTCAGATCTAGGCGTTTCACGACGTAGAGAGGGACGTAGACGACGTCAGCGGCGATCCAGAAGTACCAGTTCTCGAGCTTCTTCCAATTGAGCAACGCCTGAGCGACTAGGGAAAGGCAGGTGGTCAGCGCATCCCAGAACGGGGCGATGTCCCGCACCGCGCCGAGCGCGACCGTCAGCCCCCAGGTCCCGAAGCCGATAAAGACAAGACCAAGAGCGAGGGCCCACCGCGGGCTTCGACCGACGACGAGGCGTGTCCAATGCGATCCTCCATGCAGCCATTGCCACCATCCGGTGAATCCGAGCACGATGTAGAGGACCTGCAGACCGGAGTCGGCCCACAGCCGTGAAGTAGCAAACAGCACCAGGAAGAACGCCGAGTTGGCGATTCCAACTGGGAAATTGCTGATCCGGCTCTTTACCGTGAGCCACACGCACGCAGCTCCAGACACGAAGCCGAGAATCTCGGCCCAGCTCACGTGGTCGTTGCCCAGCACGAAGACGACCACGTTGAGTGGCGCCACGAGATGCGCTAGCCAGCTCAGCATGGCGCCCACCGTTCTTCCGGTGATCGACCAGGCTTTGCCTCTCGGACCTTCGCAACCCAGCCGCACGTGCGCGTGGACTCCTCCCGCGGGCCGATGAGTTGCGGGAGCTCAGCCATCATGTGTTCGCTTTGCTGTGAGCATCGCCCCGCGCAGCATCGGAGGGTGGAACTGAGTTGTCAGCCCGAGCCGGTACAGCTCGGCCGGGGGCCCTCCTGTCTCGGTGTCGTGATTGCCGGTTGAAACCAAGAAGCCGTCGACCGAGAGCACTTTGCGCCTGAAGTCGGCTCGATGTACGGGACCACCCCAGACGGCCTCGTAGACACGCCGCAATTCGGGGATGGTGAACGGTTCCGTGAGGAAGGAGGCCGCCAGCCGCCCCTCGTACTCGATCTTCCCGCGCACGCGCTCGAGTGCGTCGTGAACGATGTCGGAATGATCGAAAGCGAGCGGAGGCCCCTCAGGGCTGTCAAGGTCGCTGATCGCGAAGAAGTGGGTGTCCGCGGCGTCGCCGCCGCCGCGGGGCGCGGGAAGGTCCGGCATCATTCCGACGTAGGCCGTTGAGAACACCCGACCCCGGCGGTCGCGCCATGGATTGCCGTAGGTCTTGAGCTGTTCGAGATAGCCAGGGAACATTTCGAGCCCGGTTTCCTCAGCCAGCTCCCGCAGTGCAGCGGTGTCGAGGTCTTCACCCTCGCCGTAACCTCCGCCGCCGAGCCTGACGAACCCACCAGGTAGTGCCCACTTGTCCTTCTCGGGATGCTCTCCGCGTCGTACGAGCAGCAGCGACAGTGCGCCGGAACGGATCGTGAAGAGGGCGATGTCGACTGTGTGCTCGGAACGGGGGAATTGTGACCGTGCGACCTTCGCATAGCGGTCGAGGAAAGCGGCCTCGCTCATCCGATCTGTCATCTCGACCACGAAGCTCCTCTCCATCTGCTTATCTCATCGTGACTCTAGAACTTGATGCACACTGAGTCAAGCCTCTGGGACGCGACAACGGCTCATTCTTGAGTGTCCCGTCGCCCCTGGCCGCCGGGTGGTTGTGATCAGTCGGAACCTCTGGCGTTGATTGGTGCCAGGAGACTCGGTGCTCAACTGCCTCACGACGCCGGAAGGGAGACCGACTGCGCCGATCGCCTTCCGCCCAGCTGGTCTGAAATGTCCCGGCCGAGGCGAGGAACCGCTTCGAGGTACGACATCCCACCAGCCGTCGAAGGGGCCTGACCGACCGACCGGGGCACGATCCAGAACCAGGGCTCGAGGCCGTGGAAGCGGCAGTGCTCACCAGTCGGTGGCTCGGTAGACGAGACTCGTTCGCTAATCAGGGGAGGTGGTCGATTCCCATTAGGTTGAGGACGTGAACGCCGCAATTGCACCTCCGAAGCCGCGTCTTCGCGGGTGGCTCCACCTCGGGGCATTCCCGTACGCGCTCGTGGCGGGCCTCTGGCTCGCAGCCGACGGGACGACGCATGCAGGCCGCGTCGCGTGCGCAGTGTTCGCGCTCACGGCATGCATGCTCTTCGGTACGTCCGCCGTCTACCACCGCGGCAATTGGAGTCCACGCACGGCGGGCGTACTGCGGCGTCTCGACCACTCGAACATCGCGCTGATCACCGCGGGCACGTACACGCCCCTCGGGATCGCCGTACTGCCTTCCTCTCAGGCCACCGTGATGCTGTGCATCGTCTGGGCCACCGCGCTGGCGATAGTTCTGCTCCGTGTCGCCTGGTTGTCTGCCCCACGGTGGCTCTACACGGCGATGTACGTCGGTCTGGGCTGGGCGGCGATCTTCTGGATGCCTGAGCTGTGGCATCTTGCCGGTGTGATCACGATCCTGCTCGTCATCCTCGGGGGGTTCTTCTACACCACCGGCGCCGTCGTCTACGCGCTGCGCCGGCCCAGGTTGTCGGAACGCTTCTTCGGCTTCCACGAGCTGTTCCACGCGTGCACGATTGCGGCATTCACCTGCCATCTGATCGCAATTGCCCGCGTCGCGACCTGACTGACTCGAGTTGGTTGGCAATGTCGATGTCTGGCCCCGAGTAGCCGGCATCGCCATCGCACGGCACGGCACGGCTCTGGCGCGCCGCGCCGCGCCGCCCGCGCTCTACGGCCTGTGCCGCGACCGAGGCCGAGCGCGTCCGTCGGAGCGTCGCGCCGCCATGTGGCCCGTGTGGCCTACCGAAGTACACGAAGGGGTCTTGCACGGTAGTTCATGCTCGTTAGGATTCGCGCATCGCACGATTGTCACGCCGCCGCACACCCATGGCCGCTGGTCGAGTCGCCGTCACGTGGGCCGCGCTCGTCCTTGTTGCGATCGCAGTCGTCGGTGGACCGAGTGCCCGAGCGAATACCCTCGCTGGCGACGCCTCGAGCGACTGGACGGTGTACCACGGCGGCCCTGCGGGATTAGGCCTGTCACGGACCGTGAAATCGGTCGACACGGCGCACGCGGCCTGGACGTCGCCCGCCCTCGACGGTCAGCTCTACGGCGAACCGCTGGTCTTCTCGCACGACGTCTACGTCGCGACCGAGAACGACACCGTCTACGCGCTGTCGTCGACCTCCGGTCGCGTCGTATGGGCGAAGCACCTGGCCCGTCCCGTACCGTCGTCACTACTGCCCTGCGGGGACATCTCCCCGTCGGTTGGCATCACCGGCACGCCGGTCATCGACCCGACGAGGAACGAGATCTTCGTCGTCGCTGATGAGCTGAGGAACGCCCGGCCGGCCCACGTCCTGGTCGGCCTCAACACGGCGTCCGGGGCGCTCGAGATGCAGCGCGTCATCGATCCACCCGGCGCCGACCCGGCCGCTCTGCTGCAGCGGACCGGTCTCACCCTCGACAAAGGTCGGGTCGTGTTCGGTATGGGTGGGAACTACGGCGACTGCTCCACCTATCGCGGCCGGGTGGTCTCGGTCGCTGAGAACGGAGCGAACCGGGAATACTTCACCGTCGACAGCGCCCCAGGTGAACGCGAGGGGGCGGTCTGGATGGGCGGTGCGGCGCCAGTGGTTAGCGCCAGCGGCGACGTCTGGGTCAGCACGGGGAACGGCTCGGTCTACTCGTCGAGTCAGCGGTACGACGACAGCGACTCGGTCCTGGAGCTCTCGCCCTCGATGCACCTGCTGCAGTACTTCGCCCCGACAACGTGGCCGTCGAACAACGCCCAGGACCTCGACATGACGACGGCGCCGATCCTGCTCGCGAGCGGCCAGGTCGTGCTCACGGGCAAGTCGCGCATCGTCTACCTGCTGGACGGAACACACCTCGGCGGCATCGGGCACCAGGAGGCGAGTCTCGGTGACGCGTGTGCCAGCGACATCGACGGTGGCAGCGCCGTCGTTGGCATGACCGTCTACCTGCCCTGTCTGAGCGGCACCGTCGCGCTGCGGGTCGGCCATTCACCGCCCTCGCTGCGCATCCTGTGGAGTGCGAGCAGCGGCGGCGGCCCCCCGATCGTCGCTGCCGGTCTCGTGTGGACCATCGGACAAGATGGAGTGATCTACGGACTCGATCCGGCCACGGGAGCCGTTCGCCAGCACGCCACCATCGGCTTGGCCCTCGCCAACCACTTCCCCACCCCGAGCGTCGGCGACAGTCTGCTGCTCGCGCCCTCTTCAAACCGGGTTGTTGCCTTCCGCGCGCGTTGAGTTGCGCCCGATCTACTTGGGCCCCGAAACGCTCATCGATTCGCCGCTCCGACGTAGCCTCAACGGCTGAAACTGGCAAACGCGAGAGATAGGACGCGAGCTGGTCATGGACAGAGCGCTGCTCGAAGGAGAGCGTGGCCAATCATGTCTCTAGTCATGTGCTGAATCAGTCGAGCTCAGAGGGCATAAAGAAGGCGCTGGTCGGGGGCGTAACAATTCCCCCTCGGTGGGCATAGTCATGTTCATCTGGCGGTCGCCTCCCCTTTCGAGCGCCAGTGACGAGCTCACCTGCGAGTGCGCGTATCGCCTTGGATCCGGACGGTCCCCTCCTCGGATCCGCCAGGCCACGTCTCCGTCGTCATGCGCGCCCGACGACCGACGCGACCAGGGCGTCACTCGCCTGGCAGCTGGGTCAATCGCACACAAGCGCAATCACAGATCCGAATGACATAGGGGTTTGCGTAGGAAGGCCGATGTCCACGATCTCCGACTGCCGGCTCGAGCCTGAGCCAGGGCGAAACGAAGATGACACGCTCTCGATCACGAGGATGCGGGGCCATCCGCTGGCTTCTCAGACACTGATGGGTATCCAGCGTTCGCCTCCATCGGTGGTCGTCCAGAGCTTGTTCCCGTATCCAACCCAGTGGCCCACGGTCGAAGACACGAAGCCCAGATAGCTCTGTCCGGGCGTGGAGCTCGCCAGCGTCTCCTGGTCGCGGACAACTGTTCGCCAGGTCACCCCTCCGTCGGTGGAAATCTCCAACGTGTAGGTCAGGGGACCGGCACCATTCACGTTGCCGGTGGCTAGGACGATGGTGCTTGCGCTTACAGCGGCGATCATGCTGGCGGCGGTCCGAGGCAGCGGTCGCCGTGGACCGAAGGTCCGACCGCCATCGCGAGATACAAGGACGAACTCCGTGTTCGAGTCCGCCTTGGCCACACACACCACGACGACAGCACCGGGACCAGCGGCACTGGTGTCGTAGGCGTCGTCCTCCCCCTTACCGGTCCCGCCACAGGGGTCGGCTCGGGTCGACCAAGACCGCCCGAGGTTGGCCGTGACGAAGAATGTGGCATGGCTCGTCACGCCACCCGCGATGTTTCCGTAGAAGGCCACCAGGACCCGAGCAGTATCGGTACTGACGATCTGAGGAACGACGCCGGTGTCCGCTCCGTCGAAGGGCGCTCGTACGGTGGTCCAGATTGTCGACCCCGCGCGTTGTTGTTGCAGTGCCAGATCACATGGCCCCGGACATCCACCGCCGGCGTAGGTGAGCCGCCAGACCACCCCTGGGGCGACCGTCGCAAGGGCAGCGGTCCGTTCTCCGGCTTGGCGATGCCAGGTTCGCCCGCCGTCGCTGGTGGTGAACAGGTCCGGGCCAAAGAGGTAACCGTCGTCGCGATTTGCGAACACAAGGTGCGTGACGCAGCCACCCGATTTCCAGCAGGTGTACGTGCTACCGCCGGAGATCAGCGTTCTTCCTGCCGGGGCCGGGACCGCAGACCAGCTTCGACCGCCATCGACCGTGCGTTTGATGACCGCGCACGTCGGGCAACCGGTCGTGCCCTCGCCGAGCACCCAACCGGTGAGCGGGGACAGCCAGGTGGAATCGACCCACCACGTCGTAACTGCTTCAGACTTGGGTCTGAGGCCGGCAATCGCCAGTGAATGCCCAACTGTCGCAGTCCCGCTTGCCGCGCTTGTCCCGGCTGCGAGCGCCAGGGCCATGGTCACGGTCACGAGCACGCCGAGCCTGCGCACCGTTGTCGTCCTCCCGCCTACACCCTCGGGGCCTTCACTCGCTGCCAGGAACGCCCGCCATCGGTGGTGAGCCAGACACTCGTCGGTGGGGACCACGCCACTGTGGGGTGGGGATTCCCGAGGGTGAGCCAGTCGTCGCCGGTGGCGAAACCCACGTCAAGTATCTGAGCGCGCGGCAGGACCCGAGTGAAGCTCTGACCGCCGTTGAAGGTGAGAAACAACCCGAGGCCCAGCGAATCTGCCGCCAAAGCCTCGTGGCTGGAGACGGGGAAGACGCGCGTGCCCGGTAAGAAGTCCACGCCCGCCTCCTCAGGAAACCCGAGGAAGCGTTTGCCGCCATCCGTGGAGCGTGCCAGTGCGACCAGCGAACCGCCGTAGGAGATTCCCCACAGCGTCTGATAGGAGCTTGCGATCGCCTTTGCGGAATACCCACTTAGGCCGGTCGCCGAGGGCTTTGAGAAGGTTCTGCCCCCATTCGACGAAACAAGTAGACGCGTCTCGCCACCACCTGCCGGTGTCACTACCAGCCAAACCCTGGACCTCCAAGCGGTGAGAAAGACGATTTGCGCATTGGTGGCTGGGGACAACGGGGTGGTCGTCCAGGAGTTGTCCTCAACTGAAGACACCGCCAGGTAGTAACGGGAGTCGCAGTTGGCACCTCCGCCGACGCACCACAGCGCGTAGGCATGACCGCCAGTCGTAACGAGGCTGTGCAGGTCCCCGCTCAATGGAACCTGCTGCCAGCGCCTTCCACCGTCTCCCGTCCAGTAGAGGGGCTTTCCTGGTCTTCCTTGGGCATAGCCGTCCTCACGGTTCGCGAAGCTGAGCACGCCGTAGTAGGACAGTGCCGAGACGACTGCGACAGGTGGCGAACCGATCTGTCTCCAGGTCTGCGCCCCGTTGGTGCTCACCATCAGTGCCGAGCAGGTTCCGCTCGCGCACGAATATGTCCCCGCCAGCCACAAGTACCCGTCGGCACCAGCGACGGCGGTCGGGGTGACTTGGGGGTGAGAGCGGTTGGCGGCCTTTGGGCGGGCGGCGGCTCTCCCCACGGGCACCGTCGGGCCGGTCCACCCGGTCAGCGCAAGGATCACCGCCACCATCACCACGACGCCGAGCTTGCGCACAATGCTCATGGTCCCACCAAAATCCACGTGTGGGTTCGCGCCCCATGACGGCGCTCACCGGAATCCTCCAGAGCCGCTCACTGGAATGCCCCAGTCAGAAACGCAGTGACACCGAAGTGATCTGCCTAGTCAACTGGACGTGCAGCAGACCCGGGTTCGGTCACATCGAGCTTGCCGAGGAAGTTTCCCGACGTCACCGCCACGCCGTATGCAGCTCGGGAAGGGATTCGTCGTTTAAGCGCATCGTCAGCTGGGACGCACCGAGAAAGCGGTACCCATCTCGTCGAGGTGGCCGCGCAACTCGTCCTCGTGCAGCAGTCCGGCCTGCGAGCCGAGTTCGTGCGAGACGCTCATGAAGTTCACCGGCGGCCACCGCAGAGCATCGGCGAACGGCATGCCCCGGACGAGTGCCGCCGCCAACGTCGCCGCGAAGGCGTCCTCCGCTCCGGTGCGGTCAAGCGGAGCGCTCGAATCAGGGAACGGCGGGACGAGATAGCGCTTCGCGCCATCGGCCGCGACGGCGCCGCCTGCCTCGTCCAGAACGACCACCTGACGGGGGCCGAGCTTCAACAGCGGGTCGAGCAGCTCGGCGGGGTCGCCGAGGCGGCCACCGGTCATCGCGGCGGCCTGGGCACGGTTACAGACGAGGACCTCCGCGTGCTGGTACAGGCGCGCGAGCCGCTCGACCCCCTCTTCGACCTGAAACGTGCCAGGTTGGAACACCACCCGGACGGCCGAGTTCTCGTCGAGCCAGTCGGCGATCTTGTCCTGGTAGTCGAGCGCGTACGGCCCGAGCGAGGTGAGGTAGAGCCAGCTCGGAATCTCGCTCGGCCGGAGGTGTGGCCAGTGGTAGTCGAACTCCTCGTGCCAGACGAGGATCGTTCGTTCTCCGTGCCATGACAGCACGAAGTTGCGATTTGTGTGTGCGGGCGAGTCGATGTGGACAAGACGGGTGTCGACGCGCTCGGTGTGGAGCGCGCCAAGCAGGTCGCGGCCGACCTCGTCGTGGGCGAGGAAACTCGCAAGGGCGACGCGCAGGCCGAGACGCGCCAGCGCCACGGCTGCGTTGGCGGCACTCCCGCCGGCTTCGACAGTCGTTGCCTTCTCGTAGGGGATCTTGGCACCGAGCGGGAACTCGAGCCAGGTTCCGCTCTCGTCGACGCGCCTTTCGACCTGACTGTCGGACAGCCGGATGAACAGGTCGGTCGCCACGTCGCCCACGCTGATCACGTCGAAGCGCTGGGCCGGGGTCACAAAGCCCATCTCTCTCCTCCCGCCGGTAGAGCGACCCTCCCGATCTCGTCGCGACGACGTCGACGAACCACCAGGAACCGATCGTTACCCGCTAGAGCAAACTCTAGAGGTGGCGGAGGGCAGAGGGCCGCTGGCCGTTCGGACCTCGGCGACGAGGTCTGAAAGCGTCGGGCCGAACCCGTCAGCATTCGATGGCGGCGGCGCGCACGACACCTGGGGAACACGTTTGCAGTGCCCGACACAACTCGGTCCCGGCGTCGAGTCGCCCGAACTTCGGCGCGTGGGCACTGGCAACCCGCCTCACCATGGCTTCAAGAGAGGCAACTACTCTTGTCAGTTGCGCCTGGCGAAGCCGCCGAGGATCTCGGCGTGGCTGCCGCCGAACTGGCGAGCCGCCGTCAACAACGATCTGAGGAGGACACGATGGCGAAGAGGGTCGGGATCCTGACGGGTGGTGGCGACTGCCCCGGCCTGAATGCGGTCATCCGTGCGGTCGTACGAGCCTCGGACGTCGCCGGTTGGGAATGCCTCGGCGTGCTGGAGGGCTGGCGCGGGCTCGTCGACGGGCTCTTCCGTGACCTCGGTCCGGCCCACGTCGCCGAGATTCTCCACCGCGGGGGCACGATCATCGGCACGAGCCGCACGAACCCCTTCAAGATCGAGGGCGGCGTGGAGAAGCTGCTCGAGAACGCACGCCAGCGCGAGCTGGACGCGCTCATCGCCATTGGCGGCGAGGACACGCTCGGTGTGGCCGCCAGGCTCTACCGTGAGCACGGGTTTCCGGTCGTCGGCGTGCCGAAGACGATCGACAACGACCTCTCGGGCACCGACTACACCTTCGGTTTCGACACGGCGGTGAGCACTGCGACCGAAGCGATAGACCGTCTGCGCTCCCCGGCCGAGTCACGCCACCGAGTGATGGTCGTCGAGGTGATGGGCCGCCACGCCGGTTGGATCGCGCTGATGAGCGGCATTGCGGGCGGCGCCGACCTGGTCCTGATCCCCGAACAGAAGATGACGGTCGAGGCGGTCTGCGAAGACCTGCGCCGAGGTCACGAACACGGCAGGACCTTCTCGATGGTCGTCGTCAGCGAAGGCTACGAGCTCGCACACGAGAGCGGCGAGAGTCAGCTGGTGGGCCAGAATGCGCCCGCGACAGACCAGTTCGGCCATGTCCTCCTCGGCGGTGTGGGCGAGGAGCTGGGGCGGGAGATCGAGCAGCGCACGGGGTTCGAGGCGCGAGTGGTCGTGCTCGGCTTCACCCAGCGTGGAGGCACCCCCACGCCGCGCGACCGTATCCTCGCGACGCGTTTCGGCCTGAAAGCGGCAGAGCTCGTGCACAAAGGCGTCTTCGGCCAGATGGTGGCGCTGCGCGGCGACGAGATCGCCGTCGTGTCGCTGGACGAGGCGACGGCAGAGCTGAAGACGGTGACACCAGAGTGGTACGCCGTCGCGCAGGCGTTCTTCGGTTGAGGCTGTCGCGCGCGAGGCGCGTTGGCCCGGTGTGACGAGCCGCGCGGCTCTCCGTGCGCTCATGAGGCGACAGGACGGAGGTTACGACTGGGCGCCTTTGTCGCGACGCGCCCGTCCGAGGAGGCCATGTCGGCTCTTCGGGTCCCAGCGGGCCGGTTCGCCAGGAGCGAGCTCGAATTCCCCCGGGCACCCGCAGGGGTGTAAGTAGGCTGCCGTCTCCAGGCGATACGATCCGGGGGGAAAGCCCGCAGGCCGTGCGCGAACCTGGATGGTGAGATCCCGGAGCGTTCGTGGCCCGAACCGCCCGCGCCAGCAATCGCTTGGCTGAGCGCGCCGATAGAAGGAGAAACACCGTGGGAATCAACATCCGCGAGGTGCTCGGGGACGAGGCGGCCTTCCTCCTCGACCACGAGTGCAAGACGATCGCGAGCGAGCAGCTCAGCCTGCCCGGCCCGGACTACATCGACCGGGTCCTCGTCGCCAGCGACCGGCCGATCGCGGTCCTGCGCAACCTGCAGCAGCTCTTCAGCCACGGCCGCCTCGCCGGCTCGGGCTACCTCTCTATCCTCCCCGTCGACCAGGGCATCGAGCACTCGGGGGCGGCGAGCTTTGCCAAGAACCCGGTCTACTTCGACCCCATGAAGCTCGCCGAGCTTGCCGTTGCTGCCGAATGCAGCGGCTTTGCCACCACGCTCGGGGTGCTCGGCATGATCTCGAGACGCTACGCGCACAAGATCCCGCTCATCTTGAAGCTCAACCACAGTGAGCTGCTCACCTATCCCAACCGCGGCGACCAGGTGCCCTTCGCCTCCGTTCGCCAGGCCGTCGATCTCGGGGCGCTTGGCGTGGGGGCCACGATCTACTTCGGTTCGGAGGAGAGCTCGCGCCAGTTGCGTGAGGTAAGCGAGATGTTTGCCGAGGCGCACCGCTACGGGCTCTTCACGATCCTTTGGTGCTACCTGCGCAACTCGGCCTTCAAGACCAAGGAGGCCGACTACCACGTGGCGGCCGATCTCACTGGGCAGGCCAACCACCTCGGGGTGACCATCGAGGCCGACATCGTGAAGCAGAAGCTGCCCGAGAACAACGGCGGCTACACCGCTCTGAACTTCGGTCGCACCGACCCGCTCGTCTACGAGAAGCTGACAAGCGATCACCCGATCGACCTGACGAGATGGCAGGTGGTGAACTGCTACGCGGGGCGCGTCGGGCTCATCAACTCCGGCGGGGAGTCAAAAGGCGCCGGCGACCTCGCCCAGGCTGTGCGGACAGCGGTCATCAACAAGCGGGCCGGCGGCATGGGCCTCATCGTGGGACGCAAGGCCTTCCAGCGCCCCTTGGCCGAGGGGGTCGGGATCATCCGGGCCATCCAGGACGTCTACCTCGACGATTCGGTCAGCATCGCTTAGCTGCCGGCAGCCGGTGGCGGTCGCCGACGTTGCGGCGAGCCGCTGCCGACCTCCGGCACTGCCCGGTACGAAGACGCCGAACTGAGTGTTCGGAATCGCTGCCACGCGCGGCTCGTTCGAAATACAACCGCGCCCGTGGCGCCGGTCCTCTCATCGTCACAGTCGCCCGGGGGCCCGCCCCGTCATGCCCCACGACTGTCAGAGAAGGGGAACGAGATCCTCGGGCCAAAGGAGCTCTCCTGCCGGAACTGGCCGCGCGCCCGAGCCGCGTTCGACCGCCCGCCTCCAGACCAGGTCCCGCGGCGGCCCGCCCTCTGGGCAGAGCGACCGGGCTGTGGAAATCGCGCCAGCGATGACGCCTGCTCGCGCCGCTCGCTAAGCGTCCTCGGGGGTGCTCACCTCTCTGGGGGGCGCCTCGGCACCGTAGCGGGCGATGACGTGCACGTCGACGCCCGTCTGGCCGGCGAAACGCAGCACCCGCTGCACGACGGATGTCCCGCTCATGATCTGCTCCCATCTCGACCGGCTGGCGGCGCCGAGCACGATCAGGGTGATCTGGTGGTCCTTGGCGAACTGCACCAGGGCGGTGGCGGGGTCGTCCGCGACGATCTCGTGCCAACTCGCGCCGAGGTCCTCGGCCAGGTGCTTGACCGACGCGAGTTCCTCTTTCGATGCCGATCGCGAGCTGTCGTCAGCGACGACGCGGACGACCTGCAGGTCGGAGTGCACGCGGGCGGCGATGCGTGCCGCGCGCCGCAGCACCCTGTCGGTCCCGGTCGAACCCGTCACCGCCACCATGATGCGTTCCGCGGTGTCCCAGACAATGTCCGGATGCTGGGTGACCAGGTACGCCAGCAGCTCCTCCTCGGTTTCGTCGGCCACGAACCTCAGCGCGAGCTCGCGTAGCGCCGAGATGTTCTGGTGGCGGAAGAAGCTGTTGAGGGCTTGGGGGATCTTCTCGGGGGGATAGATGTGGCCGTGCAGCATGCGCCGGCGCAGCTGCTCGGGCGACGAGTCGATCAGCTCGATCTGGTCGGCCTTGCGCACGACCCAGTCGGGCACGCGCTCACGCACGGCCACGCCGGTGATCGCCTGGACGGCGTCGGCGACGCTTTCGAGGTGCTGGATGTTGACCGTGCTGACGACGCTGATGCCCGCCTCCAAGATCTCCAGCACGTCCTCCCACCTCTTGGCGTGGGGCCCCGAGCCCGGCACGTTGGTGTGGGCGAGCTCGTCGATGAGCGTCACCTCGGCCCTGCGGGCAAGTACCGCCTCCAGGTCCATCTCCTCGAAGTGCGTGCCCCGGTACTCCACGGACTTGCGCGGGACGACGGGCACGTCGCGTATCTGTTGGGCGGTGAGCTGGCGGCCGTGCGTCTCGACGAAGCCGATCACGACGTCGGCACCGCGCTTGTAGCGGCGCCAACCCTCGTCGAGCATCGCCCAGGTCTTTCCGACGCCGGCCACCGCCCCGAGGTAGACGCGGAACTTGCCGGTCGGCTCGACCAGATCGCTGTCCGCTTCCCTCGGCTCAGAAGTATCGACCACCGTTCGTCCCTGTTCCTCGATCCCGTCGCGTCCCGATCCGTGCCGGAGTCGACGCTAGTTCCTTCGCGTAAAGGGCCGTTTGCACCTGGCGAGCAGGTGAAGACGGGGATCACGTCCCGTGAGAAGTGTGAATCGGCCGATCCGCTCGGTTGACTCGGCCTCGATGGGCGCCTAATGGGATCGACCACCTCGCCTTGTCGACGAGCGAGGCTCGTCAAGCGGGCCACCGACGGGGGAGCACCGCGACCGTCAGGGCTCTCGCACGGGTCGCATCGCCCTGGGGCGATCGCTCGTCTGGCACGTGAGCTTTCCTTGTCACGACCGGCTCGACGGACGCGAAGAAGACCGCCGCGGCACCGCCCTCCGTCTCGGGATGTCCGAGCGGTGGGCGATGCGGCGGCGGTCTTCTAGTCGGTTCTATCTGGTTCGACTCCGCGACTCGGCTAAGCGTGCCGCCGACCGAGGAGGAGACCAAAGCCCGCGCACAGCACGAGCAGGATGCCGGGAATGATGAAGAACCAGCTGAGCAGGTTGAAGTTCGGCAGGGCGTCGACCGCCGCGAAGTTCTTCTGCTGGGCGTTCATCGTGTTCACGATCGGCTTGTACCAGGCGAGTCCCGGCGGGACGTTCTTGAAGATCGGAACCAACTGCGGGAAGTGCGTGAGGATCCCGCTCAGGACCGGGGTCTGGTGCGCGAGGAGTGCGCTCACCTGGGCGGCAGGGAGGTGCAGCGCCGTGGCGAGTGTCGAGACCAGCGTGGGCACCTCGGGTGCGGCCGCCACGGCCCCGGTGGCGAACGGGCCGAGCGGAGCGAAGGTTTGCACGTCGTAGTTGACGGTCTTCTGAACGGCGGCAGGTTGCATGATCGGGTGGAAGGCGGCCAGGAGCTTCTGGCCCGCGCTCGCCCTGCTTGGCATGGAGACCGCCAGCGGCAACACGATCAGCAGGACACCGATGACAAGCACTGGCCAAAAGAACATCTTGGTTTGTTTCGCGTTCATGTTCACTCCTGACTGAGAGCTGATGGGTTGCTGAGCTGGGACACTAGGTCAGGGACGTCGTGAGGCGGTGGTGCATGCGTTGAGCGCAGGGTAGCCGCGTGGCCCTCCCCGTGACAGAAATTCTGCTGCCAGTGCTGGGAGCGTCGCTGACCCACTGACCTGCAGAGAGTCGATTCTCACGGGCCGAGAGTCGGTGCCCGCGCCTGGGCCGGGATGCGGGTGGGGTCGATGACGCGGTGCGACCCGCGGTGCCACCCCTGGCGGGGGAACCCGAGGGGCCGGTCGATCCCAACCGGACGGAGGTTGACCCGGAAGGCTGCCCGCGACCCTTCAGTTCGCGGCACGTTCTCACGTCGGCGGCGCCGGGTAGGTCGCCGTCGTGTGTCGCAAGGTGGCGCCTGCAGCCTCGAGCGGCCCAGACGCCGTCGTCGCCGGTGTCATGGAGTCCGGTGTCGCTGGTCCCATGACGTGCTCGTTCTGTCGGCTGCCGCCCCAGCGGGGCGGAGACTCGTGCCACGACGAACGACAAGTAGAGTGCGCCGGTGAGTTTCGTGATGACGCCTGCCTGACCCGTGGGACTGCCAGAGGATCACGTCACGTCACGCACCGAATCGCATCCCGCCCACGCCTCGCGCGACCCGGGAAAGACCCCGGGGAGACGTGGGTGGCTCTCGCGGAGGTCGCTGGCGTGGGTGCTCGCGGCCATGGTCGCGTACCTCGCGATCGCCTGCCTCGCCTACTGGCCGGTCGGGCCGCTCAGCGAGACGCAGATCGTCGGGTGCGCCTGCTCCGACCGGATCCAGGAGGTGTGGTTCCTCGGCTGGACGTTCCACGCGCTGAGCCACGCGGTCAACCCGTTCATGACCTCGGCGATGAACTACCCCTACGGGATCAATCTCGTCGACAACACGTCGATGCCGTTGCTCGGGGTGCTCGCGTCGCCGATCACCGCGATTTTCGGCCCGATCGCCGCCTTCAACCTCTTCATGCGGCTCGCCTTCTTCGCCTCGGCGACCTCGATGATGTTCGTCCTGCGGCGCTACACGAAGTGGTTCCCGGCTGCGTTCCTCGGTGGCCTGCTCTACGGGTTCTCGCCCTACGTCGTCAGCCAGGCGGTCGGCCACCTGTTCGTCGCGTTCGTGCCGATCCCGCCGCTCGTCGTCCTCGTCCTCGACGAGCTCCTCCGGCGGCAGGAGAGGAGCGCGCGCCGGTACGGGGTGATCCTCGGGCTGTTGCTCGCGGCCCAGTTCTTCATCTCGATCGAGATTCTCGTGACGACGGTGATCTGCGCCGTCGCCGGGATCGTCTTCGCCGTCGCGGTCTTCCACGCCGCGGTGCGACAACGAATGGCCCACGCGCTGGAGGGTGCCAAGTGGGCCCTCGCCACGCTCGCCGTGCTGGTCGCCTACCCCCTGTACCTCTACTTCCGCGGTCCGTGGCATGTGATCGGCCCGCAGCACAAGGTGGCGAGCCTGTCCAAGCTGAAAGTCGACCTGTTCGGGACGATCACCCCGACCGTCAGCCAGTTCCTCGCACCGCATCACATCGCGGCGATCGGCACGAGCTACGTCGACGACGACATCGCCGAGAACGGTTCCTACCTGGGGATCCCGCTGGTCGTTCTGCTGCCCTATCTGCTCTACCGGATCCGGCGTGACCGGTTCGTCATGACGGTGGCCTTCATGGGACTGGTCGCCTACGTGATTTCGCTCGGGTCGTCGCTCAACGTCGGCGGTCACACCACCGGCGTCCCGCTGCCGTTTGCGATCATGGCCAAGCTCCCCCTGCTCGACAACCTGATCGCGTCGAGGTTCTCGCTCTATGTGGCGCTGGCCGCGGCCTTCGTCTTCGCGATCGGCCTGGACCACTGGAGACGGGGCGTCGGGGCCCGCTCCCGGGTCGAACGTGCACCGGCCCACCGCCGCGGCAACTGGGCCACGACGGCCTGGCGACGGGTTCCTGCCGCGGGCCTCGTTGCGCTGGTCGGTGCCGGCGTGCTGATCCCCCTCATCCCGCAGATGCCGCAACACGAGCAGGCGGCGGACGTTCCGGCCTACTTCACCTCCTCCGCGGTGCGGGCGATCCCCGAGGGGAGCGTCGTCCTGCCGTATCCCTACGACATCGGCGCGGTCAACTACGGGATGCTCTGGCAGGCGGTCTCGGGCTTTCGGTTCAAGATCGTCGGCGGCGAGGCGTCCAAGCCGCCGCCGACCGCGCCAGGAGCCACCCGGGCCAACCCGGTGCCGCCCGTCGTGGTGCTGAATCTGTTCCAGGCCGGGTACCTGGGGCTGATCTCGAGGCTGGCCCCGAACTACGTCCCGATCCGGGAGGCGCAGGTGCGCCAGTACTTCCGGCACTGGCACGTCGGCACGGTCGTCTTCTACCCGGCGGGTGCCGACCCGGCACTCGTGCTGCGCTACCTGACGTTCGCCTTCGGACGAACGCCGGTGAAGGTCGGGGGAGTCGATGTCTGGTACCACACGGACACGGTCGATGCCTGGCTTCCCGCGGGGTCCGGCCGTTCGTGACGCGGCGCGGGCCCGTCTCGTCCCGTGCCGGCGACCGGGGACTCCGGCAGGCCGACCGTGACGGCCCCGAGGACACCCGCCCCAGCGTCGAGATGGCCCCGGTGCGCACCGGCCCGCTGGTCGCGTCGCGGGGTTCGTGACGGGGGATCGACGCGCCCGGAGCCGTGTGCGGGACCGCCCCCCGGGAAGGGAGTGACGCGATGAAGGCCTGTGTCTACCGCCGTTACGGCGGTCCAGAGGTGCTCGAGATCGTCGAGCGTCCGCGGCCCGTCCCCGGCCCGGGGGAGGTGCTCGTCGCGGTCGCCGTGTCCGGCGTGAACCCGACGGACTGGAAGATGCGTCGCGGAGCGATGCTTCCGCGGGCGCTCCCGTACCCGGAGATGGTCCCGGCACAGGACGGAGCCGGCGTTGTCGTCGGGGTCGGCGAGGGCGTGGATCCCGCCCGGTCGGGCGAGCGTGTCTGGCTGTGGGAGTGCGCATGGCGGCGCGCCGGGGGGAGTGCGCAGGAGTTCGTCACGCTCCCCGCCGACCACGCCGTGCCCCTCCCGACGAAGGCGTCGTTCGACCTCGGGGCGGCGCTCGGCATCCCGGCGCTCACGGCGCACCGTTGCCTCACGGTCGGTGCGGACCCGCCGGGCAGGCTCGGGCCGGGGACGCTGGCCGGCTGCACCGTGCTCGTCGCGGGCGGAGCCGGCGCCGTCGGCCACGCCGCGATCGAGCTCGCCCGGTGGTCGGGCGCGGCGGTCGTCACGACGGTGAGCTCCGAGGACAAGGCGGTGCTGGCGCGGGCCGCCGGCGCCGACTTGGTGATCAACTACCGCTCCGAGGATGTCGTGGCCAGGACCAGGGAATTCGCTCCTGAAGGGGTCGGCTGCATCGTCGAGGTCGACTCGGTCACCAACGCGCGGATCGACCAGGACGTCCTCGCGTCCAACGGCACCGTCGCCGTCTACGCCAGTGACGAGCGGGATCTGTCGATGCCGGTGCGACCGGTGATGACGCTGAACGCCCGCTACCAGTTCGTCCTCGTCTACACGGTCCCCCCGGCCGCCAAGTCCGCGGCCGTCGAGGACGTCGTCGCCGCCGTCGCCGACGGGGCGCTCCGGGTGGGCGAGGAGGCCGGTCTCCCGCTCCACCGCTTCCCGCTGGCACGGATCCGTGAGGCGCAGACCGCGGTGGAGGAGGGCATCACCGGCAAGGTCCTGGTCGACGTCGCCGAACCGTCGTAGACGGAGCCCTCGCGCGCACCGCATCGCGAGACTCCCGGGCCGGTCCCGCGCAGGCGCGGCCGCGCCTCAGGCGTGCGGGCCGTAGACCGATCGCCAGTTGGCTACCGAGGGCCGGAAACGCCCCGCCGGACCCCGTCCGAAAAGCGCGAATAGGTTGCCGGTGATCCGCCGGGTGGCCGTGGCCGGGCAGTCCCGCGTGCCTCGTGGACAGGGAGTGAGGGACCCGATCCAGGAGGTCGCGCCACTGTCGAAGATCCCGGCACGGCTCGTCGGGTCGGTCCAGTACGTCATGTCGGAGTAGATGAACCCCTGCGTGGCTCCCGTCTCGCTCACCGCGTCCGAGAGGCTGACCGGCGAGTGGGCGAGTATCTCGAGGTCACCGGGGTGGTCACCGGGGTCGAACTCGTCGAGGTCGCCGGTGACGACCCCCGGCACCTGCGAGCCGCGGCGGAGCCCGGTGCCGCGGAAGATCCACGCAGAGGCGTCGGCAGCGACAACGAGTGGCCCGGGCCTCGCGCCCGGCAGCAGGTAGCCGACGTACTGCTCGCCGACGAATCCGATCTCGGGCCAGTTGGCCGGCGGCGAGCTCCAGGTGTTCTCGGTCACCTCGAGTGGCTCGCCCTTGCCGTAGAGGGGGTCCTCCGTCGGGTCGCGGTAGTCGACCTCCTCGCGGTCGGCTCCCAGGGGCGAGGCCTGGAGCCGCACGTGACGGAGGATGGCGCTCGCCCCGAAAAAGATCATGTTGACGCCGTGGGCCTCGGCCCGGTCCGCCGCCCGGCGTTCGGTGAGCGACCAGCATTCGTCGTGGCCGAGGGACAGCATCGCCCGATGCTCTCCCAGCAGGGCGGGATGCTGCTCGACGGTCGCGTCCGTGACGTAGGTGACGTCGAGGCCCTCCTGCTCGACGAAGCGGATGAGCGGGTACTCGCTGCCGAGGAAGTCACCGGCCCCGTCGCCGTAGTCGTAGGGACGGTCGAACGAGACGACCCGGGCGCGGTTGCACGGCGGATACCCGCCTTGAGGACAGGTGCCCTCGCCGCCGTAGAAGTCGTAGCCCCCGTACAGGTTCCAGGCCTGCCAGGTGTAGACGTCGTTCTTCACGAGGTAGGCGGCCGTGCTGGTCGGGTCCCAGACGGTCAGCGGGACGTAGCTTGCCTGTCCGCCGCTCCCGACGAGCTTGAGCAGGTAGTCACCCTGGACGAAGATGCGGGTGACCTTGAACTCGAGCGTCGGGGTCCAGTTGTCGCAGGCGACCATGTTCGTCACCGCAGTCCGCGGGCAGGGCGGCTGCTGACGCCCGGCCACCTCGGGCGACCGCCAGACGAGGCGGGCACCCCTGCCCTGGTAGTAGCCCATCCGGTAGGCGTCGACGTGCAGCCGCGATGCGGTCGTGGTCACGTAGAGCGTGACGTGGTCGCCGTGCGCCGCATACGTTGTGGAGGCGAACCCGGCGATCGACCCCGGTGTGCCCGGGCGGATCTCCCAGTCCCGGGTCCCGGGTCGCTTGTTCTCCTCGATCACCCAGCGCGCCTGCATCCCGTCCGGGCCAGGCGACGTCGTCGGCAGGTGGCCCACCGACGGAGTTGGCTTGTGCCGGCCGTTCCGCGGCGCGGCCGCGTCCCGGCTCCTCGCCGCCGTGGCGCCGGACACGGGCGTCGCGCATGCCAGTCCGGCGGTGACGGCGACGGCGACGGCGATGTAGGTGACACGACGTTTCAGGACCACGTTGCCCATCCTTCCCGGTCCGCGGAAACTCCCCGCCGGCCGGCGGGACCTGCGAGCAGCCGGACCGGGCCCCCGCGGGCAGCAGGGTCGATCAGGGCGCGCCGGATGGAACGGCGGCACCAGGTCACGAGATCTCCTGGCATCGGGCACTGGCGTGGGCTAAGGGTCCCCATACGACGGGAACGACACTATGTCGGCGGGATCCGGGCCTGGCGTCGCCGGCCGGCCCGTCGGACGGCCCCAGCCCGTCGCTCGCCCGTTCTGTCGATCGCACGCGCGGCAGGCGATCGGCGCGCCCTGACGGCATGTGACCTCGGGTTCCGCCGTGTGACAGGGCCATGGCGCATGATCACGCCACGATGGGCCCCCTGGTAGGATTTTTCGAACTAATCGGATCGTCTCGCGACAGTCCTGAGGATTGTCGCGAGTTCGGCGGGATGAGGGGGCAGTTCGGGGCCCTCGCACCGTCCGGTATTCAAGCCACCGCACATTGTTCTGTGAGGATCTCGATGCCAAGACGGCCGAAGTCGAATCCCGGGGACCCGGGCCCAAAGCTCTCGCCCGACGAGATCGAGCTCCTCTGCATGCGCAACCTGCTCGACCTGCCCGGCGAGCACATCTTTTTCAAAGACCTCGAAAGCCGTTTCCTCGCCGTCAGCCGGGGACTGCTCGAGGACCAGCTGCCGGGATGGGCGCTGGCGGACGTCCTCGGCAAGACCGACTTCGACATCTTCAGTGAGCCGCACGCCGTCGCCGCCTTCGAGGAGGCTCGAGGACCAGCTGCCGGGATGGGCGCTGGCGGACGTCCTCGGCAAGACCGACTTCGACATCTTCAGTGAGCCGCACGCCGTCGCCGCCTTCGAGGACGAGCAGCGGATCATCCGGACCGGTGAGTCGATCGTCGGCAAGGTCGAACGGGAGACCTTCCGCAACCGCCCCGACGTCTGGGTGTCGACGACGAAGTTCCCCCTGCGGGATGCCGAGGGGCAGATCATCGGCACCTTCGGCATCTCGCGGGACGTCACCGCCCAGATCGTGGCGGAGCAGGCCCTCACCTACCAGTCGCTCCACGATGCGGTGACGGGCCTCGTCAACCGCGTCGCGCTGCGCGACCGGCTCTCCCAGGCCCTCGCGCTGCTCGAGCGCCAGCCCGGCCAGATCGCGCTTCTGTTCATCGACCTCGATGACTTCAAGACGATCAACGACTCGTTCGGCCACGAGACCGGCGACAAGGTGCTCATCGAGGTGGCGCGGCGCCTGTCGAGCGTGGCGCGGCGCGCCGACACGGTCGCCCGCCTCGGTGGCGACGAGTTCGTCATGCTCTGCACGGCGCTGCGCGCCGACGACGACCCGCGCCTGCTTGGCGAGCGGGTCGTGCACAGCGTCGCCAAGCCCTACCTCGAGGCCGGGCTCGACCTGTCGATCACGGCGAGCGTCGGGATCGTCCTTACCGCCGACCCGCTCGCCGACCCAGGCGAGCTCCTCCAGGACGCCGACATCGCGATGTACCGCGCCAAGGACAGCGGCAAGAACCGCTTCCAGGTCTTCTCACCCTCGCAGCGGGCCCGGGTCGTCGCCAGCCACGTCCTCGAGCGGGAACTGCGGGAGGCCCTCGACGCCTCCCAGCTCTTCCTCCTTTACCAGCCGCTCTTCTCGATCGAGGACCGCAGCCTGCGTGGCGTGGAGGCCCTCGTGCGCTGGAACCACCCCACCCGGGGGATCGTGCCGCCGCTCGAGTTCATCCCGTTCGCCGAGGAGCGCGGCCTCATTACCCGGATCGACAGCTACGTCCTCGACGAGGCCTGTCGCCAGCTCAGCGCTTGGCTCGAGGAAGGGGGCTGGTCGGACGAGTTCACGATGGCGGTGAACATCTCCGGGCGCCAGCTCGTCGACCCGAGCTTCGCGGCCTATGTCGCCAAGACCCTCGCGCAACATGGGCTCGAGCCCTCCCGGCTCTGCCTCGAGATCACCGAGACGACCCTCAACGGCGAGGCCGGCGACGTCGAGGCGACGCTGGAGGCCCTCTCCGAACAGGGCGTCCGCCTCGCCATCGACGACTACGGGACCGGCTACTCGACGCTCGCCCACCTCCACCGGCTGCGGGTCGACATCTTGAAGATCGACCGCAGCTTCATCGAGCAGATCGGCCGCACCGAGCGTGACTCCGAGATCATCGCCGCCGTCACGGCGATGTCCCACGCGCTGGGCATGTCGGTCATCGGCGAGGGGATCGCGACGAGCGAGCAGCTCGACGAGCTCGCTTCGCTCGACTGCGACCAAGTCCAGGGCTTCCTGTTCGCCCACCCGCTCCCGGCCGCGGGCATCGCCGAGTTCCGGCACGGCGCGGCAGCGCGACCCGCCGCCAACTAGTCCGGTCCCACCTCCCGGACGAACCGCCGTCGGCGCCGCACCCGGGCCGTCGGGGCTGCCCGGCCGGTACCCGCCCGGGACCTTGTCCCCTGGCCACCCGGCGCGCCGCTCCCAAGACTTGCCCGAAGTGCGACCGGTACCCGTGAGCGGCGACGAGGCGCGCCTCCAGGGGACGGGGCCGGCGCGATGAGATGGCCCGGGCGGGGCCAGGCGACCGCCGCGGACGGAACCGGGTTCGCCGGTCGCCCCGCCGACGGCGCCCAACGACAGGAACGGTCGCCCACCGGCCTGATCCCCCCGTCGTCGCCGGTGTCCGGGTCCGGGCCCAACATCCCGCGACGTGACCGGCACCGCGAGCTCGTCGTCGTGGTCGTCGTCGTGGGCGTCTTGATGGCCGCGGTCGACACGACGATCGTCGTCCTCGCGCTTCCGGCGATGGAACGGTCCCTGCACATCGCGCTCTCGGCCGTCGTCTGGGTGATCGTCGCCTACATCCTCGTCGTCACGATCCTGGCGACCCAGGTCGGCCGTCTCGGCGACATGTTCGGCCGGACACGCATGTACGAACTCGGCTTCCTCATCTTCGTCATCGGTTCGGCTCTGTGCGCGACGGCCACGAGCGAGGCGACGATCATTGCCTTCCGCATCGTCCAGGGCGTCGGCGGCGCGTTCCTCACCGCCAACAGTGGCGCGGTCCTGGCCGACGCGTTCCCCAGGCAGGAACGGGGGAAGGCCTTCGGTTACAACGCGATCGGCTGGAACGCGGGCGCCATCCTCGGGATCCTGATCGGTGGGTTCATCATCACCTATGCGTCGTGGCGGTGGATCTTCTGGATCAACGTGCCCGTGGGGTTGGCGGCGCTGGCACTCGCGCGCCAGGTCCTGCGCGGCGACGCGCCGCGCCAACGGCAGCGGCTCGATCTCGTCGGCATGACCCTGTTCGGCGCGGGGTTGTTCGGCGTGCTCTGGGCAATGACGAAGCTCGCGACGTCGCGACTTTCCGGCCCGCTGCTCGCCGCCCTCGTCGGTGGGGCACTCGTTCTCGTCGCTTTCGTCGTCGTCGAGCGCAACCGGGCCGAGCCGATGGTCAACCTGCGGCTGTTCCGGATACCGACGTTCGCCCCCACGCTGCTTGCCGCGCTCTTCCAGGGGCTCGCCAACTTCGCCGTGCTGTTCCTGGTCCTCATGTATCTCCAGGGTGTGCGCCACCTCACCCCCCTCGACGCGTCGTTGCTGCTGGTGCCGGGGTATCTCGTCGGGGGCGTGATCGGGCCGATCTGCGGCCGGCTGGCGGACCGGTTCGGCGCGGTCTGGCCGGCGACGCTGGGCCTCGGCGTCGAGATCCTCGCGCTCGGCGTCTACTCCCAGCTGACGACCACGACCCCCCTCGCGGTGGTCACCCTGGCGGCCGTGCTGAACGGGCTCGGCGCCGGTGCCTTCATGCCGGCGAACAACTCGGCGGTGATGAAGCTGGCTCCGGGGCGGGACTTCGGGATCGCCTCGGGGATGACGCGGACGTTCGCCAACGTCGGGATGGTGTTCTCGTTCTCCGTCGCGGTTCTCGTGGCGGCGCGCTCAATCTCGCGCGGGCTCGCCTTCGCGATCTTCGTCGGCACGACGAGCCTGCCCCGTCGGCTGGGTCCGGCGTTCACCACGGGTCTCCACGCCGCCTTCTTCTCCTCGATCGGCTTCATGGCGCTCGCCGCCGTGCTTTCGGCGACGCGGATGCTCGGGTCGCGCCGGCGCGCCGCCCTGGCCCACGCCGACGGGGGCGCGCCTGGCGGCCGGGGGCGCGAGCCGGGCGACGGTCAGGCGGTCCCGGCGACGGCGCCGGGGGCCGACGACGGGCTCTTGGCCGGCGGGCGGGGTTCACCCCCCGAGCCGGGGAATTGTGGTTAGGTGAGGCCCATGCCACGGCTGCCCCAAGACGCCGCCGCCCGCGCCGGGAAGACCCCGACGCCGGCACCCGCCGGCGCCGACCGGCAGTTTGCACCTGACGCCCTGCCGGGACCGGATATCCGGCCGCTGCCCGAGACGCTGCGCTACCGGCTGAAGAACGCCCTCCTCGGGCCGCCACTGGCGACGGAGCGCCAGACGACCGAGCGGTTGGGCAAGGTGGCCGGCCTCGGGGTCCTCGCCCCGGACATGATCTCGTCCTCCGCCTACGGCACGGAGGAGATGCTCACCCAGCTCGTGCCGTTCTTCGGCGTCGCGGCGTTCGCGCTCCTCATCCCGGTGACGCTCGTCATCCTCGGGATCCTGCTTTTCGTCACGCTGTCGTACCTGGAGGTGATCAAGGCCTACACGAAAGCGGGCGGCTCGTACGTCGTGGCGCGGGACAACTTCGGCCCGCGCACCGCCCAGGTGGCGGCCGTCGCGCTGCTCATCGACTACACCGTCACCGTCGCCGTGCAGTGCACGGCGGGTACGGACTCGCTCACCTCGCTCGTGCCGCGGCTCGTCCCCTACACGGTGCCCATCACCGTCGCCGTGATCATGGTCCTTTGCTACGGGAACCTGCGCGGCATCCGGGAGGGGGCCAAGACCTTCGCGCTGCCGACCTACCTGTTCATCCTGGGGCTGGGCGCGGTCGTCGTCGTGGGCTTCGTGCGCGAGGCGATCGGCGACGTCCCGGCCCAGATCTCGCGCCATGCCGGCATGCTCCCGTTCGGTTCGCACAGCGGGCTGATCGCCTTCGCCGCGATCACGGTGATCCTGCGCGGCGTCGCCAACGGTGGTTCGTCGCTCACCGGCCTCGAGGCCATCTCGAACTCCGTGGGGGCGTTCCGCCGGCCCGAGGCGCGCAACGGCCGGATCACGCTCGTGATCATGAGCTGCGTGCTCGGCTTTCTGGTGCTGGGAGTGACCCTGCTCGCCCACTGGTCGCACGCCTCGCCCTACGCGGCGGGATCCCCCACGGTCATCGCCCAGGTGGCGGGGTGGGTGTGCGGCGCGAACGGGGTGGGGCTCGCGCTGCGGGACCTCGTCGTCGTCGCGACGATGCTGATCCTGTTCACGGGCGGCAACACGAGCTTCAACGGCTTCCCGTACCTGGCGAGCTTCGTCGCCGCCGACTCGTTCCTACCCCGGCAGCTGACGCGGCGGGGACACCGGCTGGCGTTCTCCAACGGCATCATCGTGCTCGCCGTCGTCGGGGTCGCGCTGGTGGTGGGGACGAACGCCAGCCTCACGAGCCTGGTCGCGCTCTACGCGATCGGCGTGTTCACGGGGTTCACGATGGCCGGTGCCGGGATGGTGAAACACCACCGGACCCATCACGAGCCGGGCTGGAAGTACCGCCAGGTGATCAACGGCTTCGCCGCCGTGCTCTCGGCGGTCGTCGTGCTCATCTTCGCCGTGTTCAAGTTCACCGAGGGCGCCTGGCTCGTCGTCGTGCTCGGGCCGGTGCTCTACTTCCTGCTGCTGCGGCTCCACCGCCAGTACGCGACCGAGTCCAAGGAGCTGGAGGAGGGGGCGGCGCAGGCCTGCGAGGCGCCGGTGCTCCGGCGCCACGTCGTGCTCGTCTTCGTCGACCGGCTCGACCTCGCCGCCGCCCGGGCGGTGCAGTACGCGCGCACGCTGAATCCGGACGAGTTGCGGGCGGTGCACTTCGCGGTCGACCCGCGTGAGGCCGCCAAGCTCGAGACCGAGTGGAGCCGGCTGGGGCTCTCGCGGCTGCCGCTCGACATCTTCGACTGCCCGGACCGGCGCCTGTCGCGTGCCGCCCTGGAGCTCGCCGCCCAGATCCTCGCCCAGGACGACACCGAGCTGTCGATCGTCATGCCCCGGCGGGCTTTCGCGACGGCCTGGCAACGGATCCTCCACGACCGCTCGGCCGACCGGATCGCCGAGGCGGTCTCCCAGCTGCCGCACGCCAACGCGACGATCGTCCCCTTCCAGCTCTCCAGCGCCCGCGTGCGGACCCGGGCGCGGGCGCTCCTCGAGCGCACGGCGACCCGCCACGCGCGGCCCGCCGCGCCCGCGAGCGACGAGCTGAACCCGAGGGTCTCCGGCACGACGCCGATCGGCGAGGCGCGCTGGCGCGCCCGGGTCCGCGTCGCCGGCCGGATCCACTCGGTGCGCGTGCCCGCCGGGGGGGCGACGGCCAACCTCGAGTGCACGCTCGTCGACCCGTCCGGGGCGATCCTCCTCGTCTTCCAGGGCCGCCGGCACATCCCCGGGGTCCAGCAGGGTGCCCGGCTCGTCGCCCGCGGGATGGTCGGCGCGTGGCAGGGGCAGCTCGCGATCCTCAACCCGATGTACGAGCTCGTCGCCGGGCCGGACGTGGCCGGGACCGAGACCCCGGGCTGAGCGCGCCCCGGCCCGCGGGCGGGCGGCGGCGCGAATCCGTCAGGAGTTGTTTCGGCCGCCGGGCCGGTGTTGCATGGTGGCCGTGCACATCATCGTCGTCGGCTGCGGCAGGGTCGGGGCCGGGCTCTCGATCCGCCTCGCCGACCAGGGCCACTCCGTGTCAGTCATGGACCGCCTGCCGCGGGCCTTCCACCGGCTCCCGGCGGACTGGCCGGGCGAGATGATCGTCGGCTCCGGGTTCAGCCTCGAGGACCTCGACGCGGCGGGGGCGTCCAGAGCCGACGGGCTCGTCGCGGTGACGAACGGGGACAACACGAACATCCTCACCGCCCGCATCGCCCGCGAGCACTACGGCATCGCCAACGTCGTCGCGCGCATCTACGACCCGCGCCGCGCCATCATCTACGAACGGTTGGGGATCCCGACCGTGGCCACCGTCACGTGGACCGTCGAGCACATGCTGCAGCGCCTCGCCCCCGACATGGAAGCGTGCGCCTGGACGGACCCGTCGGGGCGCCTCGTGCTCATCGAGCGCGTCCTGCCGGAGTCCTGGGCCGGTCGGCCGCTGCGCGGCCTGCGGATCGGCAACCGGGCGAAGCTCGCGGCGGTGATCCGCGCCGGCGAGCCCCGGCTCGACACCGAGGAGCTCGTCGGCCAGGAGGGCGACGTGCTGCACCTCGTCGCGACGAGAGGCGGCGTCGCCGAGCTCGAGAGCCTCCTCGGGGCGCCGGAGACCCCGCCGGCCGCCGAGGACGGGAAGGACCGGCCATGAAGGTCGCGATCGCCGGTGCGGGGACGGTCGGCCGGGCGATCGCCCGGGATCTCCGCACGAACGGCCACGAGATCCTGCTCATCGAGAAGAACCGCGAGGTCATCGCACTTCTGCAGCCGACCCTCGATGTCACCTGGGTCGAGGCCGACGCCTGCGAGATGAGCTCGCTCGACGCCGCCGGCATGGCGGAGGTCGACGTCGCCGTCGCCGTCACGGGCGACGACGAGGACAACCTCGTGATCTCGCTGCTCGCCAAGCAGGAGTTCGCCGTGCCCCGCGTCATCGCCCGCGTGAACGCCCCGGAGAACCATTGGCTTTTCAACGACTCGTGGGGTGTCGACGTGGCGGTCTCGACGCCGGCGCTGCTCACCTCGCTCGTCGAGGAGGCCGTCTCGGTCGGCTCGCTCGTGCCGCTGCTCGAGCTCGGTGACGGCGACACCCATCTCGTCGAGGTGACGCTCGCCCCCGGCTCCCCGGCGGCGGGGATGACGCTCGCCGACCTCGACCTCCCGCGGGACGCGGCGGTCGTGGCGGTGATGCGCAAGAGCCACGTCGTGCCGCCGCGGGCCGAGACGGTGCTCGCCGCCGGCGACGAGATCCTGTTGCTGGCGACCAAGGAGATGGAGGACGCCGTCTACCGGCTGCTCGTCGGCCCCTAGGGACCCGCGTGCCGGCAGGTTTGCCGGGGGGTGCCCCGCGACGGTCCGGTCGGCGTCGTAGCGTGTCAAAGAGACAGGACTTCGTGCCGGTGCGGCCCTGTCGGCCGCCACCGGCGGAGAGATCGGGAGCGTGATGAGACCCACAATGCGGTTGCTGGCGGTTTCGACCATGACGGCGGTGCTCGTCGCGGGCGGGGTGCTCGCCACGGCCGGCGCGGCCGTGGCGCCGGTGGCCCGTGCCACGGTCATCGTGCGGGTCCCGGTGGCGTCGGCGACGGCCCGCGTCGGCGACGAAGTCCGGGTCGAGCTCACCGCGTGCGCGGCGAGCTGTGGCTACACGTGGCGCGTGACGGCCGGGCCGCGGGCCGCCGTCGCCAAGTACGTGTCGACCACCTATCGCCAGTCCTCCGCCTCGAAGGGCCTCGTCGGCGGGAACCAGATCGAGAGTGTCACGTTCCTCGCCGTCGGCAAGGGGTCGACGTCGATCGTGTTCCGGTACTTCCCGCCGGGCAAGGACCGCGTCCCGACGAAGCACTACCGGCTGACGTTGCGGGTCTCGTAGGCGAACGTCCCGCGCCCGTCAGGGGAGCAGCAGCCTCGCGAGCCGTCGTGAGGTCACGACCAGCCCGGCGAGCCCGAGGACGGCGAGGTAGGCGGCGTGGCCGATGAGCGAGGCGGAGAGCGCCCCGGCGTCGAGGCCCCGTTCGAGCGCGACGGCCTGGTAGAGGGGCGTCCCACGCACGACGAGCTGCAACCACCCCGGGTAGACGCTCAACGGATAGAACGTCGCCGAGAAAAGGAACATCGGGATGATGGCGAGGGAGACCTTGTCGAAGTCCTGCCAGGTCCGCATGAACGAGGTCGCCGCCAGCCCCACCCCCGCGAACGAGAAACCGATGAGCACCGCGGCCGGCAGGCACAGGATCGCCCACGGTGACAGCACGTAGCCGAACAGCGCCATGACGGCGATGAAGACCGCGGAGTAGGTCGACCCCCTGATGAGCGACCAGCCCAGCTCGCCCAGCGCCACGTCGTTCGGCCCGAGCGGCGTGGACAGGATCGCGTCGTAGGTCTTGGCGATCTTCAGGCGGAAGAACATGTTGAACGTGGCGTCGAAAAGCGCCCCGTTCATCGCCGAGGAGGCGAGCAGTCCCGGGGCGACGTAGGCCGTGTAGGCGACGAGGTGGTTCCCGATCTGCAGGGCCCCGACGAGTTTGTTGAGTCCCACGCCGATCGAGAGCAGGTAGAAGAACGGTTCGAAGAACCCCGAGACGAAGATGATCCAGCTCCGGCGGTAGACGTAGAGGTTGCGCTCGACGAGGCGGAGCGCCCGGCGGGAGCCGAAGATGCTGAGCGGCGTGATCCGCAGGGGGGCGGTGACCGTGGCGCTCATATCACGAGCCTCTTCGCGTAGCTCCGGGTCGCGAGCCAGTAGCCGATCCCGACGACGACGCCGAGGTAGGCCGTGTGGACGACGGCCGCCACGACGCCCAGATCGCCGAGGGTGAGCCCGCGGCACAGCGCCACGCCGTGGTAGAGCGGTGTCGCCCAGGCGACGAACTGCAGCCAGCGGGGCAGCTGGCTGACCGGGAAGAACGTCCCCGAGAACAGGAACAGTGGGATGAGGCCGAAGCGGTAGAGGGCGGAGAACCCCCGGTCGTTCTCCTGGGCGCCGGCGAAGGCCATGATCGGCGCGACGAAGGCGAGGCCGGAAAGCACGCCGGCGGGGATCGCGAGGACGGCGAGCCCCGAGCGCAGGGTGCCGAACGCCTCCATGATCGCGAGGTAGATCGCGCACACGGTGACGAGGTGGACGGTGATCCAGGCGAGGTGGCCCCGCAGCACGTCTCGCACCGTGAGCGGCGTCGCCAGCATCGCGAGGTACATCCGCCCCCACTTGATCGCGTCCATCACGGGGTACATCGCCTCGTTGGCGCCGACCTGCATCGCCGTCGACGCGAGCAGGCCCGGCGCGAGGAACTGGAGGTAGCCCACACCCGACACGGTGTGGACGTGGTGGTCGACGAGCGAGCCGAGGCCGACGCCGAGCGCGGCGAGGTAGAGCACCGGGTACAGGAAGCTCGTCGTTATCGAGCCCCGCCAGATCCGCTTGTAGCGGTAGACCCAGTACGCCAGCGAGCGCAGCGAGCGCGGCCAGCCGAGGTGGGAGGACGCGCGCGCCGCCGTGAAGGTGCCGCCGAGGGCGCTCACTCGACGAGCGTGCGGCCCGTGAGGTGCAAGAACACGTCCTCCAGGCTCGAGCGCCGCACGAGGGTGCTTTCCGGGGTGAGGCCGAGCCGGTGGACCTCCCCGAGGGTCGCGTCCCCGTCGTCGGAGTACAAAAGGACCCGGTCCGGGAGCACCTCGCAGCGCTGGGCGAGCCCCCCGAGCCGCGCCGCGGCCGCGGCCGGTTCGGTGGCGCCGAAGCGCAGCTCGACGACCTCGCGCGTCGAGTACTCGGCGATCAGGTCCCGGGGGGCGCCCTCGGCGGCGAAGCGCCCGCGGTCCATGACGGCGAGCCGCTCGCAGAGCTGCTCGGCCTCGTCCATGTAGTGGGTCGTGATGACGAGGGTGACGCCCCGGCGCCGCAGGCGGTAGAGGCGGTCCCACAAAAGGTGCCGGGCCTGGGGGTCGAGCCCCGTCGTCGGCTCGTCGAGGATGAGGAGCTCCGGGTCCGAGACGAGCGAGCGCGCGATCGTGAGGCGGCGCTTCATGCCCCCGGAGAGCGACTCCACCCGGTCGCGGGCGCGCTCGGTGAGCTGGACGAAGTCGAGCAGCTCGTCCGCCCGTTCCCGGATCACGCGGCGGGCCAGGTCGAAGTAGCGCCCGTAGACGAGGATGTTGTCGAGCACCGTGAGCTCGAGGTCGAGCGTGTCCTCCTGGGGGACGAGGCCGATCCGGCTGCGGATCCTGGGCCCGTCACGGTCCGGGTCGCCGCCGAGCACCCGGAGCGTTCCGGCCGAGACCGGCGACATGCAGGCGATCATGCGCATCGTCGAGGTCTTGCCGGCCCCGTTCGGTCCGAGGAAACCGTAGGACTCGCCGCGCCCGATCGAGAAGTCGATGCCGTCGACGGCGACGAACTCGCCGAACCGCTTGACGAGCCCGGAGGCGACGACCAGCGGCTCGCCGTCCGCCGCCGGGACGCGTGGCGTGGCACCGAAGGCGTCGGATGGGTCCACGGTGCGCCAAGCTACTCGCCGGGAAAACGGCCGCGACACGGCACCGCGGGCCGCTTGCTATATCGGCCGCGAACGCCCTTCCCGGCCGCCCCCGAGAAGCCGCCAGGTGGCGGGGAGCAGGGCCGCCGCCAGCGCGATCTTGATCCCCTCGCCGGCGAGGAACGGCGTCAGCCCGCTGGCGACTGCCTCGGCGGCGGTGAGGTGGTAGGAGACGGCGAGCCAGGGGACGCCGATCGCGAAGATGATCACGTCGCCGAGCAGCATCGTCGGGACGGAGCTCGCGATCCTCCGGTCCGCCCGGCGCTCGGCGAGCCGCCCGCAGACGGCGGCGGCGACGACGAAGCCGATGATGTAGCCGAACAGGGCTCCCGGCCACCCCGAGGCGTGGCCGGCGAACCAGGGCACGCCGGCGAGCCCGGCGATGGCGTACAGCGAGAGGGCCGCCGTCGCGCGTCGCATGCCGAGGGCGCTGCCCGCGAGCACGACCCCGAGTGTCTGGCCGGTGACCGGCACCGGCGTCAACGGGATCGAGACCTGTGCGAGCAGGCCGACGAAACAGGCGGCCCCGACGACGATGGCGGCGTCGCGGACCCGCACGTCCGGGATGAGGTCGGCGAGGACGACGGCACGTGGCCGGGGGAGCGTCGCGGCGTCGGTCGACATGGCGGTCACCTTATCGACCCCGCGCCCGCGCCGAGTTGGGAGCCGCCGGCGTGCCAGCGACGAGCCCGCCGGGGTCCCCCTGTCCCGGCGGGCTCGGTGCCGGGATGCTCACCCCTTGGCGGCGGCCTCGCAGACCGTCTCGGTGATGAGGCGGGTGACGACGTACGGGTCGGCGTTGGCGTTCGGCCGCCGGTCCTCGATCCAGCCCTTCTGTTCCTTCTCGACGTTCCACGGGATCCGGACCGAGGCGCCGCGGTCCCACGGGGCGTAGTGGAACTTGCTCCAGTGGGCGGTTTCGTGCGCCCCGGTGAGGCGGTCCTTGATGCCGTCGCCGTAGTTCTCGACGTGGTCCTCGACGCGGGCGGCGAGCGCCTCGCAGGCGGCGAGGATCGGCTTGTAACCCTCGCGCATCGCCTTGGTCGAGAAGTTCGTGTGCCCTCCGGCGCCGTTCCAGTCACCCGGCACCGGCTTGGCGGCGTAGCTCACGTCGGCCCCGAAGTCCTCGGCGATGCGGCCCAGCAGCCAGCGGCCCAGCCAGAGCTGGTCGCCGATGAGCGGCGGCGGCAGGACGCCGATCTGGAACTCCCACTGCGCCTTCATCACCTCGGCGTTCGTGCCCTCGATCGACAGGCCCGCCTCCAGGCAGGCGAGCGTGTGGTGCTCGACGATGTCCCGCCCGACGATGTTCTCGGCACCGATGCTGCAGTAGTAGGGGCCCTGGGGGGCGGGGAAGCCGACTTCGGGCCAGCCGAGCGGCCGGCCGTCCTGGAAGAACGTGTATTCCTGCTCGATGCCGAACATCGGCTCCTGATCGGCGAAGCGTTCGGCGACCTCGACGCACGGCGCCCGTGTGTTCGTGGGGTGCGGTGTGAAGTCGGTGAGCAGCACCTCGCAGAGCACGAGCTTGTTCTTGCCGCCCCGGAGCGGGTCGGGCGTGACGAGGACCGGCCGCAGGACGCAGTCCGAGAGATTCCCCGGCGCCTGGTTCGTGCTGGAGCCGTCGAAGCCCCAGATCGGCGGTTCCTTCCCATCGGCGACGATCTTCGTCTTGCAACGGATCATCGGAGTCGGCTTCCCACCGTCGATCCAGATGTACTCAGCCTGGTAGCTCACGAACCACTCCCTTGGGTGCTCGCCGGGTCGGCACAGCCCCGCGTCGGAGACTCGCGCGCGACGCGTCCGCCTCCGACGAAGGACCTATCCGCGTCTGACGTGCTCAGGGTGCCAGGTCGTCGTTTCGCGGCAGTATCGGCCAGATGAACTCCGTGTGAACTGGCGCGCCCGGTCGTTGGCGAGCCCGCCGCGGCCACCGCCTGGAGGCCGCGGGACCCGTCCCCGGCCCGTCAGGAGTAGGTGGCGTCGAGCCGGGCCATCACCTCGGGGGTGAGCAGCGGGACCACCTCGAGCGCGCGCAGGTTCTCCTCGACCTGCTCGGGCCGGCTCGCGCCGGTGATCACCGTCGAGACGTGTGGGTTCATCGTGCACCAGGCGATCGCGAGCTGGGCGGCGGTGCAGCCGAGCTCGTCGGCCATCTTCAGCAGGGCGGGCACCCGGGCGTTCGTTTCCGGCGCGACGACCTTGTCACGCAGCCACTCGAACCCCGCGACGGTCGCCCGGGAGCCAGCGGGGATGCCGTTGAGGTACTTGCCGGTGAGGACGCCCCAGGCAAGCGGGCTGTAGGTCGTGAGGCCGAGCCCCCAGTCCTCGTAGAGGCGGGCGTACTCGACCTCGACCCGCTTTCTTTCGAGCAGGTTGTACTGCGGCTGTTCCATCACCGGCTTGTGGAGGTGGTGGCGCTCGGCGATCTCGAAGGCGGCCCGCAGGTCGTCCGCCGGCCACTCCGACGTCCCCCAGTAGGTCGCCCGGCCGGAGCTGACGATGTCGTTCATCGTGAACACCGTCTCCTCGATCGGCGTCAGCGGGTCGGAGCGGTGGCAGAAGAGCAGGTCGACGAAGTCGAGGCCCATCCGCTCGAGCGAGCCGTCGATCGCCTGGAGCAGGTACTTGCGGTTGAGCGTGTTCTGCATGTTGACGCCCTCGCGGATACCCCAGAACAGCTTCGTCGACACGACGTAGCTGTAGCGGGGCCAGCCGAGCTCGGCGATGGCCCGGCCCATGATCCGCTCCGACTCGCCGCCGCCGTACTGCTCGGCGTTGTCGAAGAAGTTGACGCCACCCTCCCGGGCCGCGGCGAGGCACGCCTTGGCGGGGCCGATGTCGATCTGGGGGCCGAACGTCACCCACGAGCCGAACGAGAGCACGCTCACCTGCAGTCCTGATCCTCCGAGCCGTCGGTACTCCATCAATCGCCCCGATCTCCTGTCGCTTGCCGGTATGTCGCGCCATCCGCGGGGATCGGCACGCCCCACAGTTGTGCGGGGTCTGTCATAGCATGCGCGCGGGCCGGCCGGACGGGGCGGGGCGCACCCGGCGGGCACGTGCGAAGGAGCGAACAGGTGGACAACGGGCCGAAGGACGACTCGTGGCCTGCCGCGGGGCGCGACACCGTCGTGCTCGTGAACGAGGCCGGGGAGCCGACGGGGACCGTTGCGAAGCTCGCGGCCCACGCGCCGCCCGGCCTTCTCCACCTGGCCTTCTCCGTCGTCCTCTACCGGCCCGATGGGCTCGTCCTGCTCCAGCAGCGCGCCGGTACGAAGTACCACTTCCCGCTGGCCTGGGCCAACTCGTGCTGCAGTCACCCCCGGCCCGGCGAGGGCGTCGTCGGCTCCGCCGAGCGACGCGTCCGGGACGAGCTCGGCCTGGACTGCCGGCTAGTTGAGGTCGGCACGTTCACGTACCGCGCGACCTGCCCGGTCTCGGGGCTCGTCGAGCACGAGTTCGACCACGTCCTCGTCGGTGTGGTGGACGGCGACCCCGTCCCCGACCCCGCCGAGGTTGCTGCGCTGCGCTGGGCCGTCCCGGCCGAGGTGCTCGCGGCGCCGCCGGCGGACGGCGCCCCCTGGCTGGTGCCGGTGCTGCGCCTGGCCGAGCGGTCGCGGGGCGACGGCGCCGAACCCCCCGGCTGAAGGGCCCGGCCACGGCGCGGCCCGGGCGTTCCGGCCGCGATGTCTGCCCGGGCGGCGGCCGCGGTTTGCCGGAGCGTCGTGTCGACGAGCGCGCCGAAACCGACCGCGTCACCGGTGAACACGACCCGCGCACGGTTTCCAGGCCAGGTCAACCGACCCCTGCCGCTCGGCGCAGGGCGGGGTGATCTCGGGTCAGGGGCGTCCCGCGGCGTAGGCGCCGGGCCAGAGCGCGGTGATCCCGATGAGCGTGCCGGTCTGCGCGGCCTGGATCACCTTGCCGTCGCCGACGTACATGACGACGTGGTAGACGTAGCCGCCGTAGGCGAAGAAGATCAGGTCGCCGGGCTGCAGGTCCGAGAACGGGATGTGCTCGACCGAGAGGTACTGGTCCTCGGCGCTGTGGGGGAGGCTGACCCCCGCCTGACCCCACGCCCACATCGTGAGGCCGGAGCAGTCGAAGCCGTAGCCGGGCGACGCGCCGCCCCAGACGTAGGGCACGCCGATCTGTGACTCCGCCGCCCTCACGGCGACGAGGCCGGGCCCGTCCCCGCTCGGCGTCGGTGTCGCGTCGCTGGGGTGCGTCGACGCCGAGGCGTCGGACTGCTGCTGGGCCTCCTCGATGGTCTTCTTCGCCGCGGCCTGCGCCGCCGCCTGGGTCGCCTGCTCCTGCTCCTGGCGGGCGACGGCGGCGGCGAGCGAGCCGTTTATGCCGGCCAGTGTCGAGGTGAGCTGGCTGTCGAGCGCGTTGGCGCGGGCGCGCGCCGCGCCGAGGGTCTTCAGCGTGAGGTGCGACTGGGCGCTGTTGTGGCGGAGCTGCGCCGTGCGCGCGACGAGGGCGTGCTCGGAGACGCGCAGCGTGCTGACCGCCGCCGAGAGCTTCCCCGCCGCGGCCTCGAGGTAGGTCTGCTGTGCGGGGTAGGCGTTTTCCTTCCCGGTGAGCACCGACAGGGCGCTCGCGGCGGTGCCGTCGTTCACGTAGGCGTCGATCACCTCGCGTTCCAGCGACTGCCGGTCGCTGCCGACGGCCGCGCGTGCCGCCGCGATCGCGCCGAGGTCCTTGTGGATGTCACGCTTCAGGAGCGCCTCGCGCGTGGCGGCCTGGTCGTACTCCTCACCGAGGACCTGGAGCTTCACCTGGATGGTGGCGATCTTGGCCGCGAGGGCCGAGGACTTGGACTGCAGCGTCGAGACGGGCGGTTGCGCACCGGCGACACCGCTCAGCGTCGCGAGCACCAGTCCGGCAGTCGCCAGAAGGGCCGCACCGACTGGCAGGCGTCGGGGTCGGCGCGACCTGCGCTCCGGGCCGCATCCAGTGGGGTGGAGCATCACCAGATCACCGCCCGCGACAAAACCCTCGCCAGGTTGCGCACTATCCAGCCACCGTACCGGCGACCTCCGGCGGAAGCAAGAAAACCGGTCCTGGTCTGGTGCTCCGTCGCCGCCGATGGCGTCCCGCTACGGTGAGACCGCCCTTTGGCGCGTCCGAGGGCGGGTGGGCGTCTGTGCGGCGGAAAGGAACGACATGGGCGAGATGAGGCCCGTCTCGGCGGACGGGTTCCGCATTGAACACGATTCGATGGGCGAGGTGCGCGTGCCGTCCGACGCCCGCTGGGGGGCACAGACGCAGCGTGCCGTCGAGAACTTCCCGATCTCGGGGCGTCCCGTCGAGCGCGCGATCCTGGAGGCGCTGGCGATCATCAAGGGCACGTGCGCGGCGGTGAACGCGGAGCTCGGCACGATCGACGCCGCCGTCGCCGAGGCGATCCGCGCGGCCGCCGACGAGGTCGCCTCGGGCCGGCACCTCGAACAGTTCCCGGTGGACGTCTTCCAGACCGGCTCCGGAACCTCGACGAACATGAACATGAACGAGGTGCTCGCCCAACTCGCCGGCGAGCGGCTGGGGCGGAAAGTGAACCCGAACGACGAGGTGAACGCCTCCCAGTCCTCGAACGACACGTTCCCGTCGGCCATCCATCTGGCGTGTGTCCGCGAGATCCAGGCCGATCTCGTGCCGGCGCTTGACGAGCTCGCCACGGCGCTGCGCGACAAGGCGGCGGAGTTCGCCGGGATCGTCAAGGCGGGCCGAACCCACCTCATGGACGCGACGCCGGTCACGCTGGGCCAGGAGTTCGCCGGCTACGCCGCCGCGATCGAGCACGGCAGCGAGCGCCTCGCCTCGAGCCTGGGGCGGATCGGCGAGCTCCCGCTCGGCGGCACGGCCGTCGGCACCGGACTCAACGCCAAACCCGGTTTCGCCGCCGAGGTGATCGAACGCCTGCGCCGCGCGACCGGGCTCGAGGTCACCGAGGCCCGCGACCATTTCGAGGCCCAGGGAGCCCGCGACGGCCTGGTCGAGGCCTCGGGTGTCGTGCGGACGGTCGCCGTCTCGCTGTTCAAGATCGCCAACGACCTGCGCTGGATGTCGTCGGGCCCGCGCTGCGGGCTCGGGGAGATCCATCTCCCCGACCTCCAGCCGGGCTCCTCGATCATGCCGGGCAAGGTCAACCCCGTCGTGCCGGAGGCGGTGTGCCAGGTCGTCGCCCAGGTGATCGGCAACGATGCCGCCGTCGCCTTCGGTGGGGCCACCGGGAACTTCGAGTTGAACATCATGTTGCCGGTGATGGGGCGGAACCTGCTCGAATCGATCCGCCTCGTCGCCGCGGCGAGCCGCAGCCTCGCCACGAAGTGCGTGGCCGGGATCGAGGCCGACTCGGCGAGATGTCGCGACTACGCGCTCTCCTCGGCCTCGATCGCCACCGCCCTCAACCCGTACATCGGCTACGAGAACGCGGCCAAGGTCGTGAAGCGCGCGCTCGCCGAGGGCAAGGACCTGCGTTCCGTCGTCCTCGAGATGGGCTTGCTCGGCGAGGACGAGGTCGACCGGGCCCTCGACGTCCTGGCGATGACACGCGGCGGGATCATCGGCTGACGGGCCGGGCGTGGGCACGGTTCCCGAGTCTGGTGTGGCGCAGTTCGCGGCTCGCGGGGCGCACGCCGCTGCAAGCGGGGTCGTGGCGGCGCCTGGTGAGGTGGTCTTCGGCGCGCCCCACGACCCGGCCGTCTCGGTGATCGTCGTCGCCTGGGGATCCTCGCCGCACCTCCTTGCTTGCCTCGCCTCGCTCGCCGCCCAACGCGCGGCCCCGCCGTACGAGGTCGTGGTTGTGCTGAACCACGTCGAGCGCGAGGTCGCCGCCGCCGTCGCGAGCCGGGTCCGCGGGGCGACGGTCGTGGCCTCCCGCTCGGACCTCGGGTTCGCCGGTTCGGTGAACGCGGGGGTCGGGTCGGCCCGCGCCGCGCTCTACGCCGTTCTCCACGACGACGTCGAGGTGCCTCCCGACTGGCTGGGCCGGCTTGGTGGTTCGGCGGAGTCGCACCCCGAGGCCGAGGTCATCGGTTGCCGGGTTCTCGGGGGCCCGGACGACCCGGCGGCGTCACCGCCCGCGGCGCCGGGCGCGGCGGACGACGGCCCGGTCGACGTGTCGGACTGCGCCTTCCTTGTTCGGCGCACGGTGTGGGACCGCCTCGGCGGCCTCGACGAGATCTACTTCCCGTTCGGGTTCGTGACTGCCGACCTGTGCGCCCGGGTCGTGAAAAGTGGCGGGCACGTGCACGTCGAGCCCCAAGCGACGGTGAAGCGGAACCGCTCGGGCCGCACGAACGAACGCTTCAAGTCGGTGGTCATGGGCCTCAACGGCGAGCTGTTCGCCACCCGCCACGCCGTCGCGCCGGCGGAGAGCGTCCCGGCGGCGCCCGCGCCGTCGGGGGCCCGCGCCCCGCGCCGCGGCGGCGGGGAATCCCGCCTGCTCGTCGTCGACGACGCGGTGCCCGATCCGTCCCTCGGTGCGGGGTCCGGGCGCATGGCGGAGGTGCTACGGGAGCTTGTGGCGGGCGGCCGCTTCACGATCGACCTGTTGCCGCTCGTCGCGCGCGGCGACGCCGACCCAGCCCGGGCCGCCGCCCTCGGCGTGGACGTGGTCGAGGGCGACCTCGAGGACCTGCTGGGGCGGGATGGGCGGCGCTACGGGGCGGTCATCGTCTCGCGGCCGCACAACTGGGTGGCGTCGATCGGGACGCTGCGCCGTCGCGCGCCGGGTGTCCCCGTCGTCTACGACGCCGAGGCGCTGTTCTCGCGCCGTCTCGCGCGACAGGCCGCCTACGTCACCGACGCGCCGACGGCGATCCGGGTGGCGCACGATGCGGCGCGTCTCGACGCAGTCGAGCGGGAGATCGCCCGCGAGGCGGACTACGTCGTCGCGATCTGCGAGGAGGAGGCGGACTTCTTCCGGGACGGTTCGCCGGACCCGGACAACGTCGAGGTACGCCCGCCCTACCTCGCCGGGGTGCGCCCGTCCCCGGCGCAGCTCGGGGCGCGTCACGATCTGGGTTTCGTCGCCGGATGGTCCGCCGGGCCGGAATCACCGAACGCCGACGCCCTGGAGTGGTTCGCCCGCAAGATCCTGCCGGGGGTGCGCGCCCGGGTGCCCGGGGCACGGGTGCGGGTGACCGGCATCGACCCACCGGCGAACGTGCGGCGCCTCGCCACCCCGGCGGTCGAGTTCGTCGGCCAGGTCGAGAGCCTCCCGGAGTTCTACGCCTCGGTGCGCGTCGTCGTCGTCCCCATCCGCTACGGGTCGGGGGTGAAGTTGAAGACCGTCGAGGCGGTCCAGTACGGCGTGCCGACCGTGTCGACCGTGGTGGGCGCCGAGGGGATCTCCCTCGACGACCGGGGTGCGATCGTCGTGGCCGACGATCCCGACCGCTTCGCGCGGGCCGTGGCGGCGCTCCTCACCGACGACGAAGCCTGGCACGAGCAGCGCGGGCGGGTGCTCGCGCAGCGGGCCCGCTGGGAGTCGGCGGCGGCGGGCCCCGTCTGGGTCCCGCTCCTCGAGCGGCTCACGGGTTTGCCGCCTTCCGGGCGATCAGCGCGGTGAGCTGGGTGTATCGGACCAGTCGAGTACCGTGAACCCCGTGGAGCGACCGACCCCGGACGAGGGGCCCGATTCGCCGGCGCAGCTCGCCGCCCGCGAGCTCGCCGAGGCCGACCACGTGCGCGAGATCGAGTACCAGGCGGTGCTGCGCGAGCTCGCCGTGAAGGACCTCTACGTGGCGGCGACCGAGGCCGAGCTCACCCGGGTCGCGTCCGCCGAGGCCAACGCCCGCGCCGAGCTCGCCGAGGTCCGGGCCCGTGCCGAGGAGCTGTTCGGCGACCTCGGGCGGGCGGAGGCGGCGATCGCCGAGCTGAACGGGCGGATCGGGGCCATCACCTCGACCCGCAGCTACCGCTGGTCGTCGGCCACGGCGTCGTTTCTCGGCCGGCTCGCCCCCTGGCGCCGGGCGCGGCCGGACACGGCGGCGGGCTGACCGGCCGGCGCCCCGTCAGCCTCTTTCCGCCCAGAAACGGCGCAGGAACTCGTCGGTCTCGGCGAGCGATGCGGCCCGGCCGATCTCGTAGAAGCGCTCCGTCGCCTCGTAGCCATAGAGCAGCGCGCGCTCGGCGAGCGTGGCGTACAGCTCCGGCAGCTCGGTCACGCCGGCCCCGGCGAGGTCGATCGCCGGGGCGGTGAGACCGCCGAGGCCGTAGTCGACCCATTTCATCTCCGGCGTGGGGTGCACCTTGTCGTAGCGGGTCACCCGGCCTGCCGCCAGCACCGCGTTCGAGGCGTCCCAGCGGTCCTCGTTGCGAAGCACGGTCATGGCCGCCGGCAGGCCGCTCGCCTCCCAGCGGGCGGCGAAGTCGGCGTAGTCGACGCGCAGGAACGTGTCGCCGTACAGGACGAGGAAGCGCGCGCCGAGCAGCGCCGACGCCCGGCGGATCGCCCCGAGCGTCCCGTCGAGCCCCGGCGAGTCGTAGCTGTAGGCGATCTCGACCCCGTAACAGGAGGGGCCGATCGTCTCCTCGATCATCTCGCCCCGGTAGCCGACGCACAGCACGGCCCGCGCGACCCCGTAGCTCGCGAGGAGGCGCAACTGGTGGACGAGGAACGGCTGGCCGGCGACCTCGATCAGTCCCTTGGGCTTCTCGCGGGTCGCCTCCCCGAGACGGGTCCCCCTGCCCCCCGCGAGGACACAGACCGTCGGCGGCGCCGGCGCCGTGCCGGTGCCCCCGGTTCTAGCGGTCGGCGTCGTCCCAGCCATAGCGGGATTCGACGAAGTAGCGCGGGCGGTGGCGCACCTCGTCGTAGATCCGCCCGACGTACTCGCCGATGATGCCGAGGGACAGCAGCTGGATGCCGCCGAAGAAGCAGATGAGGATGACGATCGTCGGGTTGCCGACGGGGAAGTGCACGCCCGCCAGCTTGCACGAGAAGTACGTCGTGCCCAGCAGGAAGGCGAGGCTCGCCAGCGCGATGCCGATCATCGAGATGAGCTCCAGCGGGTAGCGCGAGAAGCCGATCACGCCGTTGAGGCCGATGAGCACGGAGCCGGTGAAGCGGTTGTACTTGCTGCGCCCCTCGCGGCGGACCTCCCGGTCGTAGAGCACGCTCGTCTGGGTGAACCCGACGTAGCCGACCAGGCCGCGCAAGAACCCGTGCTGCTCGGGCAGCGACACGACGGCGTCGACGGCCCGTCGGCTCATCAACCGGAAGTCGCCTGTGTTCGGCGGGATGTCGACGTTGGCGATGCGCCGCAGCAGGCGGTAGCCAGCCGCCGCCACGATCCGCTTCACGAGGGTCTCGCCGGCCCGGGTACGGCGCTGCGCGTAGACGACGTCGTAACCGTCGCGCCATTTCCCGACCAGCTCGCCGATGAGCTCGGGAGGGTCCTGCAGATCGCAGTCGATGACGACGACGGCATCGCCCGACGCCGCCTCGAGCCCGGCGATCGTCGCCGTCGGCTGGCCGAATCGCCGCGAGAAGCGCAGCATCCGGACGCGTGGGTCGCGCTCGCGCAACTCGAGGATGACCTGCTCGGTGCGGTCGGTCGACGGGTCGACGCAGAAGATGACCTCCCAGTCGCAGTCGAGCCCGTCGAGCGTCGGGGCGAGCCGGGCGTAGATCCCGGGGACGTTGTCCTCCTCGTTGTAGGCGGGGATCACGACGCTCAGCATCTTGCGAGCCGGCGCGGCCGGAGTGCTCGCGTGCCCCGCTTCCGCCCGGTTGGCTGTCATTCGGGTTCCTGTGGCACCGGCGCGAAGAACTGGTCGTCGATCCGCCGCAGTGTCGCGAGGTCGCGCTCGGTCCGCAGGCGTTCGCGGAACGCATCGCTTTTCCAGGGGTCCCATTGCGCGCTCGATGACCCGCCCCGTGATCCCGGCGGATTCCTCGGAGAGCAGGTACGCGACGAGCTCGTAGACGAGCTCGGGGGGGTCCCCCGCGCCGCGTTCGCGGGCGGCGCGGGTCCGCTCGAAGAACTGGGAGCCGACGGCGCCGGGACCGGCGGCGAGGATGTTGGCGTGCATCGGCGTGACGATGAAGCCGGGTGCGATCGCGTTGAGGCGGATGTCGTCGGGCGCGAGCTCGACGGCGAGGTTCTCCGTCAACCGCACCACCGCGGCTTTCGAGGTGGCGTAGCTGTCAAAGCGCGGGAAGGGTGCGGTCGCCCCGCCACCGGAGAACGTGACGACGGACCCGCCGCCGCGCAACGCCTCCAGGCAGGTCGTCACGGCGAGGAGCGTGCCGGCGACGTTGACGTCGAGGGTGCGCCGGAAGTCGTCGACGCGCCATTCGCCCACCCGGCCGATCGGGCCGATGACCGCCGCGGCGGTGACGGCCCCGTCGAGGCGCCCCGTGGGCGCGATTTTCGGGCGCGCCGCCAGCCAGGCCCGCTCGTCGGCGACGTCGAAGGCGATCGCGTCGTGCGGTCCGCCCGTCAACCCGCCGACCAGGTCGCCTAGTACGGCGGCGTCGCGGGCCACGAGGGCGAGACTGGCGCCGAGTTCGGCCAGAGCCGTGGCGACGCCGCGGCCGATGCCCTTGCTGGCGCCCGTCACGAGGATCCGCCGGCCCGCGAGGTCGTCCGTCACGGTTCCCATACTGGCCGTTGTCCCGGTGGCGCGCACGGTATGAGCCCTCGCGCCGAACACCCGGTGGGCGGGCGGTGGGCCGGCCCGCCGCCGGCTACCGGCGTTGGGCGGCCTCGACGCAGGACCACGCGTAGCGCGCCGAGGCGAGGTCGCCGAGGAGCTCGCGTCCGTCGGCGGCCCGGATCGCCGCGGTGAAGTGCCGCCATTCGAGATCCCACGAGACGTCGTCGTCCCCGTAGCGCTCGGTCTCGACCTCGGGCGGCCCGAGCTCCGGTCGCATCCGGAAGATCCGCAGCTCCTGTGGCCCGTAACTGCGCACGAGGCCGTCGACGGCGAGCTTCGCATCGTGGCAGGCGATCTCGAGGGAGAAGGTGTTCTTCCACTCGGTCCAGCTGACGTGGAAGACGGCGAACGGCGAGGGGTCACCGACCCCCCCCGGCCCCCCGAGGACGATGACGGCGTTGTCGTCGACGGGCGCACTCCAGAACTGCGTCCGCAGCAGCGCGCTGTGCAGCGGCAGCTCGCCCAGCAGCCAGTAGCTGAGGTCGAGCAGGTGCATGCCCTGGTCGACGATCTCGCCGCCGCCCGAGCGGTGCGGGTCGGCCCGCCACTCCCGCTCGTAGCCGAGGCGCCCGCCGTGGCCGTACCGGGCCCGCAGGTAGAGGACCTCCCCGTAGCGGCCGGAGCGCGCCTCGCCGATCGCCCGGGAGATTCCCGGGTGGAAGCGGTGGTTGAACCCGACCTTCACGAGACGCCCGGCGGCGCGGGCCGTGGCGGCCACCCGCTCGACCTCGGCGACACCGATCCCGGCGGGCTTCTCGACGAGGACGTGGGCACCCGCCTCGAGCGCCCGGCACGAGATCCCGGCCAGCTGGTCGTGGACGGTCGCGACGATGACGACGTCGGGCCGCGTCTCGAGCACCTCGTCGAGGGTCCCGCACGCCCGGCCGCCGAAATCGGCGGCGAGGCCCGCGGACGCCGTGGCCATGACGTCGTGGCAGGCGACGAGCGCGTCGGCACCGAGCGCGGCGGCCCGCTTGCGGCCGATGAGCCCGCAGCCGACGATCCCGACCCGCAGAGGCCGGGACGGCTCGGGCATCAGTTGTTCTCGGTCGCGTAGGCGCCGCTGCAGTCGAAGTCGAACGTCAGCTCCTGGGCGTTCTCCTCGGCGAGTGCCTGCCGCGTGTCCTCGGGGTGGGACGAGTACACGAGGAGGAAGCCCCCGCCCCCCGCACCGACGAGCTTGCCGCCGAGCGCGCCGGCCTGCCGGGCGACCTCGTAGAGGTGGTCGATGTGCGCGTTCGCCATGCCGGGCGACCGCGTGCGCTTGTTCTCCCAGTGCTCGTGCATGAGGGCCGCGAACCCGTCGAGGTCACCGCTCTCGAGCATCACGCGGCTTTCGTGGCCGAGTTCCTTCGTGCGGTGGAGGTTCTCGAGCATCTCCGGGTCGTGGCTTCTCGACCGGTTGTCCTGGTCGGTGAGGATCGCCGACGCCGAGCGCGCGTCACCCGTGTAGAAGAGCAGCAATCGCTCCCGCAGGCGGCGCAGCGTCTCGGCGTCGAGGTCGAGGGGCACGACCTCGACGCGGTCGTCCGGCAAGAACGTGTACGCGCAGATCCCGCCGTGTGCCGCGACGTACTGGTCCTGCTTGCCGACCGGCTCACCGAGCACGTCGATCTCGATGTGGCACGCCGCCTCGGCGAGCGCGTGGGGCGTGATCGAACGCCGCCGCGCGTGGGCGAGCGCCTTCAGCAGGCACACGGTGAACGACCCCGAGGAGCCCATGCCCGTCCCCGCCGGGACGTCGGCGACGGAGGCGATCTCCAGCGGGCTCCCCTGCCAGTGGCTGAGGAGCGCCTCCCGCAGGATCGGGTGCCGGATCTCCGAGATCTCGTCGACCTCCTCGGACTCGGAGTACTTCATCCGGTAGCGCTTCTGGAAGGCGGCGTGGACGAACATGTGGACGTACTTGTCGATCGCCCCGGCGACGAGGAACCCGCCGAATTCCCTGTAGTACGACGGGAGGTCCGTCCCGCCTCCCCCCAACGGCAGTCGCAGCGGTGCCCTGCTGTAGACGACGCTCATCGCGACCCCCTTTGTTCCTGGAATCCGGTTGCCTGGTCGCGCCAGGCGTACTCGTTGTCGTCGAGCCAGTCGAGCGTGCGCCCGATCGCCTCGGCGATCGTCACCAGCGGCGACCAGCCGAGGCCGCGGATCCGGCTCGTGTCGAGAAGGATCAGCGGCGAGTCGCCGATCCAGCCACGGATCCCCCCGGAATGCTCGATCTCGGGCGCCACGCCGAGATGGGAGGTAATGATCCGGACCGACTCGTCGACGAGGATCGTCTCCTCGGTGCCGAGGTTGTAGACGAAGCAGCCGCTCTCGCCGGCGTGCCGTTCGACGCAGGCGAGCATCGCCTCGACGCAGTCGGCGACGTACAGGTACGACTTTTCCTGCCTCCCGTCGCCGAGGATCTTGAGGTGGGACGGATCGCGCTTCAGCTGCCGGTAGAAGTCGACGACGTGTCCGTGCGTGTAGCGCTCACCGAGGATCGAGACGAAACGGCAGACGACGCCCGTCATCCCGAAGCCCGCCGAGTACGCCGCGATCAGCCCCTCACAGGCGAGCTTCGAGGCGCCGTAGAACGAGGTCTGCTGCGGGAAGGGCGCGTCCTCCGGCGTCGGGAAGACCTCCGGCTCGCCGTAGACGGAGCCGGTCGACGAGAACAGGATCCGCCGCACCCCGGTCGCCCGCATCGCCTCGAGGACGCCCGACGTCGCGAGCGTGTTCTGTTCGAGGTCCAGTCTCGGGTGCTCGGTCCCGTGGCGGACATCGGCGTTCGCCTGGAGATGGAAGACCCAGTCGCAGTCGGTGAAGGCCCGTTCGAGGACGCCCGGGTCGAGCACGTCCCCCTCGACGAGGCTGAAACGCGGGTGGTCACGTAGCGAGGCGAGGAACTCGTGCCTGCCGGTGCGGAAGTTGTCGACCACCACGACCTCTGTGCCGGCGGCGATCAGCCGTTCCGCCAGGTTGCTCCCGATGAAGCCGGCCCCGCCCGTGATGCAGGCGCGGGCGGGGCCGAGCGGGCTCACCGGGGCACCTTCCGAGAAGCGGGGCCCGTCCAGCCGATGTCGCGTGCTCGCCCGGTGCGGGACACGGCTAGAGCGAGTAGCCGGCGGAGGCCGCGTCCCGGAAGAACATCTGGACGGTCTCGAGCGAGAACTGCGAGAGGTCTTTGCCGAGGCAGTCGAGCTTGCGGAGCAGGTCCGGCGTCATCGTGATGATGTGGCAGCCGGCGCTGTTCGCCTGGACGAGGTTCAGCACCTCCCGCGGCGAGGCCCAGAGGCACTCGGCGGCCGGTGCCGCGGCCATGATCTCGACGGCGCGCCGCACGAGGGGGACGGGATCGACACCGGCGTCGGCAATCCGCCCGGCGAAGATCGAGAGATAGGAGGGCGCGCCGCCGGCCACCGCGGCGGTGGCCGTCTCGACCTGTGCGAGCGTGCACATCGCGGTGACGTTGACCTTCACCCCGTCGTGGGAGAGGTCGCGCACGAGCTCGGTCATCGGCTCGCCCGCCGTCGTCGTCACCGGGATCTTCACGTAGACGTTCTCGCCCCACGAGGCGATGAGCCTCGCCTGGCGGCGCATCTCCTCGGGTTCGTCGGCGAACACCTCGAAAGAGACGGGATGCGTCGTGATGTGGCCGAGGAGCTCGGCCGCGAACGCCGCGTAGTCCGTCACGCCAGCCTGGCGCATCAGCGTCGGGTTCGTCGTGAATCCCGAGATGCGCGGGTCGCGAGCGAGCTCGAGGATGGCCGGGAGGCTGGCGCCGTCGGCGAAGATCCGCGTCGTGATCTTGTCCAGCACCGTCGTCGATGCTAGCAGTCGACACCTCCGCTGAGCAGGACCGTTACCGCCCGCGCGAGGTCCGGCGCGTGCCGATCCGGCGTCACGAGTGCCGTTCTCTTGTGCGCACTTCGCGCCACCTCGACCAGCAACGTCCGGCAGCCGGCCGCCTTCCCGGCCAGCACGTCGGAATCGGTGTCGCCGATCATCCAGGAACTGGCGAGGTCGATGCCGAGGTCGCGCGCCGCGTCGAGCAGCAAGCCGGGGGCCGGCTTGCGGCAGTCGCAGGCCCTTCCGAGTTCCGGGTCGGTCCCCTCGGGGTGGTGCAGGCAGATCCGCCAGCTGTCGAGCACGACGCCGTCGGCGGCGAGCAGGGCGACGACGCGGGCCTGCACGGCCTCGACCACGGCGAGGGGGACGGTCCTTTTGGCCGCCGCCGGTTGGTTCGTGACGCCGACGAGCAGGTACCCGGCCCGGGCGAGCTGCCCCACGGCCGCGGCCACCCCGGGAACGAGCGCGACGTCCTCCGGGCGCAAAGCTGACTCGAACGCCCCCGTCGACGGGTCCGGGACGAGCTCCGTGAGCACGCCGTCGCGGTCGAGGAACACAGCTGGGCGGGTCACCCGGCCGGCCTCTGGGCGATGACGGTCACGAGCACCGGGAGGACGATCGGGTCGTCGCCGGGGTCGACCCCGGACAGCTCGGCGAGATACGAGGCCACGGGACCGGGCCCCGCCCCGGCCGGGGCCACGGCCCACGCCGAGACGAGGGCGCAACCGCTGGCGGCGGGGAACGCGGGCAGCGAGGCGCCGATGTCGGGGTGCCGGGCGCTGGGCATCGACAACGGCGCGCCGCCGACGCGACCGGCGGTCGTGATCGGCTCCTGGGCGACGATGAAACCCCCGGGGCGGGTCGCGGCCACCATCCGCTGCCACACCGCGAACGGCTCGGCCACGTGCATGAGGAGGAAACGGCACCAGGCGAGGTCGACCTCGCCGGGCAGGGCAAGCTCCTCGGCGGACTGGACGAGCGGGAGGAGCTGGGGCGCGCCGGTCTCGCGTGCCACCGCGGCGAGCTCGCCGGCGGCATCTGGCGAGCGGTCGACCGCCCAGACGCGACCGGCGGGGCCGACGAGGGCGGTGAGCGCCAACGACACGCTGCCCGTGCCGGAACCGATGTCGGCGCAGCGCCAGTCGGGCCCGACCGGGAGGCGCGCGAGCGCCTCAACGAGCACGGCGCGGTAGGGGTCGGCGTCGAACGGTCTAGTGGCCATCCACTTTCCAACTTACCGGTGCGTCCGGCGGACCCCCGGCCAGTCGGGGCGGCCTACACGGACGCCCCGGCGACAAGCCGCTACGGTAAGCGCGATGCGGGTGACCCTGCTCCTGTGCGACGCGGCCCAGGTCGCCGACGGCAAGCTCTACGTCCTCGGTGGCGGGTGGAGCCTCATCGGGCCGGATCCGACGCCCTCGGCCGTGGCGATGAAGATCGACGTCGACTGGACCGAGGTCGACCGGACCCACCACTGGGAGCTGTTCCTCGTCGACGAGGACGGGCAGCCGGTCGTGGCCGAGACGCCGGACGGGCCGCAGCCGATCGAGGTGCGGGGGGATTTCGAGGTGTCCCGGCCCGAGTCCGTCCCCGAGGGCAGCCCGGTCGATGTCGCGCTCGCGCTGAACTTCGGCCCGCTGCCGATCGCCCCGTCCACGCGTTACAACTGGCGGCTCTCGATCGACGGTGAGACGCAGGAGGACTGGGTGTTGCCGTTCTCCACCCGCGCGCCGCGCGATTGACCTCGCCGACTCGTACCGCCGTACCCGTCGCCGCCGGGACTTCCCCGGCACAGGGCCTGGTCGACCCGATCCGCAGGTGGTGGGCGGGAGCCCGCGTCACCCGGGACCGGCTGCCCTGGCGGGCGACGCGCGACCCGTGGCGGGTGCTCGTCGCCGAAACGATGCTCGCCCAGACCCAGGTCGCCAGGGTCGCGTCGCGCTACCGCGAGTTCGTCGCGCGCTTCCCCACGCCGGAGTCGTGCGCCGTCGCGCCGGTGGGGGAGGTAGTCCGCGCCTGGGTCGGACTCGGTTACAACCGTCGGGCTCTCGCCCTGCACTCGGCCGCCGAGGCGATCGTCGCCCGCCACGGCGGACGCGTCCCGGCCACGCTCACCGATCTTCTCGGCCTCGCGGGGGTGGGCCCGTACACGGCGCGCGCCGTGCTGGCATTCGCCTTCGGCGCCGAGGCCGCTGCGGTCGACACGAACGTCGGGCGGGTGCTCGCCCGCGCCGCGGCGGGCCGGAGGTTGCGACCGGGGGAGGCGCAGGCGCTGGCGGACGGCCTCGTCCCGCCGGGGTCGGCACGCGAGTGGAACCTCGCGCTGATGGATTTCGGCAGTGTCGTCTGCGCGTCGCGCGACCCGGCGTGCGGCGCGTGCCCGGTGCGCGCCTGCGGTGCCTGCGCCTGGCGCTCGGCCGGGGCGGGCGTCGCCGACCCCGCCGTCGGTTCGGCGCGGGTGACCGCCCGCCAGGCTCCGTTCGAGGGATCTGACCGGCAGGGTCGCGGTCGACTCGTGCGTGCCGCCTGCGCCGGGCCGATCCCGGCGGCGGACGTCGCCCGGATCGCTGGCTGGCCGCAACAGGCCGCCCGCGCCCGCCGGGTCGCGGCGGCGCTCGTCGCCGAAGGGATCCTTGTCGCGGCACCGGCGGGGGAGCTGTCCCTCGCCTGAGCGTCAAGCGGCCGGGGTCGCCGGCGCATGCCGAACGGCGCCAGGGTTTCTTGCGTAGCGTCGTGGGACTGGTCGGGAAAGGATGGCTGTGGCCAAGATCGCTGAGTCGAAGATCATCCGTGACGTCATCCACGTCGAACCGGACGTCCACGGTGACGATCGCGGCCGGTTCGTCGAGACCTACCGCCGTTCCTGGTTCCCCCTCGGGCGCGAGATGGTGCAGGCCAACCGGTCGGACAAGGCCCAGGGCGCGGTCGTCGGTCTCCACTACCACCTTCACCAGGCCGACTACTGGTACTCGACCCGTGGCCGGGCGCGCGTCGTGCTGTACGACCTGAGGATCGGGTCGGCGACACAAGGGGCGCTCGAGCTCATCGAATTCGGCGCGGACGATCGCGGGGTGTTCATCCCGCCCGGCGTGGCGCACGGATTCGCCTCGTTGACGGACATGACGCTCATCTACCTCGTCGACTCGTACTACAACGAGCAGGACGAGCTGGGTGTGGCCTGGGACGACCCCGACATCGCCGCCGACTGGGGGGTGAAGGACCCGGTGCTCTCGGTTCGTGACCGGAGCAACCCGCGCATCTCGCAGCTCCCGGCGGCGCTCCTGCCGCGGGCCGGGATGCGGACATGAACATTCGATAACCGCGATGCGTCTCGAGGAGAGGCGCGCTTGAATGGTGCGCGTGCTCGATGACGCTGGGAGCCGTGCGTCTTGATCGCGGGCATTGTTATCGGCGCGCTCGTGCTCGTCGCGGGCTTCGCGATCTGGTCCAGTCGCTCGCGGGCCAGGAGCGAGCGGCGCTCGGTCACGACCCACCAGCACGCGCTCGACGTGCTCGGCACCGTGTCCCACCGCTGGGAGGGCGTCGCCCCGGTGCGCGCCCCGAAGCCCGACGAGATCGCGCGCACCCACGTCCAACCGGCGGGTGAGATGCCGAGCGCGCGGCACGAGGGCGACCAACTCTTGCCCATCCGCCGCTCAGGGGTACGCCTCGTCCCCCCGTCGGGGTCGACTCCCGTCAGGCTGCCGATGTTCGTCGACGAGGGTGTCGCCGAGTCTGGCGTCCCCGGCGAATCGGAGCCCGACGAAGGAGCGCACGGGGCCGTCGTCGGCTCGCCGGGCCGGCGTGGACGGGCGGCCCCTTTCGACCACGAATCACTCAGCCCGGTCGCCGAGGTGGCGGCTCGCTCGTCCCGTCGCGCCCGCCACCGCTACCGGGGCGGCCGACCCGCCCGACGCGCGACCTCTGTCGCCGCGACGGCCGTCGCCCTCGCCGCGATCGGCGTCGCGGGCTGGCAGCTGGCGTCGGGGACCACGCCGGCGCACCACGGGAACAAGACGCCTTCGTCGGGGTCGAAGGGCAAGAAGCACCACCGCCCCGGTGGTCACAAGCCCGGGAAGGACGTCGTACCGACCTCGGTCTCGGCGAGCGTCGTCACGTACCGGACCTCGGGCCCGACCTACACGCTCACCTTCTCGACTTCGGGTACGTGCTGGCTCGGCGTGCAGCAGGGGGTGAACGGCAAGTACCTCTGGATGACCACGCTCTCGGCTGGAGGGAAGGCCTCGTACAAGGCGAGCGGGTCGATCGCGGTCCGGCTGGGCGCGCCGCCGTACGTGAAGGTGCAGCTGAACGGGGTCAACGTCGAGCTGCCCGCCAAGAACGTCCAGCCGTACGACATCACCTTCTCGCCCCCGCGCGACAACACCGCCTGACCCCGCGCCGGGTGGCGCGCGCGGTTTGGCGGGGCTGTCTGACGCCGGCCCCAGGGCAGGCGCTCAGTTTGGAGGTTGGGGTCCTGGCGGAACGTCGCCATCGTGGGGCCGGGCCGCCGTGATCGGCGACCGGCAGACCCACCCCGTGGACGTATCTCTCGTGGAGCCGTGTCGGGTCAGTGCCAGACGGGCAGAACTTCAGCTTCTTGGCAGCAACTCCACGACCGGAATGAGTCGTTCGGTGTTCTGCTGATATTCGGCAAAGCCGGGGTAACGGCGGGCCTGTTCGGCGTAGACGCGGTTGCGATCCTCACCTCTGACCGGCAGCGCTTGCGCCGCATAGGTGTCGGTGCCGACTTCCACGGTCACGTCTGGGTGAGCGACCAGGTTGTGGTACCAGTCGGGGTTCGTGTCGGCTCCGGCCTTGGAGGCGAAGACGTACCGGTGCCCATCGAGGTCCAAGAACATCATCGGGTTGACCCGCTCCTGACCTGTTCTTGCTCCAGTCGTGTGCAGCAGGAGCACTGGGGCTCCTGCGAACTGGCCGCCGACGCGGCCCTCGTTGGCGCGGAATTCCTCGATGATCTTCCGGTTCCAGTCCTGGACTTCGCTCATCGTCAACCTCGACTCTTCGGGCCGTACGTCGTTGGGTCGAGCGTATCGTTGACGTTCCGCACAGGCCGCGTTCCAGGGGATCCGGGCGGTCCCCGCGCCGATTCGGGCGCGCGACACAGGACGTACGTCGAATCAACCAGGGACTCGCTGCATCAGCGCCCCACAGGTCGGGTCCGGAATGCCCGCCCGCAGCTGGATCCCGGCCAGGATCGGGCTAATTGGGACGAACCCGATCGACGTGGCCGCCGGGCTGGCGTTGGGCGTGCAGTCCCCTTGGCCGGGACCGCCGACAGGCCGCACTGCAGGCTGCGTGAGGCTTCCCGCCCACGTTGCGTTTGTTGTGTCCCCGGAATCTGGTCAGCGACCGACCGATTCCCACTTCGTCGCGGCGCGGGCGAGCGCGGGATGGCTAACCAGCAGGTGCCAGATGACCGCGCACAGACCCTCGGTGTGCGCCGTGACGTGGTTATCAAAAAGGGGAGGGATGATGACACAGGCGTCCGCGACCTTGGCGGTGTATCCGCCGTCGCGGCCGACGACGCCGAAGATGGCGCTTCCTCTTTCCCGGGCGAGTTCGAGCGCGGCGACGAGGTTCGCGGAGACGCCTCTTTCGGCGTCGCCCCCCCCGACGCTGAAGACGAGGACGGCGTCGCGCGCAGAGAGCCGCGATCCTCTGAGCCACTCCGAGAACGTCGAGCTCCATCCGTCGTCGTTGACACGGGCGGTGAGCTCGGAAACGTTGTCGACCGGCGTGTACGCCTCAACGTCACAGATCTTCCGGAAGTCGTTGACGGCGTGCGAGGCGTGCCCCGCCGAGCCGCCCACGCCGAGGATGAACAGTCGTCCCCCGCGTTCCCGCACACTGGCGAGGCCGGCCGCGCAGCGCTCGACGGATTCCGGGTCGATCGCGCCGAGCACCCGGGCCGACTCGGCGATGAAGTCCTCGCTGAACGACATGGCGGCGTTCTCCCTTCCGGACCGGCGCCCGGCGGCGGGCGATCCCCATCCAGCGCCATCCAGCCAAGCACACCGGGCGTGCGGCGGGCGCCTTGACCGCTGCAAGGGCTGGTCGGAGGTGTCGCAGGCCCTGGTGGAGTTGTTACTATGCAGATAGGAGAAATCCCCTCCCGGTGGAGGGGATCCTGACCGAACGGAGCCCGACGGCCGATGGCGATGACCGATCTCAACCTCGACAAGTACGCGCTCGGGTGGAGCGACGTCGAGGATTACGTGTTCAAGCCCCGCAAGGGGCTCAACGAAGAGATCATCCGCGAGATGTCGCGCCTGAAAAGGGAACCGGAGTGGATGCTGGAGTTCCGCCTGAAGAGCTACACGCGCTTCCTCGCCAAGCCGATGATGCCTTGGTTCGCCGACAAGATGCCCGAGCTCGACTTCGACGACATCTACTACTACATCAAACCGACCGAGACCCAGGTCGACGCCTGGGAGGAGCTGCCGGAGTCGGTCAAGAACACCTACGAGAAGCTCGGCATCCCCGAGGCGGAGCGCAAGTACCTCGCCGGGGTGACCGCCCAGTACGAGTCGGAGGTCGTCTACCACCGCAACCGTGACGACCTCGCGGGCATGGGTGTGCTGTTCTGCGACATGGACACCGCCGTGCGCGAGTACCCCGAGATCGTCCGCCGCTACTTCGGCAGGATCATCCCGCCGAACGACAACAAGTTCGCGGCGCTGAACTCGGCGGTGTGGTCGGGCGGCTCGTTCATCTACGTTCCCCCGGGCGTCGAGGTCGACATGCCCCTCCAGGCGTACTTCCGGATCAACGCCGAGAACATGGGGCAGTTCGAGCGGACGCTCATCATCGCCGACGAGGGGGCGCGGGTGCACTACGTCGAAGGGTGTTCCGCCCCCGTGTACTCGACCGACTCCCTGCACTCGGCCGTCGTCGAGCTCGTCGCCCTGCCGGGCAGCCGGATCACCTACACCACGATCCAGAACTGGTCGTCCAACGTCTACAACCTCGTCACGAAACGGGCGCGTGCCGAGGCCGAGGCGCACGTCGAGTGGATCGACGGGAACATCGGCTCGCGGCTGACGATGAAGTACCCGTCGGTGTACCTGATGGGTCCGAAGGCTTCGGGGGAGGTGCTCTCGGTCGCCTACGCCGGCGCGGGCCAGATCCAGGACACCGGGGCGAAGATGTTCCACTGCGCCCCCGAGACGACGTCGACGATCATCTCGAAGTCGATCTCGAAAGACGGCGGCTCGACGACGTATCGGGGCAAGGTGCACGTCGATCCCGGCGCGACCCACGCCAAGTCCTTCGTGCGCTGCGACGCGCTCATCCTCGACGAGGACAGCGTGTCCGAGACGAAGCCCTACATGGAAGTCGGCGAACGCGACGCCGAGATCGGCCACGAGGCGACGGTCTCCAAGGTCGGCGACGACCAGCTCTTCTACCTGATGAGCCGCGGACTCTCCGAGGGTCAGGCGACCGGCATGATCGTCAACGGCTTCATCGAGCCGATCACCCGGACGCTCCCCATGGAGTACGCGGTCGAGTGGAGTCGGTTGATCGAGCTGCAGATGGAGGGCTCCGTCGGCTGACCGCGCCACCGGCGCCGGGCGGATCGGGTCAATATCCTTGGGGTGGCGAGGGCGAAAGGTCGAACGCGCATGGCCATGCGTGAGGATTGCAAGCACTTCCAGTCGAGGACCTACGCCTCGGGGGAGGTCGCGCGCCTCTGCCTCCTCGACCTCGCGCCCGAGGCCCCGTGGCGCTGCCCGGAGGACTGCGCCTCCTATGAGCACCGGCTCGCCGACGTGACCTGGACACACGGGTCGCTCGTCGCGCCGCCGGTGGAGTCCGAACCCGAGGAGCCCGCGGGCGATGTCAGCGGGCTGCTCGCCTCGGCCGAGGAGATCGTCGACGCCGTCGCCCCAGAGGAACTGGCCGAGGTGGAGGCCGAAGAGGACCGTGCCGCACGCCGCTCGCAGGGGTCGGCAATGAAGCGCGCGCTGCGCAGGATCGGCCGTCGTGCGAAGCCGGCCGGTGACGAGGGCGACCCGCGCTGAGCGAGCACCGCTTCACCCCTGAACTCGCCCGTTCGATCCCGGGACCCGACTGGCTGGTCCGCCAGCGGATTGACGCCGCGGAACGCTTCGCCGGCTCCACCCTGCCGACCGAGGCCGAGGAGGACTGGCGCTACGGGCGGATCGACTCCCTCGACCTTGCCGAGTTCGACCCCGTCGCCGTCGGACCGGGCCCCGAGGCGCCGGCGCCGGGGCGCCCGCCCGCCGGTCTGGTCTCGGGACTGGCCGCGCCGGCGGCCCTCGTGCACACACGCGACGGCTTCGTCGTCTCGGTTGTCCTCGACCCGGCGGCCGAGGCCGCCGGTCTGTCGGTTGTCGCCGCCGCCACACTCGCGCGCCCGCCGGCCGGTTTCGGTTCCGTCGTCGCGGCGGCCGAGGACGCCTTCACGCTGATGGCAGCCGGCTTCGGGCCCGATGCCGTCGTCGTCGTCGTGCCACCGGCCGTCCACGTCGCCGGCCCGATCGTCATCGTCCACCAGCTCGGCTCGCGGGCCCGACCGACGGCGGTCTTCCCCCGGACCTTCGTCTCGCTCGGTGAGGGGGCGACCGCGAGCGTCGTCGAGCAGCTCGTCTCGGACACCGGCACCGCCTTCGTCTGCCCGGTCGCCGAGCTCGAGCTGGCGGCCGACGCCCACCTCGCCTACCACTCGCTCCAGGAGCTGGACCGGTCCGCCTGGCAGCTCGGCTACGTCGCGAGCCGGATCGAGCGCGACGGCTCGCTGCGGTCGTTCTCAGCCGCCCTCGGCGGCGACTACGCGCGGCTGTGCACCTACTCGGCCCTCGTCGGCGAGGCCGCCTCGAGCGAACTGCTCGCGGCCTACCTCGGTGACGGGACCCAGGTCCAGGACATGCGGACCTTCCAGGAGCACGCCGCGCCGCGCACGCAATCGAACCTCGTCTTCATGGGCGCGGTCGACGATTCGGCGCGCTCGGTCTACAGCGGGCTGATCCGCATCCGCAAAGGGGCGCGCAAGTCCAACGCCGCCCAGACGAACCGCAATCTCGTGCTCTCGGACGGCGCGCACGCCGACAGCGTGCCGAATCTCGACATCGAGGAGAACGACGTGCGCTGCAGCCACGCCTCGGCCGTCGGTCCCATCGACCGTGCCCAGCGCTTCTATGTCGAGTCCCGCGGCGTGCCCCCGCACGTCGCCGAGAAGCTGATCCTGCTCGGGTTCTTCGACGACCTGCTGGGACGGGCCCCGGAGCCCGGCGTCGCGCAGTACCTGCGCGGTGTCGTCGCCGGGCGCCTGTCGGGCGGGGACCGTGGGGCCGCGGCGGGGAAGGGCACGCGATGAGCACTTCCGGACCGAGGGTGCTCCGCCTCTGCGCCGCCGCCGACCTGGCGCCCGGCGCGGCGCGCCGGTTCGACGTCGACGGCGTCGGCATCTGCCTCGTGCACTGCGACGACGGGTTCCACGCCGTCGCGGACACGTGCAGCCACGAGGACTACTCGCTCGCCGAGGGCGAGGTGGACGCCGGCCGCGCCGAGATCGAGTGCTGGAAGCACGGCAGCCTGTTCTCGCTGGTGACCGGGGAGCCGCTGACGCTGCCGGCGACGCGACCCGTCGCCGTGTACGAGGTCGCCGTCGACGGTGACGATGTCTCGGTCGTGCTGCCGTGACGGCGCAGGTGCGAGCCGGGGAGGACCGTTGAGCACGCTCACCGTTACCGGGCTCACCGTCGCCGTCGGCGGTGCCGAGATCCTGCGCGGCATCGACCTCGAGGTGAGAAGTGGCGAGGTCCACGCCGTGATGGGCCCGAACGGGGCGGGCAAGAGCACGCTCGGCAACGCGCTCATGGGCCACCCGGACTTCGCCGTCACCGGGGGGTCGGTGACGCTGGACGGGACCGATCTGCTTGCCCTTGCGACCTGGGAGCGCGCCGCACGGGGCCTGTTCCTCGCCCCGCAGTACCCCGTCGAGCTGCCAGGAGTACGAGCCCTCGAGGTTCTCGCCGAGGCGCTCGCCGCCCGCCGCGGCGGGACGGAGCCGGACCGCGTCGCGCTGGGCGACCGTCTCGCGGCCGAGGCGAGCGAGATCGGGCTCGCCGAGGAGTTCATCGCACGGTCCTTGAACGTCGACGCCTCCGGAGGGGAGAAGAAGCGGCTCGAGACGCTCCAGCTCGCCGTGCTGGAGCCGGTGATCGCCATCCTCGACGAGCTCGACTCGGGACTCGACGTCGACGCGCTGCGCGACGTCGCCCGCCGCATCGACCGGGCCGCCCGCCCGGGGCCGACGCAGCCCGCGACGGGGCGCCAGCCCCTCGGCGTGCTGGCGATCACGCACTACAGCCGCCTGCTCGACGAGCTGCATCCCGACCGGGTGCACGTTCTGTACGAGGGGCGGATCGTCGAGTCAGGTGGGCCCGAGCTCGCCGAGGAGCTCGAGCGGTCGGGTTACCAGCGCTACGGTGCCGACTTCGCCGGATAGGGACCTGCCCGGCAACCGGACCCGCCCCTACCATGGCCGGCATGGCTGAGCCGAAGACGATCGCCCGGGTCGGCAGGGAGATCCGGGCCGCCGTCCGGAGCCTGCTCGACCAGTCCGAGCCTTTCGGCCGCCTGGCGCTCGTCCACACCGTGCAGGCGGCCGGCGCGACCTGCGTCGCGGTGTCGCTGGCGGGTTCGCTCTTCTTCTCGATCTCGGCCAGCGCCGCCGAGGGCAAGGTGCTGCTCTACCTGCTGCTCACGATCGCGCCCTTCGCGCTCGTCGGGCCGGCGCTCAGCCCACTTCTCGACCGCGGCCGGGAGGCTCGCCGCACGAGCGTCGCGATCGCGAACATCGGTTCGGCCGTGCTGTGCCTTCTGATGGCGCGCGACGTCCACGGACTGCTGCTTTTCCCCGAGGCCTTCGGCGTGCTCGTCCTCGGCAAGCTCTACCTCGTCGCGCGGGCCGCCCTCGTCCCGGAGATGGCCGCCGCCGGCGACGACCTCGCCAGCGCGAACGCCAAGCTCGCCGTGCTCGCCTCGCTCGCGGGCTTCGCGACGGCACCGCTCGCCGTCGGGTTCCTGAAGATCGGCCCGCAATGGGCGCTCGTCTTCGGCACCCTTGTCTTCGCTTTCGGCACGGTGGTCTCCCTGCGCCTGCCGCGGCCGTCGCACCGCGTCGCCGTCGCCGCCCCGGCCCAGGGACCCGGCCCGGTTGGTCCCGAGGAGGGTCCCCGTGTCGCCCCGGCCCGCTACGCCGAGGTCCGCCAGCACCGCCGAGTCCTCGGCTTGCCGCTGTACCCGCCGGAGGTGCTCGCCGCCATCGGTGCGATGTCGATCGGCCGGGCGACGGTCGGTTTCGTCGAGTTCTTCCTGGCTTTCGGGCTGCGTCGCGCGCACGCCGCGACGTGGTGGTTCGGCATCCTCATCGTGGCGAGCGGGGCCGGGTCGCTGCTCGGCTCGATCGTCGTGCCGCGGCTGCGCCGCTACCTGACGGAGCGCCAGATCATCATCGGCGCGCTCGCCTCGATCGTCGTCGGCTCGGTGGCGACGGCGATCGTCGGGGGGCTGTGGGCCCAGGTGATGCTGACCTTCGTCGTCGGCGTCGGGCCGACGAGCGCGAAGCCCGCCCTCGACTCGATCGTGCAGCGCAACGTCCCGCCGGCGCTGCTCGGGCGGGCGTTCGGCCGGCTGGAGACACGCCTCCAGCTGACCTGGGTCCTCGCCGCCGTGCTCGCCGTCGTCGTGCCCTTCCCGCTGAAGCTCGGCGACGTCGTCGTCGCGGTCGCCTGCACCGGGGCCTGCATCTCGTACGCGACGTTCGGTGGCTCGATGCGCCGCCAGCTCGCCCGCCAGGGGCTCCGGCGCCCGGCGGAGACCGCCTGATGCGAGCCCGCCGGGTCGGGGCCGGTCGGCCGCCGGCGGGCGGCACCGGTATGGTGCCCTCGTGAGCGACCCGGCGCGACGGCCGCACGAGCTCGAGGCGATCGAGCTCCTCTCGACCCTCGTCGGCCCTCCCGTCGGCGACGAGGTCTGGATCGGCGACGACTGCGCCGTCCTCGGGCCGGCGTCGGCTCGCGTGCTGTTCGCGACCGACCTCGCGGCCGAGAACGTCCATTTCGACCGGCGCCACGGGACTCTCGCCGACGCCGGGTGGCGGGTGCTCGTCCAGAACCTGAGCGACATCGCGGCGATGGGTGGCCGGCCCCGTGCCGCGGTCGTCGCCGTCGCCGGCGCCGGCTTCGACGAGCTCGCCGCGATCTACGAGGGCCTGCTGGAGGCCTCGCGACGGTTCGACTGCCCGGTTGTCGGGGGAGACCTCTCGGACGCCGCCGTTCTGAACATCGCCGTTGCCATCCTCGGCGAGACGGCCGGCTCGGCCCCGGTGCTGCGCCGCGGGGCCGCGCCGGGCGAGACGATCTACGTCACCGGTCCGCTCGGTGGCGCGGCGGCGGGGCTGCGCGAGCTGCGTGCCGACCCGTCCGCCGTCTCACCGTGCGTCACCGCCTTTCTGCGCCCCCAGCCCCGCCTCGCCGAGGGTGCGGCGGCGGCCGCCGCGGGGGCGGCGGCGATGATCGACATCTCGGACGGCCTCGGCATCGACCTGTGGCGGCTCGCCGCCGCCTCGGGGGTCGGTGTCGAGCTCGACGATCTCCCGGTCGCCCCCGGCGCGACGCGGGACGAGGCGCTCGGCGGGGGGAGGACTACGAGCTCGTCTTCACCGTGGCCGATCCCGGGCGGCTCGAGCAGGTCTTCACCGCGCGGGGGCTGCGGACACCGGTCCGCCTGGGGACGACGACGGCGGAGCGGGCGGCCTTCCGCCTCGGCGGCGAGGACCTGGAGGTGGCCGGTTTCGAGCACCGGCTCGGGTGAGGCCCGCGGCCCGCGAGCCGAATTCGCGGCGGGACGTCTAGCTGGGAAGAGCGGTGCGCCGGCGGCGGGTCGCCTTGACGACGCGCCCGGCGCGGATGCACGAGGTGCAGACGTGGAGGTGACGAGGCGTACCTTCGACGAGGACGCGCACCCGCTGGATATTGGGGTTCCAACGGCGCTTGGTCCGGCGGTGTGAGTGCGAGACGCTCATCCCGAAACTCGGCGACTTCCCGCACACCTCACAGACCGCAGCCACGGCGACAAACCACCTCGTAGTCGGTTTCGGAACCGGATCCAGGAACTGCGCCGCGCCGAACGGCGCGAACAAACCCGGGGACCAGCGGGTGAGGTTACCATCCTCGCCAATGAGATCGCACGCGGGGTCCCCGGCGCACGTCGGCGGTCGATGAACCGACCCGCCACACCGGCAGGCCGTGCTGACGCCGAGGGCGAGACCCCGGCTGCCAAGCGCGCGCTCGGGCCGTCCGAGGTCGTCGCGGCGATGCTCGCCTTCCGCGACTCGTTGGGCGTGCACCAGGCGACGCTCAACCGCCTGAACGTCTACCCCGTCCCCGACGGCGACACGGGGACGAACATGCTGCTCACAATGGACGCGGTGGTGCGCGAGATCGACGAGCGCGCGGCCGCCGACCCCTCGCCGGGGGCGGCGGGTGCGATGGCCGGCGTCTGCGGCGCCGTCGCGCACGGCTCGCTCATGGGGGCGCGGGGCAACTCCGGGGTCATCTTGTGCCAGGTCCTGCGCGGGATCGCGACGACGTTCGCGCCGCTCGAGGCCGCCGGCGGGCTCGACGTCGCCACGGCGTTGGGCTCCGGGAGCCGTTCGGCCCGCGAGGCCGTGCTCCGCCCGGCGGAGGGGACGATCCTCACCGTCGCCGACCGCGCCGCCGAGGCGGCCAAGTCGGCCGCCGAGGGACAGGCCGATCTCGTCGGCGTGCTCGACGCGGCGCGCAACTCGGCCGTCGAGGCCCTGTGGTCGACGCCGACGCTGCTCGCGGTCCTCGCGGAGGCCGGCGTCGTCGACGCCGGTGGGGCCGGCCTCGTCCTTTTGTACGACGCCCTGCTCAACGTGGCGGACTCCCGCCCGATGCCGGCCGAGCTCGAGCTGCCCGAGGAGGTCGCCCGGCTCGTCGCCGGCGGCTCCGCGCCGTCGAGCAGCTCGGCGGTCCCCGGCGAGGCGCCGTCTCCCCGCTACGAGGTGATGTACTTCCTCGCCGCCCCGGACGAGCTCGTGCCGGCCTTCCGGGACGTCTGGGCCGGGATCGGCGATTCGATCGTCGTCGTCGGGGGCGAGGGGCTGTGGAACTGCCACATCCACACCGACGACGTCGGCGCGGCGATCGAGGCGGCCCTCGACGCCGGGCGCCCGCGCGAGATCAGGGTCACCGACCTCGCCGAGCAGGTCGAGGAGGAGCGCTGGGTGCGTGAGGGGGCGGCCCACCGGCCGGTGCCGCCCCGCCCGGACGACAAGGCCCCGGTCGTCACCGCCGTCGTCGCCGTCGGCACCGGCGACGGGATCCACCGGATCTTCTACTCGCTCGGCGCGAGCTCGCTCGTCGCCGGGGGCCAGTCGATGAACCCCTCGACCGCCCAGATCCTCGAGGTCATCGAGTCGGTGTCCGCCCAGCAGGTCGTCGTGCTGCCGAACAACTCGAACATCGTGCCGGTGGCCCGGCAGGCCGCCGAACTCGCCTCGAAGCAGGTCTTCGTCGTGCCCACCCGTGCCGTGCAGGAGGGCTTCGCGGCGCTGCTCGAGTACGACCCGTCCTCGTCGGGCGAGGACAACGCCCGCCTGATGGAGGAGGCCGCCCACCGCATCGTCGCCGCCGAGGTCACCCGCGCCGTGCGGGCCACGTCGAGCGCGGCGGGCGAGGTCGCCAAGGGCGACTTCATCGGCCTGTCGCCCGACGGCATCGCGTCCGTCGGCAAGGGTCTCGCCGACGCGACGATCGGCCTGCTCACCGCGCTTTTGCAGCCCGGCCACGAGATCGTCACCCTCGTGCAGGGCGAGGGGTCGACGGCGGCCGAGACCCGCGCCGTGACGGAGTGGCTGAGCGCCGTGCACCCCGAGATCACGGTCGAGCTGCACCACGGCGGTCAGCCCCTCTACCCGTACCTCGTATCGATCGAGTGAGCCCGACGCCGTCCGGACGCAAGCTCGGGCAGCTCGAGAAGCTCCCGGTCTCGGAGCTGCGGTGGGTCGGGAACCGCAAGCGGGGGGCGCTCGAGTCGATGGGGATCTTCTCGGTGCTCGACCTGCTCACCCACTACCCGCGCCGCTACGCCGACCGGACGAACACCGTCGCGATCGACGCCCTTGTCCCCGGCGACGTCGGCGTCGTCTCGGCGACCGTGCAGGAGGTGTCGCTGCGGCGCCTGCGCGGGCACCGCAGCATCGTCGAGGTCGTCGTCGACGACGGCACGGGCGAGATGCGCGTGACGTTTTTCAACCAGCCGTGGCGCACGAAGCAGCTCGCCCCGGGCCGTGAGGTGGCGCTGTTCGGCAAGGTCGACGTCTACCGCGCGGCCTTCCAGATGGCGAACCCCGTCGTCGAGATCATCGGCTCGGCCGAAGCGCGCCAGACCCGCCGGATCGTGCCCATCTACCCCCAGTCCGGGCGGGCGGGCATCTCCTCGATCGAGCTCGCCAAGTACGTCACCGAGGCGCTGGCGCGCGCCGGGGAGTTCGCCGATCCCCTCGACGAGCCCCGGCGGGCGGCGAACGGATTGGTGAGCCGGACGGAGGCGTTCCACGCCATCCACGAGCCCGAGACGATGGCGGAGACCGAGTCCGCCCGGCGCCGGCTCGCTTTCGACGAGCTGTTCCGCATCCAGGTCGCGCTCGTCATGCGCAAGCGGGCCGCCGCGGCCGACGCCCGCGGCATCTCCCACGATGTCGACGCCCGCGCCGGCGTGCGGCTCGTCGAGGAGTTCCTTGCCGCCCTGCCCTTCGCGCTCACCGCCGCGCAGTCCCGCGTGATCGGCGAGATCCGGCGTGACCTCGCCTCGCCCGAGCCGATGCACCGGCTGCTGCAGGGCGACGTCGGTGCCGGCAAGACCGTCGTCGCCCTGGCGACGCTGCTCTACGCCGTCCAGGGCGGCTTCCAGGGGGCCCTCATGGTCCCGACCGAGGTCCTCGCCGAGCAGCACCATCTCGCCGCCCGGGCGATGCTGCGCGGGCTCGAGGTGCCCGATCCCCGGCGGTTGGGCGGCAGGCGGCCGATCGCCGTCGAACTGCTCACGAGCCGCACACCGGACTCGGCGAGGGCGCGGTTGCACGAATCGCTGCGCGAGGGCACCGTCGACATCCTGATCGGGACGCACGCCCTCATCACCGAAAAGGTCGGGTTCGCCTCGCTCGGCGCGGTCGTCATCGACGAGCAGCACCGCTTCGGCGTCGACCAGCGCGCCGCGCTGCGGGAGAAGGGCTCGGCCGCCGGGGCCGAGGGGCACGACCCGGATCTGCTGGTGATGACGGCGACACCGATCCCGCGCACCGCGGCGATGACCGTCTACGGCGACCTCGACTACAGCGTGCTCGACGAGCTGCCGCCGGGACGCACGCCGGCCAGGACGCGCTGGGCCGCCGACGACACCGCCGAGGCCGAGGCCTGGTCGCGGGTGCGCGCCGAGGTGGCGGCGGGTCACCAGGCCTTCGTCGTCTGCCCGCTCGTCGCCGCCGGGAGCGACACCGTCGACGACGACGGCCTCGCGGCCCTGGCGACGGACGAGCTGGCCCGGGCCGACCTCGACGACGGGCGGCTCTTCGGCGCCGAGGAACTCGCCGCGGAACGCCGGCCGCCCCGCGGGGCGGTCGACGAGCACGCGCGGCTCAGCGCCGGCGAGCTCCGGGGGCTGCGGGTGGGTCTTTTGCACGGCCAGCTCCGCCCGGCCGACAAGGAGGCCGTGATGACGGCGTTCCGCCGCGGGAGCCTCGACGTGCTCGTGGCGACGACCGTCGTCGAGGTCGGCGTCGACGTGCCGGCGGCGACGGTCATGGTCGTCGAGGACGCCGACCGCTTCGGTATCGCCCAGCTCCACCAGCTGCGCGGCCGGGTCGGGCGGGGGGCCGACCCCGCCTGGTGCTACCTGGTCACCGGCGACGTGACGGACGAGGCCGCCAAGCGTCTCGGGGCCCTCGTCGAGTCGAACGACGGCTTCTATCTCGCCGAGATCGACCTCGAGCTGCGCGGCGAGGGCACCGTGCTCGGTGCCCGCCAGAAAGGACGCAGCGACCTGAAGCTGGCCTCGTTGCGGCGCGACCGCGACCTCGTCGACCTCGCCCGGGAACTGGCGGGCCAAGTCGTCGCCGCCGACCCGACGCTGGCGGGCAACCCGCTGCTGGCCGACGAGCTGCGGATCTTCGTCGGTGACGACGAGGCGGAGTACCTGCTGCGCAGCTAGTGGGACGGGGTGAGACCCGCGGGCCGGGTTAGCGTTGACCGTGCGCGTCATCGCCGGCTCCGCCCGCGGCAGGAAACTGCGCGCCCCCGCCCGCGGGGTGCGCCCGACCGCCGACCGGGTCCGGGAGGCGATCTTCGACGTGCTCGACCACCTCGGCGTGGTCGAGGGGGCCGATGTCGCCGACGTCTTCGCGGGGTCGGGGGCGCTCGGCATCGAGGCGCTCAGCCGGGGGGCGGCCTCGGCGACGTTCGTCGACACCGACCGTGACGCGGTGGCGGCGATCAACTGGAACCTCGAGATGACCGGGCTCGGGTCGGCCACGACCCGCATCGTGCGCGCCGACGCGCTGGCGTGGTGCCAGTCGGTGACGGCGCCTTTCGACGTCGCCCTCGTCGACCCGCCGTACGCCTTCGACCGCTGGCGCGAGCTCCTCGAACGGCTCCCGGCGCGCCTCGCCGTACTGGAGTCCTCGCACGAGGTCGAGCTGGCGGGCCCGTTCGTCCTCCACCGGGTCTACCGCTACGGCGGTACGCTCGTGACCGTGGCCGTGACCTCCCCCTCGTCGCCGGCTGCCCAGGGCAAGGAGCCGGCATGACCCGCGCGCTCTTCCCGGGCTCGTTCGACCCGTTCCACAACGGCCATCTCGAGGTCGTCGAGCGCGCCCGGCGCCTTTTCGACGTGGTCATCGTGGCGGTGCTCAACAACCCGCAGAAGGGCGAGCCGCTGTTCAGCGCCGGCGAGCGCGAGCAGATGGTGGCCGAGTGCCTCGGCCGGTACGACAACGTCGAGATCGTCTCGATGACGACGCTCGTCGTCGAGGTCGCGCGCCAGGTGGCCGCCGACGTGATCGTGAAGGGCCTGCGCGCCGTCACGGACTTCGAGAACGAGCTGCAGATGGCGCAGATGAACCAGCAGCTCTCCGGCGTCGAGACGCTCATGCTGCCGACCGGCTCGGCGTACTCGTTCATCTCGTCGCGACTCGTGCGCGAGGTCGCCCGCTACGGCGGCGACGTCAGCGCCTTCGTCCCCGACCCGATCGCGGTCCGCATGAAGGAGCGCTTTGGTGCCTGACAACGACTCGGACGAAAAGTTGACGGCGCCGGGCGCCGAGGGGCGCCTCGAGCTCGCGGAGATCCTCGAGGAGCTCGTGAGGATCGTCGAGGGTGCGAGGTCGATGCCGCTCTCGTCGTCGGCGATCATCGGCCGCGAGGAGGTCCTCGAGCTGCTGAACGCGGGCCGGGAGGCCCTGCCGGCGGAGTTCCAGCGGGCCCGCTGGGTGCTGCAGGAGCGCGAGGAGGTTCGCGCCCGCGCGATGCGCGAGGCCGACGAGCTGCTCGACGAGGCACGCGCCCAGGCGGCCCACATGGTCCAGCGCACCGAGATCGTGCGGCAGGCCCGCAACAACGCCGACCGGATCCTCGCCGACGCCGAGGCCGAGAGCCGCCGGATCCGCCACGAGGCCGACGACTACGTCGACCGCAAGCTCGCCGCCTTCGAGATCGTGCTCGACCGGACGATCCGCACCGTGCAGGCCGGGCGCGACCGCCTGAGCGTCAACGCCGACGACGGCGAGGCCGACGAGCTCGGCGAGATGGACGCCGCCGAGGACGCCTTCTTCGACCAAGATCGGCAGTGACGGGAGCGGTCGCCTGATGCGGGCGGCCAACCGCTCGCTCGTCGTGCCGGTCGCCGCGCTGCGGCGGAATCCCGGGAGCCGGCTCACGATCGACACGGTGGTCGAAGCGCACGACCTCGCCGTCAGCGCCTCGCGCGTCCCCGAGGGCTCGCCGGTCGCCGTCGAGTTCCTGCTCGAGTCGGTCCACGAGGGCGTCCTCGTCTCCGGCACGGTGCGTGCCGCCTGGGAGGGCTCCTGCCGCCGCTGCCTCGAGCCGGCATCGGGTGATCTCGTCGCCGAGGTGCGCGAGCTCTGCGTCGAGGACGCCGACGACGAGACGACCTACCCCCTCGGCCACGACGAGGTCGACCTGGCGATGATCGTCCACGACGCGTGTATCCTCGACCTGCCGCTCGCACCCCTGTGCGGCGAGGGTTGCCGGGGGTTGTGCCCCGGCTGCGGCGTCAACCGCAACGTCGAGTCCTGCTCGTGCGCTCTGGGCCGAGGCGGACCCGGGTCGGCGCCGGAAGGTGCCGGCATAGACGGGGGCGAGACCGACGGCCGGTGATCACCGGCCAGACGAGTAGGAAGACCGATGGCTGTCCCGAAGAAGAAGACCTCGAAGGCGAAGAGCCGGAGCCGGCGCGCGTCGAACTGGACGCTCGCCGAACCGGCGCAGAGTCGCTGCCCCAACTGCCAGCACGCCAAGCTCCCGCACGTCGTCTGCCCGAACTGCGGCTGGTACAAGGGACGCCAGGCGATCGAGGTCGACTGATCCTCCCGATCGCGGTCGACGCCCTCGGGGGTGACAAGGCCCCCGCCGAGATCGTCGCCGGCGCGCGCCGCGCCCACGAGGAGCTGGGCCTCCCGGTGCTGCTCGTCGGCCCCGACGACGGCCGGCTCGGCGACTGCGGCGACCTCGAGCTGCTCGTGGCGAACGAGTCGATCGCGATGGACGAGGACCCCGCCCGCGCCGTCCGCGCGAAACGCGACTCGACGCTCGTGCGCGCCGCCGAGGCGGTGGCCCAGGGTCGCGCCTCGGCGATGGTGAGCGCCGGCAACACCGGTGCCGCGATGGCCTCGGCGTTGTTCCGGATGGGACGCCTGCCCGGCGTCGCCCGCCCGGCGATCGCCGCGCCGCTGCCGATCCCGTCTGGCGGGCACCCGACCGTCCTCATCGACGCCGGCGCCAACGCCGACTGCCGTCCCGAGTGGCTCGTCCAGTTCGCCCAGATGGGCTCGGCCTTCGTCACCAGTCGCTACGGCACGGTCGCCCCCACGGTCGCGCTGTTGTCGAACGGCGAGGAGTCCACGAAGGGCAGCCCGCTCGTCAAGGAGACCCACGCGCTCCTCGCCGCCGGGGCCGGTGTGCACTTCGTCGGCAACGTCGAGGGGCGGGACCTGCTCGCCGGGGGCGTCGACGTCGTCGTCTCGGACGGCTTCACCGGCAATGTCGCCCTCAAGTCGCTCGAGGGGGCGCTCAACGCCTTCATGGGGATCCTCGGGCGGGTCTTCGCCGAGACGCCGGAGAACAAGGCCGCCGGCGACGTGCTCGGGCCGTCGTTGCTCAGGTACGCGAGCTACGTCGACCCCGAGGAGACGGGCGGCGCGGCGCTGTTGGGCGTCGAAGGGGTCTGCATCATCAGCCACGGGAGCAGTTCGGGGCGCGCGATCGTGAACGCCATCAGGGTGGCAGGCGACCTCGTCGCCGGCGACCTCGTCGGCCAGGTCCGCGCGGCGGTGAGCCGGTAGATTGAGACCGATCGGGGCGAGGGCCCCGCGGGCGGCCGCCCGCGGGCGTCGCGTCGCTCCGGAGTGCCAGGATTGCGCGGACCCCAAGGAGGTGGCGTGCCGACGGAACCATCGAAGCAACGGATGAACCGTGAGCAGGTTCTCGAGCTCGTGCGGCTCCAGCTCGCCGACATCCTGGAGATCTCGCCGGACGGCATCGGCGAGTCGTCGTCTTTCAACGAGGATCTCAACGCGGATTCGCTCGCCCTCATCGAGCTCGTCGAGTCGCTCGAGGAGGAGCTGCGTACCCAGGTCGCCGATTTCCGCATCGACGACGAGGATCTCGAGGATCTCCGCACGGTGCGGGACGCCGTCGACTACGTGACGGCGAAGCTCGAGGCAGCCTGACGACCCCTGCGAGGCCCGACCCGGCCGTCGCGGCCCGGGCGGCGGCGGAGGGATCCGCCGACGGCGGCGCGCGCGAGCTCCTCGCCCGGCGGATCGGGCCCGGTGTCGACCGGGACCTCTTGCGCCTCGCCCTTTGCCACCGTTCCTACTGCGCCGAGTTCCCGGGCCAGGAGTCGAACGAGCGCCTCGAGTTCCTCGGTGACGCCGTGCTCGGGGTCGTCGTCACCGAGCACCTCTACCGCCACTGCCCCGCGCTTCCCGAGGGCGACCTCGCGCGCATCCGGTCCGCCGTCGTGAGCACCGAGGCGCTGGCCCCCGTCGGCGCCGAACTCGGGCTCGGCGCGGCTTTGCTGCTCGGGCGGGGCGAGGACGCCTCCGGCGGGCGCGCCAAGCCCACGATCCTTGCCGACACCCTCGAGGCCGTCATCGGCGCGGTGTTCTTGTCGGCGGGCATCGAGCGGGCGGGCGCCTTCGTAATGGGGCTGCTGGGCGACGAGCTCGACGAGATCTCCCGGCGCGACGAGCTCGGCGACGCGAAGAACCAGCTCCAGGAGATGTGCTCGCGCCGCGGCGTCGGGCCGCCCCGCTACGTGCTCACCGAGCAGGGACCCGAGCACGCCAAGCGCTTCGAGGCCGAGGTGCGCGCCGGCCCGGTCGTCGGCCGGGGCCGGGGCAACTCGAAGAAACGGGCCGAGCGCGCCGCCGCCGAGGAGGCGATCGGCGCCCTCGGCGCCACCCCCCCCGCCAGCCCGGGTGCCTGAGCTGCCGGAGGTCGAGACCGTCCGGTCCGGTCTCGCCGCCACGGTCGTCGGTCGCACGGTCGTCGCCGTCCGGGTGACCGGTCCCCGCACCGTGCGGCGCCAGCCCGCGCGCCGCTTCGCGGCCCGCCTCACCGGGCGGCGGGTGACGGGGGTCGGCCGACACGGCAAGTACCTGCTCGTCGGCACCGACCGGGGCACGCTCGTCATCCATCTGCGGATGACCGGCCGCCTGGCACTCGTCGATCGGCCCAAGGTTGCCGCGCGCGCCCCACACCCACGCGATCCTCACGCTCGACGACGGGCGGGAGCTGCGCTTCGTCGACCCGCGCACGTTCGGCGAGCTCTTCTTCTGCCTGCCGGGCGAGCCGCTCCTCGGGCAGGTGACCGGCCGCCTCGGCCCCGACGCCCTTCTCGACGCGCCCGGACCGGAGGTGCTCGGCCCGCTCGTCGCCCGTCGCCGCACGACCCTGAAGGCGCTGCTCCTCGACCAGCGGGTGATCGCGGGGGTGGGCAACATCTACGCCGACGAGATCTGCTTCGCCGCCCGGCTGCGGCCCGACCGGCGCACGGAGTCGCTCGGGCCCGGGGAGGTCGCCCGGCTCAGCGCCGCGATCGTGTCCGTGATGGAGCGGGCGGTCGCGGCGGGCGGGTCGTCGCTCGGCGACGGCAGCTACCGGGACCTGTTCGGCTCGCCCGGGGAATTCCAGGTTGAGCACGCCGTCTATGGCCGGGCCGGCGAGCCCTGCCGGGTCTGCGCGACGGCGGTCGCCGGCACCCGGGTGGCGGGCCGTTCGGCGCACTACTGCCCGCGTTGCCAGTCGTGACCGGAAGCGGGCGGCTTCGCCGCGAGTCGGTGCCGCCGCCCGGGTAGCGTGGCGGCATCGTGTTTCTGAAGTCGCTCTCTCTCAAGGGTTTCAAGTCGTTTGCGGACCCGACGACGCTCGAGTTCGAGCCCGGTGTCACCGTCGTCGTCGGGCCGAACGGATCGGGCAAGTCGAACGTCGTCGACGCCATCGCCTGGGTGCTCGGCGCCCAGGGGCCGAGCGTCGTGCGCTCGGCGAGGATGGACGACGTCATCTTCGCCGGCACCGCCAAGCGGGCGGCGCTCGGGCGGGCCGAGGTCGCCCTCACGATCGACAACTCCGAGCACCAGCTGCCGATCGACCTCGCCGAGGTGACGATCACCAGGACACTGTTCCGTTCCGGCGAGAGCGAGTACGCGATCAACGGCTCGGCCTGCCGTCTGCTCGACATCCAGGAGTTGCTCTCGGATACCGGGGTCGGCCGCCAGCAGCACATCGTCGTCGGCCAGGGCCAGCTCGACACGGTGCTCGCGGCGCGCCCCGAGGACCGGCGGGCGGTCATCGAGGAGGCGGCCGGGATCCTCAAGTACCGGCGCCGCCGTGAGCGCGCGAGCCGCCGGCTCGAGAGGACCGACACGGGCCTCGCCCGCGTCCAGGATCTGCTGCGCGAGGTGAAGCGCCAGTTGAAGCCGCTCGAGCGCCAGGCGACCTCGGCGCGCCAGCACGGCGAGCTCGAAGCGGAGCTCGCCGCCCTGCGGCTCCACCTCGCCGGGCGCGAGCTCGCCGAGCTCACCGGGCGGCGCACCGCCCTCGACGTGACCGCGGCGGAACTCGGGGCGGGCCTCGCGCGCCGCAACAGCGAGCTCGAGGTCCTCGACGCCCGCCTCGCGACGATCGAGGCCGAGCTCGGAGCCGTCCGCGCCGACGACCTCGCGCCGACCGTCGCCCGCCTCGAACAGCTGGCCGAGCGGGCGCGCGGCCGGCTCGCGCTCGTCAACGAGCGCCGGCGCGCCGGCGCGGCCGTCGTCGCGGCCCGCGAGGCGGCCTCGGCGGCCGACCTCGCCGGCGAGGCCGACAGGGTGGCGGCGGCGCTCGCCGAGGCCGAGTCCGAGAAGGGGTCGCTCGCGCCGGAGTTCGGCGCGCTCGGCAACGCCGAGGCCGACCTCGCCGGGCTGCGGGCGGCGCACGAGGAGCGCTTCGGGCGGGACGGGCCGCGAGCCGACGCCGAGGCCGCCGTGGCCCGCGGCGAGCGTGACGTCGCGGCGGACGCGCTGGCGGCGAGCCGCGAGGCCGAGGTGCTTGCCGGCGAGCGCGTGGCCGCCTGTGGACGGCGGCGTGCGGAGCTCGACGGCCGGCTCGCGGCCACGAAGACCGAGCTGCAAAGGCTCGACGCGCAGGTCGAGAAGGCGGCCGCGGCCTCCCGGGAGGCCGACCGGGCCGAGTCCGCCGGCGAGCGCGTCGCCGCCGAGGCCGAGGAGACGCTGCGGGTGTGCACGGCGCGGCGCCAGGTGGCCCGCGCCCGGGTCGAGGCGCTCGAGGTCGCCCTCGACGAGGCCCGCGCCCGGGCCGGGGTCGAGCGGCTCTACACCGTCTCGGGCGTGATGGGCACGCTGCTCGACGTCGTCGAGGTCAACGACGATCTCGTGCTCGCGTTCGAGGCCGCGGTGGAGGCGGTGCTCGACGCCGTCCTCGTCCAGGGTGGCGCGTCGGCCCGCGCCGCCGTCGAGCGGCTGCGGGCCTCCGGCTCCGGCGGCAACATCGTGCCGCTGGCACCCGCCGACGATGAGCCGGGTGCGCCCCGCACGCTTCCCCGCAAGGCGGAGGCGCTGCGGGACGCCGTGCGGTCCGCCGACCCCGCCGTGTCCCAGCTCCTCGACCGACTGATCGGCGATGTCGAGGTCGTGCGGGCCGGCCCCGAGGCCGTGATCGAGCGCGCGCTGCGCGACCCGGAGCGGACCTTCGTCACCCCCGAGGGGGACCGCTTCTCCCCGCTCGGCTGGCGTATCGGAGCCGGGCGTGCCGGGGCGACGCGGGCCGCCCTCGAGACCGCCCGGACGGCGGACACCGACGCCGGCATCGCCCTCGAGCGGGCGGTGACCGTCTTCGAGGATGCGAGGCACGCCCTTGCCGTGGCGCGCTCGGCGGCCCGGGAGGCCCGACAGCAGGCCGACCGGCTGTCCGGTGCGCAGGCGAGCGGCGAGGCGACCCGGGTCGACCTCGCGCGCCAGCTCGAGCTCCTCGCCGCCGAGGAGGCCGTCGCGCTCGACGAGCGGGCCGTCGCGGCCGCCATCGTCGAGGAGGCCGAAGCGGTCCTTGCCGAGTGCGAGGACCGGCTCGCCGCGGCCGAAGCCGCCGAGGAGGCCGAGGAGGCCGAGGCGGAGGCGATGGCCCGTCGTGAGATCGCCGAGGTCGAGCAGGCGCTGGGGGAGCGCCGTCGCGAGCTCGAGATGAGGATGGCCGCCCTCGAGGAGCGCGTCTCGCTGCTCTCGGCCCGGCGCGCCGACATCGCCGGCCAGCTCGACGAGCTCGCTGCCGCCGTCGAGCCGAGCAGCGCCGAGGACGAGGCGCTCGGGCGCCTGGCCGAGCTGCTCTCGGCGCTCGAGGACCGGCTCGGCCGGGAGATCGCCGCCGCCGCGGCCGAAACGGAACGCCGGGTCGCTGCCAGCGGCCAGCGCGTGGCACTTCTCGGCGAGACCCGCCGCCAGCGCGAGAAGCTGGAGCGCGCCCTCGCCGCCGACCGCGAGCGGAGCCAGCGGCTGGAGATCGAGCGCGCCGAGGCCCGTGTCCGCGAGGAGACGGCGGAGGAGCGGGTGCGGCGCGAGTTCGACGCCGCCGCCACCGAGGCGATCGCCGCCGAGGCGCCGCCGCTGCCCGCCGGTGTCGACGCCGGGACCCGCCTGCGCCAGCTCGAGCGGGAGCTCGCCGCGCTCGGCCCGGTGAACCCGCTCGCCGCCGAGGAGCTCGCCGCCCTTGTCGACCGGCGCGCCTTTCTGGACGGCCAGCTCGCCGACGTCCGCGCGGCCCGCCGAGAGCTGAACCGCGTGATCGCCGCCGTCGACGCGCAGATCGTCGAGACGTTCACGGCGGCCTTCGCCGACGTCGAGCGGCACTTCTCGGCGCTGGTCGCGACGCTCTTCCCCGGCGGCTCGGGCCGTCTCGTGCTCACCGAGCCCGAGGACCTGCTGTCGACCGGCGTCGAGATTGAGGCGCGCCCCGCCGGTCGCAACGTTCGGCGGTTGTCGCTGCTCTCCGGCGGTGAGCGCGCGCTCGTCGCGCTCGGGTTCCTGTTCGCCGTGTTCCGCAGCCGGCCGTCACCGTTCTACGTGCTCGACGAGGTCGAGGCGGCCCTCGACGACGTCAACCTCGGCCGCTTCCTCGCACTGGTCGACGAGTTCCGCCCCGACGCGCAGCTCCTCATCGTCAGCCACCAGAAGCGGACGATGGAGGTCGCCGACGCCCTCTACGGGATCTCCCTCCAGCCCGGCAGCGCCTCCAAGGTCGTGAGCGAGAAGATCGGCGCCTCCTCTCCGGCGGGCCGCGCCAGATCCCGCGCGCTGACGTCGCCGGACGGGGATCCGTCGTGAGGGCGCGGACCCCGACGACGTGAGGGTCCGCCGGCACCGGCAGGGCCCCGGGGACACGCCCAAGGCGACCGACAGCGCGACCTCGGGGCGCACCGGTCACGGCCTCGCCTCGTCGCTCGCGCGACTCCGCCCGGGCCGGATCGGCGAGGCGGACTTCGAGGAACTCGAGGAGCTCCTCGTGCGGGCCGACGTCGGCCTGAAACCGACGGGCCGGATCCTCGCCGCGCTGCGCGAGAAGGTGCGGGCGGGAGACGTCGGCCCGGCCCCCGGGTCGCTCGCCGCGGCGCTGCGGGCCGAGATCGTCGCCGGCTTCGGGGCCGGGGACCGGCGGCTGACCCTCGGGCCGCAGTCGCCCTGCGTCTGGCTCTTCGTCGGCGTGAACGGCGCCGGCAAGACGACGACGATCGGCAAGGTCGCGGCGCAACAGACGGCCGCGGGTCGCCACGTCGTCGTGGCGGCGGGGGACACCTTCCGGGCGGCGGCCGGAGACCAGCTCGCCAGCTGGGCCGAGCGCTGCGGCGCGACGCTCGTGCGCGGCGCCGACGGCGCCGATCCCTCCTCGGTGATCTTCGACGCCGTCGAGCACGCCCGGGCTGCCGGCGCCGATCTCGTCCTCGCCGACAGCGCCGGCCGGCTGCACACCAAGGCGAACCTGATGGACGAGCTGCGCAAGGTGAGGCGCGTCGCCGACCGGCCGCCGGGGGCCGTGAGCGAGGTGCTGCTGGTCATCGACGCGACGACGGGCCAGAACGGGCTCGTCCAGGCCCGCGAGTTCACGGCCGCCGTCGGGGTCACCGGGATCGTGCTCACCAAGCTCGACGGGACGGCCAAGGGCGGGATCGTGCTCGCGATCGGCGAGGAGCTCGGCCTGCCGATCAAGCTCGTCGGGATCGGCGAGGGGGCCGACGACCTCGTCGCGTTCGACCCGGGCGAGTTCGCCGCGGCGCTCGTCGGCGACTGAGCGCCCCGGACCCGCGGCGGCGTGCCGCGGTGCCGTTCGGCCAAGGGACCTGCGCTCGCAGGCGACTAGCCTGAAGTTTTCATGTTCGAGACGCTGACCGATCGCTTCGACGAGATCTTCACGCGCCTGCGCGGGCGCGGGCGGATCTCCGAGGCCGACCTCACCGAGGCGCTGCGCGAGATCCGCGTCGCCCTCCTCGAGGGCGACGTCAACCTCGAGGTCGTGCGCGAACTCGTCGAGACCATCCGCACCCGCGCCGCCGGAGCCGAGCTCGAACGCAGCCTGACGCCGGCCCAGCAGGTCATCAAGATCGTCAACGAGGAGCTCACCGCGATCCTCGGGGGCGAGGAGCTCCGCCTCACCTACGCGGCCCGGCCGCCGACGATCGTGCTGCTCGCCGGGCTGCAGGGCTCGGGCAAGACGTCGGCGGCAGCCAAGCTCGCGCGCTGGTTCGTCGAGCAGGGCCGCCACCCGCTGCTCGTGGCCGCCGACCTGCAGCGCCCCGCCGCCGTCGAGCAGCTCCGCCTGCTCGGCCGGCAGGTCGGTGCCGCCGTCTTCAGCGAGCCGACCGATCCGGTCGACGTCGCCCGCCGCGGTGTCGCCGAGGCGGTCCGCGTCGGCCGTGACGTCGTCGTCATCGACACGGCGGGCCGCGTCTCGGTCGACGCCGTGTTGATGGACGAGGTGGCCGCCGTCGCCCGGGCGACCTCGCCGCGCTACACGTTCCTCGTCGTCGACGCGATGACCGGCCAGGACGCCGTCGCGACGGCGGTGGCATTCCACGAGGCGCTCACGCTCGACGGCGTGATCCTCACCAAGCTCGACGGCGACGCCCGCGGCGGCGCCGCGCTCTCTATCGCCAAGATTCTCGGCCGGCCGGTCGCCTTCGTCTCGACGGGCGAGCGTCCGGCCGACTTCGAGGTCTTCCGCCCCGGGCGGATGGCGGGCCGGATCCTCGGCATGGGGGACGTGCTGTCGCTCATCGAGCGCGCCGAGCAAAGCCTCGACCAGGACCTGGCCGGGCGCGCGGCGGACCGGATCCGGGGCGGCCGGTTCACGCTCGACGACTTTCTGGACCAGCTGGCGCAGATGAAGCGCCTGGGTCCGCTCTCGGGCATCGTGGGCATGCTGCCGGGGCTGCCCAAGGAGATGCGCAACGCCGAGATCGACGAGGGGAACGTCACGCGGATCGAGGCGGTGATCCGCTCGATGACCCCCGCCGAGCGCAACGACCCGGCGATCATCAACGGCTCGCGCCGGACCCGGATCGCCGCCGGCAGCGGCACGACGCCGGCCCAGGTGAACGACCTCCTGAACCGGTTCAAGGAGATGCAGAAGATGATGCGCTCGTCGGGGATGATGGCACCGACGCGGCCCGGCGGTAAGCGGGACAAGCGCAAGGGCGGCCGGGTGACGCCGGCCCGCGCCCGCTAGGGGCGCGGGCCGAGCCCGGACGCAGGACTCGATCGACACCAAGGAAAGTGAGAACGACGTGGCCGTGAAGCTCCGCTTGAAGCGGATGGGTAAGAAGAAGCAGCCGACGTACCGGATCGTCGTGGCGGACAGCCGCTCGCCCCGGGACGGCCGGTTCATCGAGGTCATCGGGACGTACGCGCCGCGGGCCGAGCCGTCTTCCATCGAGGTCGACAACGCCAAGGCCGTCGAGTGGCTCACCAAGGGCGCGAAGCCCAGCGAGACCGTGCGCAAGATCCTCGTCATCTCCGGCGCGTGGGGCGAGTTCGAAGCCTCCCGGCCAGCCAAGGCGGCGAAACCGGCACGCAAGAAGAGCGGGGCCGCGAAGAAACGGGCCTCCGCCAAGACCAAGCCCGCCAAGAAGGCGACCGTGGCCAAGGCTGCCGCGAAGAAGGCCACGAAGGTGGACGTCCCATCCCCCGTTCCCGTCGAGGAACCGGCGCCTCCGGCCGACGAGGTGCCGGCGGCCGGAGAAGCCACCGAGCAAGCCGCCGCCGGCGGCGGGGAGGACTGAGGGCGCCATGGCTCCAGACACTCCGTTGTTTGAAGGACCGGACTTCGGCTCGTTCGACGAGGTCGACGAGGCCGAAGGAATCGAGACCGACGAGGCCGACGCCGAGGACGCCGCGGACGAGGATGACGTCGCGGACGACCAGGCGGACGAGGACGACGCCGACGAGGACGACGCCGACGAGGACCGGGCCCGGGTGCCCCGTGGCCGGGCCGACGACGATTCGGCCAACCGCGTCTCGGGTGGCGTCGCGCGCTCGGTGCTCGAGCACGTCGCGCGCTCGATCGTCGACGAGCCGGACGCCGTCGTCGTGGGATCCGACGCCGGACGCAACGGCACGCGTTTCGATCTCCATGTCGCGCCGGGCGACATGGGGCGGATCATCGGCAAGCGCGGCCGCGTCGCGCAAGCCCTGCGCGTGCTCGTCCGTGCCGCGGCGGCGCGTGAGGGGTCGGACGCCACCGTCGACATCGTCGACTGAGCCGCGCGCACGTGGCGCTCCTCGAGATCGGCAGGGTCGTCAAGCCCCACGGGCTCACCGGTGAAGTCGTCGTGGTGTTCGTGTCGAACCGGCCCGAGCGCCTGCGGCCGGGCTCGCGCCTGTCGATCGTCCCCCCCAGGGAACAAGGCGCGCCCGCGCTGCTCACCGTGACTTCCGTCCGTCCGCACCAGGCGTGCCACCTCGTACGCTTCGAAGGCGTCACGGACCGCGACGCGGCGGAGCGCCTGCGCGGTGCCCGGCTCGCCGCCGAGCCGCTGGAGGACCCGGCGGCGCTTTTCGTCCACGAGTTGATCGGCGCCGAGGTGGTCGACGCCGGGGGCGTCGGGCACGGCAAGGTGACCGCCGTCGAGGCGAACCCGGCGAGCGACCTGCTCGTCGTCGACGGGGTCCATCTCGTTCCGGTCCGCTTCATCGTCGAGGCCTCGCCCGGCAGGATCGTCGTCGACGTCCCCGAGGGGATCTTCTGATGCCCCCGGTCCCCGTGCCGTCCGCCGGGATGCGGCCTCCGGCCGCACTGCGTGTCGAGGTGCTGACGATCTTCCCCGAGATCGTCGCGGCCTACTGCGCCGAGGCGGTCTTCGGGCGGGCGGTGCGCGCCGGCATCATCGATGTCGTCGTGCACGACCTGCGCATCGCGACGAGCGATCCGCATCGCAGCGTCGACGACGCACCCTTCGGCGGCGGTGCCGGGATGGTGCTCGCCCCGGGGCCCGTCTTCGCCGCCGTGGAGATGATCGCCCCGGTCCGCCCGCTCTACCTGCTCAGCCCGGCGGGGCGTCGTCTCGACCAGGCGCTCGTCGAGGAGCTGGCGGCGATCGGGCGCTTCTCGCTTCTGTGCGGCCGTTACGAGGGAGTCGACCAGCGCATCGCCGACCACCTCGTCGAAGGCGAGATCTCGCTCGGCGACTTCGTGCTCGCGGGCGGCGAGCTCGCCGCGCTCGCCGTCGTCGAAGCCGTCGCGCGGCTCGTCCCGGGCGTGGTCGGCAACGCCGAGTCGCCCAAGGACGAGAGCTTCACGACGGGGCTCCTCGAGCACCCGCAGTACACGCGTCCCGCGGACTTCCGCGGCTGGGAGGTCCCCGAGGTGCTGCGCGGCGGCGACCACGCCGCCGTCGCGGCCTGGCGGCGGGCCGCGGCGCTGTGGCGCACGATCGAGCGTCGCGGCGACCTGATCGAGGCCCGTGGCGGGCTGACCGAGGACGAGGTGCAGCTGCTGGTCCGGCACGGCTATCCTCTAGACGCTGCAGCGCCGCTCGCGACCTCCGCTCGTGGAAGGCGCCGCGCCCCGCGAAGGAGCACGACGGACCATGAACCCCACCGATCTCGTTGACCGCGCGACGCTGCGTGACGACATCCCCCCGTTCCGCCCCGGCGACACGGTGAAGGTGCACGTCCGCGTGGTCGAGGGCAACCGCGAACGGATCCAGGTCTTCCAGGGCGCGGTGCTGCGCCGCCAGGGGTCGGGGGCCCGCGAGACCTTCAGTGTCCGCAAGGTGAGCTTCGGCGTCGGCGTGGAACGGACGTTCCCGGTGCACTCACCCATCCTCGCCAAGATCGAGGTGGTGACCGAGGGTGACGTCCGGCGCGCGAAGCTGTACTACCTGCGTGACCGGGTCGGGAAGGCCGCGAAGATCAAGGAGCGTCGCGCCACGCGCTGAACCGGTGATCGGAGGTTGGGGGATGAGGAGCCGACGTTGAGCGCCGAAGAGGACCTTGACCAGTTCGAGGCGGAGATCGAGCTCGCGCTGTACCAGGAGTACCGCGCGGTGCTGCCGATGTTCCGCTACGTCGTGGAGACCGAGCGCCGCTTCTATCTCGCCAACGAGGTGACGGTCACCCCGCACGAGTCGGCGGGGGCGACGCATTTCGAGGTCGAGCTCGGCGACGCCTGGGTCTGGGACATGTACCGGCCCGCCCGGTTCGTCTCGTCCGTGAAGGTCGTCACCTTCCGGGACGTGAACGTCGAGGCGCTGCCCGAGAAGGAGCTCTAGCCTCCGGCCACCGGGTTACAGGGGGTCGGTCGCCCGCGTGCCCTGGTCGGCGACGTACTCGGTCCAGCCCCTGCCGTCCCAGTAGCGCAGCTGGTGCCGGCCGGTGACGTCGGGATACCAGCCGAACAGCGCCGGGTGACCCGACCCGTCGTCGGGCGGGGGCGCGAACGACGGCGCGAAGACCCCCGGACCCGGCGCGATCTCGATCGGCGGGAGGGTGTCGGCGTCGGTGCCGGCTGGCGCCGAGCTGCGGTAGGCGAACTGGGCGGGGGCCTGCTGCGCCCCACCGGGCATCGGGCTCGGGCGGGTCTGGGGGCGCGTCGTGTACTCGGCCACGAGCTCGAGGATGAGCCCGAAGAACGTGAAGACCCCGCAGAGGATCGCCCAGACGACCGAGGGAATCCGCCAGGGGGTGACGCCGTGGACCATCTGGTGCCGCACGGAGATGCGGTAGCCGATGGAGGCGAGGAAGGTGGCCAGGACGAACGTCAGCATGAGGCTGCCGATGCCGCCGCCCAAGCCGAATGTGTTAAGGCCCATTGCCCCGGTCACGAAGGTTCTCCGTTGTCCGCGCGCGCCGCGCGACCGGAGTCTACCGCCCGGGTCGCGCGGTTCGACCCCGGGATCAGGACCTTCCGCGAACTACCGGCCGGGTGGGCGGGTCGCGCGGCTCTCCCAGCAGGCCGCGTGCCAGTGGCGGCGCTCCGAGGCGTCGGCGAGCGGCACGACGACGACGTGGCCGACGCCCGGGGCGATCTCCTGGCGGCACCCGGGGCAGCGGTAGGGCTTCTGGGCGGCGTGGGGCTGGATCGCGCGGACCTCGGCGGTCCGGCCGGTGAGCGGGTCATGGGCGAAGACGGCGCGCCTGGGCTCCGGTCGCCGGTATTTGCCACGTGCCACGAGGCATTATCGCTTCCCGCGGGAGGCGTCCGGGCGGATGTCCGCCGCCGCCCTCCGATCCCGGTGCCGTCAGCCCTTGATCGTGGCCGTGATGAGCCGCGCCATCGCCTGCGCGCCGGGCCCGCCGATCACCATGTGGACGCCGTCGGATCCGAACCAGCCCGGGTGGGCGTCGGCGAGCGCGTTGAAATCGGCGAGCCGGGCGTTGGCGTAGTGCGGTACCTCCTCTTTCAGCACCGCGTTCACCGACCGGGACCAGGAATAGGAGGGCGGGAGGTGCACCGTCACGAACACGACGCGCGAGGCCCGGGCGAGGACGGCCATCATCTGCTGGAACTGCGCGACCGTGATGGGGCCGTTCGTGCCGAGGTCGACGACGACGACGGCACCGAGCCTGTCCTCTGCCTTCAGCTGCGCGAGGAGGGCGATCCCCGTGTCCCACTGCCGGCTCACCACGGCCTCGATGTCGATCCCGGGGATGTCGGCCGCCAGATCGGGGGCGGCGTCGAGCATCACCGAGTCACCGACCGCGGTGACGTGCCCGGCGACGAACCCCGGCCCGGGCGCCATCGTCGTGGTCGTGGAGACCATCGTCGTGGCGGGGGGCGCGCCGCCCAGACGCAGTCGACGTAGGCGACCTTCCTGCCGTGCACCCAGCGCAGCCGCAGCTCCTTGTAGTACGAGTGGCGGCAGTGGGTGGCCTTCCCCAGCGGGTACGAGGGGTGCGAGCTCGCCGGCGCGTAGACCGCGGTGAGGGTCACGACCGCCACGAGTACGGCCGCGGCGAGAAGCACCGTCGGCATCCTGCGGGGCATGGTGCGCACGTCGACCTCACTTACTGGCGGAGACCGCTAACCATGGCGACTGTAGTCACGCCCACCCGGGTCCCGGGAGCGCGCCGCGGCGCCGCAGGGGTCGACCGGGTCGGCTGGCGACCGGTCCCTACGGGTCGATCTCGCCAGCGAGGAGCGCGGCGTAGACGGCCGCCGCCTTGCGGGTCTCGGGCCCGCCCACCGTGGCGACCGCCTTGCCGTCGATCGTCCCGATCGGCTGGACCCCGCGCAGGGTCGAGGTGAGGAAGGCCTCGTCGAACCGGCCGGAGGTGAAAGTGGCGAGCGGGACGTCGCGCTCGGTGCCGCCGTGCCTTTCCAGCACGAGCGCGCGTGTCACGCCCTGGAGCAGACCCGACGACGGCGGCGGCGCGAGGAGCTCGCCGTCGACGACGACGAAGACGTTCGACCCGGTCCCCTCACAGAGCATGCCGGCCGTGTTGCCGAAGATCGCCTCGTCGGCACCCGAGCCGTGCGCCCGCTCGAGGGCCAGGGCGTTCTCGGCGTACGAGGTCGTCTTCAGCCCGAGGAGGCCGGAGCGTTCATTGCGGGGCCAGGGCACGACCGCCACGGAGGCGGGTTTGTCGAAGGACTCGAACGGGTCGGCGGCGACGACGAGGGTCGGCGGGTCCGTTCCCCGGCCCGAACCCAGTGGTCCCACGCCACTGGTGACCGTGATCCGGATCCGGCCGAGGGCGAACTCCGCCGTGTCGACGACCGCGGCGACCGCCCGGGCCACGTCCTCGGAGGGGATCGGGGCGAAGCCCATTCCCCGGATCGAGCGCTCGAGCCGCGCGAGGTGGCGGGAGAGGGCGAAGGGGCGTCCGTCGTGGAGGAGGATCGTCTCGAAGACCCCGTCACCGACGACGAATCCATGGTCGAAGACCGAGACGGTCGCGTTCTCCTCGGCGACGAGCGCGCCATTGACATAGACGAGTGGCATGCGGCAACACTACGCAATCCCGCAGTTTGGCGAAAAACGAGCGGTCGGGACGCCGCCACCAGGGACACGGCAGGCGCGGGCCCCCGGTTCGCCCACCCGAGAGGGAATCGTGTGGTCGCCGCCGGATCGGTCCCCGCCGGTGCCATCCGCAGGCGTGCCCGGCGGACCCGTGGCACGTCGCGGTTCAGGCCCCGCCGGTCTCCCGGGTCAAGGCGATATCGCCGGCAATCGTGGCGAGCTCCAACCGGACGATCGCGATGTCCTCGTGGTGCGTGATGCCGATGCAGCGCGCCTCGGTGTCGACGAGGCGCACGCGGTCGGTGCCCGAGGCGACCAGCTCCCCGATCACCTGGGGGAGCAGGAGTTCCCGGCGCTCGGGTCCGGGGTCGAACGACGCCAGCGCCGCCTCGAGGTGCCCGAGGATCCGGTGGTGGAAGCCCCACAGGTTCATCGAGACGCGCGCGGAACCCGGCACGATCCGCGGCTCCGGTTCGGCGTCGGATTCGTGGGTGACGAGCGGCACCGCGACGAACTGGCCTTCATCGAGGAGCGACACCGTGTGCTCGACGATCCGGACGAGCAGCCCGTCCTCTCCCGACTCGAGGAGCCCGCGTTTCACCCCCGCGTCGGAGAGCACGGTGCGCACGAGCTGGTAGGCGACGAGCACGTGCGCGTCGTCCCGGGTGCCGTCGGGGCGCGGGCGCGTGAAGTGGTCGTGGACCGCCCGGAGGGCGGCCGCGCCGTAGACGTCGTCGGCGTTCACGACGCCGAACGGGCCGTGGAGCGCCGGGCCGGCCGAGGCGACGGCCTGTGCCGTCCCGGGGACGGGGGGCTGGCAGACGACGGCGACGGGCAGCGAGGCCGGCCAGCGGGCCGCGACGTGGCGTTCCATCTGCTCGCGGATCTCGTCGCGGACGACGAGCACGATGCCGTCGAACCCGCAGGACTCCGCCGCCGCCACCGTATAGTCCATGATGGCTTCGTCGCGCGGCCCGACCGGGGCGAGCTGTTTGAGGCCCCCGTAGCGGGTGCCATGTCCGGCAGCGAGGACGACGAGCTGCATCGTGGCATCCTAAGTCGCGGCGGTCCGGTCCTGTCAGGGAGGTGCGGAGTTGGGAACGAGGGACGTGACGGAAACGGGAGACGGCGAGGATCGGGTGGCAGGGTCGCCCCGCGACCTGGCCGCACCGGTTCCCGAGCCGTCCGACGCGCCCGCCGGCGGTGCCGCGGCCGATCTCTCGCCCGAGGAGCTGGCGCGCCGCCGTGCGGCCCTCGCCGAGCTGATGGACCTGATGCGCGAGGCGGTGCAGCAGGATGGCGGCGACCTCGTGCTCACCGAGGTCGACTACGCCGCCGGCATAGTCGATGTCGAGCTCCAGGGTGCGTGTGGCTCCTGCGCGATCTCGTCGATGACGTTGCGCAGCGGCGTCGAGCGGATGCTGAAAGAACGCCTCGAGTGGGTGCGCGAGGTGCGCGGCGAGGTCGACGAATCCCTCGACTACGCCGAGAGCGCGTCGCTCGGTCGCGGCGCGTACGTGCCGAAGTACTACTGACGCCCCCACGCCGCGCCGCAGATGACCGGCGCATCAGCCGGCGATGCGGCCGGCTCCCGCCCGGCTGCTAGTCGCCGTTCCGGCGCGGCAACGAGGCATCCTGGGCGCGCACCTCGTCCGCCAGGCGCGCCTGGTAGTCGGCGACCGCGCGGGCGACGGTTTCGTCGGCGATGCCGAGCATGCGGGCGGCGAGCAGGCCCGCGTTGCGAGCCCCATCGATTCCGACGGTGGCGACCGGCACGCCGCGAGGCATCTGCACCATGGACAGCAACGAGTCGAGACCCGAGAGGGCGGGGAGCGCGACCGGCACCCCGATCACGGGCAGCGCCGTCGCCGCGGCGAGCACGCCGGCGAGGTGTGCCGCGCCGCCGGCCCCGGCGATGATGACCTGCACGCCGCGGGCCCGGCACTCGCGCGCGTACTCGAGGGCGTCGTCCGGCGTACGGTGCGCCGAAATCACACGCATCTCCCACTGGATTCCCAGCTCGTCGAGCACCTCGGCGGCCCCGCGCATCACGGTCTCGTCGGAGCCGCTTCCCATCACGATGGCGACGCTCATGGCCCGCCCACGTTACGGCGGCTCATCGCGGGCACCGGCCCGCCCGTCCGGTCTGGCAGCACGACACGGCGCTAGCTCCGGCCCAGCGGGGCCAGGCGTTTGCCGACCAGGCCGAGCACCCGCCCGACCGCCATCCCGCCCACGACGTCCGAGGCGTGGTGGATGCGGACGTAGACCCGGCTCGTGGCGACGACGAGTGCCGCGGCGTAGTAGACGGGTCGCCAGGGATCGTCCCCGTCCGACAGGAGCGCCGCCCCGCAGAAAGCCGCCGTGGCATGGCCCGAGGGGAAGCTCGAGGAGAGCGGCTGGCGCAGCGGCAGGGGGTGTTCGTACTCGTTCACCGGGCGTCGCCGGCGCACGAACGACTTCATCACCACGTTGACGAGAAACGACTCGACCCCGGTCGCGACGATCGCCCGCAGCGCGGCGCGCTCGTTGCGCCGGCCACCGCGCAGCGCGCGCAGCAAGGCGAAGACGACCCAGATGAGCCCGAACTCGCCGAGCGCGGAGGCGGTGTAGAAGACGCGATCAGCGACGCGATTGCCGCGGATTCGGTCGAAGGCCGCGTCGACGCGCGCGTCGAAGTCGGCGACGAGCTTGGGTGCCATCGCGGCCTGAGGTTAGTCGGGCGGCTACGCGGTCGCCTTGTCCGCCGTCGGGCCCGCGTCCGCGAACGCGGGGCACAGTGGCCGGAAAGCGCACGTCTTGCACAGTGCCGACGGGCTCGGACGGAAGTCCTCGGTCTCGCAGGCCCGGCTGATCGCCGACCACACGGCCAGCGCGCGCTGACGCGCGCCGCGCATCCCCTGTTCTGTCGGGGACTCGACGAGCACCACCTCGTCTTTCAGGTACATGAGGCGAACCTCGACGGGACGCTTGCCGAGCACCTCCTCGCAGAGCATGGCGTAGAAGTAGACGCCGGTGAGGCTGGAGCGCGACCTGTCGGGCAGTGGCGCGCGGCCGGTCTTGTAGTCGACGACGGCGAGCTTCCCGTCGCCGAGGTCGTCGAGGCGGTCGATGATCCCGCGCAGCTCAACCCCTTCGACGGTCGCGTGCATGTCGAGCTCGCGCCCCACGTCGTGCACCGTCGCTGGGTCCTCGAGCGAGAAGTACCGGCCGACGAGGACGGCCGCGTCGTCAAGAAGTTGCTGCGACGCCGCCTCGTCGAGCGCCAGCCCGGTGTACTCGTCGGACGCCGTGATCGTCTCCCAGGCGAGCTGGAGCGACTCCTGCGCCGCCTCGCGGGTGCGGTCGGTCCCCTGCGCCGAGGCGAACAACAGCTCGAGCGCCTTGTGCACGAGTGTGCCGCGTACCTGCTGGATCGAGGACGGCTCAGGGAGCCGGTCGATGTACGCAAAGCGGAAGGAAAGCGGGCACTGCACGAAACGGGAGAGCTTCGAGGGTGAGAGGGTGCTCGGCAGCGAGAAGGGCATCGCGGACCCGAGGCTACGCCCCGGCAGTATCGACCGCCGAGAGGACCGCTGCGGCCACGAGCGACGGATCCGTGTAGGGGCCGAAGTGGTCGAGGCCGGCGAACTCGGCGAGGGAGCCGTGCGCCAGCCGCGCCGCGATACCGCCGGCCCCGTCTTCCGAGAGGACCTGGGATGCCGATCCCCGGGCGATCGTCACCGGGCACGCGACGGCTCCGAGGCGCCCGTAGATGTCGCAGCGTCGCGCGGCCTCGTAGATGCGCGCCTCGTGCTCCGGCGCGCAGGCGAGCCCGACGGAGCCGTCCGCCAGGTCGACGAGGCCACCCTCGAGATAGCCGGCGAGCGCCCCGGGGTCCCAGGCCGAAAACGGCGGTCGCTCCCGGAAGTGCTCCGCCGCCTCGGCGCGGGAGGCGAACACGGCCCGCCGGTGTCGCGTCGAAGACGCGATCGCCTCGGCGGGCGGCTCGGGAAGCGCTGGTGAGAAGACGATCGGCTCGTAGCAGAAGATATGGCTGAAGGTGCCCGGGTGTGCCGCCTCTGCGCCGAGGATCGCCGTCGCGCCGAGCGAGTGGCCGAACGCGGCCGGGCGGTGCAGGCCGAGCCTGGCCGCGGCGTCGAGCACGTCGTCGGCGAAGCCGTCCCAGCCGAACATGGCCGGGGCGGTCGACGCCCCGTGGGCGCGCAGATCCAGCGCGCGGCAGGCGAAGTCCTCGGCGAGGCACCGCGCCAGTGGTCGCAGACTGAGGGCGTTCAGGCCGGCACCGTGGACGAGCAGGGCGGGGCGCCCGCTGCCGCCAAGGTCGTAGGCGGCGAGAGTGACACCGTCGGTGCTCGCGATCGCGATGGGCGACACGCGGGCACCCTACCGCCGGTCGTCGGCCGCCCTCGTTCGGTCGCGGGTGGGGGACCGCGACCGACTACAAATAGGGGTCGTGCAACACCTCCTCACCGAGTCGGGCTACGCCGCGCTCGTCCTGTTCGCCTTCGCCGAGGCCTGCTGCGTGCCGATCCCGTCCGAGGTCACGTTCGGGTTCGCCGGCGTGCTGGCCGCGTCGGGCCGGCTCAACCTCGCCATCGTCCTGCTCGTGGGCGTCGCGGCGGAGCTCGCGGGATCGTCCACGGCCTACGCGATCGGACGGGTCGGGGGCCGGCCACTCGTCGACCGGCTCGGGCGGTACGTGCTGCTCACCACGCGGGACCTCGACCGGGCCGAGCGCTGGCTCTCGGGCAAAGGAGAGTTCGCCGTGGCAGTCGGCCGCGCGCTGCCGGTCATACGCGCCTTCACGTCGATCGTCGCCGGGACGGCGGACATGTCGACGGCGCGCTTCGAGGTGTTCAACTTCATCGGCACGCTCGTCTACACGGGGAGCTTCGCCGCGGTCGGCTTCGGCGTCGGCTACGAGTGGAAGCGCGTCGCGCACGACTTCTCGATTGTCGGCTACGTGCTCGTCGCGCTCGTCGTCGTCGCCGTGGCGGCGTTTGTCGTACTGCGGCTGCGGGAGCTGCGGCGTGAACGCCGGCTCGCCGAGACGGGCGTCTCGGAGGACGCCGCCAGCCGCTAGCCGGCCTGGGGCCGCCTCGACGGCCGGAGGCGGATGCGGGCCCCGCCGCGGACTACTCGGTGACGAGCGGGACCTCGAAGCTCATCTCGGTTCCCCCCCCGGTGCCGGGCGCGATCGAGAACGTGCCACCGAGGAGCTTGGCGCGCTCGGCCATGTTCGTCAGCCCCCGGCTCGCCGGGCCTGACCCCTCCGGCAGGCCGACGCCGTCGTCGGTGACGGTCAGGCGGAGGCGGTGCTCGGCGACCACGAGACTGACGTGGACCTGGCTGGCCTGGGCGTGGCGGGCGACGTTCGTCAGGGCTTCCCGCAGCACGGCGAGCATGTGGCCGGCGACGTGCTCGCTCACCTCGGTGTCGATCGGGCCCGAGACCGAGACCGACGGTTCGAAGCCGAGGCTGCGGACGGACTCGGCGCACAGCTCGAGGACTCGCGTCCGCGGGCTCCGGCGGCCGACCGGCAAGGGCTCGAGGGCGAAGATCGAGGTGCGGATCTGGCGGATCGTGTCGTCGAGGTCGTCGACGGCCGTGTGGATTACCCGCAGAGCCTCCGGCGCGTGGACCATCCGGACGGTGCTCTGCAGCGACAGGCCGGTCGCGAACAATCGTTGGATCACCGTGTCGTGCAGGTCGTGCGCGATACGGGCGCGCTCGGCGGCGACTCCGAGCTCACCGACTTTGGCGTGCAGCCGGGCGTTGTCGATCACCGTGCCCGCCGCCAGCGCGAGCGCCTGCAGGATGTCGCCGTCCTCCTCGGAGAACTCGTCGGCGTCGAGCTTCTCGGTGAGGTAGAGGTTGCCGAAGACTTCGCCGTGCACGAGGATCGGCACCCCGATGAACGACCGCATCTCCGGGTGGTGGTCGGGGAACCCGACCGAGGCCGGGTGCCCGGTGAGATCGGCCAGCCGCAAGGGATGTTCGGTGTCGAAGATCATGCCGAGGATGCCCTCGCCGCGCGGCAGGTGGTCGATCTGGTCGACCTGCTCGGGAGTGAACCCGACGTTCACGAACTGGGCGAGGCGTCCCGTGTCGGGCTCGATCACGGCGAGTGCCCCGTAGCGGGCGTCGACGAGCTCACGGGCCTGCTCGACGATGTGGCGGAGCGCGGCGTCGAGTTCGAGGTCTGCCGCGAGGATGAGCACCGCCTCGAGCAGCTGTTGCAGACGACGCGGATCGATCACCCGCCGGTACGGCATGGCCCCAGCGTGCCACGCGGACCGGGCGGTCACGACACGTTGTGCCGACACGTTGTGCCGGGCCGCGCCGGCGGGACCTTTGACTCTGACCACACGGCGCAATCCGAGCGCACAGTTAACGGATGGGAATCCGGATCGCCGTCGTCGACGACAACGCCGCCGTCCGGCAGAGCATCCGCGGGCTCCTCGAGAACGAGGAGGACTTCGAGTTCGTCGGTGAGGCCGCGACGGTGGGCGACGCGCAGCTCCTTGTCGAGCACGTCCGCCCCGACGTCGTCGTGCTCGACGTCCGCCTCCCCGACGGCGACGGCGTCGACCTGTGCCAGACCATCCGGTCGCACTACCCCGGGACGGCCTGCGTCATGCTCACCGCTTACTCCGACGACGAGGCGCTCATCGCGGCGCTCCTCGCCGGGGCGGCGGGCTACTTCCTCAAGCAGATCCGCGGGGGCGACCTCGTCTCGTGCATCCGGACGGTCTCGGCGGGGAGCCAGTTCCTCGACAGCTCGTTGATGGGTCGCTGCCTCGCCTCGCTTGGCAGCGGGTCAGAGTACGGCTTCGACGCCGCGGAGTTGGCGATTGTGCGGGGCGTGCTCGAGGGACTGTCGGAGGGCGAGATCGCGCAGGACCTGTCGCTCACCGAGCAGACCGTCGCGACCCGCCGGGCGCGCTGTTTCGACAAGGTGCGCCAGCACAGCGTGCGCTGAGCGGCTCGCGCCCGCCGCCGGGCGGAGACAGATGGTCCGTCTGAGACTCGGTCTGGTGAGGCAGGGCTGTCCGATCCCGGCGCGGCAGCTGCCGATACGCCACGGTCCCCGCGCACGCGCCCCGGGCGCGCCGGCGGTGGCAGTGGCGGGCCGGCTGCCCGGCGGGGATCTGCGGCGGCGATTTCTCCTTTCGTTCAAATCGATCGAGGCGGTCGTGCGGACGCCCGCCGGTCGTGGTCGCGCGCCCGGGGCGTCACCGTCACCGGGCGGGCGCTCGGAACGCGCCGGGCGCTGTTCCGGCCGACGACCTACGGACAGGTGCCTTCGCGAAAGGGATCTCCGGCTGGAGCGGGCGACGGGAATCGAACCCGCATGACCAGCTTGGAAGGCTCTCCGGAGGCAATTTCGGAGCCAGGGAGAATCAGTATTCTTGCTGGTCACGCCCACTTTTCGTGGACCGCTGACGACCGCTCATGACCCCTTGTGCCGATCCGTTAGGTCACGTTCGGGTCACGCAGGGAAGGGATTTGTCTCACGATCCGGGCTCTTGGACGACTGGTCGAGAGCTGCCCCGACTGGTCCAGTTTCTCGCGACCTTGGCATCGCTAGGTGACAAGTGTTCGGGTACGAGCCATGACCGCGGCCATCGTTGGATGTCCTGCGAGGAGCTCGACTACCTCTGTCGCCGTGCGGGGCGGGTTCGTCCATCGCGAGGACATTCGCCGCACCGCGTAGCCCACCAACTCGGGAGCCTCGTCCAGTACACGTTCCACCAGCTGCCCAGGCGTGATTACAGCGACGTCTGCCTCGCGCAGAACCTGGCTGGCGAAGTCCTTCAAGTTGATGGTCACGATGGCGTCGGCGCTCCTGGCGACGCCGACCGCGGCAACGTGGCGGTCCTTCGGGTGATTGTCCATTCGGTCGATCTCGCTCTGAGCGACGGTGCTCATCGCCTCTGGAAAGTGCTTTCTCATCGGCCGAGTCAGTGATCATGCCTCCCGCCCTGGGTTCCCTCCGGTATCGGCCATCGGCTGGTGCACGCCGCTTCCCTCGCCCTGTCTGCACCGTTGCGCCACCTGGCCCGATGCGGGTTGTTCCTGGTTACGGGCAGCATAGGCGGAGGAGGCGCGAGGGTGCTTGGGGAGTACCGGCGCTGGCCCCTGTCACCTGCTCCCTGCCGATCGCCCCTTCTATAGTGACAGATCAGAGTTGATGACCGAAGGGAACTCACGTGCCAAAGACGTGCTCCGGGTGCCAGGGGCAGGCATCGGACGAAGCGGCATTCTGCCCGAATTGCGGAGCGGCGTTGGCAGCCGACGTGGCAGGGTCAGCGCCTGCGAGCCCTACCCCTCCACCCAGTGGTGGGCCCTCGGCGGCACCAGCGTTGGCCACCACGGCCTACTCGTTTAACGCCGCCCGTTGGAGCACGGCCGATCGCATCACCGGGGTGGCTACCTTGGTGCTCCTAATTTCCCTGTTCCTGCCGTGGTTAAGCGTCGGTGGCTTCTTCTCCCAGAGCGGACTGTCTGCCCATGGCTACCTCTACTTGGTGCTCTTGGTCTGGATCGCGGTCCTCCTCTATCTGGGAGCCAGAGCCGGCTGGGACCGCCTCCCCATTAGCGTCTCGCTCGCCCATACACCGGTCATGCTGGTGGCGTCGCTGGTGAGTTCGGCACTGGTCCTGGTCGCCTTCTTGTTCAAGCTCGGTGGATCGAGCTGGGCGGTGGGGGCCTGGTTGGCACTAGTCGCCTCATTGGTCGCGATCGCCCCTGTCGCTGTGCCCGCCATTCAGGCCCGGCGCGACGGTCGATAGCCGCTGCGTCGCCTCGTCGGCGCCAAGAGTGTTCGAAGACTGACACGAACCTCTTCACGGTGGGCGATGTTGCTCAGCCGGGGCCCTTGTGTAGCAAGGTCGTCCGGTGGCCTACGAGGCGGTCGAGCCAACGGATCTCGGGTCCGCGAGAATACCGGTTGCTTGTCCCTGGAGAAACCGCTACTGTGGAGACAAAACTCTCCCGACGGGCGGAGTAGAGACGACGTGGACTGAGGGCCTGCCCCTCTGCTCCAGGAGGGCGGTGGACCGATGACGCCAGGACCCCATGCCATGTCAATCCCTGTGCGGCACGGTAGGAGATAGGTTTCTACATGGCCTACTACATCTTCGTCGCTGTGGCGCTTGTCGTCGCTATCGGAATCGAAGCGAACCGGCGTCGGCGTAGCGGCGATTGGATCGCCCAGCGAGGCGAGGAACTCCGGCGCCAGCCCCACAGCTCCCCCATCCAGAGAGGACTAGCACCATGTCTGCGAAGACCGATGCCGCCATCGGACTTACTGCCACCGTGCCGGCCAGCGCGACCAGGTCGTGGCCGTCGCTAAACACGCTGTCGGAGCACTCGGCAACAAGGCTGACATCAGCGCGGCCTCCGCCAAGCTAACTGTCGTATTCTATCCTGGCCTGGTAAAGGCCATGTCCCGGCGCTCGCCGACCGTGGCCGTCGACCTGAAGCTCGCTGGTGACGACAAGGTGGCTGTTCACGTGCACATGGAGAAGTGGACGAACCTTCAATCGCGAGTCATGTTCATCTCTATCGGCCCCAAGCGCATCTCGGGCAAGAACGAATACTTGACTTATCTCCGGGCACTTGAGCAGGAACTCGTGGCTCTCGGCGCCAGCGTGGAGCACACCGGGATCTGGCGGTGACTAAGGGCTCCCCGTTTACCCCGCTCGTCAAAATCACCGGCGGAGCGGAGGGGCCGGGGCGCATGCAACCGGTCCTCGACGAGGAGGGCGTACCTCTGGCAAAGCGGGGATGTCGATCTCAGTTGGTTCGCAGTTACCAGGTCGGCTGGTTCAGCGGAAACGTTTCGTCCATGCAGACTTACGACGACATCCATGGGTGGGTCTACGTCACCGGAGCACGGGCAATCATTGTGACCGCGGACTTCGCCAAAGGGTCACAGTACCGGGCCGTCGGAGTTCCTCGCTCACGAACCTGGCCTACATGGCGACGGCCAACCGAGTCTCGAAATCCAGAGCCCACAAGGCAACGGCTGGCCAATTCCTCGCTGGGCATATGCGTTTCCCTTGGGTGGGACAGATTGTGTGGGCATCGCCATCCATGCGACGAAAGTCACTTGGCCAGATCAGGCTGGTTGGAACACACCGCTCAGCCTTCGGCGATGAGGAGAGCGTGGGCCTCTGCTTCCGTCTCGCCAAACCGGCAGAGGTGTTGCCCTTTGTCACCCAACTGGTTGAGCGGGTGCGGACTGACCGAATGAGCTACGATCGAACCACGGCCGAGCAACGGGCTGGGCTTCAAGCCCTTCCCGCTCCAGCCAGCGTAAACGCACCCTCGGCGGACACTCTTGCGTCTCTTCGATTGCCGGGAAGCTGGATCATCACCGCCGGGTCGGCCTTCTTGGGCACTATCTCAGAAACCTCGGCCGAGGTGCCGGCATAGCCGGTCCGAGAAACAACGTCGAGGGCGGGTGGATACTTTGGCCTACTGCGGCAGGTGGCTCAGATCAGAACGCTTTCGCGGCGCCACAGCGCTCATTGCTACGGTCGCGATTGTCCTTTGCGGCCTCGCTCTGACCGGATGCTCCTCGTCGCCCACGCGTTCTGTTGCCGCGTACTGCACAACCTTCTACCAAAAAGGCAGCCAGATCCGGAGCGAATACCTAAACGTCGATGCGTCTAAAAACTTGCTCGGAGCGATCGCGGACGTAATCAGCGCTCCCGCCCAACTCGCAGACTTCTTTGGAGACCTCGCAGCCGTTGCCCCCCCTTCTATCCAGCCTCAAGTCGCTGAGATACAGGCTGCCTTCCAAAAGGAGGTCGGCGGAGCGACGGGGGATCTGACCAACCCCGTCGGTGGAATCATTACCGGCATCGCCTCGGCTATCGAGACGGGACCAGCGTGGAATGCAGTGAACAACTGGACCGAGGATAATTGCGGCCCGCCGCCCGGTGCCAAGTGGCTCAATGGGTCACAGGGATCCTAACGACCTCCGGGAAAGTACGCTCAAGAACGATGCACACAGAGCCACGTGGCCACAACGGCCGGTATTCCGACCAGGTGATGCTAATGGTCACCCTGGTCCTGAGTGTATGTGTGCTCGCTGCATGCGGAGGACCATCGCATTCCGCTTCGAACCCGCAATCCCGCTCCACCGGGACAACCGCCGAGCGGCGGGTATCTACTGCTGCGTCGCAGACTGTCTATGTGACAATGCTGGGTGTTCAGGTGGTTCCGATTGACGTGCAGACCAATAGGCCGCAGTCACCCATCTACACAACGAGTGCTGGCTTGATCGCAATCACTTCCAACGGAATGACGGCTTATGTAGGGTTGGGGAGCCAAGTTACGGCAATCGACCTCGCGACGAAGTCAGTAGGGACCTCGATTACCGTCCCCGGCAACGACTTGAGCGCCCTTGCCCTTTCATCAGATGACAAAACCCTGTATGTACTAAGCGGAGATGTTCATCAGGAAAGCGCCGAGTTCGTAGCTGTCAATCTGCTCACAGACAAGGTCGAACTGTCGGCGGCGGTTCCAGGAGATCCGGAGGCAGTTGTCATTTCCCCCAGCGGGACCGCTGCATATCTGGCTGACAATCAGGACGCGGCAGGTAATTCCAGTGAATCTCAGCAATTTCAGTCTCGGAACCCCAATCGCGATCTCTGGAAATCCATACTCACTAGCCATCACGATGATCCCGCAAACGACATACGTTCACGAGTCGGTGCTCAGCCATCGTGTCGGCTTCGTGCTCATCGAACGTGGCGACCGACAGCGCGTACCCAGACGATGCCTCAGCGGTATATACATCGATTGTGACGATTTGGCGCGCATTGCGCTGTGCCCTTGTCGGCTTTCCTTTAATAGCGCTCGGCGTTTCCACGAGTGGTAGCGCCAAGTCTGCGACCACGACGACGCCAATCCGGAGTGCACGCACAACTGTTTCAGTCACAGGTCGGGCCGCGAACACGAAACTCGTTGAGGTGTCCGACGCAAGAGTCTCGAACCTGCCAGAGGATCCGATCATGATCTTCACGAGTCCAGAGAACGGCGCAGTCGTGACCGCTTCCGGCCGGATCGACGTCACAGGGAACGGCGGCAAGCACTGGAGTCAAGCTGCCGACGCGAATCACGTGGCTGCGATCGACTTCGTCGAGTCCTCCGACGGCTGGGCCATCACGTGGTCGAACTACACGGCGAGCGGTGTCAGATTCGGGCCACTGCTCTACACAAGCGACGGAGGACGGACTTGGAGCAAGCTCCCTGTCCCCTCGGAGGGCCCTCTCGTCACCGTCGATTTCACCGATGAGCTCGTTGGCTACGGGGTCACCTCTGCCGGCGTGTTCCTGTTCACGAACGACGGTGGGAGGTCTTGGTCGAAGATTCGCACTCCCGTTGCCATCTCGGACATCTGTTTCATGAACGATCTCGAAGGCTGGGTCGCAGGAGACAGCAACATCTATCACTTCAGCGCCGGTGCTCTCACAGTCTTGCTTCCGGCCTCGCGAGTCGGATTGTTGCCGAAGGCAGTGCCGACCCCTACTCTCTCCTGCGCGGGAGAAACGGTCTGGGCCGATTACGTCTTTCGCATAGGCGGCGGGAACGCGTCCACTGTCCTCGTCCGTAGTCTCGACGGTGGTCGAAGCTGGCGCGTAGTCCACAGCGAGTTCTACAGCGTGCCTGGACCCGAGAACGAGTTGGCGTTCAATGCCTATACGAACGCCTTCGGTGTGACTGACAACCGGCATGCGTGGTTCCTCGGGTCTTGCTTCAGCTGCAACAACAGCGAGACGTCGATGACGTGGACGAGCGATGGGGGTGCACACTTTTCGCATACCTTCATCGTGTCCCCCCGCGGAAGTTTTCTCATCGACTACGCCGTCGCCACTTTCGTCGATCCGACTCGCGGTTGGGCTTTGCTCACCCGGCAGACCAAGCCGTCCGAAAAGAGGACGAGCGTGTTGCTGACGACCGTCGACGGCGGTTCGCAGTGGCACGTCGTCACAACAACAGCTCCCGTGGCCGGACAGGTGAACGACGTAGGTGAACCAACGATCCCGACTGCCGGGGTCAACCAGAACGCTCTCAACCCGACATCATGATTGCAATCGAGTTGATGGCGAGCAACGGCGCCCTCTGCTTTTTGCTCTGGTGATCGCCCGCTGGCAGTTTGGCCCGTAAGCACCAGGTCAAGCCTGCAATCCCCTGAGCTGCGTCGATTAGCCTGGAGCCCTAGGTGCTTCCTTAGTAGGAGCGGTCATCCCGGACGGCTCCAGAGAAGGAGACACCATGGCGATCCCGGTTCGCTCCCAGCCCCGTGTCGACGGGACAGTGGTTCCGGAGCTTCTCGACCAACGCCACTTGGCCGAGCGCCTCCAGATCACCGAGCGTCACGTTCGCCGGCTTGTTGCCGAGAGGCGCATTCCATTTGTGAAAGTGGGTCGCTTCGTGCGCTTCGACCCGGTGGCAGTCGCCGCGTGGCTCGATAGGTGGACCACCGACGCAGTGCGGTGAAACACCTGTCGTTTAGAATGTTGTCGGGCCGTTATTCGGCTTCCTCTCGCGCCTTGACGAAATGGCGCCTTCAACTGGTCCACGGGCCGCCCTCAGCGCGTGCGCCCTTCAGCTTGAGGAGGAGGAAGTGACGCGAGACGACCTATCGAGATCGCGGCGGCGGCGTCGTGCGAGTGGGGGAGTGGACCGACTTCCCTCAGGTCGATGGCGCGCTCGCTTCTACGGCCCGGACGCGAGGCGCGTCGCCAAGACATTTCGCACGAAGGCGGATGCAGATGCGTGGATCGCCAGCCAACGCGTCGCTGTTCTGGAGGGGCGCTACGTCGATCCCACAGCTGGCCGAGTGAGTTTCGGGCACTTCGCGAAGAAATGGCTCGACGGACGGCATGACCTTCGTCCAAAGACCCGCGAGCTGTATGAAGGACTGCTCCGGCGCTGGATTGTTCCGGAGTTCGGCGACATCGCGATCTCGCGAATCCAGCCAGGTGCCGTGCGAGACTGGTACGGCCGTATCGCAGGGCCCGATGGTCCAGGACGGTCGACCGCGGCAAAGTCCTACCGTCTCCTCCGCACGATCATGAGAGTCGCCGTAGCTGACGAGCTCATCATGAGATCACCCTGCACCATCAAGGGCGCCGGCATCGAACATGCTCAGGAACGACCGGTGGCGACGGTGGCCGAAGTGGACGCGCTCTCGGATGCGATCGGCGAGCGTCTCCGCGTGGCCGTCCTTCTCGCAGCGTGGTGCGGGTTGCGTCGAGGTGAACTGCTCGGCCTTGAGCGACGGGACATAGACATCGAGGGCGCGGTTCTCCGGGTCGAAAGGACGCGCCAAGGGCTCGAGAACGGCCAGGTTGTCGTCGGGCCCCCAAAGACGCAAGCTGGTCGTCGCAGCATCAGCATTCCTCCGCATCTGGTTCCAGCAGTTGCCGATCACCTCGACCGGTTCACCGGACTTGGGGACGATGCCCCGCTCCTCACTGGCGTGAAAGGTGGACCGCTTCGAGCGTTCATGTTGCATAACGCTTGGGAGCTTGCTCGCGCCGCGGTCGGCCTTGACCATCTGCACTTTCACGACCTGCGCCATTCGGGGAATACCTGGGCCGCGACGACCGGCGCCAGTACGAGGGAGCTGATGGTCCGTATGGGACACGCATCGTCACTGGCTGCCCTGCGTTACCAGCACGCGACCCGTGATCGCGACCGAGCGATCGCCGAGGCTCTGTCGGCACTGGCATCGGCGGTCTACCCGGCACAGGCGGATAAAGGGGCGAAGCCAACTGGCACAGCTACCGAGCCCGGTACCGAGCCCGAGCCCGATTCGTTAGGTCACGTTCGGGTCACGCCGCCAAATTCAACGGCTGGCCTGGACACCATAAATGTCCCTGACCAGGGAGAACAGCTGGAGCGGGCGACCGGGATCGAACCCGCATGACCAGCTTGGAAGGCTGGAGCTCTACCATTGAGCTACGCCCGCACGTTCCCGAGTGTAGTTGCACCCTTCGCGTCGGCGACCATTGTGGCCTGTGTTGCCTGAAGTTACGCATGTACGCCCTGCGGTGCTGTTAGGGTCATCAAACCATGTCTGTAGCTCTCGGTCTTGACGTCGGCGGAACGAAAATTCTCGCCATCGCCGTCAACGGCGATGGCACGGTCATCAACGAGATCCGGGTGAAGTCGTCGAACTCGCGCAAGCGCCTCCTCGACTCCCTGGAAGGCGCGACTGCGACGCTTGTCGAGTCCCTCGGGTCCCGCGCTGAGGAGCTCGTCGGGATCGGTGTCGGCGTGCCCGGCCTGCTCGACAGTCACGGGGTCCTCGAGGAGGCGCCGAACCTGCCGGCCGTTTCCGGCACGCCGATGACCGGCGAGCTCTCGCGCCGGCTCGGCCACGTCTTCGAGCGCCGCGAACGTTTCCGTCTCGTCGTCGACAACGACGGGATGTGCTCCGCCGCCGGCGAGGCCGCCTTCGGGGCGGCACGGGGGCTGAGCGACGCGATCGTCATCACGCTCGGCACCGGAATCGGCGGCGGCATCATCGCCGGGGGCCAGCTACTGCGCGGCGGGAGGGGTTTCGCCGGCGAGATCGGCCACATGGTCGTCAACGTCGAGGGCCCGCTCTGCCCCTGTGGCCGTCACGGTTGCTGGGAGCAGTACGCCTCCGGAGGCGGACACGCCCGCCTCGCGCGTGAGGCCGCCCTCGCCGGCAAGGCCACCCGCATCGTCGAGATTGCCGGGGGTAACGCCGAGGCGATCCGCAGCGAGCACATCTTCGAGGCCGCCCGTGCCGGGGATCTCGAGGCGTGGGGAATCGTCGACGTGATCTCGCGTTACCTCGCGCTCGGGATCGCGAACCTCGTCGAGGTGCTCGACCCGCTGGGTGCGATCCTCGGCGGCGGAATCATCCGTGACGGCGACCTCTTCATGCCGCTCACGAAGAAGTACTTCGAGCAGACCCGCCGTGGCAAGGGCGAACGGGCGGTGTCGCTGCGCGCCGCCGAGCTCGGCGACCGCTCCGGCGCGATCGGTGCGGCGGCGCTCGCCCTCGGGCTCGTCGTCTGAGCCAGCCGGTCGGGGAGGCGGGATTCGAACCCGCGACCTCCTGCTCCCAAAGCAGGCGCGCTAACCAAGCTGCGCTACTCCCCGCCGGACCGATCGTACGGGAGGAAACGGCGGCGCGAATGATCCAGCCGCCATCCGCGCCCGACGTGTCCGTGCGGTCTCGGCGCGCGAGGGCCGGCCGCCCGCGTCCCGCAATGGGGCCATTCGGGCGTTCGGCACTGGAAAATCCCGGGCCATTGGGCCGGTAGACTGCCGCGTCCATATGCGCACCTCCGTCGAACCCCTGGAGAAGAACAGGTTCAAGCTCACCGTCGAGGTCGACGACGAGGAGGTGGTGAGGGCCGAGGCGGAGACGCTCAAACGGCTCGCGCGCGAGGCGCGCATCCCCGGGTTCCGGCCCGGCCGGGTCCCCCGCCGGCTCCTCGAGGCCCGGCTCGGGGCGAAGACGATCCGGGAGGAGGCGCTGCGTGACGTCCTGCCGCGCCTGTACGGCGAGGCGGTGAAGGAGACCGCGCTCGACGTCATCGCGGCCCCGAAGATCGACATCACCTCGGGCGACGAGTCCGGGCCCGTCGCGTTCGACGCCGTGGTCGAGGTGCGCCCCGAGGTGTCGATCCCCGGCTACGACGGTCTCGTCGTCACCGTGCCGAACCCGGCGGTCACCGAGGCCGACATCGACATGCAGGTCGACCGGCTGCGGGAGCAGTTCGCCTCGCTCACCGAGGTCGGCCGCCCGGCGGCCGACGGCGACCTCGTGACGCTCGACGTGCACGGCACCCGGGACGGCAAGCCCGCCGAGGGTCTCGTCGCCGACGACCTCGTCTACCAGGTGGGGACCGGCGGGATCGCCAAGGGGGTCGATGACCGCCTGGCGGGAGCGAAGGTCGGGGACATCTTCGAGATGGACGCCGAGGACGCGCCCGGAGGGCCCGCCCACCTGCGCCTGCTGGTGAAGCAGGTGCGGGAGAAGGTCCTGCCCGCCCCCGACGACGAATTCGCCTCGGACGCCTCGGAGTTCGAGACCCTCGCCGAGCTGCGCGCCGACCTCGCCACCCGGCTCTCGGTCGCGAAGCGCAGCCAGGCGAACGCACTGTTGCGCAACCGGGCCCTCGACGCGCTCAGCGAGCTCGTGACCGACGAGATGCCGGCGGCGCTCGTCGCCAGGGAGACAGAGGTAATCCTCGAGGACTTCGTCAGCCGCCTCGCGGCGAGGAAGGTCTCGTTCTCGGACTACCTCGAGGCGACCGGGGCGAACGAGGAAGCGGTGCTCGGCGAGTTCGCCGAGCAGGCGGCGAGGGAGGTCCGCGCCGATCTCGCCCTGCGGGCGCTCGTCGCCGCCGAGGCGATCGAGGTCGACGAGTCGGAGCTCGACGAGGAGATCGTCCACCTGGCCGGACAGGTGGGCCAAACTCCCGCCCAGGTGCGCTCGACCATCGACCGGAACGGTGGTCTTGCTGGACTACGATCGCAGCTCAGAAGGGCAAAGGCCCTGAGCTGGCTCATTGAGCACGTCGCCATCGTCGATGACGAGGGGCACCCGCTGGAACGGGCGGTCTTTGCGGTCGACCGAGCCGACGCTGACGTCGTGCAGGACGGACCAGACCAGGCACCACCGCCCGTTGAGGAGGCAGAGCAGTGAGCGGGTACGACTACCTCGTCCCGACGGTCGTCGAGTCGTCGAGCAAGGGCGAACGCGCCTACGACCTGTACTCGCGGTTGCTGCGCGACCGCATCATCTTCATCGGCACGCCGATCGACGACACCGTCGCGAACCTCGTCTCGGCCCAGATGCTGTTCCTCGAGTCCGAGGACCAGGACAAGGACATCAACATCTACATCAACTCCCCGGGCGGGGACATCACCGCGCTCTTCGCGGTCTACGACACGATGAAGTACGTCCGTCCCGACAAGTCGACGTTCTGCTTCGGACAGGCGGCCAGCGCGGCGGCGGTCCTGCTCGCCGCGGGCACGAGGGGCAAACGTTTCGCCCTGCCGCACGCCAGGATCCTGCTCCACCAGCCCTACGGCGGCGCGGCCGGCCAGGCGACCGACATCGAGCTGCAGGCCAAGGAAATCCTGCGGATGCGCGACATGCTGAACGAGATGCTGGCCGGCGACACCGGGCAGTCGATCGAGAAGATCCAGCACGACACCGACCGTGACTTCATCATGAGTGCGGCCGAGGCGCGGGACTACGGTGTGATCGACGAGGTGATCACGAGCCGGGAGGCCATCGACGTGCTGTCGGCGGCCGGCGCAGCCTGAGCTAGGAGGGGACGTGGCCAAGTTCGGCGACGGCGGCGAGCTCGTGAAGTGCAGCTTCTGCGGCAAGTCCCAGAAGCAGGTGAAGAAGCTGATCGCCGGGCCCGGCGTCTACATCTGCGACGAGTGCATCGAGCTGTGCAACGACATCATCGAGGAGGAGCTCTCCGAGACCTCGGAGGTCCGCTTCGAGGACCTGCCCAAGCCCCGTGAGATCTTCGATTTCCTGAACGACTACGTCATCGGTCAGGACCAGGCGAAGAAGATCCTCTCCGTCGCCGTCTACAACCACTACAAGCGCGTCCAGGCCGGCGCGCCGACCGACGCCGACGTCGAGCTCGCCAAGTCGAACATCCTGCTCCTCGGTCCGACCGGTTGCGGCAAGACGCTGCTCGCCCAGACGCTCGCCCGCATGCTCAACGTGCCCTTCGCCATCGCCGACGCGACCGCCCTCACCGAGGCGGGGTACGTGGGCGAGGACGTCGAGAACATCCTTTTGAAGCTGATCCAGGCCGCCGACTACGACGTGAAAAAGGCCGAGACCGGCATCATCTACATCGACGAGATCGACAAGATCGCGCGCAAGAGCGAGAACCCCTCGATCACCAGGGACGTCTCGGGCGAGGGGGTCCAGCAGGCACTCCTGAAGATCCTCGAGGGCACGACGGCGTCCGTGCCGCCGCAGGGCGGGCGCAAGCACCCGCACCAGGAGTTCATCCAGATCGACACGACGAACGTGCTCTTCATCTGCGGCGGTGCCTTCGCCGGCCTCGACCGGATCATCGAGTCGCGCATCGGCCGCTCGGGGATCGGCTTCCGCGCCGAGATCCGCCGTCCCCGGCGCGACAACGAGTCCCGGCTGCTGCTCGAGGTGCTGCCGGAGGACCTTTTGAAGTTCGGCCTCATCCCCGAGTTCGTCGGGCGCCTCCCCGTGATCGGCGCCGTGTCGAACCTCGACCGGGCGGCCCTCGAGCGGATCCTCGTCGAGCCGAAGAACGCCCTCGTGAAGCAGTACCGCCGGGTGTTCGACCTCGACGGCGTCGAGCTCGAGATCACCGACGACGCGCTCGAGGCGATCGCCGAACAGGCGCTTCTGCGGGGCACCGGTGCGCGGGGCCTGCGCGCGATCCTCGAGGAGGTGCTCCTCGAGGTGATGTACGACCTGCCGTCGCGCAGCGACATCGGCCGCTGCGTCGTCGACAAGGACACCGTCCTCGAGCGCGTCGCGCCGACCCTCGTCCCCCGCAGCGTCGACGAGAAGTCGGACCGGCCGCGCCGTGCGGCGTCCTGACGACTCGCCCGACCACCGCTCGCCCGAGGACGACCCAGCCGGATCCGATAGCGGTTCTCTGGGCGAGGTGCTCGCCTGGCTCGACCGGCACATCAACCTCGAGGCGATCGAGCTCGGGAGGGCCGGGAGGGCAGCCCAGCCGACCCTCGAGCGGATCGCCGCGCTCACGGCGGCGATGGGCGACCCCGAGCGTTCGTTCCCGGTCATCCACATCACCGGCACGAACGGCAAGACCTCGACGACGAGGCTGTGCACGGCGCTGGTCGCAGCCCAGGGCCTGTCGGTCGGCACCTACACGAGCCCGCACCTCGTCGCGCTGAACGAGCGGATCGCCTGGAACGGCGAGCCGATCCCGGACGAGGACCTGCTCGGCGTGCTGAGCCCGCTCGCGGCCCTCGAGGACTTCCTCCGGGCCGAGCACCCCGAGATGCTGGCGCCGACCTGGTTCGAGCTCATGACGGCGGCGGCGTACCGCTACTTCGCCGACGTCGCCGTCGATGCCGGGGTCATCGAGGTGGGCCTCGGCGGGCGTTACGACGCGACGAACGTCGCCGACGGCCAGGTCGCGGTGGTGACGAACGTCGAGCTCGACCACGTCGCGATCCTCGGCGGCACGCGCGCCGAGATCGCCAGGGAGAAGTCCGGCGTGCTGAAACCGGGCTGCGTGGCGGTCGTCGGCGAGGAGGACGACGGGATCGTCGCCGTGATCGAGGCCGAGGCCCGGGAGTTGGGCGCCGCGGCGTTCTGGCGCCGGGGGTTCGAGTTCGACTGCGTCGGCAACTTCGCCGCCCACGGCGGCCGGGTCGTCTCGGTGCGGACACCGGCGGCGAACTACGAAGACCTGTTCGTGCCGCTCTTCGGGGCCCACCAGGGTGACAACGTGGCGGTGGCGGTCGCCGCCGCCGAGGCGTTCTTCGGCGCCGCCCTCGACGAGGCGGTCGTCGGCGAGGCGCTCGCCTCGGTCCGGGTCCCCGGGCGGCTGGAGGTCCTCGGGCGCCGGCCACTCGTCGTGCTCGACGGGGCGCACAACCCCGCTGGCGCCGCCGCGCTGGGCCGGGCCCTGGTGGAGGACTTCGCCGCGGTGCGCCGGGTCGTCCTCGTCTTCGGCTGCCTGAACGGCCGGTCACCCGCCGAGGTCCTCGCCGCGATCGGCCCCGACCGCATCGCCCACGTCATCGCCTGCATGCCGCCCTCGCTGCGGGCGCTCCCCGCGGCCGAGGTCGCTGCCGCGGCGGCGTCGCTCGGGCTTCCCTCGAGCGTCGCCGACTCGCTCCCCGAGGCCCTCGGCGCCGCACGCGCCCTCGTCGACGAGGACGACCTCGTGCTCGTCACCGGGTCGCTCTACCTCGTCGGCGCCGCGCGGGGGTATCTCACGAGGTAGGGTCGGGAGCCGCATGCACCGTACGCTCGTCATCTGCAAGCCCGACGCCGTCGAGCGCGGCCTCGTCGGCGAGATCGTCTCCCGGATCGAGCGCAAAGGGCTGCGCATCGTCGCCGCCCGGATGCTGACCGTGGACGCCGAGCTCGCCAAGCATCACTACGAGGAGCACCTCGGGAAACCGTTCTTCGAGAGCCTCGTCAGCTTCATCACGCGCTCGCCGTCGTTCGCGATGGTCGTCGAGGGGCCGCCGGACACCTGGGCCGTCGTGCGCGCCCTGATGGGCCCGACGGACCCCGCCAAGGCCCCGCCCGGCACGATCCGGGGTGACCTGGGATTCTCCACGCCGGACAACCTCGTCCACGGCTCGGACGGCCCGGAATCGGCGGCGCGGGAGATCGCGCTCTTCTTCCCGGAACTCGCCTAGGCGAACGGGCGGAGCGCGCGCCGGTCGGCCGACGGCGCCTTGTTCGATCCCGGGTACTGCCGTAACCTGGGCGGACAGTGGCGGAGCGGGGAGCAGGCCGGTCATGAATGCCAAGAGCTGGAGCGTCGCGGGTCGCGACATGGCGGTCGACCTCGGAACCGCGAACACGCTCGTCTATGTGCGCGGCAAGGGCATCGTGCTGAACGAGCCGTCCGTCGTCGCGATCAACGTCCTCGACGGCCAGCCGCTCGCCGTCGGCCACGAGGCGAAGCGGATGATCGGCCGGACACCGAGCAACATCCAGGCGATCCGGCCGCTGAAGGACGGCGTCATCGCGGATTTCGAGGTCTGCGAGATGATGCTGCGCTATTTCATCCGCAAGGTGCACCCCCGGCGGTTCTCCAAGCCCCAGATCGTGATCTGCGTGCCCTCGGGCATCACCGGCGTGGAGAAGCGTGCCGTCCAGGAGGCCGCCGAGTACGCCGGGGCACGCCACGCCTACATCCTCGAGGAGCCGATGGCGGCGGCGATCGGGGCTGGCCTGCCGGTCCACGAGCCGACGGGGAACATGGTCGTCGACATCGGCGGTGGCACGACCGAGGTCGCCGTGATCTCGCTCGGCGGCATCGTGACGAGCCAGTCGATCCGGATCGCCGGTGACGAGCTCGACCAGGCGATCATCGCTTTCGCCAAGAAGGAGTACAGCCTGGCGCTCGGCGAGCGCACGGCCGAGGAGATCAAGATCACGATCGGCTCGGCCTGCGAGCTCGAGGAGGAGCTGCACGCCGAGATCCGCGGCCGGGACCTCGTCACCGGACTGCCGAAGATGGTCATCACCTCGACCCAGGACATCCGGCGGGCGATCGAGGAGCCCGTGGCGGCGATCGTCGACGCGATCAAGGCGACGCTCGACAAGACCCCTCCCGAACTCGTCGCCGACGTCGCGAGCCAGGGGCTCGTCCTCACGGGCGGCGGGGCGCTGCTGCACGGCCTCGACGTGCGGCTGGCGGGCGAGACGAACATGCCGATCGTCGTCGCCCAGGACCCGCTGAACTGCGTCGCGGTCGGCGGCGGGATGTGCCTCGAGAACATCGACGCTCTCCGCTCGCTGCTCGTGTCCTCCGGTCACTAGCGGCCCGGGGCTCGGCAGGTGGCCGCCAACCGGCACACGAGCCAGCGGCTGACGCTGGTCATGCTGGTGCTCGCCTCGATCACCGTCCTCACGCTCGACTACCACGGGCAGGCGAGCCACGCCATCACCCACGTCCGCAACGCCGTGCGCGACATCATCAGCCCGATCCAGCGCGGCATCGCCGCGGCGCTGCACCCGGTCGGCGACGTGTTCTCCGGCACGATCCACTACGGGTCGCTCGAGACCCAGAACCAGCAGCTGCGGGAGGAGCTCGGCCGGATCCGGCTGAAGCTCGCCGCCGACTCCTACGCCTCGGCTGAGGCGCAGCGGGTCCTCGCGCTCGCCCACCTGCCCTACGTCGCGGGCATCCCGCTCATCCCGGGCGAGGTGATCGGGAACGCGACGTCGGACTTCCAGGCGACCGTCGAGCTCGGCGAGGGGACGTCGTCCGGCGTCGGACCGGGCATGCCCGTCGTGGCGAACGCCGGGTTCGTCGGTACGGTCGTCACGGCGTCGTCGTCGACGGCGACCGTGCTGCTCCTCACCGACGCGACCTCGTCGATCCCGGTCACGATCGGCGGGTCCGGCCTGTACCGGGCTCTCGGCACCGGCTGGGGCCGGCCGCTCACGCTCAACTACGTCGCCGGCACGACGGCCGTGCACCGCGGTGAGCTCGTCTACACGAGCGGGCTGGGCGGCGGGGCGATCCCGGCCGGCCTCCCCGTCGGGTACGTGCGGACCGTCCGGGTCTCGTCCGAGGGCCTGTCGGCGGCCGTGACCGTGACGCCGATCGTCAACCTCAACGACCTGCAGTTCGTCGACGTCCTCGAGTGGCTCGAGCCGGGTTGAGCCCGGTGAGACGATGAGAGCGCCGTCGTGACGGCGACGAACTGGGCACGCCTCGTGCCCCTCGTCCTTGTCGGGCTCGTCTTCCAGGTCGCCGTGCTGAACGACGTCACCCTCTTCGGGGCACATCCCGACGTGATGATCCTCATCGCGGCGGCCGCCGGGATGGCCGCCGGTCCCCAGCGGGGCGCCGTCGCCGGGTTCGTCGCCGGGCTCGCCGCCGACCTCGTCGTGAACCTCCCGTACGGGCTTTCGCCGCTCACCTTCGTGCTCGTCGGGTTCGCGACGGGCATGCTGCGGGCGAACCTCGCCTCCCGCGGGGTCGGGAGCACCCAGGCCGCGGTGTGCGTCGCGGCGGCGGCTCTCGGGACGCTCGGCTACGCGCTCCTCGGCGCGATCACCGGACGGCAGGGCATGCTCGGGCTGGTCACCGTGTACGCCGTGCTCGCCGTCTCGCTCGGCGCGCTCGTCCTTTCCTGGCCGGTGCTGCGGACCATGCGGTGGGTGTTCGCCGGGTCGCGGGCCCGTTACGGCCTCGCGGTGCCCCGCGGCGGGAGCGCCCTGTCGTGAAGCGGTGGGAGTCGGCGCGTCGCCCCGGCCCTCGGCGTCGGGCGGCGCGCTGGGACGGGGCGCCCGCCCGCCCCGGCAGCACCTTCGGCCCGCTCCCGCCCAGGGGCGCGGCCCCGCGGCGTAAGCGGCTCAACAAGCCAGGTCGCGCCGGGGCGAGCAAGGCCCGCGAGGGGGCGCGCGTCGGGCTCCGGCTGTCGATCGCCGCCGTGGTCGTCGTCGTATTGTTCGCGACGCTCCTCGTCCGGCTGTGGTCGCTGCAGGTCCTCCAGGGCAAGAAGCTGAACACCAGCGCCTATCAGACGACGACGAGGCAGGTCGTCACCCCCTCGCCGCGCGGGGAGATCCTCGCCCGGGGCGGTCAGGCACTCGCCAAGGACAGCTTCGAGTGGGTCGTGACGGTGGCGACGACGCCGGGCCCCAACGGGGCCCGGATCGCCGACCCGGCGGTGAAGCGGCGGCTCGTCGCACTGATCCCGGGGCTGACGGTGAAAGAGATCGACGCCGACCTGGCGAGCAACCAGTTCAGCCCGTACCAGCCGGTCCCGGTCGCCTTCAACGTCTCGCCGTCGGCGGTCATCTACATCGACGAGCACCACCCGCAGTTCCCCGGCGTCAAGGCGCAGCACGAGTCGGTGCGCGACTACCCGACCGGGGACCTCGCGACCCAGACGCTCGGCTACGTGCGCCAGATCACCGCCGCCGAGCTCGCGCAGTTGAAGCGCTACGGCTACGCCGAGAATGAGATTGTCGGCCAGGCCGGTCTCGAGCAGGAGTACGAGCTGTACCTGCAGGGCAAGCCCGGTGTCGTGACCGAGGCGGTCGACCCCTCCGGCCAGGTCGTGCGGACGGTGTCGGTCAAGCCGCCCAAGCCCGGCGACTCGCTCGTGCTGAACGTCGACCTCGGCCTGGAAAAAGACGTCAGCCAGTCGCTCGCCAACGAGGTCGCCGCCGTGCGCGCGACCGGCAAGCCGGCACCGCTCGGCGCGGCCGTCGTGCTCGACCCGCGCAACGGCCAGGTGCTCGCGATGGCCTCCTACCCGAGCTACGACAACAACTGGTGGATCACGGGGATGACGACCGCCCGCTACGCGTCGCTCATTTCGGAGACGGGGGAACCACTCAACAACTGGGCCGTCCAGGGGTACCAGCCGCCGGGCTCGACCTTCAAGCTCGTGACGGCGACGGCGGCCCTCAACACCGGGCTCATCACGCCGCAGTCGATCATCGACGACACCGGCTCGTACCCGCTGCCGGGTGGCAAGCCGCTCGTGGACGCCGACAACGGGGCGCTCGGCCCGATCAACGTCGTCACGGCGCTCACGCGCTCGAGCGACGTGTTCTTCTACACGCTCGGCGGGCGGTTCTGGGGGGCCCGCGCGACCTACGGCCTGACGCCCATCCAGAACGAGGCCCACCTCTACGGCCTGGGGGTGCCGAGCCGGATCGACCTGCCGGCGGGCGAGGTGCAGAACGGCTGGGTCGACAGCCTGCAGACCCGCAAGCTCTTGCACGCCCAGGCGCCGAAGGTCTACGCCGCCGCGTCGTGGTACCTCGGCGACAACGTCGAGATGGCCTTCGGCCAGGGCGAGACCGTCGTCACGCCCGTCCAGCTCGCGACGGCGTACGGGACGTTCGCCAACGGCGGCACCCGCTACGCGCCCGAGCTCGCCGCCGCCGTCGTCTCTCCTTCGGGCCACGTCGTCCGGCGCTTCGCCCCCCGCGTCCTCGACCACGTCACGATGTCGGCGGTGACCCGCCAGACGATCCTCGCTGGCCTCGAGGGCGCGGTGCAGAACCCGCTCGGCACGGCGTACGCCGACTTCGTCGGTTTCAACTTCGCCAAGTGGAACATCGCCGGCAAGACAGGGACGGCGACCGTCACCGTGAGCGACGTCGTGCAGCCGACCTCGTGGTTCGTCTCCTTCGGGGGGCCGCGGGGATCAGCGCCGCGCTACGTCGTATGCGTCGAGATCAACCAGGCGGGCTTCGGCGCCTCGGCGGCGGCGCCGGTCGCCCGGCAGATCTGGAACTACCTCTACAGCCACCCGCTCGACCGGCTCGCCGGGGGGCGCTGAACCGGCCGGCAAGTTCATCTGATTGCAACGGAGGCTGGCTGAGGACCCCCGGCGCCAGGGATAGACTGGCGCCAGGATGATCACGCTGCGACCAGGCAGAACGCGTCGGAGACCCCGGCGCGCGCCGGTCGTGGGCGTGTCCGTCACCCGTTGCGCGCCGAGGACCCGGGAGTCCTGTGCCGCGCGAGCAGTTGCCGCCCCCTTGGTGGGAGCTTCGGCGCCCACCGACGGACGCGGCACGTCAGATCGACTTGGCCCCACCGCTGCACGGCGCGGCGAATCGCTCGCCGGCGCCCGCGCGGTGGTTCCCGCGCACTTGCTGAGTGCGCGTCCTAGAAGGGACCTTTCTCATGTCCGACCCGACCACCGGCGTCACCGGCGTCGGAGAGTCGCCGCGCCCCGCCGGTTCCGCGGCGTCCGGTGCGGCGCTAGACGCTCCGGCGGTAACCCGCAGGTCTGAGGCGCCGCCCAAACCGAAGATCGGCGACACCCGCCCCGCCCCGCCCGTGCGGGTCGCCGCCGCCGCCCCGAACGGGGTGGTCCCGGAGGGCCCCGCAAAGCCGCGCCGCCGCCGCCGGGGTGGTCGCGGGCGCGGCGGGCGGTCCCGCGCCGCCCCCAAGCCAGGGGCCGAGGCCGTCGCCGATCCCGGCGGCCCGCCCGCGCCGAGCCGACCGGCCCGCGCCGGCGGCCGGCAGCCGACCCGCGCCGCACGACCGGCGACGCCGGCCGAACGTCGGCCGGCGGGGGAGCCGGACGAAGCCGACGAGGCGGGCCGCGCCAGCCCGGGCCGTCGCCGCGGCCGGGAGCGCAAGGGCCGGCCGGTCGGGCGCTACCTGATGTGCGTCCACGTCGCGCCGGACGTCACCCAGATCGCCGTCCTGGAGGGCCGCTCGCTGATCGAGCACCACGTCGCCCGCGTCCTCGACGATGCGACCCAGATCGACGGCAACATCTACCGCGGCCGGGTGAAGAACGTGCTGCCGGGGATGGAGGCGGCGTTCGTCGACATCGGCACGCCGAAGAACGCCGTCCTGTACTGGGGCGACGTGCAGACGGACCGCGACGAGGGGATCGAGCGCGACCCGGGAACGACCCGGATCGAGCACCTGTTGCGGCCCGGCCAGACGATCATCTGCCAGGTCACGAAGAACCCGATCGGCGTGAAGGGCGCCCGTCTCACCCAGGAGGTCTCGCTCCCGGGCCGCTTCGTCGTGCTCGTGCCGGAGTCGAACGCGTCGGGCATCTCGAAGCGTCTCGACGACCGCGAGCGCAAGCGCCTGCGCCGCGTGCTCGACGGCATCCGGCCCGAAGGTCACGGGATCATCGTGCGAACCGCCGCCGAGGGCGCGACCGCCGAGGAACTCCGCCGGGACATCGCCGGGCTCGTGAAGAAATGGGACGAGATCGACGCCAAGGCGCGTCGCGTGTCGGCGCCGGCGCTGCTGCACTCCGAGCCGCACATCGCCCTGCGGGTGATCCGCGAGGAGTTCACCGAGGAGTACCGCGGCGTCATCGTCGACGACCTCGCGCTCTACGAGCTTGTTCGCTCCTACGTCGCCGAGATCGACCCCTTGCTCGCCGACCGCGTCGAGTACTACGACCCCGAGGCGGAGGACCTGCCGCTGTTCGAGCGGCAGCACATCCACGAGCAGCTGCACAAGGCGCTCAACCACAAGGTCTGGCTCGTCTCAGGCGGCTCGCTCATCATCGAGCGCACCGAGGCGCTGACGGTGATCGACGTCAACACGGGCAAGAACGTCGGCTCGTCGAGCCTCGAGGAGACGGTGTTCCGCAACAACGTCGAGGCCGCCGAGGAGATCGCCCGGCAGCTGCGCCTGCGGGACATCGGCGGGATCATCGTCATCGACTTCATCGACATGGAGATCAAGGCGAACCGGCAGGAGGTCGCGGCGACGCTGCGCACGGCGCTCGCCCGCGACAAGACCCCGACGCAGGTGTTCGAGATCTCGGAGCTCGGACTCGTGGAGATGACCCGCAAGCGGGTCGGCGAGGGGCTCCTCGAGGCGTTCAGCGAGACCTGCCCGATGTGCAAAGGGCGCGGGATCATCTTCTCCGGAGACGAGGAGTGAGCCGGGGCGCCACCGCCACCTGATCGCCCACCGGCGGAGTCGGTCGGGGGACCCCGGCCCCCTTGCTACGATGGCGGCCTCATGTACGCAGTGATCGCCACCGGCGGGAAACAGGAACGTGTCGAGGTCGGCTCGCGAGTCGAAGTCGAACTCCTGGGCGCAGGCTTGGACGAGGAGGTCTCGTTCTCGCCGGTCCTCATCGTCGACGGCGCAACGGTCGTCGCCGGCCGCCCCGCGTTGGGGGCGGCCAGGGTCGCCGGCAAGGTTGTCGGGTCGGCGAAGGGCCCGAAGATCACCGGCTTCACCTACCAGCCCAAGGCGCGGGGGCGGCGGCGTTTCGGCCACCGCCAGCACTACTCGGTCGTCGAGATCACCGCGATCGACGCCGCCGGCAAGGCGCCGTCGGCAAGGCGCACCGCCAAGTCGCAGGAGGCCTGAGTGTCCAAGACCAAAGGTGGCGGGTCGACCCGCAACGGGCGGGATTCCAACGCCCAGCGGCTCGGTGTGAAGGCCTCCGACGGCACGGTCGTCGGCGCCGGGGCGATCATCGTGCGCCAGCGCGGCACGCACTTCCACCCGGGTGTCAACGTCGGACGCGGCGGGGACGACACGCTGTTCGCCGCGGCGGGCGGCACCGTTCGTTTCGCCGAACGGCGCGGCCGGCGTCTCGTCGACGTCGAGACCAGCGAGGCGTGACCCTCCCCACGTAGCGGTCCGCCTCGACCCGTGGCGCGCCCACGTTCCCGTGCCGGGGGGTGGCGCCCATGGAGAAAGGCACCAGATGGCTGGCTTCGTCGACGAGGCCCAGGTCCACGTGAGAGCCGGTGACGGCGGGGCGGGCGCCGTTTCGTTCCGTCACGAGGCGCACGTCGCGCGCGGTGGGCCGGACGGCGGCGACGGTGGCCGCGGCGGCGACGTCTACCTCGAGGCGACGGCCACGCTCGCCTCGCTCCTCGCCTTTCGGGACCACCCGCACCGGCGCGCCGAGACGGGCGCCCACGGCGGCGGGGCCAAGCGCCACGGCCGGGCCGGCCGGGACCTCGTCGTGCCCGTTCCCGTCGGGACCGTCGTGCGCCGGCCCGACGGCGAGGTCCTCGCCGACCTTTCCGCCCCGGGCGACCGCCTGTGCGCCGCCGAGGGCGGGCGGGGGGGAGCCGGCAACGCCCGGTTCCTCACCAACCGGCTGCGCGCACCGGCCTTCGCCGAGCAGGGCGAGCTGGGTGAGGAGCGCTGGCTCGACCTCGAGCTGAAGCTCGTCGCCGATGTCGCCCTCGTCGGCTTCCCCAACTGCGGCAAGTCGACGCTCATCTCGCGGATTTCCGCCGCCAAACCGAAGATCGCCGAGTACCCGTTCACGACGCTCGAGCCGCACCTCGGCGTGGTCCGCCTCGGTGCCCGGCCCGACGACGCGGCGACGGAGTTCGTCGTCGCCGACGTCCCGGGCCTCGTCGAGGGGGCGAGCGAGGGCCGGGGCCTCGGCCACCGCTTCCTGCGCCACGTCGAGCGGGCCCGCGCCCTCGTCGTCATGATCGACCTCGCCCCCGGTGAGGGGCGTGCTCCCGCCGAGCAGGCGGCAGTGCTGCTCGACGAGCTGGGCCGGTTCAGCGCCGACCTCGTCGTCCGTCCCCGGGTGGTCGTCGGCTCGCGCGCCGACCTCGCGCCGGCGCCGTCACGCCCTGCGAGTACCGACTACGGCGGAGAGCTGGAGATCTCGGCGGTCACGGGCGAGGGCGTCGCCGAGCTCGTCGGCCGGCTCGGTGCCATCGTCGACGCTGACCGCGCCGGGGCGGGACGGCCGGCGGCGGCGCCGGTCGTCCACCGGCCGGCCCCGGAGGGCGTCGTCGTCGCGCGCGAGGGCGGCGGCTTCGTCGTCGTCGGTCGCACCGTCGAGCGGGCGGTCGGGCTGTCGGACCTCACGGACCCCGACGCGATGGCACTCGTCCAGCGCCGCCTGAAGCGGCTCGGTGTCGACCGGGCGCTCGCGCGGGCGGGTGCCCGGCCGGGTGACGACGTCCGGATCGGCCAGCTCTCGTTCACCTACAGCGAGGACACCTGATGGCGCCTTGCCCCGTTCCCCGCGCCTTTTGCCGTTCGGTTCCCAGGGGTCCCCGGCGATGACCGTCGTCGTGAAGATCGGGTCGAGCTCGGTGACCGGCGCCGACGGCCTCGTCGACGCCGCGGCCGTCGGCAAGCTCGCCGGCGAGATCGCGCAGTTGTGGCGGGCCGGCAAGCCGACCGTCGTCGTCACCTCGGGGGCCGTCACCGCCGGGGTCGCGGCCGCCAACCCCGCCGGGGGCCGGCCGACGGACACGACGACGCTGCAGGCCCTGTCGACGATCGGCCAGCCCCGCCTGATGCGTGTCTACGACGACGCCCTCGCCGGCGAGGGCCTTCTGGCCGCCCAGGTGCTGCTCTCGCTGCCGGACTTCGGGGCGCGTCACCAGTACCTGCACGCGCGGGAGACGATTCGCCGTCTCATCGAGCTCGGCGCCGTGCCGGTCATCAACGAGAACGACGCCGTCGCCGACGACGAGATCCGCTTCGGCGACAACGACCGGCTCGCCGCCCTCGTCGCCAACCTCGTCGCGGCCGAGTGCCTCGTCCTGCTCACCGACACCGAGGGCCTGTTCGACGCCGACCCGCGGCGCAGCGCCGACGCGACGCTCGTCGAGCAGGTCGTCGCCGTCGACGCCGCCTTCGACGAGGTGGCGGGCGGTCCCGGTTCCGCCGCCGGCAGCGGCGGCATGGCCTCCAAGCTCGCCGCGGCCCGCCTGGCGGCGTGGTGCGGGGTGCGGGCGGTCATCGCCGCGGCGAACCGGCCCGGGGTCGTCGCCGACGCGGTGCGCGGGACCCGGGGGGTCGGCACGACGATCCTGCCGCGGGACGAACGGCTCTCGGCCCGCAAGGCCTGGATCGCCTTCGCGCTGCCGGCGCGGGGCCGCGTCGTCGTCGACGAGGGTTGCCGGCGCGCCCTCGTGGAGCGGGAGGCGAGCCTGCTCCCGGCGGGCGTCGTCGAGATCACCGCCGCCTTCGGGCGGGAGGACCCGATCGAGATCGCCGCCGTGGACGGCTCGGTCATCGCCAAGGGGATCACGCGTCTTGGCTCGGACCGCGCCCCGGAGTGGCTCGGCCGCCGCTCGGCCGACCTGCCCGCCGATCTGGCGGGCGAACTCGTCCACCGCGACGACCTCGTCGTGCTGAGCGGCGCGTCGGCGCCGCGGGCGCGTTCGCCCCGCCCCTCCGCCCCTCGGTAGCGTGGGTCATGGCCTCCGAAGCGCTCGAGGACCTCGGCCGGCGGGCGAAGTCGGCCGCCCGGGTGCTCGCCACGGCGACGACCGGGCAGAAGAACGACGCCCTCGAGCGCTCGGCCGCGAGGCTGCGCGCGGCGGCCGACGAGATCCTGGCGGCGAACGCCGCCGACGTCGCCCGGGCCGAGTCGGCCGGTGACAAGCCGGAGGTGGTCGACCGGCTCCGCCTGAGCGAGCCGCGACTGCACCAGATGGCGGAGGGGCTGGGGGCCGTGGCGGCGCTCACCGACCCTGTCGGCGAGGTCGTCGAGGGCTGGGTGCGCCCGAACGGGCTCGTCGTGCGGCGGGTGCGGGTGCCGCTCGGGGTCGTCGGCATCGTCTACGAGAACCGCCCGAACGTCACCTCGGACGCGGCCGGGCTGTGCGTGAAGAGCGGGAACGCGGCGCTTTTGCGCGGCTCGGCGGGTGCGCTGGGCTCGAACGTGGCGATCACGGCGGCACTGCGCGCCGGGATGGAAGATGCCGGCCTGCCCGCCGACGCGGTCGTCCTCGTCGAGGACACCCGCCACGAGACGGTCGCCGAGTTCGTGCGGTTGCGGGGCTTCATCGACTGCCTCGTGCCCCGGGGCGGTCCGGCGCTCGTCGCGCTCGTCGTCGAGCACGCCACCGTGCCCTACGTCGTCGACGGTGACGGGAACTGCCACGTCTACATCGACGCCGGCGCCGACCTCGACATGGCCGAGCGGATCGTCGTCAACGCCAAGACCCAGCGGCCGAGCGTGTGCAACGCGATGGAGACGCTGCTCGTCCACCGGGACATCGCCGCCGAGGCCCTGCCGCGGCTCGCCGCCGCGCTCGGCGGCGTCGAGCTCGTCGGTGACGAGGCGAGCCGCGCCATCCTGCCCGGGATCGGCGTGGCGACCGAGCACGACTACGCGACCGAGTTCCTCTGCCTGCGCCTCGCCGTGGCGGTCGTCGACGACCTCGACGCCGCCCTCGACCACATTGCCCGGTACTCGACCGGGCACTCCGAGGCCATCGTGACGCGCGACTACGGTGCCGCCCGGCGCTTCGTCCGGGAGGTCGACGCCGCCGCCGTGCTCGTCAACGCCTCGACCCGCTTCATCGACGGCGGCGAGCTCGGGCTCGGCGCCGAGATCGGCATCTCGACGCAGAAGCTGCACGCCCGCGGCCCGATGGGGTTGCGCGAGCTCACCTCGGCGAAGTTCGTGATCGAGGGCGACGGCCAGATCCGCACGTAGCGGCGGCGCCGCCGCCCCTCCCGGCCGACGGGCACCGAACCTGTAGGGTGCGGGGCGTGGCAGAACAGGCGGCATCCGCCGGTCCCGTGGCACAGCCCGGCGGCGCGATCGCCGTCGGGACGCGGCTCGCGATCATCCGGCACGGCGAGGCCTTCGCCAACGTCGACGAGGTGATCGGCGGTCACAAGGGCTGCCGCGGGCTCACGCCCCGCGGGGTCGCGCAGGTCGAGGTCCTCGCCGAACGGCTCGCCCGCACCGGCGAGCTCGCCAGCGCGGCGGCGGTGTGGACGAGCGTGCTGCCGCGCGCGATCGAGACGGCGTCCATCCTCGTGCCCGCCCTCGGCGTCCAGGGTTTCGAGCGGAGCTGTGCGTTCTGCGAGCGCCACCCCGGGGAGGCCGACGGGATCACCTGGGCCGAGTACACGGAGCGCTACCAGCGGCGCGGCCTGCCGGGCGACGACCCGGAGTTCCCGACCTCGCCGGGCGGCGAGAGCTGGATCGACTTCCTCGACCGGGCGGCGGCGGCGCTCACCGCCGCGGCGTCCGCCAACCCGGGGCGCCTCGTCGTCGTCGTCTCGCACGGCGGCGTCATCGACTCCTCGATGATCCGTTTCCTGGGGCACGCCGAGCACGGCAACGTCGTCCGGCTGCATCCGGCCAACACCTCGATCACCGAGTGGCACCACACCGGCTCGCGCTGGCGGCTCGTGCGCTACAACGACGCCGCCCATCTCGCCGGCAGGCCCCAGGTCCGTTCGACCGAACCCGACTGGGTCGGCGTCGAGCCGCCGGAGCGGGTGCCGCCGGGTCAGCAGGCGTAGTCGGGGTCGAGCCCGTAGGGCGAGGCGAGCGTGCCCGGCGTCTCCTGGAGCAGCACCGGCACGCCCCCGGCGAAGAGCTCGCCGTATCCCCGCCCGGCGCCGCCGTAGGAGGCCGTCCCCGCGCACCAGGCTGTGAGCACCGACGGGTTCGACAGGCCGGTCTCGGCGTACGGCGGGTTCGTGCGCGGCACCCCCGCGACCCACAGCGGCACCTGCGGCCCGGCGGGGACGAAGTGGCCGGCGATGACGGGGTACTGGACGCTCGTCGAGTACAGGCCGACCTCGAGGCCCGAAAGGCGCAGGGCGTCGAGCGCGCCCTCGATCGTGGCGTCGTTGAGGGCGGTCGAGTCGGACCAGTAGTAGCCGAGCCCGAAGTCCGAGTTCTGCGTCGGTGACAGCGAGTCGCCCTCGATGTCGAGCCACCACAGGTCGGCGTGCACGCCCTGGTCGGTCGCGTAGGCGAGCGCGCTGCGGGCGCCGTTGAAGCCGTAGTTGTACGCCTCGCAGCTCGCGACCTCCCCGGCGGTGAGCGTCGCACAGGTCCCCATCGGGCCGTTCGCCGACTGGGCCTCGGCCGTCGGCGTCAGGTCGGGGGAGTTGACGAACAGGTACAGCGAGTAGGGCGTGCCCGCCGGGCCCGCCGATCTCGTCGCCCAGGCCGCCTCGGCCGCGAGGCACGAGTTGTCGGCCCCGTCGAGCCAGCCCGCCACCTGGAGCACGGAGACCGCCGAGGAGCCGGGCAGCCCGCTCTTGGCGGCGGTCGAACCGGGCTGCGCGCACTGGAAACCAGAGATGTCGTAGCCGAACACGCCGTGGCCGAGCGTGACGTGGCCCGGTGTGACGACAAGGTGGGGCACGAGACCGGTGGCCGTGACGGCGCGGCGCAGCGGGCGGCGGGCGAGCGACCCCGCGAAGCGGGCGTCGCCGTAGTTGAAGACCCTCCCGTCCGCCGTGGTCAGCCAGTAGCCCCCGCCGTCGACGGTCGCCGTGATCGAGACGATCGGCGCGGCGAGGTGCCGGCCGGCGGCCGAGCCCAGATCCGGCGCGTCGCCGTAGTGGTAGACGGTGCCGTCGGCGGCGACGAGCCAGTAGCCCCCGCCGTCGGCGGTCGCCGTGATCGAGACGATCGGCGCGGCGAGGTGCCCCCTGGCGGGCGAGCCGAGGTCCGGCGCGTCGCCGTAGTGGTAGACGGCGCCGTCGGCGGCGACGAGCCAGTAGCCGGCGTCGTCGGGTGTCGCCGCGAAGGCGACGATCGGGGAGGCGAGGGTGGCGTGGACGGGCGAGCCGCAGAACGGCGCGCTCCCGTAGTTGTAGACGGCGCCGTTCGCCGCCACGAGCCAGTAGCCGTCACCGAGCGGCGCGCCGGCGACGGCGACGATCGGCGCGCGCTTGTTGCGGTGGACCGGCGAACCGAGGAACGGCGCGTTGCCGAAGGGGTAGACGTTTCCCTTCTCCGTCGCCAGCCAGTAGCCGTCGCCGTCGGTGGGTGCCGTGCCGCCGACGAACCTCGTCCGCAGGTGCTTGGCGGCCTTGGAGCCGAGGAATTTCGCGCCGCCGAAGGGCTGGACGCCGCCGTTGGACTTTACGAGGTAGTAGGTGGTCTTCGTCGTCGTCGGCCCGGGCGGGAGCGTCGTCGTGGTCGTCGAGGAAGGGAGGGTTGTCGTCGACGACGGCTCGACGAGCGTCGTCGTCGTGGACGTGGTCGTGGTCGTGGTCGTCGTCGTGGTCGTCCCGGTCGGCGTCGCCGGGTACGCGCAGGTCGTCGCGCCGGGCGAAGGCGTCGCCGCAGGGGTCGTCTCGCCCGGCCGGGGGTTCGCGCCGGCCGCGCCGGCACCGGCGAGCAGCGCGACGACGAGGCCGGCGCTGGCGACGGCACGGGCCGCGGCGTCGGCGCGTCGCATCAGTCGGCCAGGAGCTCCGCGACGCGGAAGGCGAGGTCGAGCGCCTGCCGCCCGTTGAGCCGGGGGTCGCAGGTCGTCGTGTAGTGCAGCGAGAGGTGCTCTTCGAGGATGTCCTCCGCCCCGCCGAGGCACTCGGTGACGGCGTCGCCGGTGAGCTCGACGTGGACGCCGCCCGGCCAGGTGCCCTCCTGCCGGTGGACGGCGAAGAAGCCTTTGATCTCGCCGAGGACGTCGTCGAAGCGCCGGGTCTTGCGGCCGTTGTCGGAGACGAACGTGTTGCCGTGCATCGGGTCGCACTGCCAGACGACGGGATGGCCGGCCGCCGTCACGGCGCGCACGAGCCCGGGCAGAAGGCGCGTCACCGCGGCGACACCGAGCCGGGTGATGAGGGTCAGGCGCCCGGGCACCCGCGCCGGGTTCAGGGCCTCGCAGATGGCGACCGCCTCCTCGGGCGAGGTCGTCGGACCGAGCTTCACGCCGACCGGGTTGTGGACGCCGCGCAGGAACTCGAGGTGGGCGCCGTCGAGCTGGCGTGTCCGGTCGCCCACCCAGAGCATGTGCGCCGAGCCGGCGTAGTAGTCGCCGGTCAGCTGGTCGCGCTGGGTGAGCGACTGCTCGTAGTCGAGCAGCAGCGCCTCGTGGCTCGTGAACAGGTCGACCTGCTGGGTGGGCGTGTCCGAGGCGAGGTTCACGCCGCAGGCGCCGAGGAAGCGCAGGGCGCGGTCGATCGCCTCAGCCGTCTCCTCGTAGCGGCGGCCCTCGTGGCTCGTGGCGACGAACTCCTGGTTCCAGGCGTGCACCTGGCCGAGCGCGGCGAAACCCCCCTTCGTGAAGGTCCGCACGAGGTTGAGCGTGGCGGCGGACAAGCGGTAGGCGTCGATCATCCGGGACGGGTCCGCCCGGCGGGCCACCGGGTTCGGCGCGTCGTCGTGCACGATGTGGCCCCGGAACGAGGGGATCTCGCCGTCGCCGCACGGTTCGGTCGGTGACGACCGTGGCTTGGCGAACTGGCCGGCGATCCGGCCGATCTTCACCACCGGCACGCCGGCGCCGTAGGTGAGCACCACCGCCATCTGCAGGATCACCTTCAGCTTGTCGCGGATCGCGTCGGCGTTGATCTCGTTGAACGACTCGGCGCAGTCGCCCGCCTGCAGGACGAAGGCCCGGCGGTCGGCGACGCGGCCGAGCGAATCGACGAGCCGGCGCGTCTCCCCGGCGAAGACGAGGGGCGGCAGCGCCCCCAGCTCGCCGAGGGCGCGTGCCAGCTCGGCGGGGTCGGGCCACTCGGGTTCCTGCTCGGCCGGATGGGAGTGCCAGGAATCGGGGGCCCACGCCGTCTCGCCCCCGGCACGGGGGGCGCGCGCCACTCCCGGATCGGGGGCGAGCTGACGCATGCCTCCAGAGTAGGCAACGCGGGCCGCCGACCGGCGCCCCGTGCATCGGGGCAGGGTGCGCCGTTGCGCCTACGCTGGCCCGGGCGACGGCGGCTCGCGACCGGGACGGATCCACCCTCCCGGTGCCGGTCGGCCGTGGCCCGGGGAGCTATGCGTCTCGGCGTCTTCGGCGGCACCTTCGACCCGATCCACGTCGGGCACCTCGTCGCGGCCGTCAACGCCCGCCACACGCTCCATCTCGACCGGGTGCTCTTCGTCGTGGCGAACGAGCCGTGGCAGAAGGTCGGGGACCGGCCGGTGTCGCCGGCCGCCGACCGGCTGGCGCTCGTCGACGCCGCCCTCGGGGACGTGGACGGCCTCGAGGCGTCACGCCTCGAGATCGACCGGGGCGGCCCCTCCTACACGATCGACACGATCGACGAGCTGCGGCGGGCGGAACCGGCGGCGGAGATGTTCCTCATCGTCGGTGCCGACGTCGTCGCCGGGCTGGCGACCTGGGAGCGGCTCGACGACGTGCGGCGCGAGGTGACGATGGTCGTGGTCAACCGGCCGGGTTCGACGCCCGTTCTCCCGGGGGCGACGGGCCCCCTCGCCGGCTGGCACGCCGTCGCGATCGAGATCCCGGCGCTCGAGATCTCGAGCACGGACCTGCGCCGGCGCGCCGCGACGGGGCGGCCGCTCGACTACCTCATCCCCGAGGGCGCGGTCCGCATGATCAAAGAACGCGGGATGTACGCTCGCGACAGATGACGAGCCGCCCGATCCCTCGACCCGAGATGGTCTCGGTCGCGGCGGCTTGCGGTCCGGCGGCCCCGGGCGGCTGCCCTCGTTGAGCCTGCCGGCCGCCCTCGTCGCCGCCCGCGCGGCCTCGGCCAAGACGCTCGAATCGACGGTCGTGCTCGATGTCGGCGACCTCATCGGCATCACGGACTACTTCATCGTCACGGCGGGGCGGAACGAGCGGCAGGTCCGTTCCATCGTCGACGAGGTCTCCCGCCGGGTCCGCGAGGTTGCCGGGCTCACCGTCCGGGGCGTCGAGGGTCTCGAGAGCTCGCAGTGGGTGCTCCTCGACTACGGCGACTTCGTCGTCCACGTCTTCGAGACCGGGGCGCGCTCGCTCTACTCGCTCGAGCGGTTGTGGGCCGACGCCCCCCGGGTCGACCTCGACGAGCCCCGGCCCGCCGAGATCGTCGGGAGCTGACCCTCAGGGCCTCGTCGGTGGCGCGATCGCCCGGTAGTCCTGGCGGGTGACGGGGCGGTTGCTCACCTCGATGCCGTCCGGCAGCCAGGCGATCTTCAAGCCGCCGAGGACGAGGTTGACACCGTCCACCTGTTGGAACTGGGTCAGCGTGTAGACGATCTGGGCGTCGGCCTCGAACAGCTCGCTCGTGTCGAGGTTCGCGAACGTCCAGTCGAGGTCGACAGAGGCGACGTGGTTCTTCACCTTGCCGATGAGCGTCACCGCCGCATCCGGGGAGACGCTGAGCGCCGTCCACACGCCGAGTTCAGCCTCGGCGCTGAGAGGTCCCGCGTCGAGGCTGTTCAGCGCGAGCTGGAGCATCCGGTTGAGCGAGACCTTGCCCCGCGGCAGGTGGCGCAGCGAGGCGACGAGGTGCCCGTTGGTGAGGAAGTAGACGTCAATCGCCTTCCCGGGGTGCGCCGAGGGGGGCGGATTCGTCGGCGACGGGAACTGGTTCGCCGGGACCGTCAACGGCTGCGCCGTCGACTGGACGGAGATGCCGCAACCGGCGAGGGCGATCGCCAGGGCGGCAAGGCCGATCCAGGCCGTCGCGGTCTTGCGGCGCTTCACCGGCCGGCCCCGGTCGTCTCGGTCAGGGGATTGACGTCGCCGTCGTCCGTCGCCGGCGGCGAGATCGGCAGCTCGACCACGAAGCGAGCTCCCCCGCTCGGCGAGTCGGTCGCCCAGACCCGCCCACCGTGGAGCCGGACGTGTTCCAGCACGAGGGCGAGCCCGAGGCCGGTGCCGACGCCGGCACCCCGGCTGCCCGCCTTGCCGGCGCCGCGCGCGAACCGCTCGAAGACGCGGTCACGGTCGGCGGGAGGGATCCCCGGTCCCGAGTCGTCGATCAACACACGCACGAGATGGTCATCCGTCTCGACGGTAACCTGCGTCACCCCGCCGGCGTAGCGGTCGGCGTTCTCGATCAGGTTCCCGAAGACGCGCTCGATCCTGCGCTTGTCGACAAGCAGCTCGCGATGGTCGTCGGCGGGATCGATCCGCACCGGGACGGGCTCGTGCCCCGCCGGGGCGAAGGCGTGCCGCAGGAGGTCGCCGACCTCGACCGACTCCGCCGCGAAGTCGGCCGAGCGCGCGTCGAACCGGGAGATCTCGAGCAGGTCTCGCACCATGCGCTGGAAACGGCGCACCTCGGCTCCCAGCAGGTCGAGGGCGCGCTGGGCGCGCTCGGGGAGCTCGTCGCGGCGCGACTCGATGACCGAGAGCGAGGTCGCCAGCGTCGTGAGGGGCGAGCGGAGCTCGTGGCTGACGTCCGAGGTGAAGCGGGCGTCCCGCTCGATCCGCTGCTGGAGCCGGTCCGCCATCCGGTTGAACGACAACGTGAGGCTGGCGAGGTCGCGCGCGTCGACCGTCTCGAGCCGGGTGTCGAGCATCCCGCTCGCGATCGAGGAGGCCGCCTGCGAGACGTCGCGCAGCGGGCGCAGCGTGCGCCCGGCTGCCCAGCGGCCGAGGGCCGCACCGAGCAGCGTCGTGACGATGGCGGCGGCGATGAGCGACGCCAGGAGCACATGGAGGGTGTCGGTGGCCTGGCTGAGGCTGAACACCCCGAAGTAGTAGGCCCCGAGCGGCAGGGCGATCCCGACGGCGAAGTGTGGCGTGCCGCGGAAGGAGAACATCTGCTCCGCCGACGTGCCGTGCAGGGCCATCGCGCTCAGCGACGCCGGCAGGTCGCCCCGCGAGAAGGTGACGGGCGACGAGCCCCACCACGAACCGAGGGACTTGACGTAGATGAGCGAGTACGAGGTCGGCGAGCGGAGCTCGTCGGAGAGCGCGAAGAGGTTCCTGATCACGATCTTGGGGTTGTGGGCGTAGACGCTCTCGTAGAGCGACGTCGCGTTGGCGAGCCCCTGGAGCTCGAAGGAGCGCTTGTCCTGGGCGACGATCGACGAGCTCGTCGTGAAGTAGGTGATCGACGTCATGAGCAGCGAAAGGACGAGCGCGCCGAAGGCGAAACCGGCGGTGATGCGGGCCCGCAGCCCGAATCGTCCGAGCCGCCGTTGCGCCGGGTGCGTGCCCCGGCGGCCGATGAGGCGGCGGAGCCGATCCCCCGTCGGCATCTACGGCGCGAGCTTGTAGCCCAACCCGCGCACGGTGAGCACGTAGCGGGGGTTGGCGGGATCGGGTTCGACCTTCGTGCGCAGGCGCCGCACGTGCACGTCGACGAGCCGGCCGTCACCGAAGTAGTCGTAGCTCCAGACCCGCTCGAGGAGTTGCTCGCGCGAGAGCACCTTGCCGTGGTTGGCGGCGAGCTCGCACAGCAAAAGGAACTCGGTGCGGGTGAGGTGGACCTCGTCGCCGGCGAGGCGGACGACGCCCGCCTCCGGCATGATCTCGAGGTCGCCGAAGGTGAGCGTGGACGGGCCCCCCTCGGTCGAGCGCGCCCGGCGGAGCAGCGCGCGGATGCGCGCCGCGAGCTCCTTGGGCTCGAACGGCTTCGTCACGTAGTCGTCGGCGCCCGCCTCGAGCCCGGCGACGATGTCGTGGGTGTCCGTGCGCGCCGTCACCATGATGATGGGCACCGCGCTCTGCCGGCGGACCTCCCGGCAGCACTCGAAGCCGTCCATGCCGGGCAGCATGATGTCGATGATCACGAGGTCGAGCGGCTCGAGAGCGAGCGACTGGGCGAAGCGTTCGAGGGCCTCTTCGCCGCTCCCGGCCTCGACGACGTCGTAGCCCTCGTCCTCGAGGGCGAGACCCATCGACGCCCGGATCCGCTCGTCGTCCTCGACGATGAGGATGCGACTCGCCATGCCTCATCTTGTCGCATCCTGGGCCGGCGTGTGCCCCGGGGGCCGGCCGGGGGTTCGCTACGCTCGGGACGTGGGCTGGGAGTTCGACGCGTTCGTCCAGGCTCTCGGGGCTTCCGCGCCGGCCACGCGGCGTGCCTACCGCTCCGACGTCGACGCCTTCGCCGAGTGGGCGGCGCGGGCCGGGATCCAGGGCCCCGCCGAGGTCGACCGGCTGGTGTTGCGCCGCTACCTCGCGTACCTCGCGACCCGTGGCTACGAGCGCCGCTCGATCGCGCGCAAGGCGGCCGCCCTGCGGCGCTACTTCGCCTTTGCGCAGCGTCGGGGGCTCGTCGCCGAGGACCCGTCGCGCCGGCTCACGGCGCCGTCGGGCGAGGGGAAGCTGCCCCGCGTGCTGGCACCCGGCGAGCTCGAGACCCTGCTCGAGGGGACCGGGCCGGGCGAGCCGTCCGGGGACCCGCGCGCCGAGGCGACCCGGCTACGCGACGACGCCGTCCTCGAGCTCCTCTACGGCTCGGGCCTGCGGGTCAGCGAGTGCTGCGGGCTCGACACCGGTGGCCTCGACCTCGCCGGCCTGGCGGTGACGGTCTGGGGAAAGGGCGGCAAGCAGCGGCGGGTGCCGATGAGCGAGCCCTCCGCCGACGCCTGCCGGCGGTACCTGGCCGAGGGCCGGAACATGCTGCGCGGGCCGGAGACGCCGGGCGACGCCGTTTTCTTGAACGCGCGGGGCCACCGCCTCGGGCCCCGCGACGTGCGCCGCATCATCGACCGCCGCTCGGCCGTGCCGACGCACCCGCACGCGCTGCGCCACACCTACGCCACGCACCTGCTCGACGGGGGCGCCGACCTGCGTGTCGTGCAGGAGCTGCTGGGCCACTCGAGCCTGCGCACGACCCAGCGCTACACCCACGTCTCGCGGGAACGACTCGTCGGCGTGTACAAAAAGGCCCACCCCCGGGCCTGACCGGCGGCGGCCGGGTTCAGACCGTACCCGTCAGGTCGTTGCTATCCCGAGCAGCTGAGGGACCACGTCACCTTCGGCGTCCTGTGACCTTTCGCGTCGGTGAGCCACACGTACCAGGTCCCGTAGCTGCTGCCGCCAGTGCCCGTGCACCAGGCCGCCTGCCTCCAGACGAGCGCGTGCGTCCCGGTCCGGAAGGTGTCCGTTTCGGAGGCGCAGTAGTCGTTGGGACCGGCGCAGCCCGGTTTCGGTGCGTAGTGGGCGGTGATCGGGAACGTGGCGGCGCCGGCCCAGTGGATCGTGATCGGCTCGCGCGGACCGTTGCGGGTGACGTGGCTCACGGCGGGAACGATCCTCGTGATGCGGAACGAGCTCGCCAGCGCAGCACCGGTGGTGGGGGCGAGCGTCACGGCCGCGGCGAGGCCGATCGTCCCGACGAGAGCAAACTTCGCGGGCCGGCGACGCGCGGGATCTCGTGTCGAATTGCCCATCGATTTGCCACCTCCTCGCAGCTCGGGGTACCGGAGCCACAGCAGATCCGGCGCCTGGGAGCAGGGTAGTTGAGGCGGGGGAGAACCGCGGTGACCCGATTCAGCCCGGGCTCGGGCCGCCTGACCGCCCGGTAGGCCCGAGCGGCTACCATGCAGCCGAGGCCCGCCCGGGTCTCTTGACCAATCGGCCGGACGTGCCCACGGTCGCCTGACGGCGCGACGTCCGGTTCCGTAGAACCGTTGGGAAGGAGCGACGCGTGGCCGTCGTCACGATGAAGCAACTGCTCGAGGCGGGGGTCCACTTCGGGCACCAGACCCGCCGGTGGAACCCGAAGATGAAGCGCTTCCTCTATGGCGAGCGCAGCGGGATCTACATCATCGATCTGCACCAGACCCTCGACCGGATCGAGATCGCCTACGCCTTCGTGCGCGACCTCGTCGGTGCGGGGGGGACGCTCCTGTTCGTCGGCACGAAGAAACAGACCCAGGACCCGGTGGCGGAGTTCGCCATCGGGTGCGGCATGCCGTATGTCAACGAGCGTTGGCTCGGTGGGATGCTCACGAACTTCGAGACCGTCTCGGGGCGCGTCCGCAAGCTCGCCGAGCTCGAAGCGTCGCGCGACTCGGGTGAGTTCGACGCCCTGCCGAAGAAGGAGGCGCTGATGTTGCGCCGCGAGCTGGTGAAGCTCGAGCGCAACCTCGGCGGCATCCGGCGCCTGACGAGGCTGCCGAACGCGCTCTTCGTCATCGACACGAAAAAGGAGCACATCGCGGTGACCGAGGCGAACAAGCTCGGCATCCCGGTGATCGCCGTCGTCGACTCGAACTGCGACCCGGACATCATCGACTACGTGATCCCCGGCAACGACGACGCCATCCGCTCCGGGCGGCTGCTGTGTCGTGTCATGGCCGACGCGGTCCGGGAGGGCCGCTTCATCTACTCCCGGCAGGCCGCGGCGAACCTCGCGGCGGCGGGAGGGCCGGAGGCGGACCGGCGCCGCCCCGCCGACGAATTCGCGGCGACCATGTCGGCGCCGGCAGTGGAGGTCTGAGATGGCCGAGGTCACGGCACAGCTAGTCAAGGCGCTGCGCGCGGCGACGGGGGCGGGGATCCTCGACGTGCGCCGGGCGCTCGTTGAGACGGACGGGGATTTCGAGAAGGCCAAGCGCTGGCTCCGGGAGAAGGGTCTCGCCGGATTCGCCAAGCGCGCCGGCCGGGCCCGCGCCGAGGGGGCGGTCTCCGTCGTCGTCGACAACGACAAGGGTGTCGCGGCCGTCGTGGCGCTCGAGTGCGAGACCGACTTCGTCGCGAAGTCGGCGGACTTCGTTCGTCTCGTCGACGACCTCGCCGAGGCGCTCGCCGCCGGCGGCGAAGGTTCGCTCGAGGCGCTGGCCGAGAAGGTCGACGACCTGAAGGTGACGGTGAAGGAGAACATCGCCGTCGGCCGGCACGTCCGCTTCGAGGCCGGGTCCGGGGCCGTGCTCGACAGCTACCTCCACGTCCAGAACGGGCGCGGGGTGAACGGCGTGCTCGTCGAGCTTGCGGGCGGGCCCGCCGAGCTCGCCCACGACGTGGCGGTCCACATCGCCTTCGCCCGCCCGGAGTACCTGTCGCGCGAGGACGTCCCCGCCGAGGCGATCGCCGCCGAGAGCGAGACGATCCTCGCGACGGCCCGCAACGAGGGCAAGCCCGAGGCGCAGCTCGACAAGATCGTCGCCGGCCGCCTGAACGGCTGGTTCAAGGAGCACGTGCTCCTCGACCAGCCCTACGCCCGGGACGAGAAGATGTCGATCGCGCAGCTCGTCGGTGACGCCGTCATCCGCCGGTTCGCCCAGGTCGTCGTCGGGACGTGACGAGCCGGGACGCCGATCTGGCGGGCGCGGGCGTGGGTGCCAGTCCGGCGGTGACGGTCCCGCGTTGGCGACGGGCCGTCCTGAAGATCAGCGGGGAGGCGTTCGCCAGCTCGGCTTCGGACGAGACGATCGACTCCACGACCGTCAACCGGATCGCCAAGGAGATCGCCGGGACTTGTGACGAGTTCGGGGTCGAGCTCGCCATCATGATCGGCGGGGGCAACATCTGGCGGGGAAAGAAGGGGGCGGGCTTCGGCATCGACCGCGCGACCTCGGACACGATGGGGATGCTCGGCACGGTGATCAACGCCCTCGCCCTGCAGGATGCCATCGAGCGCCAGGGCCGGCCGACCCGGGTGCTCTCGGCGATCCACATGGCCGAGGTCTGCGAGCCCTACATCCGGCGCCGTGCGATCCGGCACCTGGAAAAGGGGAGGGTCGTCATCTTCGCGGCCGGCATGGGGAACCCGTACTTCACGACGGACACGCCCGCCGCCCTGCGTGCCGCCGAGATCGAGGCCGAGGTGATCCTCAAAGGGACGCACTCCGGCGTCGACGGCGTCTACAGCGCCGATCCGCGCCTCGAGCCCACGGCGACCCGCTACACCGAGGTCAGCTTCATGGAGATCATCTCCCGCGACCTGCGGGTGATGGACCTCACGGCGGTCACGTTCTGCAAGGACAACAGTCTGCCGATCCTCGTGTTCGACCTGATGGTGGAGGGCAACATCCGGGGAGCCCTCGCCGGCGAGCAGATCGGTACGCTTATCAGATGACGGCCGACACGATCATCGAGGAGGCGATCGCCGACGCCCGCGAGAAGATGGCGCGGGCCGTCGAGCACGCCAAGGGCGAGTTCGGTGCGATCCGCACCGGCCGGGCGGCGCCGGTCCTCGTCGAGAAGCTGAAGGTCGACTACTACGGCGCCGAGGTCACCCTGCAGTCCATCGCCGGGATCACGGTCCCCGAGGCGCGCACCCTCGTCATCCACCCGTACGACAAGGGCGCGATCAAGGCCATCGAGAAGGCGATCCAGGTTTCCGACCTCGGCCTGAACCCGTCGAACGACGGGGAGGTCGTGCGGCTGGTCTTCCCGGCACTCAACGAGGAACGCCGCCGTGAGCTCGTGAAGGTCGTCCGCCAACGTGCCGAGGAGGGCCGGGTCGCCGTCCGCAACGTCCGCCGGCACGCCCGCCACGAGCTCGAGGCCCACGAGCACGAGGGTGCCGTCTCCATCGACGACGTCGAGCGCGCCGACAAGGAGCTCGACAAGGCGACCCACGAGTTCATCACCGAGATCGACCGGCTGCTCACCCACAAGGAGCAGGAGCTGCTCGAGGTCTGAGGCCGCCAGTCGGTCGGATAATCGACCGGGGAGACCCGCGGAGGGAACGCACAGTGGAAGACGACGACAAGGCGACCCGCGACCCCGATTCACAAGCCGAGCCCGATCTCGACGACGCCGCGGAGGTCGACGCCACCCCGGCCCGCCCCGCCGGTTCCGCGACAGAGGAGGTCCGTGTCGTCGCTGTCGAGGCGGCCGTGGCTGCCGGCCTCGTCCCCGAGACTCGCCGCCGGCCCGCTGACGACCCCTCCCAGCGCCCGCCTGACCCGCTCGAGGGCACCGAAGGGGCGCGTTTCGAGCTGCCGGACTGGACGGACCCCCCGACGGGCCAGGTGCCGCGCGTGCTCCTCGGTGGCGCCGAGGCCCCAGGCCCGCTCGAGCGGGGTGCCCGCGGGCCGACCTGGCGCCAGACGGCGTCGGACTGGAGCGAGGACGAGTCCGATCTCGCCTTCCTGGCGGAGGACGCGGCAGGCGAGAGCGAGGGGAGCGACGATTCCTCGACCATCGCCGGTCGCGGGGAGAACCCGACTGCCACCCCCGACCCGTTCGAGTTCGATTTCGATCCGCCGACGACACGCCGCCGGTTGCACCGGCGCGCCGCGGTCGCGGCCGCGGCGGCCGCGCCGGCCGCGCCGCCCGAGCAGCTTCCCGACCGGCCGGACGACGCGGCGTGGGAGCAGGTCGTCGGGGCTCCCGGGACACGTCGCCGCGCCCGCGGGGCCCATCGGCCGAGCCGGCGGGCGACGCCCCCCGTCCCCGGTGGGGCGCCGCGGCGCAACGCCGTGGTTGCCACGGCGACGGGCATCGTGCTCGCCGGCGTCGCCGTGCTGTGCTTCGCCAACGGGCCGCTCCCGGTCCTCGTGCTCGCCTCGGTCGTCCTCGCCGTCGCCGCCGGCGAGACGTTCGGTGCGGTGCGCCTCTCCGGCTACCGGCCCGTGGCGCTCGTCGGCCTCGCGGCGGTGCCGGTCCTCGTCGTGGCGAGCTACCTGCGGGGCCCCGAGGCCGTCCCGGTCGTCCTCGCCTGCGTCATCGTGCTGGCCGGCGGCTGGCGGATCGTCGCCACCTCGGACTCCTCGCCGGTCGACGACATCGCGGTCACCGTGCTCGTCGTGGCGTGGGTCGGCGTGCTCGGCTCGTTCGCCGGGCTGCTCCTCAACCCGACCGCCTACCCGCTCCGGCACGGCGTCGCCATCCTCGGCGCCGCGGTGGCGTTGACCGTCGCCCACGATGTCGGCTCGTTTGCCGTCGGCTCGACCCTCGGGCGGCACCGCCTCGCGCCCGAGTCAGCCCCGGCAAGACGATCGAGGGCCTCATCGGGGGCACGATCCTCACGCTCGGCGTCGCCGCCGGGATCGTCGCGCACGTGCACCCGTTCAACCTCGCCGACGCGCTCGCCCTCGGTGGCGTGGTCGCCGTCTTCGCGCCGTGGGGCGACCTGTTCGAATCGGTCGTGAAACGGGACCTGGGGCTGAAGGACATGGGCCGGCTGCTCCCGGCTCACGGCGGCGTGTTCGACCGCATCGACGCCATGCTCTTCGTGCTGCCGGCGACGTATCTCCTGGTGCGGCTCGTCCATCTGGGATGACGCCGCCTCGCCGCGTCAGCATCGTCGGATCGACCGGCTCGATCGGGCGCCAGGCGCTCGATGTCGTCGCCGCGGCCGGTGACGCCTACCGCGTCGTCGCGCTCGGCGCGCACCGCTCGGTCGGCGACCTCGCCCGCCAGGCCGCCCGCTTCCACCCTGAGGTCGTCGCGATCGGCGACGCCCCAGCGGCCGCCGAGCTCGCCGGGAAGCTGCCGCCGGGCGTCGAGGTGCGCGTCGGCACCGCGGGGCTCGCCTCGCTCGGCGAGCTGGGTGACGTCGTGCTCAACGCCGTGGTCGGATTCGCCGGGCTCGAGGTCACGGTGGCGGCGCTGCGGTCGGGACGCCGGCTCGCGCTCGCCAACAAGGAGTCGCTCGTCGCGGGGGCCCCGGTGGTCCAGGTGGCCCGCCAGACCAGGGGTGCGGAGATCATCCCGGTCGACTCCGAGCACTGTGCCGTGTTCCAGTGCCTCGGCGAACGGCGCCAGGCATCGCTCGTGCCGGGCGCCGGGGCTCATGGCGCGCCGGCACCGCCGGCCGACGTCGTGCGCCTCGTGCTCACGGCGAGCGGCGGCCCGTTCCGGGGCGCGGCGCCGACGAGCTCGCCGCGGTCACCGTCGACGACGCCCTCGCCCACCCGACCTGGCAGATGGGCCCGAAGATCACCGTCGACTCCTCGACGCTCATGAACAAGGGCCTCGAGGTGATCGAGGCGCACGAACTGTTCGGGGTCGACTACGACCGCATCGAGGTTGTCGTCCACCCGCAGTCGATCGTGCACTCGATGGTCGAGTTCTGTGACGGCGCGACGATCGCCCAGCTGTCCCAGCCCGACATGCGGCTGCCGATCGGCTACGCGCTCGCCTACCCGGAGCGGTTCGCAGAGCCGTTCGGCAGGATTGACTGGGCGGCGGTCTCGCAGCTCGAGTTCGGCCGGCCCGACCGCGCGACGTTCCCCTGCCTCGACCTCGCTCTCGAGGCGGGGCGGACCGGGGGGAGCGCGCCGGCCTGGTTGAACGCCGCCAACGAGGTCGCCGTGGCGGCCTTCCTCGCCGGGCAGTTGAGCTGGCCGGGGATCGCCGCGGTCGCCGCGGCGACGCTGGCCCGCCACGAGCCGACCAAGCTCGTCCAGGTCGCGGACGTCCTCGCCGCCGACGCCGCGGCGCGCGCCGTCGCGGCGGCGGTGCTGGCGCGCCAGAATCGGAGCGCGTGAGCACCATCCAGCCGCCAGGACCGACGAAACTCGCCCCGACGAACCAGAGCGCGCTGTGGCGCCTCGCGGGGTTCGCCGCGGTGGTGGCCGTGCTCGCCGTGGTGTTCCACGGCCTCGACGTGCTGATCGTCGTGGCGGCCATCGTCGCGATGGTGATGCTCCACGAGTTCGGCCACTTCGTGGCGGCGAAGGCCTCGGGGATGAAGGTCACCGAGTACTTCTTCGGATTCGGGCCCCGCCTCTGGTCGGTCCGGCGGGGCGAGACCGAGTACGGCGTGAAGGCGATCCCCGCGGGTGGCTACGTGAAGGTCGTCGGCATGACGATGCTCGAGGAGGTCGACCCCGCCGACGAGGCCCGCAGCTACCGCCAGGCCACCTTCCCGCGCCGGTTCGCCGTGGCGGTCGCCGGCTCGACGATGCACTTCGTCATCGCCTTCGGGCTGCTCTGGGGGATGGTCGCTTTCACCGGACTCCCGACCGCCGTGCCGCCGACCGAGGTGACGGGGCTCATCACGTTCGTCAACCACCAGAACCCCGCACGGGCCGGCGGGGTGAAGGTCGGCGACGTCCTCGTCGCCGTCGACGGCCATCACTACCAGTCGCTGGCGAAGTTCGTCACCTTCATCCAGCACAGCTCCGGCACCGAGCTCAGCCTCGTCGTCCGGCGGAATGGTCGTCTCGTCACCCTCCACGTGCGGCCGATCGACGGCCGCACGGCCGACGTGCGGGGGCCGTCCGGCAAGCTCGTTCCCGAGAAGCAGGGCAAGAAACCGATCGGGGTGATCGGCGTCCGTCTCGGCGGGCAGGTGCTCGTGACGGCGGCCCCGCTCGCCGCGCTGGGCCGGGCCGGCACGCAGCTCGGCCGGGAGTTCGTCTGGACGGGCGAGGGCATCGGCCAGGTCTTCTCGCTCCACGGACTGCGGGCCTTCGCGCACGACGTCGTGACGGCGAACAACCACTCCGGGTCGGGCGGCAAGGGCGGGCACGGCTCCGGGTCCGGCGGCCAGGGCGAGATCCTCTCGCTGCCCGGGGCGGTCGAGATCGCCGTGCAGGCCCTGCAGGTCAACGTGGCGAGCCTGCTCGCCATCCTCGTCGCGATCAACATCTTCGTCGGCCTCGTGAACCTCTTCCCGATGCTGCCCCTCGACGGGGGGCACGTCGCGATCGCCATCTACGAGCGGGTCCGCTCCCGGCGGGGGCGCCCCTACCACGCCGACGTCAACAAGATGATGCCGATCGCCTACGCCTTCCTCGCTTTCATCGTGCTGGTCGGGGTGGGCGCGCTCTACGTCAACATCCTGCAACCGCCCCACCTGCCCGGCGGCTGAGGTCCCCTGGCGGGTGGTGGTCCAGTTTGGACGGGCCTGACTCCCGCAGCCTCGGCCTGGTCGCCATGACCGAGCCAGCTTCGACGAAGTACACGCCCGTTGGCGTCCCACTTCCCAAATAGGTGCAATATCATCTATCGCGTAAAGCCTCTGGCTCTGAAGTCGGCACTGAATAGATGTAAATCCAACGACTAATGGCTAAACTGGGTGTTAGGAGGTGGAAAGTCAGCCTCACACTGCGCGATTAGGAGTCTAGGGGTGGAAAGTCAGCTATTCCGATCTCCGAGGGACCTGGAGATGCAACTCGGCACGCAAATTCGCCAGCTGCGACGTCAGCAGCAGCTAACCCAGGCTCAGCTCGCCAAACGTGCGAACGTGTCGCTGTCTGCGGTCAAGTACCTCGAAGCTGGTCGTGGGTCGTCCCTTGCCACCTTGGTTCGGGTAGCGCGGGCGTTGGGGCGGAGTGATTGGTTCGCCGCACTCGCGCCAGCCGAACCGAGCTACAGCCCACTTTCGGCGCTGCGCGAGCGGACGCGCGCCGAACGCACCGCCGCAAAGCGTGTGCGCCACCCGGCTGCCGGCTCGAGTCGGGAGACCATGTGACCTACACGCCGGCTGACCTCATCGAGGTTTCGGCATGGGATCAGAGCGTTGGCGTGGTTGGGCTCGATCCGGCGACTGGGTTCTACGCCTTCGAGTACGTGCCCGAGTGGATCTCGCACGGTGCCGACCTGGCCCCACTCCATATGCCCCGCCGGCCGGGTGTGTTCGAGTTCCCCGAGCTGTCACGCCGGACCTTCTACGGGCTCCCGGCGATGCTGGCGGATGCGCTGCCTGACAGCTTCGGAAATGCTCTCGTCACGGCCTGGCTGGCTGAACAGGGAATCAGTCCGCGCCAGATCACGCCGCTCGATCGCCTCGCGTATGCCGGTGCGCGAGCGATGGGGGTGCTGCAATTCGCTCCACCAACCGGTCCGTCGGTGTCCGAGCCAAGCGTGATCCAGATAGCGGATCTCGTCACTGCCGCTCGCGCGGATCTTGCTGGAACCTTGGACGCCACCGGGATCGAGGATGCGGTGCGACAACTCATCACCGTCGGGTCGAGCGCGGGTGGTGCACGAGCCAAAGCCGTTGTGGCCTATAGCCCCGTGACGGGCCAGATCCGGTCGGGTCAGTTCGACGCGCCCGATGGATTTGAGCAGTGGCTGCTGAAGCTTGATGGTGTTGGTGACCCCGCCGTGCTCGCGGCCGGGCACGCAGGTCGGACCCAACCGTATTGCCGTGTCGAGTACGCCTACTACCTGATGGCCCGTTGGGCTGGGGTCGAGATCAGCGAGTCGCTCCTTCTTCCCGAGGGCCCGCGGGCTCACTTCATGACAAAGCGGTTTGATCGTGGACCCGGAAACGAGCGGATTCATTCGCAGAGCCTGTGTGCTCTCGCACATCTCGACTACAACCTCGCTCAGTCGCACTCGTACGGGTCGTACTTCACCACGGCGCGAGAACTCGGACTCGGTCCGGATGCGTTCGAGCAGATGTTCCGTCGAGTCGTGTTCAACGTCGCCGGCGTCAATCGGGACGATCACACGAAGAACTTCTCGTTTCTCCTCCCTGAACGACGCGGTTGGCAGCTCGCACCTGCATACGACGTCACGCACTCCTACTGGGACGGAAGGTGGACCCAGGGACACCAGATGAGCGTCAACGCGCGCTTCGCCGGCATCAGCCTCGACGACCTTCGCACAATGGCAGCCCTCTACGAAGTGCCAGGCATCGAGGAGGTGCTCAAAGAGGTGCTGGCGGCCATCGACGCCTGGCCGGCGGCAGCAAGGGAGGCCGGGCTCGACGGCGAGACGACCAATCGGATTGCCCACGATCTCGCGGAGTTCCGTCCGACATGACCAGCAAGGTTCGAGGCTGTCTGGGTGTTGACGGAGCACCTGGGTGCTCGAATTCAAACTGACCCACCACCCCCTGGCGGACCGGTGGCGGCGGGGCCGTAGGCTGGGCACACGGCCGAGGGTCCCCCGACCCGGAACTGGAGAGGCTCGAGCGTGGAGATTGCGGAGCTGAACATGGTCCCGAGGCGGCCGACCCGCCGCATCACGGTGGGTTCGGTGCCGATCGGCGACGGCGCGCCGATCTCGGTGCAGTCGATGACGACGACGAAGACGGGCGACGTCGAAGGCACGCTGGCACAGATCTACGAGCTCGCCGGGGCCGGTGCCGACATCGTGCGGTGCACCTGCAACGACGCCGAGGCCGCCGAGGGGCTGGCCCGGATCGTGCCGCGCTCGCCGGTGCCGATCGTCGCCGACATCCACTTCCACGTCGAGATGGCGCTCGCCGCCCTGGAGGCCGGGGTCCACGGGCTGCGGCTCAACCCGGGCAACCTGCGCAAACCCGAGGAGATCCGGCTCGTCGCCGGCGAGGCCCGCGACCGCGGCGTGCCGATCCGTGTCGGCGTGAACGCCGGCTCGCTCCACCCCGATCTGTACAAGAAGTACGGCGGCGCGACCCCCGAGGCGCTGGTCGAGTCCGCCCGGATCGAGCTCGCCTACTTCGCCGAGGTGGGATTCGAGGACGTGAAGATCTCGGTGAAGGCCTCGAACGTGCCCCTCATGGTGGCGGCGTACCGCCTCGCGTCGGCCACCTTCGACCACCCGCTCCACCTCGGCGTGACCGAGGCGGGCCCGCCGCCCGGCGGGCTCATCAAGACGACGGCGGGCATCGCGACGTTGCTGTGTGAAGGGATCGGCGACACGATCCGCTTCTCGCTGACCGCCGACCCCGTCGAGGAGGCCCGGGCCGGCCGCAAGCTGCTCGAGGCGCTGGGGCTGCGCGAGCGCAAGGGGCTCGACCTCATCGCCTGCCCGTCGTGCGGGCGCACGGAGATCGACGTCATCGACGTGGCACGGCGCGCCCAGGAGGCCCTGGAGGCGCGCAAGATCCCCCTGCAGGTCGCCGTGATGGGTTGCGTCGTGAACGGCCCGGGCGAGGCTCGGGGCGCCGACATCGGCATCGCCGCCGGCCGCCACAAGGGCCACCTGTTCATCAAGGGCAAGATCGTCCGTGTCGTTCCGGAATCCGAGATGGTCGAGGCCCTCGTCACCGAGGCGGAACGGATCGTCGCCGAGGGCATCGAGGCCCGTCTCGCGGCCGCCGACGCAGGCGCCGAGGCCGAGGCGGCGGCCGACCGGCAGGTGCTCTTTGGCGAGAAGGGCGCCGACGCCAACCGCTCCGACGAAGTCGTCGCCAAGATCCGCCAGACGCTCGGCGGTCTGGCACCGGACAGCGGCACGGACGCGGGCGACGCCTGAACCGTCAGCGCCGTCCTCTCAGCCGCGGGCCAGGCAGCCAACAGGTCGTACCCAGCTTTGGCCAGTAGGATGCCGACGGTCTCGACAGGGGAGCAGGAATAGCCATGGCCTCACGTAAGCGGCGTTCGCGTCGTCCCGCCACCCCGCCGCGGTCCGGGCCCGGTCCGCGGCGCCTGGGCGGCCAGCAGGCGCCCACCCCCCGTTCGGTGAGCGCCGACCGCCGCTACCAGCGGACGCACCGGCAGGCTTCCTCCCGGACGAGCTGGGTCGTGGTCGGTGTCGTCGTCGTCATCGTCGCTGTCCTCGTCGTCGTGAAGCTCACGGGGTCGGCCAGCTCCTCGGGGGGCGTCGCCTCGGGTCGCCACCCGGCACCCGTCCCCGCCGCGGTCGTCGCGGCGCTCGAGAACGTGCCGGTGGCGGTGTACAACTCGGTGGGGACCGGTTCGAACACCGATCCCTTCGTCGAGGCGAAGGACCAGCCGAGCCTCACCGAGAACGGCCTGCCCCGGGTGGTCTACATCGGCGCTGAGTACTGCCCGTACTGCGCCATCCTGCGCTGGTCGCTCGTCGCCGCGCTCATGCGGTTCGGCACCTTCACGGGCCTGAAGGAGACCTCGTCGTCGGCCGACGTCGCGCCGGTGCCGACCTTCGCCTTTTTCGGCACGAAATACACGAGCAAGTACGTCGCCCTCTCGGCCTACGAGGTGCAGGACCGCAACGGAGCCACGCTCGAGACGCTGCCCAAGGACGTGGTCAAGGTCTACTCAAAGTACGGCGGCGGCTCGGGTTTCCCGTTCCTCGACATCGCCAACCAGCACCTCGCCTCCGGTGCGCCGCCGTTCCTCGTCCCGTCCCTTGACTCGCCGCCGATCTCCGCGCTCGCCGGTGCCGGCACGGGCGACATGCTGAACATCGCCCGGGCGATCGCCGATCCGACCTCGACCTATGGCCAGGCCATCGATGCGGCGACTTTCGACATGGAGACGAACTTCATTGCGGCGGCGATCTGCCGTTCCGACGGGGGCAAGCCGGCGAGCGTCTGCGGGTCGCGGGGAGTGAAGGCGGCCGAGAAGGTGATCGCGGCGACCAAGCGGGTCTCGTAGCCGTGCCGAAACCCCCGACCGCGGCGCGCGGCCGCCGCGTGGCAGCCCCCGCGCCGCCGCCTCCGGCGCCGCGGCGGAGGCGTTTCTCGCTGCCGGCGGGCCGGCACCTCCACGGGCCGGTCCTCGCGCCGGGCGGGTCCGACCGGAGTTCTGCGCCGGCGAGCGCGCGCCTTTTCGTCATCCTGGGCTCGTCGATCGCCGGCATCGGCATCGCGACCTACCTCACGCTCGTCCACTACACGACGGCCGTGACGCTCGTGTGCTCCAACGGGGGGCCGGTCAACTGCGAAACCGTGCTGGCGAGCCCGGAGTCCTACCTGCTCGGCATCCCCGTCGCGGTGCTGGGACTCGTCTATTTCGTGGTGGTGCTCGTCTCGGCGCTGCCCGCGCTGTGGCGCTCGCCGAACCCCCTCGTCGCCCCGGCGCGTCTAGCACTCGCCGTCGGCGGGATCGGCTTCGTGTGCTACCTCGTCTACGCCGAGCTCTACGAGATCGGCAAGATCTGTCTGTGGTGCACCGGGGTCCACATCCTCACGTTCGTCATCTTCGTCGCCGTCGTGACGGGGTGGGACGAGATGACGAGCTTCGCGCGCGGCCAAACCGCCGGGAACTGAGGCGGCGCGGGCCGCGCCGGCCGCTAGCGCCCGGACGCCGCCCCCACGGCACCGTCGAGCGGCAGCTCGATCACCGTGCAGCCCGGGTCGGCCGCCTCGAAGACCGCGACGATGTGCGGGTGGCAGGTGAAAGCGAGCACCTGGTGCGAGCGCGCCAGGGCCGCGATCGCGCTTGCGACGGCGGCGGCGCGTCCCGGGTCGAAGTTGACGAGCACGTCATCGAGGACAAAGGGCAGTGAGACGGTGCGCTCGGCGTGCGTCGCGGCGAGCCCGAGCCGCAGGCACAGGTAGAGCTGCTCGGCCGTGCCGCGGCTCAGCGATCCGGAGTCGACCCGCTCGTCGCGGGCCGAGATCGCGGTGATGCCGTGGTGGGCGGCGCGGTCGTCCTCGCGGGCGACGAGCCGCACGTAGCGGCCGGCCGTCACGTCGCCGAACAGTTCGCTCGCCCGGGCGATCACGGCGGGCTGCTTCTCGCGCTCATAACGGGCGACGGTCTCCTCGAGCAGGTGGTGCGCGAGGCCGAGTACCGCCCACTCGCCGAGGGCGTCTGACAACTGGGTCGCAAGCTCGGCCCGCTCCACTTCGAGCCGGGCGATCTCGTCGGAGGACCGGAGCGCCTCGAGTCGCTGCGCGCTGTCGCGCTCGGCGTCACGGGCGGCCTCGAACGCCTCCTCGGCGCTGGCGACGCGCTCTTTGACCTCGTCGCTCTGTGCTGCCCACGACAACGGGTCGGCTGCCGACAGCTCGTTCCGCAGCCGGTCGGCCTCGGGCCCGAGCCCCGCGGCCTCGGTGAGATCCGCGTTCGCCGCCTCGATCGAGGCGCTGAGCCCCCGGCGGGCCTCGGCGGCCCCTTCGGCCGCCTCGAGCGCCGAGGCGAGGCGCCCACAGACCTCGGTGGCGCCGCCGTCCGCCTCCAGCCCGCAGGTCGCAGCGGCGCGGCGCGCGGCTCCCTCGAAGGCCTCCACCGTGGCGGTGTCGGTCTCAATCGCGCGCGATACCCGCCGCCGCGCCGCCTCGAGCTCGCCGAGACGCTCCTGTGTCTTTGCGAGCGAGCGGTCGCGGGCGTCGGCACCGCGCCGCTCATCCCATTCCTGCTCGAGCCGGGAGGCGACGGCGTCGACCTCGGCGAGCGCCGGTGTCGCGACGAGGCCGAGCGATTCGGCGGTGCGGGCGATCTCGGCCGTCAGGTGTTGCGGGTCGACCGGGGCGGGACCCGGCACGGCCCCGTCCTGGCCCGCGGCGGGCTGGGCGCGCGAGCCCGTGGCGACGAGGACCGCGGCCGCGCCGATGGCGAGTGCCGCGGCGACACCGAGGATGCCGAGGCTCGTGTGGTGCCGCGCGAATTCGTCGACAGCGACGACGACGGTGGCGATCGCCGCCGCGGCGACGAGCGCGAGGGCGACCCTCGGCCGTGCCGGCGCGGGGGACCGCCGTGCCATCCCTTCTATCGCCTGCCGCTGCGCCTGTTCGGCGAGCACCTGGTCGCGCTGGTGGATCAGCCCGCGCAGCAACTGGACCGCCCCGTCGGCGCGTCGCAGCTCCGCCTCACTGCGTGGAGGTTCACCCGGTTCGCGGCCGGAGGACGGCGCGGATTGACGAGACTCGGCGAGACGCGACATCTCCTCGTTGAGCCCGCCGATCGAGCGTTCGATCCCGGCGAGTTCGGCCCGTTGCTGGCGGAGGGCATCGAGCCGGAGGGCGTGGGCCGAGCGTTCGGCGTCGAGCCGGCGGATCTCGGGGGCGAGCTCCGCCAAGCGCGCCGCCGCCTCGTCGGGAGGGCCGAGGGCGGCGAGCCGCGCCTCGGATTCGTGGATCCGGTTCCAGTACGGCCAGCAGGCCCGCAGCCGGTCGAGCTCGTCGTCCCGGCGGCGCAGCTGCTCGAGCTCTTGGCGGGCGGACTCGGTGGCGGCGCAGAGCCGGCGGTGCTCGGCCTGGGCGGAGGCGTAGCCCTCGGCTGCGCCGCGGGTCGCGCGCAGGCTGGCGTCGACGTCGTCGAGCCGCCGCTTCAGCTGGTTGGCGCGGCCGTCACCGCTGCGCTGGCGGACGATCCCGGCCCGCCGGCCCTCGATCTCGTGCATGACGCGGGTCGCCGAGCGTCCCGCCCCCAGCACCCCGGCCGTGAAGACGAGATCGCGCACGTCGTCGTCGTCGAGCGTCTCGAGCGACGTCAGCTCGTCGAGCCCGAAGGCGAAGATCGAGCGGAAGAGCCCCGCGTTCGCGCCACCCAGCAGGGCCTGCAGTTCGGTCTCACCACCGAGGTGCCCGTCGGGTCCCGTGAGCAGGGGTTCGTGGGCGTCCGAATGGCGCTCCAGGGTCCAGGGCCGTCCTTCGGCGTCGAGGAGCGCGAGCGTTCCTCCGTGGCGCCCGCCCCGCAGCGGCTCGCGCCGGTTCTGGCGGCTCCGCCGGTCCGGAATGCCGAAAAGGACCGCCCGGACGAAGTCGAGGAGGGTGGATTTTCCGGCCTCGTTTGGCCCGTAGACGACGGAGAGCGTCGTCGACAGCCCGTCGAGATCGAGTCCGGCGAGCGTGCCGTAGCCGTCGACGTGGATCCCGGTGATCCTCACGGCTCGTCACCCGCCACCGAGTCGAGGGCGACCGTGGTCGCCTCCTCGACGAGCCGGGCGAACCGCTCGTCGTCGCCGACGATCCCGTCGAGCACGGCGGAGAAGGCGCGGGGCGCCTCCGAGACGAGCCCCGCGGCCAGCTCCGCCCGGGCGGCGGGGTCGAGCTGGGTGGCATCGGCGAGTGCGAGGAGGTCGGCCGCGAAATCGCCCCGCCCGCGCAGCGCCTCGCGGTCGATCACCCCGCGCGTCTCGTCGCGGAGCTCGTCCCACCAGCAGAACGGCAAACGGAGGCTGGTGGCCTCGCGCAGCTCGCGCACGATCTCGCCGGGGGCGCCCGGCCGGGCGAGCACGGCGTGCAGCTCGCCCCGTCCCGTGAGACGCGCGCGCAGGATGACGGAGCGACCCTCGGCCGCGGCGACGCGGTCGGCGCCGAGATCGGCGAGGCGTTCGGCGAGCGACGGGGGGTCGGCGAGGCCTTCGATCGGGCATTCGATCTCCTCGAACCGGACGCGGTCGCACGCCACGAACTCGGCGTTCTCGACGACGCCGTCGCGTACGTGGACGACGACTGCCCCCTTGGCGCTCTGCTCGCTCGGCTTGGGGCTGCGGGCCTGGCTGTTCCCGGGGTAGACGATCCAGGGATCCCCCGGCCCCGTCCCGGCGACCGTCCGGCGGATGTGGATGTGGCCGAGCGCCCAGTAGTCGAGGCGCGCCCGTCGCAGGTCGTCGAGGCTGCACGGGCTGTAGGAGTCGTGGTCGGCGGCCCCCTCGAGGTTGCAGTGCAGCAGGCCGACGTGGAGGCCCGGGCCGTCGGGCCGCCGGAAGCGCAGCGCGAGGTTCTCGGTCGTCTCCCGGGTCGCGTAGCTGATGCCCTGGACGGTCGCGATCACCCTGCCGTCGCGTTCGACCGGGACGAGGCCGACCGAGTCCGCTCCGAAGACCGTCACGCCCTCCGGCCAGGAGCTGATCGCCGACCAGCCCGTCGTCACCGGGTCGTGGTTGCCGTGCACGACGAAGCTGGGGATCCCCTCGCTGGCCAGCAGCGCGAGCCCGCGGTGGAAGTGCACCTGGGCGCGCAGGCCGCGTTCGGGGCCGTCGTAGATGTCACCGGCGACGACGAGGAAGGCGGCCCGGCGCTCGAGGGCGAGCTCGACGATCGAGTCGAACGCCTGCAACGACGCCTCCCGCAGGGTGTCGGCGACGAGCGGCGGGAGGTCGTGGACTTGGCGGAACGGCGTGTCGAGGTGCAGATCGGCCGCGTGGACAAAGCAGAACGACGCCCCGGGGCTGTCGGCCATCACGGTGAGGCTACCGATTGGCTGCCTCATCCTCCGGCTGTCGCCGCCGGCGAAGCGACCCCGCTCCCGGTCCGGTCGGTCGACGGGAGCTGTCGCAGGTCTCGTTGCACGTCGGGCCAGATGTACGAGTCGTGGAAGGTGACCGGCGGCACGCCGAGCGCCGCTTCGAAATAGGCGAGCACCCGAGCAACCGGGGGACCCTGGGGCACGACGGAGATAGCGCCGACCTGGTAGCGGCGCAAGAAGATCCGGATGTCCTTCGCAGTCGCCGCGTCGTTCAGTGGGGGTGGGCTCGGTCGCCCGTAGAGCCAGTAGACGAGAGCTTTCTCGGCGGCATAGGGCGGCAAGAGAAGCGCGGCATCCCTCAGGGGCTTGCCTCCCGGCCGGTTGGAGACCGCGCCGCGGAAGGCGATCAGCTTGAAGCGCATCCCGGAGGCGGCCTGCCACAGTAGCGCCTGGTCGTTGGAGCCTTCGTAGCCAATGGGCAACGGGTAGGAGAGGACGACCGATCCGGATCGCAGGGGGGAGTGCGCCGCGGTGAACAATGCCGGAACCTCGGACGAAGTCGAGGAGTACGGGAGGGCTGGAAGAAGTGGGGCCAGCGCGAGCGCGGCGACCCCGAGGCAGCCGAGGGGTCGGGCGAGCTGCTGTCGGAGCCCCGGTTGCGACGATGCCGGGTGTCCGGGGGCGTCGATTCGCGTGACCGGCTGCTGGCGTAAGCGGCCTAGGCCGGCGAGGATGCCTTCCCGTCTGGTCCGATCGAGCCCGATGGCGACGATGATCGAGACCCCGAGGTACATGAGGAACGAGTAACGCAGGTCGAGCGCGCCGTTGAGGAGCGGGATCCTTGCTATGAGGTCGTAGGGAAGTTTGATGCCGTGCCGATCGGCGCCGAGCGTTATCACCCAAGCCCCGAGGGCGACGAGGGCGAACAACTGGACGTGGGCGACCCTGCGGCAGCGGGCGATGAGGAAAGCAAGGAACACGAGCAGCGGGATGCCGAGGTAGGTAGTCGATTCGACGCCGTTCCTCAGGGTCAGCGCCATCCCCTTGGCTAGCCAGCTACCAAAACCGAAGTGTTCGAGGTTGGTCGGAAAAATCAGCGAACCGGGGCTCGATTCGTACTGTTCGAGCTGGGCGATCGGGTGGGGGGGACCCGATACGTGGTAGGGGCCGCGGAAGTAGACCCAGAGCGGGTACCCGCCGAGAACGACAGCAGTGACGACGGCAGCCGCCGCGCCGCGGGCGAGATCTCCGATCCTCTCGCGTGTCGCGACCGGGTGGAGAACGGCCATCGCGACGAGTGCGCAGGCGGCTGCGAAAAGAGTGATGCCCAGGATCTCGGCGGAGATCATGAACTGTGCCACCACGACCAGTCCCAAGAGAATGCCGTTGCGCAGGAGGCGCCTTTGATGCACCACCAACTCCTCAAGAAGCACTGCGATGATCGGGGGAAATGGGAGGAAGGTGAGAAAGAGGTGGGACTGGGATTGGCCGACCATGTACGGCGAGAACTCGTAGATGAGCCCCCCGACGAACGCGGCCGGCCACCATCGGGTCCAGCGTCGCAGCACGAAACACATAGAGATTCCCGACACAGCGAAGGCCGTCCGCATGAGCAGGCTGAAGGTCGAGAGGGCTCCGAAGGCGAGCGTGAACGGCGTGAAGACGATGCCGAGCAGCGGCGTTGAGGTGTTGTTCATCAGATTGACGCCGTAGGGAACGTTGGCCCAGCTCGTGTAAAGGGGGTTGAGGCCGTGCGAGAGCGCGTACGCCGGCCAGGCGAGGAACCAGACGCCCGGGGGGATGTCACCGCAGGCGCAAGGCGGCAGAGTGGCGCTCGTCGCGGGAGGATGCACGCCGTAGACGAAGGCGGCGAGGATGCTGTAGGCGAGCACGCAGAGCACCGGCGGGCCGTAGCGCCGCAACCGGGTCCTATTGCGCGACAAGAACTCTCGCGGTTCCCTCGCCCCAGTCGGCCAGTGGCCCGCGGCGTCCCCTCGGCGCCCATCGGCGGGAGTCAATGATTCACCCAGGAAGGAGTGCCGTCGGGATGGTGCCCGCCCGGGCCATGGGTATCGATCGTCGCGGACAGGGCCCAGCTCGCACTTTCGCGGACAATATCACCCGGCCGTGCGTGCCCCGTGCGCAGTGGTGTGTTGCCTATACGCTGGGGCCTTCGACGTGTGGAGGATGGCAATGGGCTTCGATCTCAACGAGGTGCTGGCGAGCCACAAGGGTGAGAACTTCCTGCTCTACGGCCGGAGCATCAATCCCCAGTTGGTGAAGGTCCTCCGCTCGATCGGCTTTGACCGCTTCTACTCACGCGCCGAGGGCGCCTATCTCTTCGACGACGAGGGCCGTCGCTACCTCGACTTCCTGTCCGGATTCGGGGTCTTCGCCCTCGGCCGCAGCCACCCGGCGATCAAGAAGGCGCTGCACGAGGCGATCGACGCCGACCTGCCGAACCTCATCCAGATGGACGCGGCGCTGCTGCCCGGGGTGCTGGCGAGCGAAGTGCTGAAGCGCTGCCACCCTGGCATGGGCCGGGTCTTCTTCACGAACTCCGGAGCCGAGGCGATCGAGTCCGCCCTGAAGTTCTCCCGGCACGCGACGGGCCGGTCCCGGGTGCTGTTCTGCGAACACGGCTTCCACGGCCTCACGCTCGGTGCGCTGTCGGCGAACGGCGGTGCAGAGTTCCGCAAGGGTTTCGGGCCGTTCCTCCCGGGATTCACCCAGGTTCCCTTCGGCGACGCCGACGCGTTGGAACGCGAGCTGAAGTCCCGCGATGTCGCCTCCTTCGTTGTCGAGCCGATCCAGGGCCACGGTGTCTACGTCGCGCCGCAGGAGTACTGGGACGCCGTCTCGGAGCTGTGTCACCGGTACGGGACCCTGCTCATCACCGACGAAGTGCAGACCGGCCTCGGCCGTACCGGCAAGCTCTGGGCCCATGAGCACTACGGCCTCGTGCCCGACATCGTGACGATGTCGAAGGCGCTCTCGGGCGGATTCATCCCGATCGGCGCGATGGTGTGCTCGACGGAGGTCTCCGACAAGGTCTACTCGTCGATCAGCCGGGCGCTCGTGCACTCCTCGACGTTCAAGAACAACCAGCTCGCGATGGTGGCCGCCCTCGCGACGTTCGCCACGATCGACGACGAGAACCTCGTCGACCGCGCCCGGATGAGCGGCGACGCCTTCGACAAGGCGCTCGCGCCGCTCATGGAGCGGCACGAGGTCTTCCACTCGGTGCGCGGCAAGGGCCTCATGATCGGGCTCGTCTTCGGCGAGCCGAAGTCGTTCCGTCAGCGGACGCGTTTCAAGCTGCTCGAGGCGGCGCGCACGGGCCTCTTCTCCCAGATCGTCGTCGGACCGCTCTTCACTCGGCACGGGATCCTCACCCAGGTCGCGGCCGACTCGATGAACGTCGTCAAGCTTCTTCCGCCGCTCATCATCGGCCAGTACGAGGTCGACTACTTCGCCGCTGCCCTCGACGATGTGCTCACCGACGCCGAGAAGAACTCGTCGCTGCTCGTCGAGTTCGGCAAGACGCTCGTCAAGGGTTCGCTGCGACGCGCCGGCTGAGGAAGAGGCTGCGGCGTGACGGCACGACCGTGCGCGGTCTGCGCTCCGTCGGTCTCCTCGGCGCGGCCGGCGTATTCGCCTGCGCCGTCGCGGCGTGCGGCGCGGGTTCCGCGACGCAGGGATCGCCGGCCGCATCCCCCCCCACGACGACGTTGCCGGTCGTCACGGTCGTCGCTGGCTCCGCCGCGGGCGGCACCTTCTCGACGCTCGGTTCCGTCGAGCGCGTCTCCGTGCTTGCCGTCGCGCCCGGGCGCTTGGCACCGCGCCTCCTCGCCGACGGGATGCTCGGGCCCGGGTCGCTGCAAATCGGCTTCCGTCAGTTCGGTTCGGGGCCCGACCTGCTGCTCATCACCGGAGAGCACGGGTCGCTGACGTCGTGGGACCCGCAGTTGCTCCTCGAGCTCGGCTCGTCCTACCGGGTGACCGTCCTTGACCTGCCCGGAATCGGCTACTCCGAGCCGAGCCCCCATGCCGAGACAGTGCCGTCTCTCGCCGACCTGACGGCGGGGTTGATCTGGTCGCTCGGGTTGTCGCAACCGACCGTCGTGGGCTGGGGTTTCGGCGGCGAGATCGCGATGTCGCTCGTCGAGCGGCATCCCGGCCTGGTCTGGCGCCTCGTCCTCGCCGACACGACCGCCGGCGGACCCAGGTCTTTCCGGCCCGCCGCCGCGGTCTCAAGACTCCTCGCCTCGCCGTCGGCGACGATGCCGGAGATCTCGCGGTTGTTCTTCCCTGCCACCGCCACGGCGGCGCGGGTGAGCTGGCTTGACGACTTGGGCCAGATCACCCCGGACGACGTGACCGCTCCGGCGGTGGAGGCACAGGGCGCCCTCGTCGCCAAGACGTACCGCGACAGCGTCGTCGCGCACGATCTCGGCAGGATCGGGATCCCGACGCTGATCTTCGCCGGGTCGAACGATGCCATCATGCCCCTCGCCAACGCCCGCGAGCTCGCACGGCGGATCGCGCACGCACGGCTCATCATCTTCTCGGGCGCGGGTTACGCCAGCATCTTCCAGTACGCATCGGACTTCGTGGGCGAGCTCACGACCTTCACGGGTTCCTGAACCGCCCTTCCGCGTCACCCGCCCGCTGTCAGCCCAGCGGGGCCCCGTCGCACCCAGGGCTAATCTCTCGTCGTGACCGACGCCACCCGCCTTCATGACCCTGGTTTCCACGGATTCGCCAGCGACAACTGCGCTTCGGTCCACCCGGAGGTCCTCGCCGCGATCGCGCTCGCCAACGAGGGGCACCAGGACTCCTACGGCGACGACGTCTACACCGCCCGCCTCCAGCAGGTCTTCCGGCGCCATTTCGGCGACACGGCCGAGGCCTTTCCGGTCTTCAACGGAACCGGTGCGAACATCGTCAGCCTGCAGTCGATGACGGACCGCTGGGACTCCGTGATCTGCGCGACGTCGTCGCACCTCAACACCGACGAGTGCGGCGCCGCCGAGAAGGTCGCCGGGATCAAGCTGCTCACCCTCGAGGCGCCGGGGGGCAAGTTGACCGCCGAGTCGCTCGCCGTCCAGGCGTGGGGTTGGGACAACCAGCACCGGGCCTCACCACGGGTCGTCTCGATCACCCAGACGACGGAACTCGGCACGTGCTACACGCCCGACGAGATCGCCCGCATCTGCGAACGCGCCCACGACTACGGCATGCGAGTTCACATCGACGGGGCCCGCCTCGCCAACGCCGCCGCGACGCTCGGGACCGGATTCCGGTCGTTCACAACCGACGTCGGGGTCGACGTCATCTCCTTCGGCGGGACGAAGAACGGGCTGCTCTTCGGCGAGGTCATCGTCGTCCTCAACCCCGACGCCGTGCGGGGGATGCTCCACCTGCGGAAGGCGGCGATGCAGCTCGCCTCGAAGATGCGCTACGTCTCGGTGCAGTTCGGCGCGCTTCTCGAGGGAGACCTCTGGCGGCGGAACGCCGAGCACGCCAACGCCATGGCGCGCCGGCTCGCCGAAGGCGTCCGGGACCTTCCCGGTCTCGAGATCGCCCGCCCGGTCGAGGCGAACGCGGTGTTCGCCCGCCTCCCCGCCGACGTCACCCGCCGGCTCCAGGCGCGGTTCCACTTCTACACGTGGGACGAGGCGACCGGCGAGGTCCGGTGGATGACAGCGTTCGACACGACCGAGGCGGACGTCGACGCCTTCGTCGCGGTGATAGCCAGGGAGCTGCGCGCCACCTGACCGCGTCGCACGCCCGAAAGCGTCCCCGGTGCGCGGTGTCCCCCACGCCGGGGCCCGCGGGCTCACCGCACGGCGTCGCGCCTGGTCACGCGGCCCGAAGGGTATCTCGCGGCTGCGCGCGGCAGAGTGGATGGGGAGGAGGAAGATGCGGCGACGAAGACGCAGGCCCCGCGAGGCGGTGCGGCTCGACGACGTGCCCGTCGGCGAGGGTTCGCCCCCTTACGAGCGCGAAGACGCCGCGGAGGTCGCGGCCCGCGACAGCGAGGTCGATTTCGACGACGAGGCCGACGAGGAGATCCCGCCGCTCGACGTCGTCGAGGCGGCCGAGCTCGGTGCGTTGCTCGACGATCCCGAGTCGCTCGACGGCGAGGAGACCTAGCGGCTCCCTCGCCGCCCCGGGCTCGCGGCCGGGCCGGTCGTTCGCGATCCCGTGGCCGGGTTCAGCCGAGCAGGCGGTAGGTCACGTCGACGTGGACGCCGACCTTCAGCGTTCCCGCCCGGATCGGCACGGGTTCGGCGGCCTTGAAGGCAAGGTTCTCGATGCGGCCGTACACGGATGGCAGGGGCGTCGTGACCTGCTGCTGGTTGGAGATGCTGATCGCCGCGCCGACCTTCTCCCCGGCCCCGGTGGCGAAGCTCTTCGCCTCGGCGTACGCCTCCTGCATGGCGAGAACACGCGTCCGGCCAAGGAGCCTTGAGTTGTTGGAGAGCGAGAACGAGATCCCGTTGATCTGGACGTCGTTGCCGACGGCGTTCTCCGCGGCGTCGATCGCCTTGGCCGCCTTGGCGAAGTCGTGCATCGTGACCGTGAGGTCGTCCTCGGTCCGGTAGCCGGTGATCGCGCCGTAGTTGTTGTAGGTCGGTGACACGTTGAGGTTGTCCGTCCGCAGGGCGGATTTCGGCACGTGAGCGGAGATGAACACGCCCTGGAGCTGTGCCATCTGGGAGTTGTTCTGGTCGAGCGCGCCCGCCGCGGTGCTCGCCGTGTCCGTCACGGCGAAGTTCGCGGTCAGCGTGTCCGGCGCGCCGCTCAGGTTGGCGTCGGCGGTCACGCTGATGGTTCCCAAGGACCGCGGTGGGCTCGAGGAGCGGGAAAGCGCGTAGCCCAGTGCGCTGAGCGCGGTTCCGAACGCGAGCACCGCGAGCACGATCGCCGTCACGGGGGACCGCATGAACCTTGTGTTCGGCATGTCAGAACCTTTCTCTCGGGATCTACTCAGAGTGATTGTGTGTGGCTGCTGGGTCGGCTGCCTTGGCCAGAAGGCAGCTTCGGACCCGGCCCGCCGTATGTTCCGGTCATCGGCAGGGCTTCACGCAGGACGCGGTGGAGCGCCTCGAGGCCGGGAGGCCGGTCCTCGCGATCGCCAGCACCTCGCTGGCGGAGAGCCCGTGGGCGAAGAAGACGACCTCCCTGTTGCCGCTCTTGGCGCGGAAGCTGATCGACAGGGCGACGTCTGACGGAACCTGCGCCGCGAAGTAGCTCGGATCGGGCCACACAACGCCGTTCCAGGTGACCTGAAAGCCCATGTTCTCGACTGCCCCGATGGCCTTATTGGACGTCCCCGCCGGTTCCGCAACGAGGTAGGCCGCGATGCAGCGGTTGCCCGTGGAGACGGCTGACGAGAAGGCGGTGTCCCTTTCCTCCGGGGTCAGAGCAGCGAGTCCTTTGGGCACGGGTGCACAGGGCGTCCGCACCGTCGTGAAACCGGCCGGGAGCTTGAACCGGTAACCCGCCAGCCGGAGGGTCGGACCGGTCGCCTTCGGCTTCGCGGCCGTCGCAACTCGAGGATTGGGGCCGGGCAGCGCGGTTCGCACCAGCGCGAAGACCCCGTACGCCGCGAGGCCGATGACGACGGCGACGGCAACTGCTCCTGTGAGACGGCTGGCCCGATGACGGGTGGCAACCCGGGCGGGAAGCGCGGTCGGCCTCGACATCCTCGGATCGGAGGCGATGATCCGCCTGAGAATCCGGTCCTCCTCGTCTGAGTCGACGATGCTGTCGGTCTGCGACAGCACCGCCGGGCGGGCGGCGGCAAGCCGAGCGAGAGCTCTGCGAGAGCGCATGTCAGCGGGCCTCCTTTGCGCGTCGGAAGGGCAGCGTGTTGTGGGGGTCGAGGGTCTCGGCACCGGATTCGAGGCCAGGTGCCGCGCCGCCACGCGGCCCCAGCCCGTCCGCCTCGGCCAGGGCGGCTGACAGGCGGTGGCGTGCACGGTGAAGCCGCACGCCGTACGCCACCCGGCTGATTCCGAGGGTGGTCGCCCCGACCCGGGCGGACAGCTCGTCCCAGACCGCGAGTTTGAGTACCTCGCGGTCGTTCTCGCTGAGGCTCGCGAGGGCGGCGAGCACGAGGGTGCGCTGCACGACCTCGTCGTCGATGCCACGGGTCGTGGTGCGGCCGGCTCCCACGACCTCGAGCCGGGCGCGCAGCGCTTCTCGCCTGGTGGTGGAACGGAGCTGACCGGCGATCACCTTCTTTGCGACCCCGAACAACCAGGGGGCAGCGTCGCTCGGCACGTCCTCGAGCCGCCGCCAGCAGATCAGGAATGTCTCCGCCGCCGCATCCTTCGCGGCCTCGGGATCGAGTCGAGCCAGCGTGAAGCGGAGGATCGCCCGGAAGTTCTGGCGGTAGATCGACTCGAACCGCGTGATGTCGTCGTTGGCCACCTGGGCTCGTTCCCTCTGTGTCCCCTGCCAGAGATATGGCCGGCAACGGGCCAATGATTACAGGCCAGAGCCGAGTTCCGTCGGCGGGGCCCATCGGTCACGGCGCCGTATTCGGTTCTCCCGGCGAGAAGCTCGCGTTGTTGGGATCGCCGAAGCTTCTCCTCGCGCTCCTGGGGCGGCCAGCGTCAGGTCGGAGTGAGGCGAAACGCGGGGATCGAGAAGCTGGTCCAGACCGACCGTGTCGCGACTTCTCCTAGAGCCTGCTCACTCAATCGGCTGACGGGCGATCACCGGCGGTTGGCGTCCCGCCAGTAGCCAAGCCACGACAGCCGCGGCGAGCGGCATCGCGACGAGGATCGCCAACAAGTTGGCGAGGGGGACATTTCCGAGCGCCGAGATCCCGCCGTTGAGCGAGTTCGACCGGATCCAACCGATCATCCCGACGTACCCGGCGACCGTGCCGAGCAGCGCGCCGAGGAACCCCAGCGCCCCGGCGGTCGCCGCCGCGATCATGCGCCTCGTCGTGCTGCTCGCCCCGGTCGCGGCGAGCGTTCGCAGGTCGCCTGCCGTTTCGCCTCGGATGAGGCCGACGCTCATCGCGAGGATCGCAAGCGCGAGCACAATCCCAGCCAGCGTCGCCAGGTCGATGACCTCCATCCCCGACGGCGCGCTGTTCTTTGTCTCGATGGACATGCCCCAAACCTTCGAGGCGTCGAGTCGAGCATTCCTGATCTGTGCCGCGGTCGGCGGATGCACGGTGGTGATGAACCAGCCGGCGAGCGACGTTTGCAGGCCGAGCGCGTGGACGGCGTGCTCCGTGAAGACCGTGTTCGGCGCCGACGTCCCGGAGGGAAGCTGGCTCAGCTCTTCGATCTTCGGATTCCAAAGACACCCTCTCCCGCAGGCGTTTGGACTCGAATGCGGGCTCTGGTGGTTCTCAACTTCTCTGTAGGACTTACGGGATGGCGGCGACCAGGTGAGCTGCATCTTCGAGACGCCCGACAGACCGGGGCGCATCGAGAGGATGTCGGCGCTCGGATCGATTTGGGACGGCGCGATGCCGAACGCCTTGAGGAGTGCGTGCGTCGCCACGTAAATGGGGCCGTTCCAGTTCCGCCCGGGCCCGGCGTGGCTGAGGTTGGCGTCCGTCTGCTCGAGCTCGATCGCCAAATTCGTCCCGAGCGCTTCTGCGATCTCGTGGACCCGTTCATTGAGCACCGCCGTCGGCGGCGGCTTGGGCGCGGTGCTCGACCCCGTCGGGCCGAACAGCTGGGTGCCAGCTGGGGGTGGCGCGTAGACGACAATCTGGTTCGACGCGAGGTTCGGTCCCGTGTAGTCAAGGACGTTGCCGTACCGTGCTGCCGCGGCGACCGCGATGATCACCGCGATCATCACGCTGATACTGATGGCGGCGAGTCCTGGTCCCGACCGGGCGCGATAGCGCGCGAGGTCGCGCAGGGCGAGACGCGTGGCGATCGGCGCGTGGCGGCCCACGCGGGCGGCCATTGAAAGGAAGAACGGCGCGAGCAGGACCACCCCGGCAACGAGCGCCACGAGCCCGCCGATGAGCAACGGAACGTGGGGCTTGGCGTCGTTGCTGTTCGTGGAGTAACCGAGCAACACGAAGGACACCACCAGCAGCACGACGCCTGGAACCGCCGAACGGTGAACCCTCTTCGGCTCGACGGGCCTGCCAGAGAGCGCCGCGACGATCGGCACCTTCGCGACGATGCGAGCGGGGCGTCGAGCGGCGACGTACGCCGCGACGACGGCGAGGCCCATCACCGGTCCGATCACAACCCAGGGCAACTCGAAGGTGCCGATGACGTGGAACGAGCTCGTCTCGAGCGCTGGTCGGTAGATGAGCCAGACGACGAAGCCGAACAGTGCTCCAAGTAGCGCGCCAGCGATCCCGACGACGGCGCCGTTCGTCCGGACGACCGCTCGCACCTGCTTCTCGGTCGCGCCGATCGCAGAAAGCATGCCGAGCGAGCGCAGCCGCCGCTGCGCCAACACCGTGAAGCCTCCGGCCGCGATCAGTGTGACCAGGAGCATTCCGATTACCGCGACCGCAAGGATGATCGTTTCGGGATTGGCCGCGCCGAGTGCCACCGAGCTCACGCGCGCGACGTTCGGTCCGATTGTCGAGGGGTCCACCCCTGGCGCGTCGAACAGCAGATCGACCTCTGTTGGGTTGCGAACCTGTCCGGGCACGACGAGGGCAAAGGCGTCCAGAGTGTCCAGCGGGTCTTCGACGATGCCGACCACGCGCCGCTGCGTGGCGCCCTCGGACCACAACTGGCCGATGTGTACGTTGAACGCCGACGCGACGCCCCCGGTGAGGGCGACCTCGCCGGGGCCGGTTGGGTATTTCCCTGCAACGAGCGAGAGCATCGGACCACTGAACGGCCCGTGCGAACTCTCAGCTCGGAGCTGGTAGGTGTCGACGGAACCGGGGATCGAGAGGGTCTCGTCCTCGATGACTTGGGTGCGCCCGAAGCGATGCTCGAGCGCCGCAACCTTCGCCGAAGGAGTTGGAACGGCTCCCTGGTAGGTGGCGAGATCACTCGCCGTCCCGAAACCCAGGTTCGCCGGTGTCGGGTTGTTCGTCGCCACCGCCGCGGCGACGAAGATCGCGCCGACGACGACGACGATCAGTGTGAGAACGAGGAGCTGCTGGCGCCACTCGCGCCGGAACAGCCGCCACGCCCAGCGCATCACCGCGCGACGAGCGGACACCGATCCAGGGCCCCCGCCCCGAAGATCGGGGGCGGCGTCCGGAGCCGGTGTCATGATTGCGGCCCGGTCTGCAGCAGGGACTCTGCGCTCGGCGGAGGTACCGTCTGGTCGACGACGCGACCGTCGCGCAAGAAGACGACGCGGTCGGCCCACGAGGCGAGTTGGGCGTCGTGGGTGACGACCACCGCCGCGACGCCTTTCTTGCAGGCGGCAAGAAGCATCCGCATCACGGCTTCCCCGTTCGCCTGATCGAGCGCGCCAGACGGTTCGTCCGCCAGCAGAAGATGACGTCCGCCGATGACGGCCCGCGCGATGGCGACGCGTTGGCGCTCGCCGCCGGAGAGCTCGTCGGGGTAACGCGCCTCCCCGTTGGCGAGGCCGAGGTCTTCCAGCACCGCCATTCCGGCCAGACGCGCCTTCCTTGCGCTGACGCCGTCGAGCTCGAGTGGAAGCGAGACGTTCTCGAGGGCGGTGAGACCCGCCAGGAGGTTGAACTCCTGGAAGACGTAGCCGATCGTGCGTCGTCGAAGCCGCGCCTTGCCGTTGCGCGACATCTCCTGCAGCGAGTCGCCGTCGATCAACACCTCACCGCTCGTCGGCTCCTCGAGGCTGCCGGAGATCGTGAGCAACGTCGACTTCCCTGACCCGCTGGGGCCCATGATCGCGATGAGCGAACCGCGATCGACGACGAGATCGATATCCGCGATCGCGTGCACCTCGTTCGGACCCGCGCCATAGGTCTTTGAGACCTGGTGAAGTTCGAGAAGACTCATTTGCGCACCGCCAGTCTCCGTCTGAGGATCGGAATTTCCGCGCTCGAAGCGCGCCGCGCCGGCGCCTCACGCTTCAACCGGCCGTCGACGGCATCGAGCCACCGGACCACCGAGTCGAGCCGGAACAGCTCGGCGTCAACGACGAGGGCCAGCCTGAAGTCGTATTGACCCTCGTCGTCTTTCAGCCGGGTCCACTGCTGCATCAGCTCGACGAGGTACCGCCGGTGAATTTGCAGCAACTTCCGCTTGTCGACGCCGGGGATGTCGAGCGCGACGAGCACCTTGATCACGAGCTCGTCGCGAGGAGGGACCGTAAGGTCGGTCGGGGTCATGAGCCACTTGGCGAGTTCCTGCTCGCCGGCGACGGTGATGCGGAACCGCTTCTGGGGCCCCTCGGGGTCCGCTCCATCGGATTCGACCAGCCCGTCTCGCTCCAGACGCTGGAGGGTCGTGTACACCTGGCCGACGTTGAGCGGCCAGACGTCGCCGGTCTTCGCCTCGAACTCCTGCCGGAGCTGGTGGCCGTACTTGGGCTGCTCGCTCAGCAGCCCGAGCAAAGCGTGTTTGACGCTCATCTGGGATCGCCTCCGAGTTGAATACTCAGTATGGTACGGAGCCAGGTGCCTTCGAACAAGTCCCTCTGCGAGTGGCATGCCGGCCGCGGGAACCCGGCTGTTCGGAGGCTCCCGGTGTCGTGAGGCGCCGAGCTCGCGACAGGCGACGGCGGGAGATGTCCCGCCGATTGCCGGCCGGAGCTCTCGGGGCCGCCGTCGCCGTCGGAACCTCCTCGCGGCGACTTCGTCCCGCTCAGCTACCGCTGTCTTCGTGTCCCGTCAGGCGCTCGTGCGGGCGAGCGGACTCGAACCTCCGACCCCGAAGGGACTGGGACCTAAAGCGCCCCTGAGGCGTCGCAGTGCGTCCCGTCGTGTCGCATCTGGTCCCAAAGGATCTGGCCAACGAGATCGACGCCATCGCGTCCGTCCGAAAGGGTCCCGGTCCGGACCACGCTGTCCCAGCCGCGCGTTAGCAATTCCGTTAGCAACGCGAACTCGAAGGGTGGGGAGACATTATTTCGTGATACGTTATTATGAGTGTTGAGATCGCACATTCCGCCCGTAGGCACCAAGGTCATGACGGTTTCGAAGACGCTGACATCCTCCATGCCATCGAGAACGCCTTGTACGCCGCGGTCCCGGCAGAGGATCCCGACAAGGTCTTGTACCTTGGTCCCGACCGGTCCGCTCGACTTCTCGAGATCGTCACAGCGGTTCGAGACGACGGATCAGAGCTCGTCATTCACGCGATGAAGATGCGGCCCAGCTACCAAGCATTGCTCCGGGGAACTGGAGGCTGACATGACAGAGAAGAAGCGCTCCTATGGCAGGACGAGAAGTGGGGTCAAGTTGACGGATGAGGTCCTCGAGCGGATGGCCGGCGAAGCCGAAAAGGGCTTCGAGCTGTCGGGGCTTGCGCCACGCGGCCGAGGCAGGCCTCCCATCGGGTCCGCGCCGGCGGAAGGCCTGCCCGTCAGATTCGAGCCCGAGCTGCGAATGGCCATCAACAAGAGGGCCAAGGTCGACGGCGTGTCGGCCGGCGAAGTCGTCCGCCGAGCCGTGCGGAAGTACCTGCGAAGCGCCTGAGGGTCGCCCGCGGTGCGGAGCCGCAGGATCTCGGCGGGCCCCTGGGAGAACGGCTACGGAAGTGGCTGCTGAGCAGCCCTGTGAGAACTAGCTATACGGCTTTCAAGCGAGGTCGGTCTCAGTTCCGGGCATCGTGCCGCCGGCGGCGGGTCCACCACGGTCCGGCCTGGTCGAGCGACTCTCGGAAGCGACGCTCGTCGTCGGTGGCGTCGAGGCTCGCGAACGCTTTCCCGTTCTCATCGACGTCCCAGTGCTCATCTGCGTCAGTCGGCGGTACGGGCACTGGCCAGGCGGGTTCTGCGCCCAGGTCCTCCACGGCCCTCCATGGCGTGACCGGCTGGACGACGACCAGCGTGTGCGCGGCCAGATCGCCGGTCCGCTGTCGCCGGGGGGACGTCCAAGCGAATGTCGCCCCGACAAGATACGGGACGACGTAGGGGAATGCGTCCACCATCCGCAGCAGGTTTCGCACGACCGCCCGTTGCCAGCCGATCGGTGCTCCGGACTCGTCACGTACCCGGAGATGCAGGATCAGCTTGCCGAGTGTCGCTCCCGTCGTCGCCTCGAACGCGCTGAAGTAGACGATGGCCACGGCGCACCAAGCGAGGAAGACCAGCGGGTTGCTTGACGAATAATTCACGGAGCTGGAGCCGCTTCGCGAGATGACGGTTCGGTGTCCCAGGAGTATGACGAGTGGTATCCCAGCGAGGATCGCAAGCACGACGCTGTCGATGACGACGGCAATCGCTCGAGGACCGACTGCGGCGACCTGGACCTCGCGACGCGCCACGTGGCAATCATCGCATTCTGCTGTCATCGCCACAAGATTGCCGGAAATGGCCGGACATGTCGCACCTCGCCGTCGGCAATCCGCGAGCGATGGATGCGACAAGATTCCGACGTCCGCCTACCGCTTCGAGTACCTGCTCGTCGGGCACTCGTGCGGGCGAGAGGATTCGAACCTCCAACCCCGAAGGGACCGGGACCTAAACCCGGCGCGTATGCCAATTTCGCCACACCCGCGAGGGCCGACGAGCATCCCAAGGTGCCTCTCAGCGACCAGAGCTTACCGATCCCCGGATCGCGGCCCGGGCGTGCCCGGGTTAGCCTCACTGCATGACCGAAGAACTCCCTGTGCCGTCCGGCGCCCTCAGGGCGTCACTCAACCTGACCGCGGACCCGTCCGCCGACGTCTACCAGCGTCTGCTGCGTGAGCGGATCGTCTTCCTCGGGACCCAGGTCGACCAGAACTCGGCGAACGCGATCTGCGCCCAGCTGCTGCTGCTCGAGGCCGAGGAACCCGACCGGGACATCTCGGTGTACATCAACTCGCCGGGCGGGTCGGTGACCGACGGACTCGCGATCTACGACACGATGCAGTACGTCCGGTGCGACGTCTCGACGATCTGTCTCGGGCTCGCGGCCTCGATGGGGCAGTTCCTCCTCTGCGCCGGCACCCCCGGCAAGCGGTACGCGCTGCCCCACGCCCGCATCCTCATGCACCAGCCTTCGGGCCAGATGCAGGGTCAGGCGGCCGACATCGCGATCCAGGCCGAGCAGATCGTCTACCTGAAAAAGATGATGGCCGAGAGGATCGCCTTCCACACCGGCCAGACCATCGAGCGGATCGAGGCTGACTCGGACCGCGACCGGTGGTTCACCGCGGAAGAAGCTCGCGAATACGGTTTCATCGACAAGGTGATCGACCGCTCGAGTGCCCACGCGGCCACGCACCACTGAAGTCCGGCGCCGCGTTGCCCGGCCGCGCCGCGTTGCCCGGCCGCGCCGCCTCAGCGATCGGCGGCGTGTCGGAGGCGCAATGGAACCCGATTGTGGAGAGACCGCGGAACCGGTGTTCTACGATGCCGTGCCATCGTGTGCCGGGTCCTGGTGGAACATCGGCCACGCCGGCTGCACGATCGGGACGACGGGCAGTGGATAGGACACGATCTTGCCCGGGTAGCTGAACTGGGCAGGACCGCCGCAGGCCTCGATGACGCTCCAGCCGGCGCCGGGACCCTCACCGAGCACGTCGGCGACGGCGACGGCGTTGAACATGCGGCAGGATGGGCCGATCGTCCAACCCGTGGGCGACGAACCGAACATGAAGGTGCCGGTCCGCCCGTTGATCGCGTAGAGACCGGCGCCGGAGCCGACAAGGACGTCGTTCCAGGTTCCGTTGTGCAACGGGGCGAGGACGGGCGACGAGAAGTCCGTCGGCTGGCTCAGCTCGTCGGACCAGAGCCGGTTCCCATTCCCGTTCCACGCCGTCACCCGCGAGGCGTTGGTCGCAAGACAGCTCGTCGCGGTGAGGCCGTCGCACACCCACGACGTGTCGACGACGGCCGGCACACCGGTTTCGTTAATCGTCCCGATTGCCGGGGAGCCGAACGAGGGTCCCGACGTCACAACCGGCCAACCTGGCACGCGCTCGCCGTTATCGGCGTAGTAGGCGAAGAGCCTGTACGTCGCCCAGGGGAACGGCTGCCAGAACCAGCCCGTGCCGACGATGACGGCGGCGCGGCCCGAGGAGTTGATCACGCCGACCGCTGGGCTCGACCAGATCGTCTGGCTCTCACAGTGCTGCCAGATGAGCTTCAGAGTGCCTCGGACGTAGCGGTAGTCGCTGATCAGCCCGCCGCGGCAGTTGTGCCAACCCGAGGCATCGGAACCGATGAAGATGCTGTCGCCGACCGTCCCAGGGATGCGGTAGAGCGCCGGCGAGGACCAGATCGTGTCGGCGTTGTTGACCGGGAAGCCGGGGAGGAGCCTGCCAGCCGGCGTGAGCGCGTAGAGGTAGTGGTCCCAGGACCCAAAGACGATGTCCTGTTGCGAGCCACCGGTGAGATTGCCGACGGCGGGTGTCGAGATGACCCCGACCGCGGTGCCCGGGGCCGAACCGACGTGGAAGACGAAGCGGATGGCCCCGCTCAACCGGAAGGCCTCGACCTCCCGGGCGGTGTTGTGCACCCAGGTCGAACCCGCCCCGACGATGATCGAGGGTGGTTTGTTCGGGCCGTCGAGGAACGCGATCGTGGGGCTCGACTCGATGGCGACCCGCGTGCCGGCGGGTGCGGCCAGTCGTTGCGGCCAGCCGGGGAGTTCGCGGCCGGTCGCCGCGTTGATGACGTGCAGCATCCCGTTCTCGTCGCCGACGGCGACGATGGTCGTGTCGCCCCAGTCCGCGACGGTCGGGGAACTCTCGGCGATCGAACCCGTGACGCACGTCGCCCACGAGGCGCTCGGCCAGGTGATGCCGTGACCCTGCAGGACACCGCACGCGGCGTCGTGAGGTGCGGCCGCGGCGGCAAGCGGCGCGACGGTCGCCGTCGCGCCGGCGGCGGTGGCGAACGCCACGACCACGGACGCGACGAGAACTCTCGTGGTCGTGATCCGACGATGGCGGATCGCATGGGTGCGACGGGCAGCCAGCGGACCTACGTGTGGCCACTCTCCGCGCTCATTGGGTGGGGCTGACCTAGTCATGCAAGCATCGTCTCCCCATGGTTGCTACCAGCACAGACACGTACGGGGTCATTGCGACTGGCCTGTACGACCCAGTCGGGACTGGTCCGTTTGCGCTGGTCGGCGACCACTGTTCGTGATGTCCGTGAGGACGGATCCGAGCACGTCGCGGACCCTAGCTGCATCTGTTGCATCCGACGGGGACCCGTGGTCGCCTACGCTTCTCCTGCTCGGGAGCGTCTGACCGGGCGGGGATGGGAGAGAAGGCGGCCGGCATGGCGCGAAAGACGAGTTCGCGGGCGCGAATCGCCTTCGTCACCCCCCGCTACGGCCCCGGCGTCGTCGGCGGTTCCGAAGCCGTGATGGCCGAGGCGGCACGTGGCTTCGCCGGCCGCGGCTACGCGGTCGAGGTCCTGACCACGTGCGCGCGGTCGCATTTCAGCTGGGCGAACGAGTTCGACGACGGGCCCAGCGAGGACCGGGGCGTCGTCATCCGGCGCTTCCCAACGACGACGGCTGGGAAGCGGCTCACCGCGGCAAGTCTCGAGCAGCGGGTCCGCCGCGGTGAGCGGCTCAGCCCCGCGACGGAGATCGCCTGGGTGAACAGCCGCTTCCGGGTGCCCGAGCTGTACCTGTACCTGCTCGCCGAGGCGCGGCGCTATGACGCCATCGTGCTGTCGCCGTACCTGTTCTGGACGACGATCTTCGGCGCGCAGGTCGCGCCCGAGCGGTCGGTCGTGATGCCGTGCCTGCACGACGAGCCGTACTCGCGGCTCTCGATTGTCCGATCCATGCTCGCCTCGGTCGCCGGCGTGTGGTTCCTGTCGGAGCCCGAGCACCTGCTCGGCCACCGCCTCGCGCCCGACCTGACGCCGCGCCACGGCGTCGTCGGGGCCGCCGTCGAGGCACCCGAGTCGTACGACCCGGCGGGGTTCCGGCAGGCCCACGGCCTGAACCGGCCGTTCGTCCTCTTCGCCGGGCGACGCGAGGGGGGCAAGGGCTGGCGCGAGCTGCTGTCCGCCTACGCCGCCGCGATCGCCGGCAACGACGCGCCCTTCGACCTGGTGACGATCGGTGTCGGCGCGCCCGACATTCCCGAGGACCTCGCGGGACGTGTCATCGACCTCGGCTACCTCGGGGCCGCCGAGATGCCGAACGCCTTCGCCGCCGCGGCGGCGCTCGTCCAGCCGAGCGCCAACGAGAGCTTCTCGCGCACGCTCATGGAGGCGTGGCTCGCCGGCACGCCGGTGATCGCCTCGGCGGCGGGTGAGGTCGTCACCTGGCACTGCGAGCGGTCGGGGGGCGGGCTCACCTACGCCGACGAGCTCGAATTCGCGCAGTGCCTCCGCTTCCTCGCCGAGGCGCCGAAGGCCGCGGCCGTGCTCGCCGAACGCGGCCGCAGCTACGTGCTCGCCAACTACACCTGGGAGATCGTGCTCGACGCGATGGAGGGTTCGCTCGACGCGCTGACGACACGGAGGCGGCGGTGAGAGTCCTCATCGTCGGCACGGTCCCGCCCCCCGGCGGCGACTCCGCCCTCGCGCTGGCCGAGCTCGCGACCGCCCTTCTCGCCGAGGGACACGATGTCGAGTTGCTGTCGCCGGACAACCGGAGCGCGGCGCACCGCAGTGCCCGGCTGCAAGGCCCTGTCTTCGCCCTGCGCCTGGCGTGGCTCTCCCGGCGTTTCGAGGCGGTCGTCCTCCACTTCGAGGCAGGCCTGCCGGTCGGGGAGCGCGCCGGTCGGCTTTGGCGGGTCGCGACGCTGACGCTCGTCGCGGCGGCGCTGCGGATGTTCCGGGAGTCGACCGTCCGCTTTGACGGCCCTTCACCGATCCCCGGCGGTATCGGCAGCCGGGGGATGGGCGAGATCTGGTCGGTCGCGACCCACGTCGTCCTCGGCAACGACGAGGACCGGGACGAGGTCGTCTCGACCTGGGGCCTGCCCGAGGAGAGCGTCACCGTCGCATCGGCGCGGGTCGCCTCGCCGGTCGCCCTGCCGCGGGGCTGGACCGTGAAGGACGCCGCGGACCCACGGACCGAGGTGCTCGAGCTGATCCGCGCCCGGGCCGCGCACGCCCGGTCGGCTCGGGCGGCGCGGGTCGCGCTCGGGGGTGCGATCGGGAGCCCTCCGGGGTCTCCCTTCACCGGCCAGAGGGATCAGGTGGTGGACGCCGCGGCGTTCACGCGGGCCGTGCTCGTCCTCGGGCGCAGGGTCGCGGCGAGGATCTCGGACACAAAGACGCCCTAGCCGCGCCGTCTAGCCGACGAGTCCCTGGTCGCCGCGGTCGGCGAGGATCGCCGTGAGCAGCGCCGTGGCTGTCGACGCGAAGCCGTGGCGCGCTGCGAACGCCAGCCCGCCCTCGGCGAGCCGTCCCCTCCGGCGAGAGTCGGCCAGGAGCCCGGCGAGTACCGTCGCGAGCTCCTCGCTGGTGGTCGCGGCCGGGACCAGCTCGACGGCCTCGCGGGGCAGTTCGCGGAGCCAGCCGAGATCCGTCGCGACCGTCGGCACGCCGGACGCCAGGCACTCGCCGACGGCCGCCGAGGCTTCCCCGTTGAACGAACGGCGGAGCTGGACCGCGACCGTTGTCGCCGCCAGCCAGGCCCGGTAGGACTCGGGCGGCAGGGGGCCGGTGATGGCGAACCGTCCGCCGATCCCGAGCGCGGTCGCGCGGTCCGCGAGGGCGCGGGCGAGTTCGGCCGAGATGGGCCCGACCAGGGCGAGCACCGGGGCGGTGCCCGCCTCGCCACCAACTCCCGCCGGTAGCGCGGCGAACGCGTCGATCAGCAGCTCGGGGGCCTTCACAGGATCGACGATCCCGAAGTGGGCGACGACCTTGCGGGTCCCGCCCTCCTCGGGTGGCCGTCCCCACCACGCGGCCGCGACGGGGCAGTCCTGCGGGACCCCGGCATCCTCGGTGAAGGCCGAACGGCGGTTCCGGGGGGATTCGATCGCGAACGGGAGGACTTCGATGCGCCCCGCCAGGGTGGGGCCGGCGTCGAGCCGGGCGAGCTGAGCCGCGGCCCGCGACGAGACGAAGAACACCTCCGACAGGCCGATCACCTCGCGTGCCATCAGCAACCCGTAGCGGTCCAGGTCCTCGGGGGCGACCTCGTTGTTCCTCCCGAGGCGCGCCGGGAGGGAGTCGCCGTACATCCCGCGGATCCGCGCCGCCAGTCCGTGCGGCAGGAGCCCGGGGTCGCCGGTCTCGTGCCGGTAGAGGTTGGTCAGGCGCACGTCGTGGCTGACGACGACACCCGGGCGGGCTCTCAGAAGCGCGAGGGCACCGAGGTGGTGGTGGCTGTTGCCGAACGTGTAGACGACGCGGTCGTAGCGGCCGGTGAGCCGCTCGACCGGGAGGAGCGCCGCCGCGGCGTGCACGGCCGCACCCGCCGGGGCCTCGACGGCGCGGGTCGGGCCGTCGGCGAAGACGTCGACCGTGACCTCTCGGGTCGCGAGGATCTCCTCGATCAGGCGGTGGCTGTAGCCGGCGACGCCCGAAGGGGCCGGCGGCAGCGGCGTGACGATCGCGATCCGCGGTCTCCGGGGCCGTCCCCGGGTTGGCCGGGGTGTCGGCCGTGTGGACCGCGCCGCGAGGAGGTCCTCGAAGGCCTGCGCGCTGCGTGCCGCGACCTCCGGCCAGCCGCCGGCGGATTGCCTGTCCGGCGGGGCCGCCGTCTGACCGTGCCATGCCAGCGCCCTCGTGATCACCCGGGCGATGTCGCCGACGTCCTCGGGGTCGAAGCGGTTCTCGGGCGCGACGAGGTCGTCGAGGGGCGGACGGTCCGAGCAGACGGCCGGCACGCCGCAGGCGGCGGCTTCGGCGAGGGGGAGTCCGAAACCCTCGGCGAGGGAGGGGTAGCAGACGAGCTCCGCCCCCTGGTAGAGCGTGACGAGGGTGTCGTCGTCGACGAGGCCGGGGACGACGACGGGATCGCCGTGGCCGAGCGGCGTCGCGAGGTGGCGCAGGTGGTTCGCGGTCGGACCCGCCAGGTCGCCCGCGAAGACGAGCTGCAGATCCCGGCCGGCCTCGCCGAGACGCGCCCACGCCGCGACGAGCCGCTCGTTGTTCTTGCGAGGGTGGCTGCCGCTCGGGTACAGGACGTACCGGCCGTGGAGGCCGGATGCGCCCAGGCGTGCGATCGCGGCCTCGGTCGCGCGCGAGCGCGATTCGGGAGGGCGGAAGCGGTCGTCGGGTGCCGCGCCGACGACCGTCAAGCGCTCTCGTTTGACGCCGAGCCTCGTGACGAGCTCGTCGCCGACCGCCTGCGAAAGCACCTGCAGGCCGGCGGCCGCGCGCACGAGTTCGAGGCGGGTCCGGTAGCGGCGGCGCTCGGCGATGTCGATCAGCTCGGAGGCGGGGTCGCGCGCGGGGATGAGGTCGTAGACGGTGGCGGAAAACTCGAGCGCGCGGGCGTCGACCTCTTCGGGCCAGATCGCCCGCGTGGCGACGGCGAGATCGAACGGCGACAGGGAGTGGAAGATCCGTACGTCGGGCCCGATGGCGTGCGGCGCCCCCCGGTAGGCGACCTTGCCGGTCGAAGCGAGTTCTTCGATCGCCCCCGGGGGCGGCAGGTCAGGGTTGAGGAGATAGGTCCCGACGAGATCCGGCCGCAGCCGTTCGAGCGCGAGCGCCCAGTTCGCGGCGTAGCGGCCGATTCCGTGGGTGCGGGAGGTCGGGCTCTGCAGCGCCTGGAGGTCGACGACGACGGTCCCGGCCGGCCCCGGGGTTCCGCCGCGGGTCATCGAGGCGCGCGGTCGGCCCCGGCGTCCGTGGCGGCGGCGAGCTCCTCCAGCGCCGTCAGGCGCCGCTCAGCAGCCTGCAGGAGCCGTCCGACAAGCTCGGTCGCCTCGGCGTCCCCGTCGATCTGCGTGTGCAGCAGCGACCTGATCTCGGCGAGCTCGGCGCGCATCTCGTCGATCTTCGTCTCGACGTGGCGCTCGAGGGTGTCGATCCTCTCGGTGTTCGACGCGACCCGACGTGGGAGGGCTACCCCGGTTCGTATCGTGCGCCACATCAGGCGGCCCTGTGCTCTTTCCACGGCGACTCCTCGGCCCGGGTGCTGGGCCCGATGGTAGACGTCCGCGTGCGACCCCGAGCCGAAAGGCTGCCAACTAGGATGCGCCCGAGCTGGTCCGGAGTCCGGCGGCGCCCCGGAGAGCCAGTCCGACACCGTCGCCTCGATCGGCGTGCATGGAATGAGCTGGGTACGCACCCCGGTGGTCGCGACCCCGGATCGCCGGACATGCGAGAGGTGTGGATTGCCATGGGGACGGTGAGCGAGGCCGACGTTCCTGCCGTCGCGGCCCGGCCGGCGCGCCAATGGTCCTTCGTGCCCCGTGGCGGACGCTCGGACGGCGGCGGGGAGTTGACGGCGCGCATCGTCTCGTCGCGGGTGACGCTTCGTGACCGACTCCGCGAGCTCTGGCATGCCCGGGAGCTGTTCGTCTTCCTCGTCCGCAAGGACCTGAAGGTCAAGTACAAGAACAGCTTCCTCGGCTTCTTGTGGTCGATGCTCAATCCGGCGTTCGTGCTGCTCGTCTACTACGTCGTGTTCAAGTACTTCCTGAAGAACCCGACCCCGAGCTTCGCCCTCTACCTGTTCGCCGGCCTCGTCGTGTGGAACCTGTTCCAGACGGCGACGACCGGGTCGGCGAGTGTCATCGTCGCCAACGCCGGGATCGTGAAAAAGGTCGCCTTCCCGCGTGAGATCCTCGCTCTGTCCCAGGTCGGCACCGCGAGCGTCTTCTTCTTCTTCCAGGCGTTGGTGCTCGTACTGTTCCTCGTCGGCTTCCAGTACTCGCCCGCCTGGAGCTACCTGCCGATCGCCCTGTTCGCGCTCGTCGACCTGATCGTGTTCTCCGCCGCGCTCTCGATATTCCTGTCGGCGGTGAACGTCTACTTCCGTGACGTCGAGCACCTCATCCTCGTGCTGCTGAACGCCTGGTTCTGGGGCGTGCCGATCATCTACAGCTACAACCTCGTCTACGGCCTGTTCGCCAGGCACCACCTCGTCTGGCTGGCGCGCCTGTACCTCGCCAACCCGGTGACGACGTTCGTCCTCGCCTTCCAGCGGGCGATCTACGGCAAGGTTTTCGTGCACATCAAGGGCAACCCGCACTACCCCGTGCTCGCGAACTACCCCTACCACTTCTACGTCGAGCTCCTCGCCGGACAGCTCGGCGCGGCGATCCTGCTCCTGTTCGGTGCGATGTTGGTCTTCGGGCGCATCAGCGGGAACTTCGCGGAGGAGCTGTGAGAAGCCGATGACCTCCGCCGTTGAGATCCAGGACGTATCGAAGCGTTTCCATCTCTACCTGGAGAAGTACTCGTCGCTGAAAGAGCGCCTGCTGCACCTGGGGCACATTCCCTACGAGGAATTCTGGGCCCTGCGGGATGTCTCGGCTGAGATCCGGCCGGGATCGACGGTCGGGATCCTCGGGCCGAACGGCTCGGGCAAGTCGACGCTCTTGAAGTGCATCGCCGGCATCCTCCAGCCGACCTCCGGCCGGGTCGTCGTGCGCGGCAAGGTCGCGGCGATGCTCGAGCT
>CAWGNK010000004.1:0-13378 GCA_963823945.1 uncultured Acidimicrobiaceae bacterium
GGGATCCGCTTCCCGCCAGGAGAAGCGCCCCACGGCAGTGTCATCCCAGCACTGCCTCGCCCGTTGGGGAACCTGCGAACACCGATCCGGAAACCGTCAGCCTGGCGTGCCGGCTCTCGCGGACGGAACCAGTTATGCACGCCGTTGAGAGGCACAGTGGACGACCGCTGCGACGCTCAGATCGACGTCGTTCGCGGTCGTCGCCCAGCAACTTAGCGAGATGCGCATCGCCCGATGCCCCTGCCAGGTCGTCGGGCCGCACCAGCAGGTGCCGTCTTCCTGCACGGCGGCGATGACCGCGTCGGTGCGATCCGGGTCGCCGAAGTCCACGACGACCTGGTTGAGTGTGACGTCGTTCAGTACCCGGATGCCTGCCGCGGTGAGGCCCTTGGCGAACCGTCCCGCGAGCGCACAGGATTGCTCGACGAGCGCGGCGACCCCGTCACGGCCGAGCGTGGCGAGGACCGACCAGACCTCGGCCCCCCGTGCCGCGCTGCGACGACTGGGGCGTGAACTCCATTGTCTCGTGGTCCGCCTCGGCGACGAGGTAGGCGGCCTGTGCCCGCATGGAGGAGCGCAGCGCGTCGGGATCGCGCACGAGCGCGATCCCGCAGTCGTAGGTCGTGTTGAGCCACTTGTGGGCGTCGGTTGCCCAGGAATCGGCCCCGTCGATCCCGGTGACCTGGCGCGCCAGCTTTGGTGAGGCCGCGGCCCACAACCCGAAGGCGCCGTCGACGTGGATCCAGGCCCCTTGTTGGCGGGCCCACTCGACGAGGGGGACGAAGGGATCGCTGGCGCCCGAGTTCACGTTGCCGGCTTGCAGACAGACGATCGCCGGCCGCCTGAGCGACGGCAGTCCCGTCGGACAGACGCGGCCCTGTCTGTCGACGGCGAGCCGCGTCGCGCGGTCCCGGCCGAGGCCGACGAGGCCGAGCGCCTTGTGGACGGTCGTGTGGGACTCCGCGCTCACGACGACTTCGATCGGAGGCGCACCGACGAGGCCGTGTGCCGCCGCATCCCATCCGGCGGAGGAAAGGACCGCGTCGCGGGCGGCCGCGAGGCAGGTCGCGTTCGCCATCGTCGCACCCGTGACGAAGCCGCCTGTGATGCCGGCCGGCAACCCGAACAGCTCTGTCAACCAGCGGAGTGCGACCGCCTCGAATCGGGCGGCAACCGGCGACATGATTCGCAGTGCGGCGTTCTGATCCCAGGCCGCGAGGACCCAGGAGGTCGCGACGGCAATCGGCAGGGCACCCCCGTTGACGAACCCGAAGTAGCGAGGTCCATTCGTCGCCACGGTCGCAGGCGATCCGACGTCGTCGAGGAGCGCGAGCGTACGACCGGGGTCGAGACCGCGTTCGGGCAGCGGGACGTCGAACTGATCCAACGCCGCGACGGCTTCGGCGGTCGGCGGCACTCGTCGTGCATCAATTGCCGCGAGGTAGGCGCGTGCCCTTTCGGCGGCGGATGCGAGCAGCGTGTCGCGTGAGGCGAGCATCCCTGGCACGTCGATCTCACCCATCGGGTCCTCCGTTCTCGACCGCTGTCAGCTCGCCGGTCGTGATCACGGCCAGCGGCAGCGGGGTCCCCCGTTCTCCCGCCGGAGGTCCACTCGCGGCGGACGCGGCTGCTCGGTTTCGAAACCGGGCGCGCCCGCGCCGGTGGACGAGCGCACCCTGGGATATGGCGACGCCGACGAGAATAACGACGGCGCCGACAGGTTCGTTCCAGACGAGGGCCTCGCCGAGGACGACGACCCCGAGGATGGTCGAGAAGATGGGAATGACGTAGGTGACGAGGGACGCATTCGTCGCGCCCACCTCGCGGATGATCGAGTAATTGATGACGTAGGCGATCCCGGTTCCGAATGCGCCGAGGGCGAGGATGCTGAGCACACTCACCGCGCTGACATGTGCCGGCATCCTCCCGAGAAGAGGCGAGACGAGGGCGAGCTCGACCGTTGCCGCGATGAGCTGTGCGGCGGCGAGCCCCGTCGGCGACGCCGACGACTTCGTGACGAAGCGGCGCGCGTAGGGGATGCCGAGCCCGTAGCAGACGGAGGCGCTGAGGCAGGCGCAATCTCCGGAGAGGTGGCCGCCGGAAAGTCCGCTCCAAGCACCGAACACGACGGCGACGCCGAGGAAGCCGACGAGGAGTCCGGTCACCTTCGACGGTGAGGGTCGCTCGGAGGGCAGCAACAAGAAGGCGACCGGCACGACGAAGAGCGGTGTTGTCGCGTTCCAGATGCCGGCGGCCACCGAGGAGATCCTCTGCTCGCCCCAGGCGATCAGGGTGAACGGCAGGGCATTCATCAGCAGACCCGTGACGGCGAGGTGACCCCAGAGCTTCAGGCCGCGCGGCAGCGGTTGGCGTGAGGCCACAAGGATGACGACGAGGGTCGCCGCACCGACGGCGACCCTCGCCGAGGTGACCTCGAAGGGGATGAACGAGCGGTCGCCCACCTTGATGAATAGGAAGCTCGTGCCCCAGATCGCGCTGAGAAGGAGGGCGCGCGCCTGCCAGGTCCACCGGATGGGCCGCGGGGCGCGCACGTCACGCCTCCGGTAGTGGCGGCGCCGATGGGACCGAGATCCGGTGGAACAGCACCCGTCTGGACTTTCACCCTCATGCGAACACCGTTCACGAGCTGCCAGGGCGACCCGCAGGTCCCGGTGGCGACATGTCGGGTCCCTGTTGGCGCGGCGTCCGGAAGACCTGGCGAAATGGGACCTCGCCCGATCCTACGGGATGGACCGGGACCGCCGGGTGGTCGCAACAGGCGTCCGCCGTTCGGATCCCAGCCGGCGTGGGCGCCCCTACTGGACTGTCGCCGGCCCTTCGTCCAACATGGAATCCGTTCGATCGCTGGGCGCCCGGCCACCCGGTCGGGCCCGCGGTCGCCGGGCTGCGAGGAGGCCGCAATGCTCGATGCCACAGCGAAGGCGCTCGCCAAGGGGAGGAACTTCGCCGCGTTGACGACGATGCTGCCGAGTGGTCGGCCGATGACCCAGGTGATGTGGGTCGACGCCGATGACGACCACGTGCTCATCAACACCGAGGTGCACCGCACGAAGTTCAAGAACGTGGCGTTGAACCCGGTCGCGACCGTGACGGTGATGGACGCCTCGGATCCGTACCATTACGTGGAGGTCCGGGGTCGCGTCGTGGAACGCGTCCTTGGCCCCGTGGCCCGCGCCCACATCGACCTGCTCGCCGAGAAGTACACGGGGAAGCCCTACGCGAACGAGATCGAGAGCGAGCGCGTGATCCTGAAGATCGCCCCGGAACGCCAGGTCGTGCACTGACTGCTCATGGGCGGGCCGGAGGCCCGTGAAAAGGGCTGCAACGACCGGGTCGGGCCGACGTCGCGGCGATGCCCCCCCGGAGGCAAGGTCCCGTTTATGCTCGGCGGGACGGTGGCACGCCTGACGGTCATCGCTGCCGGGTCGCGATCCGTGGCTCGTCGATCGGGGGCGCGCTGTTAATGAGCGAGTTCGTAATCGAGACCAGGGGGCTGAGCAAGCGCTTCGGCGCGATCGCCGCCGTTGACCGGGTCGATCTCGCGATCCCCGCGGGTGTCGTTTCCGGATTCGTTGGTCCGAATGGTGCCGGCAAGACGACGACGATGCGCATGCTCCTCGGCCTCATTCGCCCGAGCGCGGGGGGAGGCACGGTGCTTGGCGAGGCGCTGAGTGCCCCGGAGCGCTATTTGCCCCGCACCGGGGCGATGATCGAAGGGCCCGCCTTCTACGCGCCGCTGACCGGCCGGGCGAATCTCACGACCCTGGCCCGACTCGGCCGGATCCCGCGCCGGCGCGTGGACGAGGTGCTCTCGGTCGTGAACCTCACCGACCGGGCGGGCGATCCGGTGCGCGAGTACTCACACGGGATGCGCCAGCGGCTGGGCATCGCGGCTGCGCTGCTCCCTGACCCATCGCTCCTTGTACTCGACGAACCCACGAACGGGTTGGACCCGGCGGGGATCGCGGGCATGCGCAGCGTGCTGCGAACCGTCGCGGGACGCGGGGCGACGGTGTTCGTCTCGAGTCACCTCCTCGCCGAGGTCGAGCAGATCTGCAACCACGTCGTGATCATCGAATCCGGTCGCCTCGGCTTCCAGGGATCGATCGACGCGCTTGTGGCCGCGCAGTCACCCGAGCTCCTCGCCCGTGCCGAGCGCGTCGAGGACTTGCCGCGGTTGGCCGCCAAGCTCGGCGAGATGAACCGGCCGGCACGCGTCGACGGTGAGTGGCTCTACGTCGCCGCTCCCGAGGATTTCGCGGCCGACCTCAACCGCCTCGCCGCGGAGATCGGGATCACCCTCGTTCACCTGAGCAGCCGGCGGGCGAGTCTCGAAGAGGCCTTCTTCGCCCGCACCGGAGGTGGGCGCTCGCTTGCGGGGCCGGAGGCAACGTGACGGCTGTCGAGATGATCGTCGCCGCGGTGCGGAGCGAGTGGACGAAGCTGCGGCGCCCGACGCTGCTCTGGGGCACCTACGGTGCGCTCGCCGTCATCGCCGCACTGATCACGGTCCTCATCTTCGCCCAGGCGGGGCACGACCTCGGCCGCGGTCCCAACCTCATCACCCTCGCGCTGCTCGCCTCCCCCGAGGGCCTCCTTTACGCCTTCGGCGCGTCGGCCGGGCTGCTCGGCGTGGTCGCGCTCTGCGTCGCCGCGGCTCAGCTTGCCAACGAGTACAGCTCCGGGACGCTGCGGAACCTCCTCGTGCGCCAGCCGCGCCGCACCGTCGTGCTCGCGGGCAAGTACCTCGGGATCCTGAGCTTCCTTCTCGGCGCGGTCCTCGTCGCCTGCGTCTTCGGCATCGTCGCCGCTTTCGTGATGGCCCACGTGCGCGGGATCCCGACGACGGCGTGGACCTCGTCGGCGGGGCTGCACGACTTCGGGCAGGGTCTCGGCGACGTCGCGCTCAGCATGCTCGGTTACGGCACGATCGGATTCGTGCTCGGGATCATCATGCGTTCCCCGGTCTCGTCGATCGTCGTCGGGCTCGCGTTCCTCCTGCCCTTCGAGGGCATCCTGTCGGCGGTCGTGAACGGGAGCGCGCGCTGGCTCCCGGGTTCGCTGCTCGACGCCGTCGCCCGGGGCGGCACGACGAACGCGAGCTTCCTCGCCGCCCTTGCGACCGTCGGTCCCTACCTGATCGGCTGGGCGGGACTCGGGGTGTACCTGTTCGTCCATCGCGACGTGACGTCCTAGCCCTACGGACTGGGCCCGGGCCCCGTTCGTTACGCTCTGGATGTGGACATCAGCGAAGCGAAGCAGTTCATCGCCACGAATCACCACGCAGTGCTCGCGACGACCAGGTCCGACGGCAAGGTCCAGCTCTCCCCGGTCACCGCCGGAGTCGACGGCGACGGGCACGTCGTCGTGAGTTCGCGGGAGACGGCGATGAAGACGATCAACGTGCGCCGGACGCCGCATGCCTCGCTCTGCGTCTTTAGCGACCGGTTCTTCGGCGAGTGGGTGCAGGTCGAGGGGGATGTCGCGGTGGTTTCGATGCCGGACGCCCTGGAGGATCTCGTCGACTACTACCGGCGGATTTCGGGCGAACACCCCGACTGGGACGACTACCGGGCGACGATGGCGAAGGACCACCGGGTCATCTTGCAGATGACGGTGCGGCGAGCGGGGCCGAACCGCTCCGGCTGACGGCCGCCGGCGCACGTCGTAGCGTCGGCGCGACAAACCCAAAGAAGGAGAGGTGACGGCGGTGCTTCCGACACGAGCATTGGGCAGCACGGGCATGGAGATCACCCAGGTCGGGTTCGGCGCGTGGGCCGCCGGCGGCGGAGGGTGGAGCTTCGGTTGGGGTCCCCAGGACGACGCCGCGTCGATCGCCGCGATCCGCCACGCTGTCGAGCTCGGCGTCAACTGGATCGACACCGCCGCGGCCTACGGCCTCGGCCACAGCGAGGAGATCGTCGCCGCGGCCCTTGGGGGCTTCGCGCCCGCCGACCGGCCGTTCGTCTTCACGAAGTGCGGCACGGTGTCGGATCCCCGCGACCCGATGGCCCGGCCGCGCCACATCGGCGACCCGGCGAGCGTGCGCCGGGAGGTCGAGGCGAGCTTGCGCCGTCTCCGGGTCGAGTGCATCGACCTCTACCAGATGCACTGGCCGGCGGAGGACGGAACCCCGCTCGAGGAGTACTGGGAGGTCTTCTCTGAGCTGCGCGACAGAGGCCTCATCGCCGCGGCAGGGCTTTCGAACCACCCGGTCGCGCTCCTCGAGCAGGCCGAGGTGCTGGGGCACGTCGATTCGGTCCAGCCGCCGTACTCGCTCATCAAGCGGCGGGCCGGGGCGGATGTCATTCCCTGGTGCGCCGCGCACGGGACCGGTGTCATCGTCTACAGCCCGATGCAGTCGGGGCTGCTCTCCGGCGCGTTCAGCGCGGCGCGCGCCGCGGCGCTCGCCCCCGATGACTGGCGTCGCAGCAGCCCGGACTTCTCCGGCGCGGAGCTGGAAAGGAATCTCGCCCTCGCCGAGGCGTTGCAGCCGATCGCCGCGCGCCACCGCACCTCCGTCGGGGCGGTCGCTGTCGCCTGGACGCTCGCGACGCCGGGAGTCTCCGGTGCCATCGTCGGGGCTCGTAGCCCTTCCCAGGTCGACGGCTGGTTCGCGGCCGCGAACCTCATCCTTGACGAGGGCGACCTCGCCGAGATCATCTCGGCGCTCGAGCGGACGGGCGCGGGAGAAGGCCCGACCCGGCCGTAGGGAGCGCGGCCCTCAGGGCCGCGCCGGCGCCGCGACCATGTGCCGCGAGGGCGGCGAGGAGGTGGGCCGTGCACGACGTCACCGCCTTGGCCGCCGGGATGTGGAGGCACTCGTCGGGAACGTGCGCGTTCGACCCGGGGCCGAGCACGCCGGTCGTGACGAACTGAGCCGCCGGGTAGCGGTGGGCGAGCGATGTCACGAACGGGATCGACCCGCCCAAGCCGAACGAGCGCGGCGCCTTGCCGAAACAGCCGCGCGACGCGTCACCGATGGCCGTCGTGAGCCAGGCGGGGAGCTCGGGTGCGTCCCAGCCCGACGACGCCTGCTCGATGCGGACGGAGACGTCGGCACCCGACGGGGGATCGCTCGTCAGTGCGGCCCGGAGCGCCTCTGCCACCGCGAGGGCATCGGCGGTCGGCGGGGTCCGCAGAGAGAGCTTGAGCGTGCTCGATGGGCGCAGCACGTTGCCGGCGGCCTCGATCGCGGGGAAGCCCGCCGCGCCGGTGACCTCGAGCGCCGCCCGCCACGTCAGCCGGCCGAGCCGGGTGGGCGCATCGTCGCCCTCGAGCTCGACACCGGGCAGGAGGGGGAACTGCCCCACCGCTCCGTCCCCGAACTCGGCGGCGACCTCCTCGATCTCGTGCAACCGTCGCGGCGGGATCTCGACATCGCATCCCGGCACGAGGACGCGGCTGCTGGTCGCGTCCTCGAGGCGGTCGAGCAGCTGGCGCATGACGCGGAACGAGGAGGGCACGACGCCCCCGGCCATTCCGCTGTGGATGCCCTCGGTCATCACCCTGACCTGCAGGATCGCGTTGACGGTGCCGCGCAGCGAGGTCGTGATCCACAGCCGGTCGTAGGTCGCGCAGCCCGAATCGAGGCTCACGACGAGCGCCAACGGGCCGATGCGCCCGGCGAGGGCATCGAGATATGCCTCAAGGTCGGTGCTGCCGCTCTCCTCGGCCGCCTCGATGAGCACGAGGACGCGTCCGTGAGGCACGCCCGCAGCCTCGAGGGCCTCGAGCGCACCGAGCGCCGCGAAGAGGGCGTAACCGTCGTCGCTGGTTCCCCGGCCGTAGAGGAGGTCGCCGACCCGCACGGCCCTGAACGGTTCGAAACCCTCCCGCCATGCACCGAGGGGGGGCTGCTTGTCGAGGTGGCCGTAGACGAGCGCCGTTTCCGGGGGCTCCCCGGGCGTCGCGGCGACGTCGACGAGGACGCAGGGCGTGCGGCCCGGGAGCCGCACGACCTCGGCCGAGCACCCGGCTAGCTGCCGGCGCGCCGCCCAGGAGCGAAGGAGCTCCGCGGCCTGGTCGATCCGCCCGTTCGACACCCATTCATGGTCGAAGTCGGGCGAGAGGCAGGGGATCGCGACGAACTCGGACAGCGTCGTGAGCGCGTCGGCCTCCCAGTGGTTCTCGACGAACGGCGCGACGCCCGACAAATCGGCTTTGTTCAACGGATTCCACCTTCCAAGGTGTGCAACGCGATCATCCTCGCGCTTTGCCGGCCGCGGGCCCGATGCCGGCGGTTCCGGGCGGGACGGATTGCGTGCGCCAGGGCCGCGCGGCTCCGCGGCCCGAATCCGGACGCGGGAGCCGGCGAATCCACGTCGCCAGTTGTAGCGCAGCACGGCCCCGGTCCTTCGGCGAGAATGGGCTCGTGGCCTCCCGCCCGCTCTCCGTGATGGTCCTTGCCGCTGGCGAGGGGACGCGGATGCGATCGGCGACGCCGAAACCCCTTCACCGCCTGTGCGGGCGGCCGATGGTGCTCCACGTGCTCGACGCCCTGGCCGAGCTGCCGATCGGCAAGGTCGTCGTCGTCGTTGGATTCCGCTCCGTCGACGTGGTGAAGGCCGTGCAGGCCGAGGCACCCCCAGAACTACAGATTGAGTTCGTCGAGCAGTCGCGGCCGCTCGGGACGGGCGATGCCGCCGCGGTCGCGCTCACCGCATTCGACGAGGGCGCCGACCTGGCCGACGGGGACCTCATGATCCTGCCGGGCGACACGCCGCTGCTGCGTCCGTCGACGCTCGCCGAGCTCGTGCGGACGCATCGGGAGAGCGACGCCGCGGCGACCCTGCTCACCGCGCGGATCAGCGACCCGACCGGATACGGGCGTGTCGTCCGCTCCAAGAGCGGGAACGTCGCCCGCGTCGTCGAGCACACCGACGCGAACGAGGGCGAGCTCGAGATCGACGAGGTCGCAACGTCGATCTACTGCTTTCGCCACGGTGTTCTCGCGCCCACGCTTCGCCGTCTGTCGCCCGCCAACGCGCAGGGTGAGTACTACCTCACCGACACGATCGCCGTGCTCGACGCCGCGGGCTACCGGGTTGCGACGTTCGTGGCACCCGATCCCGCCGAGACGGCGGGGGTGAACGACCGCGCCCAGCTCGCCGCGGCGGAGAAGGTGCTGCGTGGGCGGTTGAACGACAGATGGATGCGGCTGGGCGTGACGATGGCCGACCCCGGCCGCACCTACCTGGACGCTGCCGTCGAACTCGCCGAGGACGTCGTGCTGCAGCCAGGCGTCATCCTGGAGGGCGCGACGTCGGTGGGCCCGGGCGCCGTGGTCGGGCCGGACTGCCACCTCGTCGACTGCACCGTCGGGCCCGGGGCGAGGGTCACCCAGACCGTCGCGCACAATGCGACGATCGGCGAGGGGGCCGTGGTGGGGCCGTTTGCCTTCCTCGCCAAGGGGAGTCGCGTCGAGCCCCGTTCGGCGACCGGGCCGTTCGCGCGGATCGAGTTCGACGAAGATCGTCAGTAGGGTCGGATCGGAGAGGGGACCAAGATGGAGCTCGTACCGCGGCGGCGCCTCGAGTTGTTCAGCGGGAGATCGCACCCCAGCCTCGCGCGGGAGATAGCCGACAACCTCGGCGTCGCGCTCGGCGAGGCGAACCTGCACGACTTCGCCGACGGTCAGATCCACTGCCGCTACGACGCCTCGATCCGCGGCTCAGACGTGTTCATCATCCAGCCCCACAGCCACCCGGTGAACGACTCGATCATGGAGCAGCTGATCATGATCGACGCCGCCAAGCGGGCCTCGGCGCACCGGATCACCGCGGTCTGCCCCTACTACGGCTACTCCCGGCAGGACCGCAAGTCGACGGGTCGCGAGCCGATCACCGCCAAGCTCATCGCCGACTTGCTGACCGCCGCCGGGGCGGACCGCGTCGTCAGCGTCGACCTGCACTCGGGCCAGATCCAGGGCTTCTTCAACTTCCCCGTCGACCACCTCACCGCGCTGCCGGTGCTGTGCAGCTACCTCGCCGAGCAGGACCCGCGCAGGCTCTCCATCGTGTCGCCTGACGCCGGCCGAGTGAAGGTCGCCGAGCGGTTCAGCCAGCAGCTCGGCGCCGACCTCGCCTTCGTGCACAAGCGGCATCTGGCGAGCAAGGCGAACAGCGTCGAGGCCCGTGAGGTGATCGGCATCGTGAAGGGCCGTGTCTGCGTGATCATCGACGACCTCATCGACACCGGCGGGACCATCCTCGGTGCCGCCGAGCGTCTGAGGGATGCGGGCGCGACCGACGTCTGGGCGATGGCGACCCACGCCGTGCTCTCCGATCCGGCCCTCGAGCGACTGAGCGGCGACACGATCAGCCGGGTCATCGTGACGAACACGCTTCCTCTACCTAAGGAGCGTCTGATCGACAAGATCCAGGTGCTCTCCGTGGCGCCGTTGATCGCGGCCGCGATCGACGCGGTCTTCGAGGACACGTCCGTCTCCGGCATCTTCGGGGGAAACAACCTGTCCTGAGCCGGCCGCCCAGGGCCCGCGGGCCGGGTTCACCCGGAGACGCCAGTGCCGGCTTGCCGCAGACCCGGCACGTCGCCCCCGCGGTCGCCAGTTCTGTAGTGGGTCAGCCGCTCCTTCATCACATCAGTTTGAATCCACCGAAAGTTAGGAATCGGGACCTATTCCTGACTCCTCCGGGGCTGTAGAAGAGTGTTGCGCTTAAGGTGAATTAATTAGTACACGACAACTTGAGAAGTTGTTCTGTTAACACTAAGACTCGTGGAACACAACAAATCTCCTGGAGGGCGTCCGTTCCGACAAGTCGTCTACTGGAGGCGCAGTCCGTCGGTCGTGAGCTGGATGCGATGGCTCGGGTCAATGCGGGAACGCATGTCAGCGATGAAGGTGTAGGCGTCGGCCATCGTGCGCTCACCCACCAGCCAACTCGGGACAAGTTTCGTGTCGGCGTCCACCGCGACCCACGTCCACACATCCCCGTGGCCGAGGGTGTCTTGGAACTCGTCTGGAACGTTCTTCTGCTTCGCATAGCAAAGCGACCAAACCTCGTCGCACTCCATCCGGCTCGGGCGCAGGTTGGTGAGCACGGCGTCTTGGTATTCGGCACAAGCTGCGCCGAGGTCGACCAGGACCTTCGTGACGGTGTTCTTGGCCACGCCGGTCACCCGCATGATGGAGCGGATGCACATGCCTTCGCAGAGCAGGCTGACGACCTGGCCTCTGCGTTCGGTGCTCAACCTGTTCATAGTGACCACTATGCGTGAGGAGTAAGCAGTTGTTCACTGCCTCAGTAACAGGTTGAATCTGTAGCCAAGGATGATACAATATCCGCCAGGGATAGGAGAAAGGGTACTTTCAATCATGTTGTTCGCGACGCCGGACCTGGGAGATCGAGAGCTGGAGGTTCTCGGCCATATCGGGGAGCTATCCGAGAAACTTCGGATTCGCCTCCACGACCCGCAACGTTGGTACGGCTCTCTGCGCCGGGCGCAGTTCGCCCGCGCCGTGCAGGGATCAAACAGCATCGAGGGATACGAAGCCGCAATTGACGATGCAGCCGCCATTGAATTAGGAGAGGCGCCTCTCGACGTGGACGAGGAGACTCGTCTGGCAGTTAAGGGTTACTGCGATGCCATGACCTACGTACTCCAGTTGTCGTCAGAACCCAACTTTCATTATGGCGAGCAATTGATCAAGAGTTTGCACTTCATAATGACCTCTTACGATCTAAAGAATCGTCCGGGACTCTGGCGCGCGGGAGCGATCTATGTGCGCGACGAAGCGACCGGTGGGGTTGTCTACGAGGGTGCCGATATAGACGACGTTCCCGCGCTCATTCACGAGTTCGTGTTGCAATTGAATCACGAGAATCCGGGACCGCAGATCGTGCTTGCCGGGATGGCACACCTGAATTTGGTCATGGTGCATCCGTTCCGAGACGGCAATGGCCGTATGGCTCGATGCCTTCAGACGCTGGTGATGGCACGTAATGGTGTCCTTTCGCCAGTGTTCTGCAGTATCGAGGAGTACCTGGGGCGCAACACCCAGGCGTACTACGACGTTCTCGCGAAGGTGGGGCGTGGCTCCTGGGACCCCACGGGCGACGCGATGCCCTGGGTGCGCTTCATCCTGGCGGCCCATTTGCGGCAAGCGCGCACTCTTCAGAGGCGCATCAAGGAAAGCGAGCGCCTCTGGGACGATTTAGAAGAAGTCGTTGTTCACAACAGATTGCCCGAACGAACATTGAATGCGCTGTACGACGCCGCAATGGCCTTTCGAGTACGCAACGGAACCTACCGCGCCATTCTGGCGGATACCGAGGAAGAGATCACAGATCAGGTAGCGAGCCGCGATCTAAAACATTTGACAGAACTCGGTCTACTACTTCCGCACGGGACCGCTCGCGGTCGCTTTTACACTGCCGCACCTCAATTAGCCGAAATAAGACGAGCGATTGTTGAAGGCCGCGATCCGCGAGACAATTCAGATCCCTTCGCCGACGCCGCTTGAGTGGTTCCACCGCGCCCGAGCAGCATGCCGAGCTGCTTGTGACCTCTGTTCGGGAGTGAGTTTCGCGGCTCTCGCCTTGCCGCCCTTCTTCCCCCCGAGTCGTCCCAACTCGACAGCCGCGGGGTTCTTCCCTCCGTAGAGATCGGGCTCCGGCTCGTCGCTCGTCGACTGAGCGACGAGGGCCGCGGCCAGGGCATTCAGGTCACGGGGCTTGCTTGACCGCTTTAGCATACCCCCAGCGTATGCCAATCGCTCATCGAGCCAAGCTCGAACTGATGTGATGAAGGAGCGGCTGACCCACTACCCCAGTTCCGGGCAAGGTCGTGGTCGCCTAGACTCGGGAACGGAAAGTGCCGTGTCGTGGCCACCTTCGGCGGTCTGGCGCAGATGCGGCCGCGGTCGACCGGCTCGAGCCCCGAGGAGCGCGTCAACATGGATGAGATCTCTCTCGTCGCAGAACCCCGCAATGACAAGGGTTCGCCCGCGACTCGTCGTCTCCGGGTGACTGGCCGGGTGCCGGGTGTCCTCTACGGGCACGGCGTCAAGCCGATTCCCGTGAGCGTGGACGAGCGGGCGCTGCACGGCGCGCTGTCGACCGGGGCCGGCGCCAACGCGCTCATCGACCTCACGGTCGGCAAGACGCACCACCTCGCACTGGCCCGTGAGCTCCAACGCCACCCGGTTCGCCAGACGGTGGCGCACGTCGACTTCATCGTCGTGCGCCGTGACGAGATCGTGGCCGCCGAGGTCCCTGTCACCCTCCTCGGCGAGGCGGTCGCCGTGAGCCGCGCCGGTGGGACGGTCGAGCAGTTGCTGCTCAGCGTGGACGTGCACGCCAAGCCGGCCGACATCCCGCGGTCTTTCGAGGTC